>DATJPY010000105.1:0-81205 GCA_035506135.1 Myxococcota bacterium | reverse complement strand
TCCGCTGGTGGAGCTGGGGGGAGTCGAACCCCCGACCTCTTGAATGCCATTCAAGCGCTCTCCCAACTGAGCTACAGCCCCAGCGGACGGCCGGGCAAGCTATCGCCGGGGTCTGGCGCTGTAAAGCCTCGATATGGCGCGCGCGTGGAAGCTGCTCCGCAGCATGGTATGTTGGCGCGCCCGCCCGCCGGAGTGGCGGAACTGGCATACGCAGGGCCCTCAAAAGGCCCCGGCCCTCGAGGCCGTGTGGGTTCGAGTCCCACCTCCGGCACCAGCATCGTCCTGCGCCACGTTGCGTGGGCGGGTTGGCGGCGGGACATCGGCGCATGAGGCGCCGGCGGGGAACGCGAATAGGACGGTCGACCCCTCGTCGAATCGACCGTCGTTGGGGCTGCGCACGCCGGCTCGCGGCAGCGCACCGGGGAAAAGGAGAGGCGGTTCCATGCTCCAGATCGTTCGCAAGGTCGGCGGGATCGCGGTGCTGTCGCTCGGCCTGTCGCTGGTGTCAGCGGCGGCGCACGCGCAGTCGCGCGAGTTCAGCGGCGTCGTCGACGAGATCAGCGCGAAGAAGCTGATCGTCGACAACCGCAAGGGCGACAAGGTCCCCTTCGAGAAGCTCGACTCGACGGTCGTCGAAGGCGAGAAGACGAAGTGGGAGGACATCAAGAAGAAGGACTGGGTGACGGTCGAGTGGAAGTTCACCGACAAGCCGCGCAAGGCGTACAAGGTGACGGTGACGCCGCCCAAGGCCGAAGCCGGCGAGGACGTCCAGTAGCCGCGCGCAGCATCCTGCGCCGCGTCGTTCGAAGGGGGCCTCCCGCCGCGTCGGGAGGCCCTTTCGCTGTGCGGTTTGCGCCCCGAGGCGCTTCCGATAGCCTCCGCGACATGGTCCCGCCTCCGGCTGCACGGCCGTTGCTGCGACCCGATCAGTTCGAGCGCTACCGGCGGCACCTCGCGCTCCCCGAGTTCGGGGTCGACGCGCAGCGGCGCCTGCTCGCGTCGCGCGTGCTCCTGATCGGCGCCGGCGGCCTCGGTTGCCCCGTGGCGCAGTACCTCGCCGCGGCCGGCGTCGGCACGCTCGGCCTGGTCGATTCCGACGTCGTCGACGCGTCGAACCTGCAGCGCCAGATCCTCTACGGCGTGCGCGACGTCGGGCGGCCCAAGACGGAGGTCGCCCGCGAGCGGATCCTCGCGCAGAACCCCGACGTCAAGGTCGAGACGCACGCCGTGCGACTATCGTCCGCGAACGCCCTGGCGATGCTCGCCGACTACGACGTGGTCGTGGACGGCGCCGACAACTTCCCGACCCGCTATCTCGCCAACGACGCCTGCGCGCTGCTCGGCAAGCCGAACGTCCACGGCTCGATCTTCCGCTTCGAGGGGCAGGCCATCGTCTTCGATGCGCGCCGAGGGCCCTGCTACCGCTGCCTCTATCCCGAGCCGCCTCCGCCGGGCTCGATGCCGTCCTGCTCCGAGGGCGGCGTGCTCGGCGTGCTGCCGGGGCTCGTCGCTCTGGTCCAGGCCACCGAGACCGTGAAGCTGCTGGCGGGAATCGGCGAGCCGCTGATCGGGCGGCTCCTCGTCTACGACGCGCTCGCCATGCGCTTCGCCGAGTACGAGCTGCAGAAGGACCCGGACTGCCCGCTCTGCGGGGAGCGCCGCACGCTCGTCGAGCTCGTCGACTACGACGGCCTCTGCGGCGTCGAGCCCGCCGCCGAGGTGCGCGAGAAGAGCGCCGCCGAGGTGGCGGCGATGCGCGCGCGCGGCGAGCGCTTCCTGCTGCTCGACGTGCGGGAGCCGGAGGAGCTCGAGCGCTCGCGCATCGAGGGTGCCGAGTTCGTGCAGCTCGGGCGCCTCGAGGCGGAGATCGAGCGGCTCGCGAGCTGGCGGGACGAGACGGTGGTGGTGCTTTGCCACAAGGGAGGCCGCAGCGCGCGCGCGGCGGGGACCCTCTCACGGCATGGCTTCCGGGACGTGTGGAGCCTGGCGGGCGGCATCGAGGCCTGGTCGCTTACAGTGGATCCCCACGTGGTCCGATACTAGAGGTCGAAGGTCGAGCATGGCGAAGAGACCGATCCCGAATCCCCTCGAGCGCCGCCACCTGATCGAGCGCGAGCTCGGCGCCGATGCCGCGCTGCGGCTGGCCGAGGCGTACCTCGCCGAGGGCCGGAGCTGGGACGCGATCGGCTTCTTCCAGAAGGCGGGTGCGCGAGATCGGCTGGCCGCGCTGCGCGAGGGCGCGATCGCCGAAGGCGACAGCTTCCTGGTGCGCGAGATCTCTCGCGTGCTCGGCGAGGATCCGGGCGCACAGGCCTGGCGCGCAGTCGCTGCGGCGGCGGCCGCCGCCGGCAAGGAGCGCTACGCGGCCGAGGCGACGCGACAGGCGGTGAGGGCAGAGGGATGAATCCGATCGCGCTGCGGGCGGTGGTGGTGCGCGGCCTCGCCAAGGAGGTGGAGGAGGATCTCAACAAGTTCCTCGCGGCGCGCCCGGGCGTGACCGTCGTCCACATGGGCCAGAGCGAGTCGGGCGACCACATCACGGTGACGCTGCTCGTGGAAGAGCCCGACCCGCGCGACTGACGGCGACGCGTTGGCCGCCGATACGATCCCCACACCCACCGCCTCGATGGCCGCGAAGCCGTCCGTCTCTGGGGCCGCCAAGCCCGCCGACTCGATCGCCGCGAAGCCCGCTGGGTCCATTGAGATCGAGAACGCGCGCTCGCACAACCTGCGCGGCGTCACCTGCTCGATTCCGCTGCGGCGCCTCACGGTCGTGACGGGCGTCTCGGGCTCGGGCAAGTCGACGCTCGCCTTCGACACACTCTACGCCGAAGGGCAGCGGCGCTACGTGGCCTCGCTCTCCACCTACGCGCGCCAGTTCCTCGAGCGCCTGCCGCGGCCCGAGGTCGACCGCATCGGCAACCTGCCGCCGGCCATCGCCATCGAGCAGCGCAATCGCGTCACCAACGCGCGCTCGACGGTGGGGACCTCGACCGAGCTGCTCGACCACCTGCGGCTCCTGTGGGCGAAGATCGGCGAGACGCGCTGTCCGCAGTGCGGGCTGCGAGCCGAGCCTGGGACGGCGGACGCCGTGGCTGGACGCGTCCTCGCGCGCTGGCGCGGGCGCCGCGTCTCGCTCGGCGTTGCGCTGCCCCAGGGTCGCCGGGTCTCTGCCACCGAGCTGCACGCGGGCCTGCTGCGCGACGGGTACGCGCGCCTGCTCGACGCGTCGGGCGCGTTGGTCGACCTCGCCGAGCTCGCGCCGCGCAAGCTCGCAGCGCTGCGCGAGGGCGCGCTGGTGCTGATCGATCGGCTGGCTCTCGGCGAGGACTCGCGCGGCCGGCTGGTCGAGGCGATCGCGACCGCCTTCGCGCGCGGCGAGGGCGCGGTCTGGGTGGTGCCCGAGGGCGGCGAGCGCGCGCTCTATCGGGAGGGCTTCGCCTGCGACGGCTGCGGCCGGCGATTCCCAGCGCTGGAGCCGGCGCTCTTCTCCTTCAACAGCCCCCTCGGCGCCTGCCCGACGTGTCAGGGCTTCGGGCGGGTCGCAGCGCTCGACGTCGAGCGCGTCGTTCCGGACCCGCGGAAGTCGTTGGCGGACGGCGCCGTCGCCCCCTTCACGACGCCGATGGGCAAGTACCTGCAGAAGGACCTGATGCGCGCCTGCAAGCGCCTCGAGATCCCCGCGGACTCTCCGTGGTCCGACCTCGACGACGCCGCGCGCCGGCTCGTGATCGAGGGCGACGGCGGAGACTGGTACGGCGTGCGCGGCTTCTTCGAGTGGCTCGAGAGCCGCCGCTACAAGGTGCAGGCGCGCGTGCTGATCGCGCGCTACCGGCGCTTCGACCCGTGTCCCGACTGCCGCGGCGAGCGGCTGCGGCCCGAGGCGCTCGCGGTGTTCGTCGACGGGCGCAACCTCGGTGCCGTGTCGCGCATGACGATCGCCGAGCTGCGCGGCTGGCTCGACGGGCTCGCGCTCGGAGCCGCCGACGGCGCGCGCGCCGGCCGGCTGGTCGAGGCGCTGCGGGCCCGCGCGCAGACCGCCGCCGAGGTCGGCCTCGGCTACCTCGCGCTCGACCGCCAGATGCGGACGCTCTCGGGCGGCGAGGCGCAGCGCATCCAGCTCGCGAGCGCGCTCGGCGGCACGCTGACCGCGGCCCTCTATGTGCTCGACGAGCCCTCGGTGGGGCTGCACGCACGCGACGTCGCGCGGCTGCTCTCGGTGCTGCGCGCGATCCGAGACCAGGGCAACACGGTGGTCGTCGTCGAGCACGCGCCCGAGATCCTGGCGGCGGCGGACCACGTGATCGACCTCGGCCCGGGCGCCGGGCGGCTCGGCGGGCGACTCCTCGTCCAGGGCCCGCTCGACGCCGTGCGCGCGCATCGAGACTCGCCGACCGGCCGCGTGCTGCGCGGCGAGCTCGCACAGCGCCCGCGGCCGCGGCGGCAGGCGTCGGGGCATCTGCGCGTCGTGGGCGCGCGCGCCCACAACCTGAAGGACGTCACGGTCGACGTGCCGCTCGGGCAGCTCGTGTGCGTGACGGGCGTCTCGGGCGCGGGCAAGTCGAGCCTGGTGCGCTCCGTGCTGGTCGGGCAGCTCGCCGGCGCTCCCGACCGCGGCGCCTGCGATCGGATCGAGGGCGCCGGCGCGATCGACGGCGTGGTGTGGGTCGACGGCGTGGCGCCGGCGCGCAGCCCGCGCTCGAATCCCGCCACCGCCTCGAAGGCATTCGACGCGATCCGCCGCCGCTTCGCGGCCACGCGCGAGGCGCGCGCGCTGGGCCTCGGCCCCGGCTGGTTCTCGTTCAACGTGGCGGGCGGCCGCTGCGAGGCCTGCGAGGGCGCCGGCGAGCAGTGGGTCGACATGCAGTTCCTCGAGGACCTGTGCGTGCCGTGCGACGTGTGCGAGGGCAGGCGCTACGGACCCGAGGCGCTGCGCATCCGAGTCGGCGGGCGCTCGATCGTCGACGTGCTCGACATGACGCTCGACGAGGCGGCGGGCTTCTTCGCGGACGCTCCCGGGGTCGCGGAGCGCCTGCGCCCTCTGGTGCGCGTCGGGCTCGGCTACCTCCGGCTCGGGCAGCCGCTCTCGACGCTCTCGGGCGGCGAGACGCAGCGGCTGCGCATCGCCGCCGCGCTGAGCGAGGGGCGGCCCCGCGCGCTCTACGCGATGGACGAGCCCACCACCGGCCTGCACCCCGCGGACGTCGAGGTGCTGCTCGCGTGCCTCGACGAGCTGCTCGACGGCGGCGCCAGCGTGGTGCTGGTGGAGCACAGCCTCGACGTGATCCGGCGCGCCGACTGGGTGATCGACCTCGGCCCGGAAGGCGGGCCCGGCGGCGGTCGGGTCGTGGCGGCGGGTCCGCCCGCGGCGGTGGCGCGCGCGCAGCGCTCGCTCACCGGCGCCGCGCTGCGCGGCGAGGTCGGCTGATGGGCGAGCGCGCGGTCCCTCCCGACGACATCACGCCCGGAGCGTTCTTCACGCGCTGGGTGCCGGAGGCGGTTGCCTCCGATCCGGCGCGGCGCGCGCGGCTCGGCAGCGATCCCGTGACGCTCGAGTTCGAGCTCGAAGGGGAGGGCGGCGGCGTCTACGCGCTGCGTATCGCCGACGGTGCCGTGTCGGGGACGGAGGGCCCGGCCGAGCAGCCGAACCTGCGCGTCCGGCTCGACGTCGGCACTTGGCGCGCGCTCAACCGCGGCGAGATGTCGGCGCCCGAGGCGTTCCTACGGCGCCGGGTCCACCTCTCCGGGAACCTGCTCCTCGCCGTGAAGCTCCACCTGATCCTGGGCTAGGGCGGGCCGGCCGCTCCGTTCAGCCCGGCATGCGCTCGAACGCCGGGATGCCCTGCGGCACGTGGTGGAAGCTCTGCTTGTCGATCGTGAAGATCGCCATCTGCGGAGCGCCGAACACCTTCGGATCGTCGAACGTCCCGACCTTGAGCAGCACGGCTCCGGGCAGGCCGGGCGCCCGCGTCAGGATGTGCGTCCCGCACTCCGGACAGAACTCGCGCGTCACGGGCTTGTCGAGGTCCTTGCGCTGGAAGCCCTTCGGTGAGCCCTTCGTGTAGGAGAAGCCGGCCGCCGGCATGCCCATCACGACGTTGGGCTCTCCGCCCGAGATGTACTGGCACTCGCGGCAGTGGCACTGTCCCTTGAACAGCGGATCTCCGCTGGCCGAGAATCGCAGCGCGCGGCAGTAGCAACCACCTTCGATCTTCATGGGGGTCCTCCTCGATTCCCTGGATGCTATCAGCTCGTTCGTCGCCCGGTGATGGCGCGCTCGCGGCGCCTCACGTCCTCGGTTTGCGGGCCGCTTTCTTCCTCGCGCCCCGCTTCGGATTCGCCTTCTTCGCGGCGCGGCGGCGCGCGAAGACGCGCTTGTCGTGGAGCCGGCGGAGCTGGTGAGCGACCTTCCCGAGCGCGCGGTCGGCCGCGAGGCTCATCTCGATGGCGCGGGCGTGGGTATCGATGTGGATCGGGCCGCCGCTCACGCGCGCGTGGGTGACGTGGCCCGCGCCGTCCGGCGAGATGGTGATCTCGTAGCGGGCGCTGCGCGGAAATTCGGCCGCGAGCGCGCGGCAGCGCTTCTCGACGCTCTCTCGCAGCGTCTCGTCGGTCTCGAGATCCTTGAAGCTGACGACGACGCGCGGGTCCTGGAGCACGCCGGGCATTCGCACCTCCTCGGAATGGAACGTCGTTTCGTCGACGTTCCATTCTAACCCGGCGTACACTGGGTCGCCGTGACCGCCTACTCGCTGCGCGACGCCTCCCGCCTCTTTGGGATCTCGCCCGCGAGGCTGCGCCAGTGGGAGCGCAGCGCACTGGTGCGGCCGACGGCGCTCGCCGAGGAGCGGCCGGCGTTCGGCTTTCGCGATCTCGTCTGCATCAAGGCGATCCTGGTGCTGCTCGAGCACGGCGTGCCGCTCCGGCGGATCCGCCGCAGCGTGGAGGCGGTGCGCGAGCGCATCCCCGAGGTCGACGAGCCGGTGACCTCGCTGCGTGTCTGGCTGGAGGGATCCGATCGCGTCGTGGTGCGACACGGCGGCGCGCTCTTCGAGCCGTCCGGGCAGATGGTGATCGACTTCGCGCTGGCGCCCGAGCGGCCCGACGACGTGGCGCTGCTGGCGCCGCGCCGGGACGGCGCGGCGTCGCCCGATCCGGAGACGGCGCTCGAGTGGTTCGAGCAGGGCTGCCGGCTCGACACGCGGCCGGACCGCTTCGACGCGGCGATCGAGGCCTATAGGCGCGCCATCGAGGCCGACCCCGACTTCGCCGACGCGCACTGCAACCTCGGCACCATCTACCACCAGCAGGAGCGGCCCGAGGAGGCGGCGGCCTGCTACCGGCGGGCGCTCGCGTGTGATCCGAAGCACGTCGAGGCGAACCTGAACCTCGCGAGCCTGTTCGAGGAGCAGGGCCGCAACGAGGCCGCGCTCGCCCACTACAAGGCGGCGCTGCGCGTCGATCCGCTGCGCGGCGACGCGCAGCTCTCCACCGCCCTGCTCTACGAGAAGCTCGGCCTCCGCCGCCGCGCCCGCGACCACTGGCGCCGCTATCTCCAGTGCGCGCCGACGGGAGCGTGGGCGGAGGTCGCGCGCAAGCGCGTCGAGGAGCGGGACTAGGAGGGCGCTAGGGCTTGACCTCGATGCGCTCCTCGTAGACGACCTGGTCAGAGAGGACGAGTTCGACGCGCCAGGTTCCCGGCGCGAGCGGCGCGTCTCGCACGGCAGCGAGGTTCGCCCGCTTCGGATGCTGCGGCTTCGCCGCCTCGCCGACGGTGCCGCTGGGATCGACCCAGCGCACCTTGAAGTAGTCGCTGTACTTGAGCCAGTGGCTCCCGAGCTTCGCCCACCAGGCGATGCGCGGATCGCCGGCCGCGAACTCGGTGCGCGGCGCGCCGGCCACCGTCGCCGCGCCGTCGGCCGACCCGCCGTCGGCGAAGCCGGACGACTCGACCAGCGGGAACACGCCGCGCTCGATCTCGCCGTCGGCCAGCCCGCGCAGGGGGCCCTTCTCGCCCGCGCGCCAGCTCGCCTGCTCGAAGAAGAACACCGCCTTGTGCCGATTGCCCGCCGCCTTGTACGCCCGCGCCAGCGCGAACAGGACGGCCGCCTGGTTGGGGTCGAGCGCGACCGCGCGCCGGTAGGACGCGATGGCGTCGTCGAGGCGGCCCTCGGCCGCGTAGATCTCGCCGCGCGCGAAGGCCACGCGCGGGTCGTTGGGCTCGAGGCGCTCGGCGCGCTCGAGCGCCGCGAGCGCCTGATCGGGATGCTCGGCCGCGCGCGCCTGTGCGGCCGCCGCGAGCAGCGGATCGGTGGCGGTGCGGTCGTAGCTCTCGACGTACGACCAGCTCGCGCGCTGGTTGTCGATGCACCAGGCCAGGCGCCCCTGCATCGCGGCGAAGCGCGCGTCGAGGTCGGGCCGCGCGGCGACTGGATGAAGGCTCGTGGCGAGCTGCTTCACCACGTCGATCCGCTCGTCGACGCCGGGGTGGGAGTAGAGGTAGGCCGGGACGCTGTCCTTCGGGCCGCGCCGCTCCTCGAGCTGGATCCGCTCGAAGAAGCGGACGAGGCCCTCGGGGCTGTAGCCGGCGCGGGTCATGAAGACGGTCGCGAGATTGTCGGCCTCGCTCTCGTACTGCCGCGTGTACTGGAGCTGGAGCGCGACGTTCGCGCCCTGGGCCGCGATCATCGGCGCCGCGCTCCGGGTGGCGGCGGAGGCGGCGATGCCGGCCAGGCTCGCGAGCAGGCTCGGGATCGCGGCGTCCTGCGCCATGCGCGCCTGGTGCTCGCCCTTCACGTGGCCGAGCTCGTGTGCCATCACGCCGGCGAGCTCCTCGACGTCTCCGGCGCCGAGCAGCGTGCCGCTGTGGAAGTAGACGTAGCCGCCGGGCACGGCGAAGGCGTTGAGCTCGGGGTTCACGAGCACGCGGAAGCGGTACTCGAAGGGCTGCTCTCCCAGGTGCTCGACCAGGAGCTGGCCCAGGTCGTCGACGAACTCCAGCACGAGCACGTCGTGGATCATCGGCAGCGCCTTCAGGATCTCGCGGTCCGCGTCCCAGCCGAGCTCGCGCTGGCTCTCGGCCGACATGCGCTGGTGTCCGGGGATGGGGTCGAACCGCCGTCCGTCGTCCTGCACGCAGGCCGCGGACAGCAGCGCGGCGAGCGTCAGGAGGACGCGGCGTCGGGCTGCCATCGGAGCACGGGTCTGCGCGCCGCGCGCGTCTCGTCGAGGCGGCCCCGCCGGGTGCGATGCGGCGCTCCGCGCACGCGCTCGGGGTCGTGCTCCGCCTCGTCGGCGATCGCGGCGAGCGCCGCGACGAAGCGGTCGAGGCCCTCGAGCGGCTCGCTCTCGGTCGGCTCGATCATCAGCGCGCCGTGGACGATCAGCGGGAAGTAGACCGTGGGCGGGTGGTATCCGTAGTCGATCAGCCGCTTGGCGACGTCGAGCGTGGTGACGCCGGTGGGCTCGAGCGCCTTGTCCGACAGGACGCACTCGTGCATCACCGGGCGGTCGTACGGCACGTGCCAACGATCGCGCAGCCGGGCCAGCAGGTAGTTGGCGTTCAGCACCGCCATCTCGGCGCAGGCGCGGAGGCCGTCGGGACCGAGCGAGCGCACGTAGGCGTAGGCGCGCACCAGCATGCCGACATTGCCGAAGTTCGCGTGCAGGCGGCCGATCGAGTGCGGGAACTCGTAGTCCAGCGCGTAGCCGCGGCCCTCGCTGCCCTCGAGCTTGCGCACCATCGGCACCGGCAGGTAGGGCGCGAGCGCGTTCACGACGCCGACCGGCCCCGAGCCGGGACCGCCGCCGCCGTGCGGCGTCGAGAACGTCTTGTGCAGGTTGAAGTGCATCACGTCGATGCCGAGATCGCCCGGGCGCGCGATCCCGAGCAGCGCGTTCAGGTTGGCGCCGTCGCCGTACACCAGGCCGCCGCCGCGGTGCACGATCTCGCAGATCTCGGCGATGTGCGGCTCGAAGAGGCCGAGCGTATTGGGGTTGGTGATCATGAGCGCGGCCACGTCCGGGCCCATCGCGGCCGCCACCGCGTCGGGGTGCAGCACGCCGTCGCGGCCGCTGGTGACGGTGGTGACCGAGTAGCCGTTGAGAGCGGCGCTCGCGGGATTGGTGCCGTGCGCGGAGTCCGGCACCAGCACGCGCGACCGGCGCTCGCCGCGATGCTCGTGATGGGCGCGCACCATCATGATGCCGGCCAGCTCCCCCTGCGCCCCGGCCGCCGGCTGGAGGCTCACGCGGTCCATGCCGCTGATCTCGGCGAGCTGGCGCTCGAGCTTCCAGACCAGCTCGAGGAAGCCCTGCGCAAGTGCCGGCGGCTGCAGCGGATGCGCCCCCGCGAAGCCGGGCAGGCGTGCCACCTGCTCGTTCACCTTCGGGTTGTACTTCATCGTGCACGAGCCGAGCGGGTAGAGGCCGAGGTCGACCGCCGCGTTCCAGGTGGAGAGGCGGGTGAAGTGGCGCACTACGTCGACCTCGGAGAGCTCCGGCAGGCCGGGCAGGTCCTCGCGCACGGCGTCGGCACCCAGCGCGGAGGCCGGATCGGCCTCGGGTACGTCGAGGTCGGGGAGCGAGTAGCCGACCCGCCCCGGCACGCTCCGCTCGAACGAGAGCGGCTCCTCCCACGCGAGGCCGCGGGTCGCGAAGCCGATCGCCTCGGGTCCATCCGCGGGCGTCTTCGCGTCGCTCATCGATTTGCCAGCGCGGCGACGAGGCGATCGATCGCCGCGCGGCTCGCGAGCTCGGTGGTGCAGACCAGCACCGCGGGCCCGAGCTCCGGCGCGTAGTCGGCGAGATCGAGCCCGCCCACGATGCCGGCCGCCTCCGCCCGCGCGAGCGCGGCCGCACCCGAATCCGGCACGCCGACGGCGAACTCGTTGAAGGTCGGCGCCGCGAGCGGGAGGCGCAGGCCTCGGGTCTCGCGCACCCGCGCCTTGGCGTGCTCGGCCTTGGCGTAGTTGATCCGCGCCAGCCGGCGCAGCCCGACGCGCCCGAGCAGCGAGAGGTAGATCGTCGCGAGCAGCAGGCAGAGCCCCTGGTTGGTGCAGATGTTCGACGTCGCCTTCTCGCGGCGGATGTGCTGCTCGCGCGTGGAGAGCGTCAGCACGAAGCCGCGCCGTCCCTGCGCGTCCTCGGTCTGCCCGCACAGGCGCCCCGGCATCTGGCGCACGAAGCGCTCGCGGCAGGCGAGGAAGCCGAGCGCGGGGCCGCCGAGGCTCATCGGCACGCCGAAGCTCTGCGCCTCGCCGCAGGCGATGTCGGCGCCGAGCTCGCCCGGCGCGCGCAGGAGCGCGAGCGAGAGGGCCTCGGCAGTGACCGAGATCAGCAGCGCGCCGCGGGCGTGCGCCGCGGCCGCCGCCGCGCGCAGGTCGGAGACGGTGCCGAGGAAGGCGGGCTGCTGCACCACCAGGCACGCCGTGCGGTCGTCGACGGCGGCCTCGAGCCCGGCATCGGCCATCGCGATCTCGACGTCGAGCGCCCGCAGATAGCAGCGCAGCACGTCCGCGTAGTGCGGATGCAGCCCGGGAGCGACCACCACCCGCGACCGGCGCGTGATGCGCATCGCCATCAGCACCGCCTCCGCGGTCGCCGACGCGCCGTCGTAGAGCGACGCGTTCGACACCTCCATCCCGGTGAGCGCGCACACCATCGTCTGCCACTCGAAGATGGTCTGCAGCGTGCCCTGGCTGATCTCCGGCTGATAGGGTGTGTACGCGGTCAAGAACTCGGCGCGGGAGGCGAGGGCAGAGACGGCGGCCGGGACGTAGTGCGCGTAGGTGCCAGCGCCGAGGAACCAGTCGTGGCTCTCGCTGCTGGCGTTGCGAGCCGCCAGGCGCGACAGCTCGGCTACCACCTCCTGCTCGCTCGCGGCGCGCGGCAGGTCGAGCGCGCGCGCGAGCCGCAGCTTCTCGGGGACGCACGCGAACAGCGCGTCGAGATCGGATACCCCGATCACGTCGAGCATGTGGCGGACGTCGGCCTCGGTGTGCGGGATGTAGCGGGGGCGGTCGCCGGTCACTCTCGACTGCGTTCCTCGACGTGCTTCCGGTAGCGCGCGGCGTCGAGCAGGCCCTCCGGCTCGCCGGGATCGGTGAGGGCGATCGCGATCATCCAGCCGTCGCCGTAGCAGTCCCCGTTCACGTGATCGGGGTGGTCGCTGAGCTCCGCATTCACCTCGACCACCTCGCCGGAGACCGGCGCGTACAGGTCGGAGACCGCCTTCACCGACTCGATCACGCCGAAGGGCTCGCCGCGCTCGATGGAGCTCCCCACCTCGGGGAGCTCGACGAAGACGATGTCGCCGAGCTGCTGCTGCGCGAAGTCGGTGACGCCCACCGTCACGCGCTCTCCCTCGACGCGGACCCACTCGTCCTCGAGCGTGTAGCGGAGGTCGTTCGGGATCTCGTATTCCGCCAAGGACTCCCTCCTCTACCGGCGCGGACGGCGATCCGACGCGCGAGGGTCAACGCTTCACGAAGGGGGTCGACGCGATCGACGCCGGCACCGCCCGGTCCCGGATCGCGATCCCGATGCGCGTGCCGGGGACCGCAAGGGCCGGCGGAACGTAGCCGAGCCCGATCGATTTTCCGAGCGTCGGCGACGGTGCGCCGGAGGTCGCGACGCCGACGGCGCGGCCGTCGTGCAGGATGCCGTAGCCGGCGCGCGCCACGCCCCGGCCCTCGAGCACGAAGCCGGCCAGGGCGCGCGGGTCACCAGCGGCGTGGCGCCGGGCGATCGCCTCGGCGCCGAGGAATCCGCCCGGCTTCACGAAGCGATCGAGCCCGGCCTCCCGCGGCGAGGTGGTGTCGTCGAGCTCCTGGCCGTAGAGCGGGAGCGCCGCCTCGAGGCGCAGCGTGTCGCGGGCGCCGAGGCCGGCCGGCTGCAGGCCGGACTCGCGCCCGGCGGCGAGCAGCGCCTCGAACACGCCGGCGGCGTCGCCGGCCGCGAGATAGATCTCGAAGCCGTCCGACCCCGTGTAGCCCGTGCGCGAGACCAGCGCGCGCGCGCCCGCCACGGCGCCCTCGACGAACGCGAAGCGCTTCATGCTCGCGGTGGGCAGCTCGCAGACGCGCGCCAGCACCGCCGCGCTCGCAGGTCCCTGCAGCGCCAGCAGGGCGGAGCGCGCGCTGCGATCCTCGACGCGCGTGTCGGGGCCCGCGTTCCGCACGATCCAGCGGTAGTCCTTCTCGACGTTCGCCGCGTTCACGCACAGGAAGAGCCGGTCCTCGGCGAGGCGGTAGACCGTGACGTCGTCCACCACGCCGCCCGTCTCGTTGCAGAGCATCCCGTAGCGGACCCGACCCGGGTGGAGCGAGGCGACCGGGCACGAGAGCAGCCACTCGGCGCTCGACACCGCGCCGGGGCCCTCGAGGTGGATCTGGCCCATGTGCGAGACGTCGAAGAGACCCGCCGCGTTGCGCACCGCGGCGTGCTCCTCGAGGATCGAGCGGTACTGCACCGGCATCTCGAAGCCCGCGAAGGGCACGAGCCGCGCGCCCAGCGCCCGGTGCAGCGCGAAGAGGGGCGTGCGGCGGAGACTGCTCACGCCGCCGGCCGCCGTCGCGCGCGGTATGCCTCCAGCGTGTTGCGGAGCAGCATCGTGATGGTGAGCGGCCCGACACCGCCCCGCGACGGCGTGATCAGGCCGGCGATCCCGAGCGCGGCGTCGAAGTCGACGTCGCCCACCTGTCGGCCGTCGATCACGTTGACGCCCAGGTCGATGACCGCGGCGCCGGGCTGGATCCAGTCGCCCTTCACCAGCAGCGGGCTCCCCGCGCACGCCACCAGGACGTCGGCCTCGCGCACGCGGGCGGCGAGGTCGCGCGTGCGCGAGTGGCACATCGTCACCGTGGCGTGGCGCTCGAGGAGGAGCAGGGCCACCGGCTTGCCGACGAGCGCGCTCCGCCCGATCACCACGGCGTTCGCGCCCTCGAGCGGCACGCGCTGGCGGTCGAGCACCTCGAGGATGCCGAGCGGCGTGCAGGGACGCAGGCCTGGCAGGCCCGCCAGCAGCCGGCCCGCGTTCTGGGTGTGCAGGCCGTCGACGTCCTTCGCCGGATCGACCGCCTCGGTCACCACCCCCGCGCGGAGCGGCTTCGGCAGCGGGAGCTGGACGAGGATGCCGTCGACGTCGGGATCGCGGTTCAGTGCCTCGACCCGCGCCAGCACCTCGCGCTCGCTCGTGGCGGCGGGCAGGTGGATCTCGCGCGAGCCGATTCCGGCGCGCTCACACGCGCGCTGCTTGCCCTTGATGTAGGAGAGGCTCGCCGGGTTGTCGCCGACCAGCACGACCGCCAGGCAGGGCGGGCGCGCACCCGTGGCCGTGATCGCGGCAACCTCGGCGGCGATCTCGCTCCGGAGCTCCGTCGCGAGCGCCTTGCCGTCCACGATCACGGTGTCGCGCGGGGGGGAGCTCATCAGGCCTCCGTGAGAGGCCGCAGTATACCAACTGATGAACTTCGCTCGGCGCCGCGGACTTCGCCTCGCTGCGCGCGCCGCCCGAGGCGGCGCTTGCGGCGTACTCTGGGCGCTCGACTTGCCCCGGAGAAGACGCTGCGCCGCTCAGGCGGCGGCCTTCGGCTTCTTCGACTTGCCCTTCGACTTGGACGCCGGCTTCGACTCCGAGCCCGACTTGCCGTCGGACGCGGGCTTGGAGTCGCCCGACGGGGCCGCGCTCTCCGCCGCCGCCTCCTTGCCGGTCGCGGCGCCCTCCTTGTCGCCGGAGGCGCCCTCCTTCTGGCCGGGCTTCGGGCTCGCGTACAGATCCGAGTACCAGCCGCTCCCCTTGAGCACGAAGGCCGTGCGGGAGATGAGCCGCCGCACCTTGCGCGCGCGGCACGACGGGCAGGTCTTCACCGGCTCGTCGGTGATGCGCTGCTCCCGCTCGAACTCGTGGCCGCACTTCTCGCAGGCGTACTCGTAGATCGGCATGGCGCTGGAAGGACCTTCGACCGCATCGGCGGCCGTTTCTATCGAATCGATGCGCGGGCCGCCAACCCGTGGAGATCTAAGGCGGGAGCCGCCGACGTCAAGCGCTCCCGGCCTCGGGCTTGCGCACCGGGGCAGGGGGCTTGGCCGGCGCGGGGGCCGGCTCGGGACGCTTCAGCGACTTCGAGGCCATGAAGGCCACCTTCCCGTCGAGCAGCGGATCCTCGGGAAGCTCGCTGGCGAGCCCCTCCAGCAGGGCCAGATGCGTCTCGATGGCGGAGCGGACGGAGGCCGCCAGCCGCGTCCGCAGCATGCGCATCTCGCGGATGTCCTCGGCGAGCTTGGCGACGCGGCGGTGCGCCGCATCGAGCACCTTCTCGGCCTTGACCTCCGCCTCGGCGAGGGTCACCTCGGCCTCGCGCGCGGCGGTCCGGCGCAGGTCGTCGCTCACGGACTGCGCCGTCACGAGAGTGTCGCGCAGCGTCTCCTCGCGCGCGGACAGCTCCGCGATGCGGGCCTCGAGCTGGCGCACCCGATCGCGCAGCCCGTCGGCCTCGCGGATCACCTGCTCGAAATCCTCGGCGACCATGCGGTTGAAGGTGTCGACCTCGTCCGGGTCGTAGCCGCGCAGGCGCTGGGCAAAGCGGTGGTTCTGAACGTCGAGCGGCGAGAGGCGCACAGGATCTCCCCCGAAGCGAGCGTACGGGCCGTGGCAGGGAATCGACGCAACGCCGCGTCTTCTTGAGCAGAAGCGCGGGTGGGCGCTCAGCTCCCGCCGAGCTCGCGCGAGCGGCGCGCCGCGGCGTCGACGGCCTCCAGCACGGCGGCGCGGAAGCCGCCGGCCTCGAGCCGCGCAAGGCCGGCGATGGTGGTGCCCCCGGGCGAGGTGACGCGGTCCTTGAGCTGGCCCGGATGCTGGCCGCTCTCGAGCGCGAGCTTCGCCGCGCCGAGCACCGTCTGGCAGGCGAGCCGGTGCGCCGCGTCGCGGGGCAGGCCGGCTCGCACGCCGGCGTCGGCCAACGCCTCGAGGAAGACGAACACGTAGGCGGGCCCGCTGCCCGAGAGGCCCGTCACCGCGTCGAGCAGCGCCTCGTCCGGCGCCTCCCACGCGAAGCCGACGCTCTCGAAGATCGCCTTCGCGGTGGCGCGATCCGCGGCGGTGGCGCTCGGGTTGGCGGCGAAGGCCGTCGCGCCCGCGCGCACCAGCGCGGGCGTGTTCGGCATCGCGCGCACGATGCGCGCGCCGGGCGGCAGATCCGCCGCGAGGCGGGCGAGCGACACGCCGGCCGCGATCGAGATCCAGAGCGGCGCACCGAGCGCGCCCGACACCTCCTTGCGCAGGCCGTTGAGCGCCCGCGCCACCACGGTCGGCTTCACCGCGATCACCACGATGTCGCTCTGGCGCACCACGGCCGCGTTCTCGGCCGAGACCTCGATGCCGAGGGCACGCGCGATGCGCTCGCGCTGCGCCGCGTCGGGGTCGGCGGCGCGCAGGTGATCGGCGGGGACGCCCGCGGCGACGAGCCCGCCGGCCAGCGCCTCGCCCATCGCCCCCGCACCGAGAAAGCCGATGCGCCGCGACTCGAGACCTGCCATGGCTATTCCTCCCTGCGGCCGAAGAGCGCGGTCCCGATGCGGATCCAGGTGGCGCCCTCTTCGACGGCGACCTCGAAGTCGTCCGACATGCCCATCGAGAGCTCCACGAGATGCTCGCCTCCCGCGCGCGCGCGCAGCGCCCCGGCGAGCTCCCGCAGCCGGGCGAAGACCGGGCGCGCCGCCTCGGGATCCGGAGCCGGCATCGTCATCAGCCCAACGGCCCGCACGTGCTCGAAGCCGCGGAGCCCGGCGACGATCTCGGGTAGCGCGTCCGCCGTGGCGCCGCTCTTCTGCGGCTCGCCCGAGAGGTTCACCTGCAGCAGCGCGTCGAGCACCCGGCCCGCCCGCGCCGCCTCGCGGTCGAGCGCGGCCGCCAGGCGCAGGCTGTCGAGCGTGTGCAGCCGGTCGAACGCCAGCGCCGCCGCGCGCGCCTTGTTGGTCTGCACGTGGCCGATGCCGTGCCAGCGTACGGTGCCGGCGAGATCCGATCCGAGAATCTCCTTGATCTCCGCCTGCTTGGATATGGCTTCCTGAACGTAGTTCTCACCGAGGTCCCGGAGCCCGGCGCGCACCGCGGCCGCGACCCGGGCGGCGGGCTGCCGCTTGGCGGCGCCCACGATGCGCACCGCCGCGGGGTCGCGCCCCGCGCGCCGCGCCGCGGCCTCGACGCGCGCGCGCAGCGCGCGGAGCCGCTCGCGCAGCGCCTCCTCTTCGTCCGCCGCGCTCAAGGAATGCAGCGCCCGCGCATCAGACGTGGAGCCCGGCGCCGCGCAGCAGCGCGAGCGTCTCTTCGAGCGGGAGCCCGATCACGTTGCTCTCGCTTCCGTCGATGCGCTCGATGAAGCGCCGCCCCTCGCCCTGGGCGGCGTAGGCGCCCGCCTTGTCGAGCGGCTCGCCGCTCGCGACGTAGCGCCGGATCTCGTCGTGCGAGGCGGGTCGCATCACGACGCGGCTCTCGACCACGCAGCTCGCCGGCGCGAGCCGGTCGCTCGCCACGACCGCGACGCCGGTGAGGACGCGGTGCGCGCGGCCGACCAGGCGTCCGAGCAGGCGCTCGGCATCGCGCGCGTCGGTCGGCTTGCCGAGCACGTCGCCTTCGAGAACCACGATGGTGTCGGCGCCGAGGACGAGCCTCGGCGCATGCGGCGCGAGCCGCCGGGCGACGGCCAGCGCCTTCTCGCACGCGAGCCGCAGGGCGAGCGCCTCGGGCGCCTCGCCGGGCTGCGCGCGCTCGTCGATTCCCGCCGCGGAGACCTCGAAGGGCACGCCTGCGCGCGCCAGGAGCTCGCGGCGCCGCGGGGAGCTGCTGCCCAACACCAGGGTGCGGTCGGCCGGTGTGCGGTCCGCCGCGCGCATCGGATCGATCGGCTCCACGGCGCGAGGGAAGGCCGTCCGCCGGATCGCGTCAAGACGCCGGGCGGATCGGGTACTCTGGCGCGCGATGGACGGGGTGCGCGGCGCGATCGTCGTCGGGGCGCTGCTCGCGACCGGAGCCTGCGGCGGCGGCCCCGTCCTCGAGGGGTCCGCGTATCGCGATCGCGATCTCGGCTGGTCGATCGCGTTGCCGCCTGGCGGCGCGGCGCACTGGACCCGCATCCGCGTCGAGGGCGCCGACCTGGCGCTTCGGGGATCGGACGGCGAGCTGCTGAGCGTCGAGGTCCACTGCGGCGGGCCGCTCGCGCCGCCCGAGATCCTGGCCCGCGGGCTTCGCATCGGCGTTCCCGACGCCCGCGTGCGCGAACAGGGCGAGGTCATGGTCGATGGTCGCCCGGGATGGGCACAGGTCTTCGACGCCGGCGCGGACGGGCCCGGCGGCCTCGCGCTCGATCGAGCGCGAGGGGCGGGCGCCGATCGGCCGCAGGGAGCGCCGCCGGCACCCGCCGCTCCCGACCCGCAGCCGGTCCGGGTGAAGACCGTGACCCGCGTCGACGCGCACTGCGTGTACGACTTCGTGCTGGCCGCGCGAGGCGACTGGCCGGCGGCGGAGGCCGACTTCGACGCGTGGTGGGGGAGCTTCCGGGCGCCGCCGGCACCGGCGGGGCGGGCGAAGTGACGGGCTCGCTCGCCACCCGCCTCGGCGACCGCGTGCTCGCGTCCGCCGAGGGGCTCGGCGACTTCGTGCGCCTGATCGGCGGCACGCTGCGCGCGCTGGGGCGCCGGCGCCCGCCGCTCGCCGAGCTGCTCTGGCAGATGCGGCTCATCGGCGTGCGCTCCACCGCGATCGTCGCGGTGACGGCGACCTTCACCGGCATGGTGTTCTCGCTCCAGACCGCGTTCGCGCTGGAGCGCTTCGGCGCCAAGCCCTACGTCGGCGGCGTGCTCGCGCTCGCGCTCCTGCGCGAGCTCGGGCCGGCGCTGGCGGCGGTGATGTTCGCCGGCCGCGTCGGCGCCGGCATCACCGCCGAGCTCGCCTCGATGAAGGTGACGGAGCAGGTCGACGCGATCCGCGCGATGGGCGCCGACCCGCTGCAGAAGCTCGTGCTGCCGCGCGTCGCGGCCGCGGTCCTGTCGCTGCCGCTCCTGGCCGTGTTCGCCGACGTCCTCGGCATCGCCGGCGGAATGCTCGTCGCCGCCACGCAGTACGGGATCCCCGCCCACTTCTTCCTGCGCACGGTCACCTACAATTCGACCGTGGAGGACCTGGTGTCGGGGATCGTGAAGACCTTCTTCTTCGGCGCCATCATCGGCTGGATCGGCTGCTACATGGGGCTCGGGACCCGCGGCGGCACCGTCGGGGTCGGGCGCGCGACGACGCGCGCGGTGGTGAGCTCGTCGATCGCGGTGCTGGTCGCCGACTTCTTCCTGACCAAGGTGCTGCTCGCGCTATGACCGCGGCCGAGCCCGCCCGCGCCGTCGAGCTGCGCGGCGTGCACAAGAGCTTCGCGGGCCATCCGGTGCTGCGCGGCGTCGATCTCGCGGTCCGCCGCGGCGAGACGCTCACCATCCTCGGCGGCTCCGGGGCGGGCAAGTCGGTGTGCCTGAAGCACATGATCGGACTCCTGTCGCCCGACGCGGGCCGCGTCTGGGTGCTCGGCACCGAGGTGACGTCGCTCGGCGAGTCGGCCTGGGTCCCGATCCGGCGCCGTTGCGGCGTGGTGTTCCAGAGCTCGGCGCTGTTCGACTCGCTGACCGTCTTCGAGAACGTCGCCTACCCGCTGCGCGAGCACCTCGATCTCGGCGAGGGCGAGCTGGCGCGCCGCGTGGCGGGCTGCCTCGACGCGGTGGGGCTGGTGGGCGACGCGGTCGCCGAGCGGCTCCCGGAGGAGCTCTCGGGAGGCATGCGCAAGCGGGTCGGCGTCGCGCGCGCCATCGCGCTCGAGCCCGAGCTCGTGCTCTACGACGAGCCGACCACCGGGCTCGATCCGGCCAACGCGCGGCGCATCGGCGCGCTGATCGCCGAGCTCGCGCGGCGGCTGCGCGTCACCTCGGTGGTGGTGACGCACGACCTCGAGCTCTGCTTCGCCGTCTCCGACCGCGTCGCGCTGCTCTCGGGCGGGCGCATCGCGGCCGAGGGCTCGGTCGACGAGATGCGCGCCTCGTCGCATCCTGCGGTGCGCGCCTTCCTGCAGGGCGCGCACGAGGCGGCCGCCGAAGCGGCCGGGGAGGAGCAGGCTCATGGACGCTGATCGCCGCACCAGCCTCTGGGTGGGGCTCTTCGCGCTCGCGGCGCTGATCGCCTTCGGCGTCGCGGTGCTGTCGCTCACGGCGGAGCGCGGCTTCTGGAAGCCGCGCTACCGGCTGGTCGCCCACTTCCAGAGCGTGCAGGGCCTCGTGCAGGGCGCGCCGGTCCGGCTCGCCGGGAAGGACGTCGGCAGTGTCGAGGCGGTCGGATTCTCGCCGCTCGGCGCGAGCGAGCCGCCGATCCGGGTGGATCTCTCGGTCGAGGCCGCGGTGCAGGACCGCATCCGCAGCGACTCGCAGGCGACGATCGGCACGATGGGCCTGCTCGGCGACCGCTACATCGAGGTCACGCTCGGGACGCCGGAGGGCCAGGTGCTCGGCGACGGCGCGGAGCTGCGCACCGCGACGCCGCTCGACATCTCCGACGTGATGGCGAAGGGCACGCAGGCACTCGACGACGTGGCTGCGCTCGCGTCGAACCTGAACCAGGTCGTGCAGGACTTCGGCAAGCAGATGGGCGCGGCCCACATCGCCGATGCCGCGCGCGCCCTCGCCGACGTCGCGATCCAGATCCGCGAGGGCAAGGGGCTGCTGCACAGCCTGGTCTACGAGCCCACGGAGGGGCGGGGCCTCGAGAGCCTCGACCGCTCGCTCGCGATGCTCGAGAGCGCGCTGCGCAACGTGTCGGAGGGCGACGGCCTCCTCCACTCGCTGATCTACGAGCCGGCTCCCAAGGGCGACGTCGTGGCGCAGACGCTGCAGGCGGCCGAGCACCTGAACAGCGTGCTCGGCAAGATCGACCGCGGCGAGGGGACGCTCGGCCTGCTCGTGGCCGACCCTACGCTGTATGACGACCTGAAGCAGCTCGTGGGCGGCGCACAGCGCAGCGTGCTGGTGCGGTCGCTGGTGCGGCTCTCGACCGACGAGGAGGGCAAGCAGCCGTGAGATCTCCCGGCGAGCGCCGCTGGACGCTCGAGGGCGCGCGCGCAGTGCTGGACGACGTGCGGACGCGCACCGAGCGCGCCGCGGAGCGCACCGAGGCGCTCGTGCTCGAGCGCGAAGGCGCGGACCCCGCCCAGCGCACGGCGATCGACGGGCGCATCCAGGCGGTCGTGGAGCGCTGGGCCAAGGAGATGGAGGCGCTCGGCGCCGAGGTGAAGGGCGTCTGGCTCGTCGACTTCGACAACGGCAGCGGGTACTACTGCTGGCGCTGGCCCGAGGAGCGCCTCGAGTACTTCCACTCGTACGAGGAAGGCTTCGCGGGGCGAAGTCGAATCCAGTAGGAGCCGGCGGCGGGGCCCGGCTACGGCCCGGCGACCGCACTCGGCGCGAAGAAGTCGTTGCCCTTGTCGTCCACCACGATGAACGCCGGGAAGTCCACGACCTGGATGCGCCAGATCGCCTCCATGCCGAGCTCCGGATAGTCGACCACCTCGACCTTCTTGATCGACTCGACCGCCAGCACGGCGGCGGGTCCGCCGATCGATCCCAGGTAGAAGCCGCCGTGCTTGTGACACGCCTCGGTGACCTGTCGCGAGCGGTTGCCCTTGGCGAGTGTGACGAAGCTGCCCCCGTGCCGCATGAAGAGCTCGACGTAGGAGTCCATGCGGCCCGCGGTGGTGGGCCCGAAGGAGCCCGACGCGTGGCCTTCCGGGGTCTTCGCCGGCCCCGCGTAGTAGATCGCGTGATCCCGGAAGTAGGCGGGCAGCTCCTCGCCGCGGTCGAGGCGCTCCTTGAGCTTCGCGTGCGCGATGTCGCGCGCCACGATGATCGAGCCGGAGAGCGAGAGCCGCGTGCGGATCGGGTAGCGCGAGAGGGTGCGGCGGATCTCGGCCATCGGCTGGTCCAGGTCGACCTTCACCACCTCGCCCGAGAGCTCGTGCGTGCCGGGGTCCGGCAGGAAGCGCGCGGGGTGCGTCTCGAGCTGCTCGAGGAAGATGCCCTCACGGGTGATCTTCGCGAGCGCCTGCCGATCCGCCGAGCACGAGACGCCGATTCCGACCGGCAGCGAGGCGCCGTGGCGCGGGAGCCGGATCACGCGCACGTCGTGGCAGAAGTACTTGCCGCCGAACTGGGCGCCGATGCCCGTCTTGCGCGAGAGCGCGAGGAGCTGCTGCTCGAGCTCGAGGTCGCGGAAGGCGCGCCCCTGCGCGTTGCCCGAGGTCGGGAGCGAGTCCAGGTAGCGGCAGCTCGCGAGCTTCACGGTCTTCAGCGTGAACTCCGCCGAGGGGCCGCCGATCACGACGGCCAGGTGGTACGGCGGGCACGCTGCGGTCCCCAGCCCGCGGATCTTCTGGTCGAGGAACGCGAGCAGCGCGGCCGGGCTCAGGATCGCCCGCGTCTCCTGGAACAGCAGGCTCTTGTTCGCCGAGCCGCCGCCCTTGGTCACGAACAGGAAGTGATACTCGTCGCCCCCCACCGCGTAGAGCTCGATCTGCGCCGGCAGGTTGGTGCGCGTGTTCACCTCCTCGTACATGGTGAGCGGCGCCATCTGCGAGTAGCGCAGGTTCGTATTCTGGTAGGTGTGATGGATCCCGCGCGCGAGCGCCTCCTCGTCGTCGCCGGAGGTGAACACGCACTGGCCCTTCTTCCCGATCACGATCGCGGTGCCGGTGTCCTGGCACGACGGCAGGATCATGCCGGCGGCGACGTTGGCGTTCTTGAGCATCTGCAGCGCGACGAAGCGGTCGTTGTCGCTCGCCTCGGGATCGTCGAGGATGGCCCGCACCTGGGCGAGATGTCCGGGGCGGAACAGGTGGGAGACGTCGCGCACGGCCTCCGCCGCGAGCCGCTCGAGGCCCGCCGACTCGACGGTCAGGAGATCGCGCGCGCCCCAACGCGCGGTGCCGACGTGGTCGGCGGTGAGCTTGCGGTAGGGCGTGTCATCATGCCCCAGCTCGAAGAGGGGCTGGAACGAGAAGGCGGACATGGATGCTCCTGGCGCGGGCAGGATAGCGGAGGGCGATCCCGTCGTGGTACGCTCGCGCCTCTCCCGAACTGCCGATCCCGCGCCCGCACCGGAGGCTCCGTGAGCAATCCCTCATTCCCCGCGTCGTCGCGCGCCGGCACGGCGCCGGGGGCGGACGGCGAGAGCGCGATGGTGATCGCGGGCGCGGACGGCGTCGTCCAGTGGGCGAGCGAGGCGATCCGCGCCTTCGGTCTCGATGCGGCGGCGCTGGTGGGCCGGCGCGCAGTGGCAGTGGCACTCGCGGCGGGCGTCGATCGGAGCAGCCTGGACGCGGTGCGTGCGCGCCTGGAGGCGGGCGAGCCGGCGCGCCTCGAGCTTCCCCTGGCGCGCCGCGGCGCGCGGCCGCGTCGCGTCGATGCAATCGTCCAGCCGGTTCCGGCGATCGGCTTCGTCGCGGTCGTGACCGACGTCACCGAGCGGCGTCGCGCGGAGGCAGCGCGCGCCGAGAGCGAGGATCGCTACCGCCGCCTGGTCGAGTCGTGCCCCGAGCCGATCGTCGTCCACAGCGGCGGCTGCATCCGCTTCATCAATCCGGCCGGCATCGCGCTGCTCGGCGCGGAGAGCGCGGCGGACCTGCTCGGCCGGCCGATCATGGACTTCGTGCACGCCGACTTCCACGGGATCGTGGCCGAGCGGGTGCGCAAGATGGAGGAGACCGGCGAGCCCGGCTACCGGCTCGAGGAGAAGCTCCTCCGCCTCGACGGCTCGGTCGTCGAGGTCGAGGTGGCCGGCGCGCGGGTCCTGTTCGAAGGCGAGCCCGCGATCCAGCTCGTGGGCCGCGACCTCACGCATCGGCGGCGCGCCGAGGAGGAGCGACGGCGCCACGCCGACCGGGTGCGAGAGACGCGCCGGCGCGAGAGCCTGTTCGCGCTCGCGGAGGGCGTGGCACATCGGCTCTCCGAGCTGTCGGGGACGATCGTGGAGTCGGCGGACCAGGCGCTTGCGCAGGGCCCCGAGGCGGGCGGCCGCGCGGGCCATACGGCGGCGATCCGCCGCGCCGGGCTCCGCATCCGCGCGCTCACCGAGCAGCTCCTCGCCTTCGTCGGCAAGCGGCGCGCGATCGCGCGCCCGGTCGACCTCTCCGCCCTGGTGATGGAGATCTCGGACCGGCTCGAGAAGGAGGTCGGCGCCGCCGTGGCGTTGACCTACGACCTGCCGGCGCGGCTGCCGCGCGCGCTCGTCGACGGTGTGCAGGTGCGGCGCGTGGCGCTCGGCCTGGTGCGGAACGCGGCCGACGCGCTCGGCGAAGCGGGCGGCACCATCACCCTGCGCACCGGCGCCACCGAGGTCGACGAGGCGCGGCTGGCGCGCGTGCAGCCGCCGGATGCGCTGGCTCCCGGCCGCTACGTCTACCTCGAGGTTCGCGACGCCGGCTGCGGGATGGACGCCGAGACGCGCGCGCGCATCCTCGAGCCGTTCTTCACCACCAAGTCGCCGGGGCGCGGGCTCGGCCTCTGCGAGGTGATGGGTCTGGTGCGCGCGCAGGGCGGCGGGCTCGAGATCGAGAGCGAGCCGGGGCGCGGGACGCGCGTCACGGTGCTGCTGCCCGTGCCACCCTCGGTGTCGCCGATCGACCGGCGCAAGTCGCCGTCCCGCCGCCGTCTCTGAGACGCGCTCAGTCCGGCGAGAAGACGTCGAAGCGCAGCGATCCGGCGTGGAGGTCGCTCGACACGCGGCAGCGGCCGTGGCGCGCGAGGATCTCGCGCGCTGCGCGCTTGACCGCATCGAGGAGCTCCGCCTCGAGGGCCGCATCGGCCTCGAGCAGCGAGGGCACCGGCGTGCGCGGCTCGACGACCACGTGCGCCCGGCCGATCGGCTGGTCGGGCCGCCGAGCCCACACGCGGGCGCTCTCGAAGAGCACTCCATCGCGCGCGTCCGCGACGCCGCCGCCCGGCGACGGCATCAGCAGCGGCGATGGGTCGCCCTCGAGGTCGGCGGCGAGCTGCGCGCGCAGCACCGCGGGGAGCTCGGCCGAGGCGCGGTACGCCGGATGGTCGAGCGCGGCGCGCGCGCGCGACGACGGATCGCGAAGGCGCGCCGCGGCGCCGGCGCCGAGCGCGAACTTCAGATAGTGGACCGCCGAGATGCGCCCCTCGTCGAGCTGGCTCGCGTCGAACCGCGCCGGCGCGCGCAGCGCGTCGGCACCCGCGCCGAGCTCGAGGAAGACGTGCGCGTCGATGCCGACCAGGCGGTCGAGCTCCGCCCGGATCTGCGATGCGTCCGTGATCTCGACGAGCAGGGTCGCCGAGACCTCGCCGTCGCCGGGCAGCAGCTCGTTGTACACGTCGAGCTCGTCTTGGATCTTCTCGGGATCGCGCAGCCGCTCGACCCGCATCATCTCCTGGACCTGGAAGCGGATCGTCTCCCGGTCCTCGAAGATCAGCGTCACGCGGTCGCCCACCGCGAGCCGCCGCTCCGCCTTGCGCCGCATCACGCGTGCGCGGTACGCGTCGCGCAGCGCTTCGTAGGCGTCGATTCCGACCAGCTCGCCGATCTCGAGCGGCCTCATGCGTCCTCGGCGCCGTAGGCGTGGCGCAGCAGGACCACCGGGTGGAGCGGCCGGCGGCCGAGACCCTCCTCGATGCGCAGCGCCGCGAGCGGGCAGTCGGTGGCGATGTGGTCTGGCGCGATCTCGCGGATCCGCTCGAGCATACGCTGCGCGACCTTCATCGACTCGGCGTGGAAGCGCGCCTGCATGCCCCAGGTGCCGTCGACGCCGGAGCAGGCGTCGACCACCTCCACCTCCGCGCCGGCGGCCGCCAGCAGGGCGCGCGCGGGATAGCCGATGTTCTGGTGGCGCAGGTGGCACGGCGCCTGGTAGGCGACCCGGCCGAGCGGCCGGCGGAACGAGCGGTCCAGCTTCTTCTCGCGCGCGAGCTCGACCAGCAGCTCCATCAGATCGCGGGTGGCGGCGGCCACGCGGCGGGCCGGCTCGCCGTCGAGCAGCTTCGGGTACTCGGTCTTCAGCAGCAGCGAGCACGATGGGCCCGGGACGGCGATTCGCGCGCCGGCCTCGACGAACGGCAGCAGCTCCTCGACGTTGCGGCGGGCGTTGCGGCGCAGCGCGTCCAGGTCGCCGACGTCGGTGAAGGGCATGCCGCAGCAGCGCTCGTAGCAGACGTCGACGCGCACGCCGCTGCGCTCCAGGACCTCGACGGCGGCGCGCCCGACCAGCGGGTCGCTGTAGTTGACCGAGCAGGTGGTGAAGAGGACGACTTGGCCGTTGGCGCCATCGCGGTCGGCGCGCATCCCGCGCTTCGCGAACCAGCGCTCCACGGTGTCGAAGGCGTACGACGGCTGCACCCACTCGCGGTGGATGCCGATCGCCTTCTCCAGGAGCGCGCGCGAGGCGCGGTTGCGGTTGGCGAAGTTCAGCAGCGCCGGCGCCCGCGAGCCGAGGGCGCCGATCCAGTCCGTGCGGGTGGCGAGCCTGCGCGCGAGCGGCACGCCCTCGCGCCGAGCGCGCTGGAGCTGCTGGCGGCGCATCAGGGCGGGGAAGTCGACGTCCCACTCGTGCGGAGGCGTGTAGGGGCAGTGGTTGTAGCAGAGCTTGCAATGGAAGCAGAGCTCGTTCACCCGCTCGAGGTCGGCGCGCGCGACGCGATCGGCCTCGCCGTCGCTCGTGTCGATCAGGTCGAAGAGCGTCGGGAACGCCGGGCACAGCGGCAGGCAGCGCCGGCACTGGTGGCAGATCTCGGCGACGCGCCGCAGCTCGGTCTCGAGCCGCGCCGGGTCCCAGTACTCGGGCGCGTCGTAGCGCCACGAGCCGGTGGGCTGCTCGGGGAGCGCGACCTTCACGCCGTCCGGCTACAGGGTCTCGAGGCCCGACAGCGCCTTCTGGAAGCGACCGGCGTGCGACTTCTCGGCCTTCGCGAGCGTCTCGAACCACTCGGAGATCTCGCCGAAGCCCTCGTCGCGCGCCGTGCGCGCCATGCCCGGGTACATCTCGGTGTACTCGTAGGTCTCGCCCGCCACTGCCGCAGCGAGGTTCTTGTCGGTGCTGCCGATCGGCTTGTCCGTCGCCGGGTCGCCGGCCACCTTCAGGTAGTCGAGGTGCCCGTGGGCGTGGCCGGTCTCGGCCTCCGCCGTGTCGCGGAACAGGCCGCCGACGTCGGGGTAGCCCTCGATGTCGGCCTGCCGCGCGAAGTACAGGTAGCGGCGGTTGGCCTGCGACTCGCCCGCGAAGGCGTCCTTCAGGTTCTTGTGGGTCTTCGATCCCTTCAAGCCGGGCATGGCTGCCTCCTCGCTGGTGGATCCCGATTCGGGCGGCATCCTATCACGCGGGCTCTCGAGCCAGCAATTCGCGCGGAGGTTCGGCGTTGGCGGCGGCGGCGCGCATCGGGCGCACGCGGGCGGGATCGATCGCAGAGCGGCTCGCGGCGCTCGACTGGCCCGCGATCGAGGCATCGCTCTGGGAGCGCGGCTTCGCGGCCACGCCGCGCGTGCTCTCGCGCGCCGAGTGCGCGGATCTGATCGCGCTGTATCCGGACGACGCGCGCTTCCGCAAGACGGTCGACATGGAGCGACACCGATTCGGCGTCGGCTCGTATCGCTACTTCCGCGATCCGCTGCCGCCGCTGGTGCAGTCGCTGCGGCGGCACGCGTATCGACGCCTGGCGCCGATCGCCAACGCCATGGAGCGGGCGCTCGGGCGCCCGGAGCGCTTTCCCGCGCAGCTCCCCGCGCTGCGCGCGCTCTGCCGGCAACACGGGCAGCCGCTGCCCACGCCGCTCCTGCTTCGCTACGGGGCGGGCGGCTACAACTGCCTGCACAGCGACCTGTACGGGCCACTGGTCTTCCCGCTCCAGCTCGCGTGCTTCCTGTCGCAGCCCGGGCGCGACTACCGGGGCGGCGCCTTCCTCCTCGTCGAGCAGCGGCCGCGCAGCCAGTCGGTGGGCGAGGCGCTCTTCCCGGGCGAGGGCGAGCTCGTGATCTTCGCCACTGCCGAGCGTCCGGCGCGCGGCGCGCGCGGCTTCCACCGCACGCGCATGCGCCATGGCGTGGCGCGCGTCGGTGCCGGCCGCCGCTACACGCTCGGCGTGATCTTCCACGACGCGCGATCGTGACCTACGGGTTCACGAGCCGGGGTTGCTCCTCCCACGCGCCGGACGGACCCCGGAAGACCAGCAGGCGCTGGAAGGTCTGGAGCGTGACGTGGTTCGCGAAGGCCGAGAGGCTCTGGATGCGCTCGTCGACGAAGATCGGGATCTCGAAGAAGCCGCCGCGGTCGGCCGAGAGTCCGAGCGCGCGCCGCTCGGTCACTGCGACCAGCACGTTGGCGCCGACGGCGTCGTCGACCAGGCGCTCGCGCGGGCCCAGATTCGCCTGGCTGAAGTTCCCCGTACGGCCGACGAAGCCGAGCACGCGCTGCGGCGTCACCAGCAGCGCCACGCGGTCGCCGAGCACGGCGTCGCCCGGCGGCGGCTCGCGGCGGTGGAAGCGCTCGGACTGCCAGAAGCCCGAGATGGTGGCGACCCCCAGCATGCGGCGATTGGTCACGGCGATGCCGACGCGCCCGCGATTGCGCGTGTAGAGCACGTGCTCGCCGAGCTCGAGCTGCGCGGTGACCTGGTTGCCGGTCTCGGCGTTGATGGCGAGAAGCTGGCGGTCCTGGACCAGGACCTCCAGCAGGTCGTAGATCGGGGTGTTCTCGTCCGCGCGCGCCGGCGGCGCCAGCGCGGCGCATGCCCAGAGCGCCGCCATCACTCTCCAGTGCCGGCGATGCACGTGATCCTCCCTGGGTCCGATCGTTCGGACCGACGAACCGGACCCTCCGGGGTACCCGATGGAATGCGCCGTACGACGAGACGGCTCCGGCTCGCCGTGCCCGCGGCGTTCAGACGATTCCGCGTTCCCGCAGCGCCTGCACGTCGCCGGGCGAGAGGCCGAGCTCGCGAAGGATCTCGTCGCTGTGGGCGCCGAGCGCAGGGGCGGCCGAGCGCACCCGGGTGGGCGTGCGCGAGAGCTTGGCGGCCGGCCCCGTGATGGGCGCCGGTGCGCCGGCGCCGGGCTGCGCGACCCACTGCAGCATGTCTCGCTCGCGCACGTGGGGATCGGCGGCCGCCTCGGCGTAGCTGCGCACCGGCGAGGCCGGAAGGCCGGCCTCCAGCAGCTCCGCCACGGCGTCGGCGACGCAGCGCGGCGCCATCCAGTCGGCGAGCACGCGGTCGACCTCGGCGCGGCGCTCGATGCGGGCCCGCACCGTGGCGTAGCGCGGATCGGCCGCGAGCTCCGGCCGCCCGACGAGCTCGGCCAGGCGCCGCCACTGCGCGTCGAGCACGATGCCGCACATGACCGAGCCGTCGCGGCAGGCATAGACGCGGGCCGGCGCGGCGATGCGGAACTCGTTGCCCATGCGCGGCAGCGGATCGCCCACCGCGCCGAGCGTGAGGAAGCCGGTCGACTGGAAGAGCATCGCATCGAGCAGCGACACGTCGACGTGCTGGCCCTCACCGCAGTGGTCGCGATGGCGCAGCGCGGCGAGCGCGGCCAGCGCCCCGTGGACGCCCGCCAGGTCGTCCGCCAAGAAGGTGGGCGCCTTCACCGGCTCGGAGTCCGGGTGGCCGTTCAGCGACAGGAATCCGCTCGCCGCCTGCGCGAGCGGGTCGTAGCCCATGCGGTCCGCATCGGGGCCCCACTGCCCGTAGCCGCTGATCGACACGTAGACGACGTCGGGCCGCCGCCGGCGCACGTCGGCGTAGCCGAGGCCGAAGCCGTCCATCGCGCCGGGCCGGAAGTTCTCGACCACGATGTCCGCGCGCTCCGCCAGCCGCAGGAAGACGTCGCGGCCCTCGGGCCGCCGCAGGTCGAGCGAGAGGCTGCGCTTGTTGCGGTTCACGGTCGCGTGCATGAACGAGAGCGGCGGGTCGAAGCCCGGGAGGAAGGGCGGGGCGTGGCGCGCCATCTCGCCGGTCGGGAGCTCGACCTTGATCACGTCGGCGCCGAAGTCGGCGAGCAGGCAGCCGCACATCGGTCCCGCCCACGTCGTCGTGGCTTCGAGCACGCGGACGCCGGCCAGCGGGCCGGGGAGATCGCGCCGCGCCTCGGCGTAGAACGCGCCCTTCTCCACCGATCAGACCGGCACGAGGGCGCCGCGCACGGCCGCCGCCGCGTCGCTCGCGAGCCAGTGGATCACCGCCGCGATCGACTCCGGCCGGGTCCACTGCGAGAAGTCCGCGTCGGGCATCGCCGCGCGGTTGGCGGGCGTGTCGATGGTGGTGGGCAGCACCGCGTTCACGCGCACGCCGCGGGGGCCGACCTCCCGCGCCAGGCTGCGAGTCATCGCGACGAGCGCCGCTTTGGAGGAGACGTAGGCGCTCATGCCCGCGGGCGGGTCGAGCGCGGCGTTGGCCGCGATGTTGACGATGGCGCCACGCCCGCGCGCGAGCATGCCCGGCAGCACGGCCTGCGCGGCCGCCGCCGTCGTGCGCACGTTCATCCTGTACATGCGGTCCCACACGTCGAGCCCGACCTCGACGTGCGCGCCGGCCGCGAAGCCGCCGACGCCGTTCACCAGCACGGCGGGCTCGCCGGCGCGCTGCACCAGCGCTCGCGCCGCCGCCGCGTCGGCGACGTCGGACTCGACCAGCACGAGGCGGCCGGATCCGACCGCGTCTGCGGCCGTCGACGCGACGGCGTCGCGCTCCGCCGCGACGATCCACGGCACCACCACGCGGTCGCCGCCCGCCAGGAACGCCGCCACCACCGCCCGCCCGAGCGCCCCCGTTCCTCCCGTCACGATCACGCTGCGCGCCGCGCTCATCGCCGTGCCTCCGCCTTCTCGAGCCCGCCCAGCGCCAGCCCCGCCAGACGGGCGAGCGCCGGATCGCGATCGTCGCGCAGCTCGGCCAGCCGCGCAGCCACCTCGCGCGGCGGGTCGAGCAGGCCCGCCAGCGCCAGCACGGCGGCCCGCCGCACCGCGACGTCACCGTCTCGTGTCGCCGCCAGCAGCACGCGGGCGGCCTCGGGGCGATCGGGTGCGAGCTCGCGCAGGGCGAAGCTCGCCATGCGGCGCGCCGCGGGCCGCTCGGCGGTGCCGACGAGGCCGAGCAGGACGCCGAGCACCTCGCCGTGCAGGCGGCCCATGTCGACCAGCACGCGCGCGGCCGCCCAGCGCAGCTCGCGCTCGGTCGCCGCCAGCGCGTCGACCAGTGCGGGAAGGAGGGGAGGGCCGGGCGGCTCGAGGCGCGCCAGCGCCAGGGCGGCGTGGATCCGGGCCTGCGGCGGCTCGGAGCGGAGCGCGCGGCGGAGCAGGGGCAGCACGCCGTCGGAGGCGCGAGCCAGGTCGACGAGCGCGGCGCGGGCCGCGCGCGCGACGGCGGGCTCCGGGTCTGCGAGCGCGGAGACGAGCGCCTCGGCGAGCAGCGCGCCGGCCGGATCGCGGGCCGCGCCGCGACACGCCGCGGCGCGCTGCGCCGGGTCTGCGCTCTGCAGATCCGCCAGCAGCGGATGGCTCACGACGTGCTCCAGACCGCCTCGAGCGCCGGCCGTCCGTCGATGCGGCGCGCGCGCCCCTCGCGCTCGAGCTTGCGCAGATGCGAGGCGACCGACTGCGCAGCCGCCGCGTGCAGCACCTCCGGTACGTCGGTGTAGACGCGCTTCACGATCGCCGAGATCGGCGCGTCGCCCTGGCCGAGCGCGGCCAGGATCTGCCGCTCGCGCTCGCCGCGGTGGGCGATGTACGCGCGCAGCTTCGCGCTGCCGTCGGAGATCACCGGGCCGTGCGCGGGATAGATGCGCCGAGGCGCCAGCGCGAGCAGCCGCTCGAGCGACGCCATGTAGTCGAGCAGGTCGCCCGACTCGCTCGGGATCACGGTGGTGCCGACTCCGAGCACGTTGTCGCCCGAGAAGAGCGCGGCCTCCTCCTCGAGCAGGAAGCACAGGTGGTCCGGAGCGTGGCCGGGGGTGTGGACCGCGCGCAGGGTCGCGCCCTCGGTGCGCACCACGGAGCCGTCGCCGATCGGCGTCATCGGCACCTGGCAGGCGCGGTCGAAGGCCGGCCACGGAAGCTTCGACACCGGCTTCGGGCCGAAGCGCTCGACGACCTGGTCGACACCGCCCAGATGGTCGGCGTGTCCGTGCGTCAGCACGATCTCCTGGATGTCGTCGCAGCCGGCGCGCGCCATGGCGCGGGCGAGCACGTCGGGATAGCCCGGCTTCCCCTGCCCGGTGTCGAGCAGGATGCGGCGGGACCCGGTGCCGACCAGGTAGGTGTTCGTGCCGGGACCCGTGAAGAGCCCGGGGTTCAGCCCGAGCGCCACGACCACGCGGTCCGACCAGCGGTCGACCTCCGGCAGCGTGAGGCCAATCATCGTGTTCGGCGAGCTCGCGCTCAAGCGCCCGCGACCGTCATCCGCGCCACCCGCACCGTGGGCGCCGCCATCGAGCCGAGCCACTCGAGATCGCTTCCCACCATGTCGATGGCGGCCAGCATCTCGTCCAGCTGGCCGGCGATCGTGATCTCCTCGACCGGGAAGCGCACGCGGCCGCCCTCGATCCACAGGCCGGCGGCGCCGCGCGAGTAGTCGCCCGTCACCGGGTTGAAGCCCATGCCGATCAGCTCGGTGACGAGCAGGCCGCGCTCGGTGCGCCGCACGATCTCCTCGGGCGAGAGCGCTCCCGGCTCGAGCCACAGGTTGGTGGGCGCCGGGGCGGGCGCCCCGCCCGCGCCGCCCGCCGCGCTGCCGGTGCTCCGCAGGCCGAGCTTGCGCGCGCAGTAGCTGTCGAGCAGGTAGCTCTCGAGGCGGCCGCGCGCGACCAGCTCGGTGCGGCGCGTCGGCTGGCCCTCGGCGTCGAAGGGCCGCGAGCCGAGGGCTCCCGGCAGGCGCCCGTCGTCGATCACCGTGACGAGCTCGCTCGCGACGGACTCGCCGAGGCGCCCGGCGAGGTACGAGGCGCCGCGGTAGACGGTGCTGCCCGAGACGCAGGTCGCCAGGTGCCCGAGCAGGCTGCGCGCCACCCTCGGCTCGAACACCACCGGCACCTCGCAGGTCGGGACGCGCCGGGCGCCGAGGCGACGCAGCGCGCGCTCGGCGGCGCGGCGCCCGACCGACGCCGGGTCCTCGAGCGCGTCGAGCCGGCGCGCCGCCGTCATCCACCAGTCGCGCTGCCGCGCGCCGCCCTCCTGCGCCAGCGGCTCGCTGAAGAGCGAGTGCGATGCCGACGGGTACTCGCCCGAGAAGCCGGCCGTGTTGCCATACACGATCCGGTGGAAGGAGCTGTCGACCGACGTGCCCTCCGAGTTGCTGATGCGCGGATCGACCTCGCGGGCGGCGGCCTCGGCGCGGCGCGCGTCGGCGATGCGCGCCTCGACCGCGACGTGGCGGTCCTGCTCCGCGCACAGCCCGAGCTCCGGCACCTCCGCGGCGAAGCCGTCGGCGGGCAGGCCCGCCGCGGCGTCGGGTGCGGTGGCGCGCGCCAGCGCCACCGTCTCGTCGGTCATCCGATCGATGGTGTCCCCTGCGAGGTCGCTGGTCGAGGTGAGCGCCGTGCGCAGGCCGCCGGGGCCGGCGACGAAGGCGCGGATGCCGAGCACGCGCTGGCGCGACTGCTTGACGAAGTCGATCTCGTCGCCGCGCACGCGCGCCTCGATCGCGTCGCTCTCGACGAGCGAGGCGTCGGCGGAGTGCGCGCCGGCGGCCAGCGCGCGCGTCAGCGCGCGCGACACCGCGTCGCGCCCGGACAGCGCGCGGCTCACGTCTCGGTGCCGCCCACGGTGAGGCCGTCGATGCGCAGCGTCGGCAATCCCACGCCCACCGGCACCGACTGCCCGTCCTTGCCGCAGGTGCCGACGCCTTCGTCCAGGCGTAGATCCGACCCGATGCGCGAGACGCGCGTCAGCACGTCCGGGCCGTTGCCGATCAGCATGGCGCCCTTCACCGGCGCGCCGATCCGGCCCGACTCGATGCGGTAGGCCTCGTTGGCGCTGAACACGAACTTGCCGCTGGTGATGTCGACCTGGCCGCCTCCGAAGGAGACGGCGTAGATGCCGCGCGGCACCGAGCGCACGATCTCGGCCGGGTCGTCGCGGCCCGCCAGCATGAAGGTGTTGGTCATGCGCGGCATGGGCAGATGCTCGTAGCTCTCGCGGCGGCCGTTGCCCGTGGGCTTCATGCCCATGAGCCGCGCGTTCAGGCGGTCCTGCAGGTACCCGACCAGGACGCCGTCCTCGATCAGCACGGTGCGCTGCGACGGGGTTCCCTCGTCGTCGACGTTGAGCGAGCCGCGCCGGCCGGGCAGGGTGCCGTCGTCGACCACCGTCACGCCGGGTGCTGCCACGCGCTGGCCCAGGCGGTCCGAGAAGGCCGAGGTCTTCTTGCGATTGAAGTCGCCCTCCAGGCCATGGCCGATCGCCTCGTGCAGCAGGATCCCCGGCCAGCCCGGACCGAGCACCACGTCGCAGCTGCCGGCGGGGCAGGCGACCGCCTCCAGGTTGAGGAGCGCGATGCGCACCGCCTCGTCGACGAGCGGCTTCCACGCGGTGGGGTCGAGCAGGCGCGCCAGGTCGTAGCGGCCGCCCATTCCCTGGTAGCCCATCTCGCGGCGGCGGCCGGAGGCGTCCTGCGCGATCACCTGGACGTTCAAGCGGACCAGCGGCCGGGTATCACCGACGCACGTGCCGTCGCTGTCCGCCACCAGGACGTGTCGCTGCTGGGTGAGGATGCTCGCCATCACCTGCTGAACGCGCGGATCGCGCGCGCGCGCGTAGACGTCGATCTCCTCGAGGAGCCGCACCTTCTGCAGCGCCGGCACGTCGGTCGGATCGGTCGCGATCGGGTAGAGGTCGCGGCTCGGGGCGCCCGCGGCCCGGACCGCGACGGCGCTCGCCGGCGCGCTGCGCTCGGAGATCGCGCGCGCGGTGGTTGCGGCGAGCGAGAGGCTCTCCAGCGTGATCTCGTCCGAGTGCGCATAGCCCTGCCGCTCGCCCGCCTGCACGCGCACCCCGACGCCCTGCTCGACGTGGCGATCGCCGCTCTTCACGATGCCTTCTTCGAGCGCAACCTGGTCGTTCGTCGAGTACTCGAAGAACAGGTCCGCCGCGTCGATCTGGCGCTCGAGCGCCGCGCCGAGCGTGCGCTCGAGCGCGCGGTCGTCGACGCCGAAGCGCTCGCGAAAGAAGGCGACCGGTCCCTCCGGGGCCGTCGATCGGTTCATGCGGTGCGCTCCTCCTCCGTCGCCTCCAGGGCGGCGATCCGCTCCGGGAGATCGGCCAGCGTAGCAAGGGAGGCGGCGTCGATCGCGCGCAAGCCGGCGCGGCGCGCCGCTGCGAGGTCCTGCTCGGGATCGTCGCCGACGTGGACCGCCTCGGCGGGCGCGACGCCGAGCCGCGCGCAGGCGCGCTCGAAGCAGCGAGGATCGGGCTTCGCCGCGCCGAGCTCCGCCGGGAGGAGCACGGCCTCCACCCGCAGCGCGAGCCCGTCGAGCAGAGCGGGCAGGCGGCGGTCGAAGTTGGAGAGGACCGCGACGCGACGACCCGCGCGGCGGAGCGCGTCGAGGCCCTCGCGCGCACCCGGCAGCGCCGCCCACGCCTCGGGCTTCGCATAGTGGGCGAAGAGCGCAGCGAAGCACGCCTCGAAGTCGCCGAAGCGCGCCGTCTGATCGGCGGCGCGAAAAGTCGCGCGCACGCGCTCGCGCCACCAGCCGCGCTCGAGCGACTCGAGGCGCTCGGGTGGCGCGTCGGGAAACGCCATCGGCGGAGCGGCGCGCAGCACCCGTCGGAAGGCGTCGTCGAGGCGCCAGGGCGGAAGCTCGACCCCGTACGCGGCCGCGATCCGCGCGTAGGTGGCACCGACCGGCTCGCGCGGTCGCAGCAGGGTTCCGGCCGCGTCGAGCAGGACGGCGCGGACGCGCGTCACCGCGCGGGCGGCCGGCGCGCGCTCGCGATGAAGGCCGCGGGGAGATCGCGCACCGGTGAGGGGGAGGCCACCTGCTCGACGCGCGCCCCGATCAGGCCTGCGGCCGAGAACCAGCCGAGCACCTCGTCGGGCGGGAAGCCGAGCCACAGCACGCCGAGCTCCTCGCGCATCCACTCGGCCTCGTGGCGCACGAAGTCGACCACCACGACCACGCCGCCCGGCCGCACCACGCGCGCCATCTCGCGCAGCGCGTCGGCCGGCGACGGCAGGTAGTGGAGCACCATGTGGGCGAAGGCGGCGTCCACTTCGCCGTCGGCGAGCGGGAGCGCGCTCGCCTCGCCCTCGCGCAGCTCGACGCCGCGGATGCCGGCCTCCTCGAGCTTGACGCGCGCCGCGTCGATCATGCGCGGCGAGTGGTCGATCGCGACGACGCGCAGCCCGAGGCGCGCCAGCTCGCCCGCCAGGATGCCGGTTCCGGTGCCGACGTCGGCCACCGTCCAGCCGACCGGCACCAGGTGCGCCACGGCGCGCGCGCGCAGCGCGTCGTCGTCGAAGATCTTCCGCAGCGCGTCCCACTCGGGGCCCACCGTCTCGAAGAACGAGCGGCTGCGCGACGCGCGCGCGGCGACCACGCGCGCCAGCGCGGCCGCGTCGCGCTTTGCGGCGGCGTCGCCGTCGAGCGCGCGGCGCGCCAGCTCCCAGGCGTCGCGCCAGATTCCCTCGCTCGGGGCCGCGAAGCGGTAGAAGACGTAGGTCCCCTCGCGCCGGTCGCGGAGCAGGCCCGCCTCGCGCAGGATGCCGAGGTGACGGGAGACGCGGCTCTGCGTCATGCCCAGCGCCTCCATCAGCTCCTGGACCGCGAGCTCCTCGCGCTCGAGCAGCGCCAGGATCCGCACGCGGGTCGGGTCGGCGAGCGTGCGGAGCACGCGCTGGAGCGCCTCGCCGCTCACGGCGACCTCAGTTGGGCGCGCGCAGCGCGCGCGCTGCGCCGGGCGGCAGCACGCCGGCGGCCGGCGCTCCCGCCGGACGCGGGGCCGACGCACCCGGCGGCCGCGCCGCGGCCCCGCCCTCCGGCCGCGCCCCAACCGGGGCGCCGAAGCCGCCCGCACCCGGTCGCAGCGCGGGGCTCGCGAGCGTCCCGGAGATCTGCAGGTTCGCGGTGCCGTCGGGCCCGATCGGGAGGCCCTGCGCGGTGAGAAGCTGGCGCAGCCCCGGATCGCGCGCCTGGAGGTGCAGCTCGAGCGCGAGTGGCGCCGTGTCGATCGAGCGCCCGCGGCCGATGCTGCCGGTGCCGCTCCCCGCCACCAGCGGCCCCTCGAGCGCCAGCGACTTCACGGTGAGCATCGCCCCGCCGCCGAGCGCGAGGTCGGCGTCGAGCTTCGCGAAGGGCAGGCCGACGGGGAGATTCGGCGGCGTGATCGATCCGTTGCGCGCGTCGAGCTTCGCGCTGCCCTCGGCGCCGCCGTCGCTGCCGGCGCGCAGGTCGAGCGACGCGTCGAGCGCGCCGGTGAGGCGAAGCCCGGGCGCGAGCGCGTCGCTCGGGAGCTTGTCGAGCGCGAGGCCGTGCACGTCGCCGCGGAACGCGGGAGTCCGGCCGATGCGAGCGGTGCCGCTGATCTCGCCGAAGTCGCCGCCCACCGAGAGCGCGACCGAAGGCTCGCCGCGGAGCCAGGAGAGCGAGAGCGCCGGGGCGATGCGCACGTGCGGAATCCGCAGGTGCAGGCCTTCTCCCCAGGCGAGATCGAGGTCGTTGGCGATCAGCCAGGGCCGGAGCCAGCGCAGCGCGAAGTCGAGCTTGCCGATGCCGACCTGCGCTCCCGTCGCGGCGCCGACCGCGGCCGCCACGCGCGGCTCGATGCGCTGGTACGGGAAGCCGATCGCGACGAAGACGGCCGTGAGCGCCACGTACGCACCGACCAGCACCGCGAGCCGCCCGCGCGCCACCCCGGACGCGAAGGTTCGAGCTGCCACCATGGCCGCCGCGCCGCGCGCCGCCATGCTCAGGTCGGCTCGAACGAGGACACCGTGAAGGTCACGTCGAGCATGTCCTCCTTCTTCTCGACGTGCGTGCGCACGCGCAGGCTCTTCACCGACAGGAGCTGCGGCTGCGACTCGATCTTGTGCAGGAAGTTCACGGCCTGCGCGAGGCTCACCTGCTTCAGCACCACCTGGACCTTGGTCTCGCGGTAGCGATCCTGCGACTGCGAGGCCTGCGGCTCCATCGACTCGACCTTGACCGCGGACTGCTTGGCGAGCTCCTCGAGCGTGGTGAAGAGGTTGCCCTTGGGGCCCTCGCCGATGCGGCGCTCGACGGCCGCGAGCCGGCCCTGGAGCTCGCCGAGATCGCCGCGCAGGCGCCGCGCGACGGTGAGCTGCCGCTCGGCGGTGTCGACGCGCAGGGTCGCGCGGCGGATGCTGCCGAGCACGGGCGCGATCCCGCCGAGCCAGACGAGGGCCAGCACCAGCACGCCGCCGGCTGCGCCGAGGAGCAGGCGCTCGCGCGGGGCGAGCCCCGCGACGAAGACGGCGATGCGATCGCGCAGCTCGTTCACGGTCCCGGCTCCGCCTTGGCGAGGCTGATCGTCACGCTGAAGTTGTTCCCCCCGCGCGCGCTGTCGGCCTGGATCTCGCTGACGCGGATGTCGCCGAAGCTCGGGAAGCGCGCGAGCGCGCCCTTGAGCTGGTCGACGGCCGCGAAGCTCGGCGTGTGGCCGCGGATGCGCACCACCTGCCCATCGATCGAGAGCTCCTCGAAGATCACCTGCAGGTCGGGCGGCACCAGCTTCGAGATCTCGGTGAGCAGGTCGAGGGCCGACAGCTTGCCGCCGTAGATGCCGAGGAAGTCCGCCTTCTGCTGGGCGTCCCGGAGCGCCTGTTGCAGGGCGCGCGGCACGTCCTCGGGCATCGGCTTGCCGGGGACGGCCGCGCTCCACAGCTGTCCGAGCTCGCGCTCGAGCGCGTCGGCGCGGCGCGACTCGAGCGCGATGCGGGAGACGCCGGCGCCGATCGCGAGCAAGAGAGCGAGGCCCGCCAGCAGCGCGGTGCCGCGGAGCTGCGCGCCCATCTTCCGCAGGTCGAGGCGCGGGGCGTACTCGGCCTGCAGGAAGTTCATCCGCGTGCGCGCGCGCAGCGTGCCGCGCAGCGCGAGCGCGAGCGCGGGCGCGAAGCGCAGCGGGTCGCCGCCCGCGATCAGCACGCTGGCCGGACCCGTCGGCGCGATCTGCAGGCGCGCGGTCGGGATGCCGGTGCGCTCCGCCAGGAGGTGGTCGATGCCCGCCAGGCGCGCGCCCCCACCGAGCAGCGTGATCTCACCGATCGCCTTCTCGGCGGGGCCGCCGAGCGCGCTCTCGAGACCGCCGAGGGTGCGCACGAGGTCCCGCACCAGCCGATCGAGCACGCGAAGGGCTGCGGGGGATCCGCCGCTTGCGCTGGACGGCAGGATCCCGTCCCGGCACTTGATCCGCTCCGCCTCGTCGAGATCGACGCCGCGCTCGCGCGCGATCGCCTCGGTCAGGTGGCGTCCGCCGGACGGCAGCGTGCGGGCGGCGCGTGGGGAGCCGTCGACCAGCAGGCAGAGCGTCGTCTTCCGATGCCCGAGGTCGACCAGGAGGCGGGTGCCGGGCAGGTCGACCAGCTCGCTCAGGTTGGCGAGGACCAGGCCCTCGACCTCGAGCACGCGCGGGACGACCCCTGCGCTGCGGAGCCCCTCGATGCGCGCGGCCACGTCGCGGCGCGGCACCACCGTGGCTACCACGTCCGCGCTGGCGCCCGCGCTGCCGACCTGCTCCCAGTCGACGAAGACCTCGTCGAGCGCGAAGGGCGTCTCGCTCTCCACCTCGTACGGCACCGCCTGGGCGATGCGGCGCCGATCGCGGAAGGGGAGGTGCATCTGCCGGCGCGCGACGCGGTCGCCGGGGATGGCGCACACGATGCGCTCGCCGGACAGGCTCTGGGTCTGCACCCACTCGCGCAGCGTCTCGATCGCCGCCGCGTCGGGGCCCTCCGCGGGCCGCGCCTCCGGCTCCGTCCCGGTCGCTCCCCGCGGCGCCCCGACGGCGAGCGCCTGCAGCCGCGCCAGCTCGACGCCGCGCAGCGTCTGCCGCAGCTCCACCACCTTGATCGAGTGGCTGCCGAGATCGACGCCGAGGCTGCGCCCGAGCACCGCCATCCCCTATGGATACCTCAGTCGACCCGCCAGGCCAGCCGCAACGGCTGGCTCGGCTTGGTGCGGTCGATCACGGCCTCGACGGTGCGCTCCACGTCGACGACGCGCGCGTGCGCCCGCACCACGAACACGCTCGACGGCCCGCTGCTGGGCTTGGGGAAGGGCGACTCGCCGGCGAACAGGTCCGTGGTCGTCGTGCAGCCGCTGACCTGGTTGCCCGACGCGCACACGAGGCTCTTGTCGCGCGCCTCCAGGATGCGCTTCACCGTGTCCTCCTCGATCGCTCGATAGCCGCTCACGTCGCTGCCGACGGTGATCTGCGCGAGCACCCAGGAGGGCGCCGTGTTGAGATTGATGGCGCCGCCGCCCACCAGCGGGTACACGCCGACGTAGGGCCGCAGCGCGTCGACGAGCGGGCCGTCGAAGCCCGCGACCAGGCGCAGCTCGTCGACCGAGAGCAGCGGGCGGTTCGGCGGCACAATCGGCGGATCGCGCTTCTGGTAGAGGTCGGTCTCGGGCCCGCCCGACTGGCGGACCTGGTCCTTGTCGATCCAGTCGATCAGGTTGTCGGCGAGGTCGCCGGGGTCGTAGCCCTTCTCGCCGGCCTTGCCCGGCAGCGTGTCGATGACGTTGGAGAGGAGCTGCTCCAGGAACGCCTTCCCCTGCGGCACGACGCTCCCGTTCTGGTCGAGGAAGCCGTTCAGGTTGATGCGCGCCGCCGCGTCCTCGACGTCGATCGTGAGCGAGACGTTCGGATCGTCGATCAGGTTGACGCCCGCCACGCGCGCCCAGATCGAGTGCTTGCTATCGGTCGCGCTCGGTGCGCTCGACGCCAGGCGCAGGTCCTCGAGCAGCAGCACCTGTCCGAGCCGCACGCCGCCGCGCGCCAGCGCCTCGGCCTCGAGGGCGCGGTCGCGGTTGGTCGCCACGCCGGCGTCGATCGCGACGCGGCGCAGGAAGGTCGCGATGCTGGTCACCAGCAGCAGCACGAAGAAGAGCACCACCAGCAGCACGACGCCGCCCTCGCGACGGCCCCTCATTGCAGGCAGTCCGCCGGCGCCATGCCGGTCGCCGCGAAGTCGCTCGCGCACGAGCCCATCGAGCCGTTCACGACCGCCTGGATCTCCGGGCCGAAGGCGGCGGGGTTGATCTCCGGATGGCGCGCGAGACAGGCCGCCACCGTCATGCAGTTGTTGCGGTCCTGCGAGGCCTGCTGGGTGGGGCTCCCGCCCCCGTTGTCCGTCTGGTCCTTGCTGTCCTGGCCATTGGTCGTGCTCTGGCCGACGACGTTCTGGCCGTTGACCGCGAGCATCTTCTCGAGATCCAGCGGCCGTAGCGGCAGCAGCACGCGGCGCACGTAGGGGCCGTCGCGCGCGTTGGTGTCGCCGAGGTAGAACGAGATGCGGATCTCGGCCGCGACCGGGAGATCTCCCGACGCCTCCAGCGACGAGGAGTCCCAGGTCGTCACCCACTCGCCCTTCTCGCTCATCAGGCGCACGCCGAACTCGGCCACGCCCGCGGCGACGAGGTCCGTCTCGTCGGGCGTCGGGAAGCTGCGATCGAGGCCCGGCGGGAGCGCGGGCGAGCTCCAGCGCCGCAGCTCGAGGTCCTGGTGCGCGCCCCGCTCGGCCGTCCACACCACCACCTCGAGGTCCGACTCCGGCGCGGTCGAGCTGCGCGGGTGGCGCCCCCGGCTCACGAACTTGAGCCGCTCTGCACCGGCGTCCGTCGCGTCGCCTTCGGCGAGGAAGAGCCAGGGGTGCGCCAGGGGATCGAGCTCGGCGGGCTTCTTCACCAGCACCGTCGCCTCGAGATCGCGCGCCACCCGGTCGAGGAGCACGGCGGCGCGCCGCGCCCGCTGCGAGCCGTCCATCGCGGCGAGGCTCGCCTTCGAGAGGTTCAGGTAGAAGTTGATCGCGACCGTGAGCACGACCCCCGTCAGCAGGACGACGGCGAGCACCTCGAGCAGCGTGAAGCCGCCGGCCGACCGCCGGACGGAGCTCATTGGACGGGTCCGGGCTGGGTCACCGGATTGCCGGTCGGCTGCTGCGGCGTCTGACCCTGCGGAGTGGTCTGACCCGTACCCGCGGCCTGACCCGCGTTGGCCGTCGCGCTCGCAGTGCCGTCGAGCGCCTCGAGCTCCGACTTCACCGACTCCGCGTCGAACGCGTAGGTGGTGCGGACCACGGAGCGATCGCCCCAGCCTTCCGTCCATCCCACGGTCACCGTGATGCGCCGGAGCGGCGACACCGAGCGGCCCTCGCCGTGGATCAGGCTCGCCGCGAGCGCATCGGGGACGTTCGACTGCTTGCCACCGAGCTGGCTCGGCTGCGATGCGTTGGGCTGCGCCCCGGTCGGCTGGGAGCCGCCGATGGCGACCGCCGGCAGCGGGTTCGGGTCGTCGGGCACCACGAGGTCGAGCGGAGCCACCTCGATCTCGACGGTGAACTCCCCTTCGTGCCGCTGGTCCTTGCCGGGCTGCGCGACCAGCCCGGCATCGGCGCTCGCCTCGAGCTCGGCGAGCAGCGCGTCGGCGAGCAGCGACGCCTGGATGCGGCGACGCGACTCGCCCTCGTGCTGCAGCCCCTGGATCCCCGCGCCGCCGAGCACGGTGTAGGCCGTGCCGAGCAGCGCGACCGCAGCCATCACCTCGAGCAGCGTGAATCCGAGCCGCGGTCGTCCATTCCGAGGCAACCGGATCGACTGGATCATCCCCGCAAGCGCCCGGAGGGCGCGCGCAGCGAGGCGAAGCCGAGCGAAGTCGACAGTCGTGCGACAGCTCAGCAAGCTCTCAGCGCGCATCGCTGACCTCGGCCGCGTCCGCCAGCGGCTCGACCCGCACGTCGTAGAGGATCTCGCCGTCGGCGCCACCGACGCGGATCAGGGCAGGGTCCGCCGCTCCGTCGGGCGTCAGCGCGAGGACGACCACGCCTCGCTCGATCACGTCGCCCGGCAGGCGCACCTGCAGGATCCGGGTCGCGGCGTCCAGCTCGTGGTCGCGTCCGAAGGCCCCGGGCACCGGCTCGAAGTGGTCGGCGCCGGTGTCGGGCGGCGTCATCGCGATCTTGTGCGCGCGGCGCCCGCCCGTCTCGGCTGCGGCGGCCGCCGCCTCGGTGTCCGGCGGGCGGGGCGGGACCCATTCGATCCAGTGCCGCCCGCGGTCGAGGTCCACCACGAGCCGGTGGACGCGACCCGTCATCACCGCGCGCTGCCGCGCGAACTCTACCGCGCTCGCCAGGTCGTCCGCCTCGCGCCGCGCCGCCCGGCTCGTGCCGAAGTGCAGCAGCGGAGCCACCAGCCCCGCGATCAGCGCGAACAGCGCCACCACCGCCAGGAGCTCGATCAGCGTGAAGGCGCCGCGCCGTCTCAAGAGGACGGCTGCTCCTCGCTCCAGTTCCCGATGTCGGAGTTGGTGCCCTCGCCGCCCGGGGCGCCGTCGGCGCCGAGCGTCCACAGGTCGAACGAGTAGGTGTTGTGCGTGCCCGGCGACTCGTACTGGTAGCGGCCGTTCCACGGGTCCTTCGGCACCTCGCCGCCCTGCAGGTAGCCCTCCGGCCGGTACGCGTGCGCGAGCGGCTCGATCGTCGGCGCGTGCACCAGCGCGTCGAGGCCCTGCTCGGTGGTGGGATAGCGGCCGTTGTCCATGCGATAGAAGTCGAGGGCGGCCTCGATCTGCTTGATCTGCGCCTTCGCGGTGGTGGCGCGCGCCTTGTCGATCTGGCTGAAGATGGCGGTGCCGACGATCGTCCCGAGCAGGCCGATGATCAGGACCACCGCCATGATCTCGATGAGCGTGAAGCCACGGCTTCGACGCGTCTGGTCTCGCACTGTCTAGCCTCCCAGTGAGCTCGTGATCTGCAGCAGCGGCACGAGGGTCGCGAGGATGATGGTGACGACGATCCCGACCATGAACAGGATCAGAAGCGGCTCGAGCAGGGCCGTGAGCCGGGTCACCGACGTCTCGACCTGGTCCTCGTAGGTCTGCGCGACCTTCTCGAGCATGGCCTCGAGCTCGCCGCTGCGCTCGCCCACCTCGACCATCTGCACCACCACCGGCGGGAACTCGCCGCTGGCGCGCAGGGGCTGCGCCAGCGACGCGCCGCCGGTGACGCTCTCGCTGGCGGCGTCGATGGCGTGCCCGAGCACCGTGTTGTTGGCGACGTGCTTCGCGATGTCGAGCGAGCGCACGATCGGGAGGCCGCCGCTCAGCAGCGTGGCGAGCGTGCGCGTGAAGCGCGAGATGGCGAGAAGGCGCACGGTGCGGCCCACGAGCGGCAGCCGCAGCTTCACGCCGTCGAACCAGCGGCGCCCGCCCTGGGTGCGGAGCAGCGCGCGCCAGCCGGCGAAGGCGATGGCGGCGGCGATCAGCGCGGTCCACCACCAGTCGCGCGCGAAGTGGGAGGCGCCGATGATGAGCCGCGTGTAGAAGGGCAGGGTCTGGTGCAGGCTGGTGAGGAGCTGGGTGATCTGCGGCAGCACCACCGTGACCAGGACGGTGACCACGACGCAGGCGAAGCCGAGCATCACGCTCGGGTAGATCAGGATCGCCGACACCTTGTTGCGCAGGCGTACCTGGCTCTCGAGGTAGTCGGCGAGGCGCGCCAGCACCTGCTCGAGCGCGCCGCCCGCCTCGCCCGCGCGCACCATGCCGACGTAGAGGTCCGAGAAGGGTCCCGCCTGCGCCATCGCGTCCGCCAGCGAGGAGCCCTCGTTGACGCGGTCGCGGACCAGCCCGATCACGCCCTTGAGTCGCACGCTCTCGACCTGCTCCGCCAGCGCGGAGAGTGACTGCACCAGCGGCACCCCGGCGCCGACCAGGGTCGAGAGCTGGCGGGTGGCGAGCGCCACGTCGAGCATCGAGATGCGGCGGAAGCGATCGAGCGAGAACGAGACGCGGCGCTGTGCCGCCGGCGCGGCCTCCGCGGCGTTCTCGGCGAGGTCGGTGAGGAACACGCCATCGCGCTTCAGCTTGACGCGCGCCGCGCGGGCGCTCTCGGCGTCCACGAAGCCGCGCGTCGAGCGCCCCGCCTGGGTGACTCCCTTGTAGGCGTAGACCGGCACGATGCTCTCCGCCGCGCCGCTAGACGGGCGCGACGACCGTCTCTTCCTCGGTGGCGCGCAGCACCTCGGCAATCGAGGTCAGCCCCCGCAGCACCTTGCGCGCACCGTCCACGCGCAAGGTGCGCATCCCGGCGCTCACCGCCTGGCGCTTGATGCGCTTGGCGTCCACGTTCTGCGCGATCAGCTCGCGGATCGCGTCGTCGATCAGCATCAGCTCGAAGATCCCGAGGCGCCCGCGGTAGCCGGTGTGGTTGCACGCCTCGCAGGCGCCCGGCCGGTAGACCGTCGTCGCCTTCTGCGGGTTGCGGACGCCGATCTCCGCGAGCTCCTCGACGGTGGGCTCGTACGCCTCGCGGCAGCCGGCACAGAGCACGCGCACGAGCCGCTGCGCCAGCACCGCCACCAGCGACGACGCCACGAGGAAGCGCTCGACCCCCATGTCGACCAGGCGGGTGATCGCGCTGGGCGCGTCGTTCGTGTGCAGCGTAGAGAACACCAGGTGACCCGTGAGTGACGCCTGGATCGCGATCTCGGCGGTCTCGAGGTCGCGGATCTCACCCACCAGCACCACGTCCGGGTCCTGGCGCAGCACCGAGCGCAGCCCGTTGGCGAAGGTGAGCCCGATCTTGGAGTTGGCCTCGATCTGCCCGATGCCCGGGAGCTGGATCTCGACGGGGTCCTCGATCGTGATGATGTTCACGTCGAGCGTGTTGATGCGCGACAGCGCGCCGTACAGGGTGGTCGTCTTGCCGCTTCCGGTCGGGCCCGTCACCAGGATGATGCCGTTCGGGCGCGCGATCAGCTTCGTCCAGATCGCGAGGTGGTCGGCGTCGAAGCCGAGGTGCTCGAGGTTCAGCATCTCCGACGTGCGCGGCAGGAGGCGCATCACGACCCGCTCGCCGTGCGCGATCGGGATCGTCGAGAGGCGCACGTCGTAGTCGCGCCCGGCGATCTTGAGCCGGATGCGGCCGTCCTGCGGCAGGCGCTTCTCCGCGATGTTGAGCCCACCCATGATCTTGATGCGCGAGACGATCGGCGCCTGCAAGGAGCGGGGCAGCGAGCGCACCGGCTCGTACAGGATGTCGTCGATGCGGAAGCGCACCCGGATCTCGCGCTCGAAGGGCTCGAGGTGGATGTCGCTGGCGCGCTCCTTCACCGCCTGCTGCAGCAGCGAGTTCACCAGCCGGATGATCGGCGCGTCGTCCGCCGAGTCGAGCAGGTCCTGCGGCTCGTGGCTGATCTCGTCGGCGAGCGCGTCGAGGTCGGTCGAGGCGTCCGCCGCGAGCGCCTCGGCCGAGGCGGGTCCGCGGTCGTAGACGAGGTTGATGGCGTCGAGGATGACCCGGCGGCTCGCGAGCTCCGGCTCGACGTCGGCGTTCTCGAAGAGCAGCCGAAGGTCGTCGATCGCCTCGGTCTCGAACGGATCGGAGATCGCGACGCGCACCTGGCCGTCGCCGCCGCGCTCGAGCGGAAGAATGCCGTACGACTTGGCGAACCCGATCGGCACGCGATCGACCAGCTCGGGATCGATGCGCGCGGCGTCGATGTCGGTGCGCACCGGAAGGTGGAGCGCGCCGCCGAGCGCGCGCAGCAGATCCTCCTCCGCGATCGCCTTCTGCTCGACCAGCAGCTCGAGCAGCGGGCGCCCCGTCTCCTGCTCGCGAGCGCGCGCCGCGTCGAGCTGCTCCGGGGTGATGGGCGTGGCCCGGAGCAGCAGCGCGGCGAGCGAGGAGAGCGGGGTGGTCTCGAGCGCGGTGCTCACGGCTGCTTGTCCCCGCTCTCCTCGACGACCCGCGGCGTCAGGTCGTACGAGTGGCGCAGCGTCTGAGACACCTTCTCCGCCTGCGCCTGGCTCGCGAACGGGCCGACGCGCAGCTCGGTGAGCACCTTGCCGTCCTTCGCGCTCGAGAGCAGCGAGCCCTCGAAGCCGGCGTCGACCAGCTCGGTGAGCCGCGAGCGGGCGACTTGCGGGTCGGCGAAGGTGCCCGCGAGGATCACGTAGTGCGTCGCCGGCTGCGGATTGGCGCGCGCCTGCGCGGCCTTGGTCTTCTCGGTCTCGCGTTCGCGCTCGATCTCGCGCATGCGCTCGAGCGGATAGTGCTTGTCGAGGACCGAGAGTGCGCCGGAGGTCGCGTTCGGGGTGTTCAGCGGCATCTCGGAGAGCAATCCGATCGGATGGTCGACCGGTGTCGGCCGCTCGGGCACCGGCTGGTCCAGCGCCTGCTGCGAGCGCCGTTCGAACTCCTCGCGCTTGCCGATCGACGCCTTCTCGAGGTCGTCGGGGCTGCGCACGATGTGCGGCGTCAGGAACACCAGCAGGTTGCTCTTGGTGATCGTGTTGGTCTTGCTCTTGAACAGCCAGCCGAAGAAGGGGATGTCGCCGAGCCAGGGCACCTTGTTGACGACCTTCTCGTACTTGTCGCCGATCAGCCCGCCCACCACCACCGTCTCGTTGTCGCCGACCGTGACGGTGTTCTCGATCCGGCGGTTGGAGAGCGCCGGGCCGACCTGGTTCACGTCGCCCACGCCCGACTGCAGCGCGGAGTTGATGTCGGTGATCTCCTGGAAGATCTCGAGGCGCAGCGTGTCGCCCTCGGTGATCTGAGGCGTCACACGCAAGGTCACGCCGATGTCCTGGCGCTCGACGTTGACGGAGGTCGCGAGCGTCGAGTTCGGCGCGACGGTCGTGACGCCGGTGGCCGACTGGACGCGGTTGGTGATGATCGGGATGTTGTTGCCGACCAGGATCTGCGCCTCCTCGTTGTCGGCGGTGAGGATGTGGGGGGCCGAGAGCACGTTGGTGTGGTTGTCGGTCGCGGCGGCCCGGATGATGGCCTGGATCGTGCTGCCGTTGCCGAGCACGGCGCTCGTGATCAGGCCCGGGACGGTGCTGCTCCCGATCGCGCTGGCGATGGCGCCGATGGTCGACTCGGTTCCCTGGTTGCTCGAGGTGCGGCTGTCGGTGATGCTCCCGATGTTGATCTTGTTGCCGTTGCTGGTGAGATGCAGCACGCCGTTGAAACCCAGGTCCTTGCTGTCGGTGACATCGACCTCCATGATGAGCGCCTCGACCAGCACCTGCGGCCGCTCGATGTCGAGCTTCTCGATCACCTGCATCAGGGTGGCGAAGCCCTCGGGGCTCGCCTGGATCACCAGCGAGTTGGTGTCGGGGTCGGCGGTGATGCTGCTGACCGAGTTCGAGAGGTCGGTCATCGCCGCGCGCAGCGTCGGGGGCAGGCCGGCGTTCGGCCCGGGGCCGCGCCCGCCGCCGCCACCGCCCTCGGGCGACTGCCCGGTGAGCAGCGCGTTCAGCGTGTCGGCGAGGTCCTCGGCGTCGGCGTGCTTCAGGTAGTACACCTGGATGCGCCCGCCGCCCTCGAGCGGCACGTCGAGCTTGCGGATCAGGGTCCGCATCTCCTCGAGCACGCTGCGGCCGGCGAGCAGGATCAGTGCGTTGGTGCGATCGTCGGTGATGATGCGCACCTGGCCGCGTTGCGGCGTGCCCTCCGGCGTGACCGGCGTCGCGACGGGCGGCCGGTTCGGCGCCTGCGGCCGCTGCACGCGGCCAGCGCCTCCACCGCCTGCGCTCGTGACCTCGCCGCCGAAGACGGCGGAGAGCTGGTTGGCGAGCGTCGACGCGTCGGCGTACTGGAGCCGGATCACCGCCAGCTCCTCCTTGTAGCTCTCGACGTCGATCGCCTCGAGGATCGACAGGATGCGGCGGATGTTGGAGGCGGAGTCCGTCAGGATCACGGTGTTGGTCGGCCCGTAGGCCACGAGCGCGGCCTCCTTCGAGACCAGCGGCTTCAGCGTGTTGGCGATGGCGTCGGCATCGATGTAGGTCAGCGGGATCAGGCGCGTCACGAAGCGGTCGCTGTCGGGCGTCGACCGCCGCGCCTCGTGGGTGTCGACGCTGGTCTCCTTGGCGTCGCGGATCGGGATGATCTTGATCGCGCCGCCCGGCGTCTCGACCGTCGTGAAGCCCTTCACCTGCAGCATCGACTCGAACACCGTGTAGGCCTGCTCGATCGGGATCGGCGTCGGCGAGACGATCGTGACCTTGCCCCGGACGCGATCGTCGTAGATGAAGTTCTTGTTGGTGAGCTTGGCGATGGTGTCGATCACCACCGGAAGATCGACGTCGTCGAAGTCGAGGTTGACCAGCCCCTCCTGCGTCAGCGTCGGGCCGGTGGTCTTGGCCGCAGCCGCGGGCGCCGCGGCTGCGGGCGGCGCTCCGCCCGGGCGGGTCGGCGCCGGCCGCGCCGGCGCACCGGGCACGGCCTGGGCGCGCGCGGCGCCGGCCGCAAACAGGGCGGCCGCAGCGAGCAGGGTGGCCGCCGCGAGCGCGAGCACCGCGGGGTGGAGCGACCTCGCGAAGCCCCGGGTGCGTCGAGCTCCCCGTCTCACCGTCTGCGCTCTCCCCCGTGCGCCGGGCCCGATCCCATGGCGGCTCCTACTGCTGGACCGTGTAGCTGAGCGTGCGCGTCTGCCCGTCCGCGCCGACCACGCCCACCTCGAACTGATTGGCCGAGGTGAGCTCGCTCAGCAGCTTGGCGCTGTCCTGCGGGCTCGACACGACGATGCCGTTCACCTGGGTGATCACGTCCCCGTTGCGGATCCCGATCTGCTCGAACAGGCTGCCCGGCTGGATCGAGTTGAGCTGCACGCCGGTCATCTGGCCGTTCTCGTACTTCGGGAGGATGCGCGCCTGCGAGAACAGCTCGGCCGGGTTGCGCACCGCCTTCTCGACGTCGTCGCGCTGGACCTGGTACTGGTTGTCGGCGACGCGCTGGATGCGGGCGCCCGGGTCTCCGTTGCCGGCGGTGTGATCGGGGATCCCCGCCGCCTGCTCGGTCTCGTCGAGCGCGAGCTCCTCGCGCTTGGCGCCGTTCTGGAGCACGATGCGCCGCCGCTCGATGCGCAGCACCGTCGCGCGATCGAGCAGCGTGTCGTTCAGGCGCACGACGATCTGGCTGTGTCCCTGGGTGTCCTCGACCGCCGCCCAGGCCTGTGCGCCTCCGGAGGCCGCGACCGTGCCGAGGAGCTTCAGCGGCAGCTTGGTCGCCTCGAGCTGCTCGGCCGCCGCGGCGGCCGCGTCCTCGGCCGAGAGCTCGCTCGGGAGCAGGGTCGAGACCTGGAACAGGTTGCGCTTCAGGATCACCTCGCGGTCGCTCCAGGAGCGCGCCACCCGTGCCTCGGCGGGCTTCGGGGGTGGTGCGGCCACCGGCGGGCCGGCGAGCCACTCCCCGAGCCACCCGTTCACCAGGTTGGCGGTGAGGAAGCAGCACAGGACGAAGAGCGCCCCGTTCAGAACCCAGATGCCGACGCGGCTCATGGCTCCCGATTCTCGGGGGGTTCTCCTGTGAGCCGAGCCAGGCCAGAACCCACGAACTCGCGAGCCGGCCCCCCGACCGCGCGCAGTATAACCCGCAGTCCGCTGGGCGGTTGTGCTGGAGGACGGCGCGGATCCTCCGAAATTCGGCAGCCTACCGGGTCGGCCTGCATGCCTCGGCCCCTTGGGGAGGATCGGGCCCGGCGACCGGCGTCGCGTTTGACATGGCGGGGGTGCGACCCGACGTTGCGCCGCACTCATCGGAGGAAGGGCTGAATGGCTGGCGAGTCGACGGGCAAGGTGATCGGGATCGACCTGGGAACCACGAACTCCGTCGTGGCGGTGATGGAGGGCGGCCAGGCGGTCGTGATCCCGAACGAGGAAGGCGGTCGCACGACCCCCTCCGTGGTCGCCTTCACCGACGACGGCGATCGCGTGGTGGGCGCCGCGGCCAAGCGGCAGGCCGTCACCAACCCGACCCGCACGATCTACTCGATCAAGCGCTTCGTGGGCCGCCGCAAGTCCGAGGTGCCCGAGGAGATCCGCCTGGTCCCCTACGAGGTCGTCGAGGGCAAGGACGGCCGGGCCGGCGTGCGCATCGGCAACAAGGACTACACGCCCCCCGAGATCTCCGCGATGATCTTGCAGAAGCTCAAGGCCGCCGCCGAGGCCTATCTCGGCCAGCCGGTGAAGGCGGCCGTGATCACCGTCCCCGCCTACTTCAACGACGCGCAGCGCCAGGCCACCAAGGACGCCGGCCAGATCGCCGGGCTCGAGGTGAAGCGCATCATCAACGAGCCCACGGCGGCGGCGCTCGCCTATGGCCTCGACAAGGAGAAGGACGAGAAGATCGCCGTCTACGACTTCGGCGGCGGCACCTTCGACATCTCGATCCTCGAGGTCGGCGAGAACGTGGTGGAGGTGAAGTCCACCAACGGCGACACGCATCTCGGCGGCGACAACCTCGACCAGCGCGTGATCGAGTACCTGATCGCGGAGTTCAAGAAGGACCAGGGCATCGATCTCTCCAAGGATCCGATGGCGATGCAGCGGCTGCGCGAGGCCGCCGAGAAGGCCAAGGTCGAGCTGTCCGGTGCGCAGCAGACGGACATCAACCTGCCGTTCATCACCGCGGACCAGAGCGGCCCCAAGCACATGAACCTGAAGCTCACGCGCGCCAAGTTCGAGCAGCTCGTCGGCGACCTGGTCGAGCGCACGCTCGAGCCCTGCCGCATCGCGCTGCAGGACGCGGGGCTCTCGGCCGCCCAGATCGACGAGGTCGTGCTCGTCGGCGGCTCGACCCGCATGCCGCTGGTGCAGCAGAAGGTGAAGGATTTCTTCGGCAAGGAGCCGCACAAGGGCGTGAACCCGGACGAGGTCGTGGCCGTCGGCGCGGCGATCCAGGGCGGCGTGCTCGCCGGCGAGGTCCGCGACGTGCTGCTGCTCGACGTGACGCCGCTCTCGCTCGGCATCGAGACGCTGGGCGGCGTGATGACGAAGCTGATCGAGAAGAACACCACGATTCCCACCAAGCGGAGCCAGACCTTCTCGACCGCGAGCGACAGCCAGCCGCAGGTGGAGATCCGCGTGCTGCAGGGCGAGCGCGAGATCGCGGCCGGCAACCGCGAGCTCGGGCGCTTCATCCTCGACGGCATCCCCGCCGCGCCGCGCGGCGTGCCCCAGATCGAGGTGACGTTCGACATCGACGCCAACGGAATCCTCGCCGTCTCGGCCAAGGACAAGGCGACCAGCAAGGAGCAGTCGATCCGCATCGAGGGATCGGGCGGCCTCTCCAAGGACGAGATCGGCCGCATGATCAAGGACGCCGAGTCGCACGCCTCCGAGGACCACGCGCGGCGCGAGCAGGTCGAGAAGCACAACCAGCTCGACTCGATGATCTACGGCGCCGAGCGGACGCTCGCCGACAACCGCGACAAGCTGCCGGAGGCGGATCGCACGCGCGCCGAGGGCGTGCTGGCGGAGGCGAAGCGCGATCTCGAGAGCAACGACGCCGCCCGCATGGATGCGGCGCGACAGCGCGTCGAGAAGGAGATGCACGGCATCGCCGAGGCGCTCTACCGCTCGCAGACCGAGCAGGGTGCCGCCGCGGCGCCGGGGGCCGGCGCCAAGCCGGCGGGCTCGGCCGAGGGCGACGTGATCGACGCCGAGTACACCGAGGACAAGGGCGGCAACTAGCGTGAGCGCGCGCGGAGAGGGCGACCCGTTCGGGGATTGGTTCGGCCGTGCGGCCGAGCTGGTCGGGGGCGACCGCTGGCGGCCCGCCGCGGACGTCTACGAGACCGAGAAGGCGATCGTCGTACGCCTCGAGCTGGCCGGCGTCGCCGGCTCGGACGTGCACGTGTCGGTCGACGGCGACGTGCTGCGCATCCGCGGCGTCCGCCAGGTGCGCGTCGATCGCGAGGCGCAGCGGCTCCACCAGATGGAGATCGCGTCGGGTCCCTTCGAGCGCGTCCTGCGCATCGGCATCCCCTTCGAGCGCGCAGGCGTCTCCGCGCAGCTCGAGGACGGCTTCCTGCGCGTGACGCTGCCCAAGCGCTCGAGCCGCCGCATCGACGTCGAGGGCGGCGCCGCCCGGCCCGAAGGCGAACGGAAGCCCACGAGATGAGCGATCGACCCCAGGACGAGCGCAGCGAGCTCCCGGTCGCGAGCAGCACCCCCACGGCCGTCACGGTCGGCGTCGGCACCGGCGAGGAAGGCGCGGCGGTCGCGCTGCCCGAGACCCTGCCGGTGCTCCCGCTCAAGAACACGGTGCTGTTCCCCTTCCTGCTGTCGCCGCTGCTGGTCAACACTGCGCGCTCGAAGCGGGTGATCGACCACGTGCTGGTCACGCCCGAGCGGCTGCTGGTGGCGCCGGCCGTGCGCCGGCCGATCGAGGGGAGCCCGGGACCCGACGACCTGCACCGCGTCGCCACCGTGCTGCGCATCGTGAAGATGCTGAAGTTCCCGGACGAGTCGTACCGTCTGCTCGTGCAGGGCGTCGCGCGCGCCCGCATCGACGGCTTCGTCGCCGAGGAGCCGTTCCTTCGCGCACGCGTCCACGCGCTCGAGGAGACCGGCGACCCCGGCTCGGTGGACGTGACGGCGCTGCAGCGCAACCTCGCGCAGCAGTTCGCGGCGCTGGTGGCCGAGAGCCCGAAGCTCTCCGACGAGCTGCAGGTGCTGGCGGCGAGCATCGACCATCCGGGCCGCCTCGCCGACCTGGTCGCCTCGAACCTCGAGCTCGACGTGGCGCAGAAGCAGGCGGTGCTCGAGAAGACCGACCTGGTGGAGCGGCTGCGGCTGGTGCTCTCCGAGCTGACGCGCAGCCAGCAGGCGCAGACCGTCGAGGCGGAGATCCGCGAAAAGGTGCAGAGCGAGATGGGCAAGACGCAGCGGGACTACCTGCTGCGCCAGCAGCTCGACGCGATCCGCAAGGAGCTCGGCGAGGGGCCGGACGAGGGCGCCGAGACCGAGCGCCTGCGCGAGCGCATCGAGGCCGCCGGCATGCCCGAGGAGGCGCTCAAGCAGGCGCGCCGCGAGCTCGACCGCCTCGCGCAGACGCCGGCCGCCTCGGCCGAGCACGGCGTGATCCGCACCTACCTCGAGTGGATGGTCGAGCTTCCCTGGTCGAAGGCCAGCGAGGACCGCCTCGACGTCTCCGAGGCGCAGCGCATCCTCGACGAGGACCACTACGACCTCGAGAAGGTCAAGGATCGCATCCTCGAGTACATCGCGGTGCTCTCGCTGAAGCGCGACCTGAAGGGCCCGATCCTGTGCTTCGCGGGTCCGCCCGGCACCGGCAAGACCTCGCTCGGCCGCTCGATCGCGCGCGCGCTCGGCCGCGAGTTCGTGCGCATCTCGCTCGGCGGCGTGCGCGACGAGGCGGAGATCCGCGGGCACCGCCGCACCTACGTCGGTGCGCTCCCCGGGCGCATCATCCAGGGCCTGCGCAAGGCGAAGACGCGCAACCCGGTGTTCCTGCTCGACGAGGTCGACAAGGTCGGGCAGGACTTCCGCGGCGATCCCTCGTCGGCGCTGCTCGAGGTGCTCGATCCGGAGCAGAACCACTCCTTCAGCGATCACTACCTCGAGGTGGCGTTCGACCTCTCGCAGGTGCTCTTCATCGCCACCGCGAACTGGATGGACCCGGTCCCGCCGGCGCTGCGCGACCGCATGGAGGTGATCGAGCTCCCGGGCTACACCGAGGAGGACAAGGTCGAGATCGCCAAGCGCTACCTGCTGCCGCGCCAGCGCGTGCAGAACGGGATCGAGGGCGTCGATCTCGAGGTGCCCGACGAGACGCTGCGTGCGCTGATCCGCTCCTACACGCGCGAGGCCGGGGTGCGCAACCTCGAGCGGGAGATCGCCGCGCTCTGCCGCAAGGTGGCCCGCCGGGTCGCCGAGGAGGAGAGCCGCGGCCCCATCGCCGTCGGTCCGGAGGACCTCGCCGCGATGCTCGGACCGGTGCGCTTCGAGCCCGAGCTCGCGGAGCGCGCCGGCCGCCCCGGCGTGGCGGTCGGCCTGGCCTGGACGCCGGCGGGCGGCGACATCCTCTTCGTCGAGTCGACGCGCATGCCGGGGAAGGGCGCGCTCCAGCTCACCGGCTCGCTCGGCGAGGTGATGCGGGAGTCGGCGGAGGCGGCGCGCTCGTGGCTTCGCACCAACGCGCCCTCGATCGGGGTCGATCCGGCGGTGTTCGAGAGCTCCGACGTGCACCTGCACGTGCCCGCCGGCGCCGTACCCAAGGACGGCCCCTCGGCGGGGGTGGCGATGGTGACGTCGCTGGTGTCGCTGCTCACCGGCCGGCCGGCGCGGCCCGACGTCGCGATGACCGGCGAGATCACGCTGCGCGGCAAGGTGCTCCCGGTGGGCGGGATCAAGGAGAAGGTGCTCGCCGCCAAGCGCGCGGGCATCCACGAGGTGGTGTTGCCCGAGCGCAACCGGCGCGACGTCGACGAGATCCCGAAGCACCTGCTCGACGGGCTCGAGCTCTCGTTCGTCGACGCGATCGACGAGGCGCTCGCCAAGACCCTGCTCCACGCCGCGGCGTGAGTCGCGCGACCGCGCCGCGCCTCCGCCCGCCGCGCGCCGCCCGCGGGCTCGCCGTGCTCGCGTTCGCGTTGGCGGCGTGCGCCAACGTCGCCGCCGAGCGGGATCGGCTGGGCGAGCGCGTGCAGCAGCTCGAGGCCCAGGACAAGAGCCTGCAGGCGGAGCGCGACAGCCAGGCCGAGCAGCTCGAGGACCTGCGCCAGGAGCGCGACCGGCTCGCGAAGCAGGTGTCGGAGCTCGGCGACGCGAAGGGCGAGCTCGCCGCGCGGCAGCACGAGCTCGAGGAGAAGGGCGCGCTCGTCGAGAGCCAGCAGGCGCTGATCCGCGAGCTCGAGGCCGAGGCTTCCACGAACACGATCCAGGGCGAGGGCCTCGTCACCAACCTGGCCGCCGACTCGCTGTTCGCGCCGGGCTCCGCCGATCTGACGCCGGCGGGCGAGACGTCGCTCGCGCGCGTGGCCGGGGACCTGCGCGGGCGCCCGTATCGGATCGAGGTGGTGGGCCACGTCGACGACGCCCCGCGAAGGGGCGCCGCGGCGGCGCGCTACCCCACCGCGTGGGATCTCGCCGCCGCGCGGGCCGCGCGCGTCGTGCGCTTCTTCCAGGCGCACGGCCTCGATCCGGCCCGCCTCTCTGCAGTGTCGCTCGGCGCGCAGCAGCCGGTGGCGTCGAACCAGAGTGCCGACGGCCGCGCCCAGAACCGGCGCATCGAGATCCGGGCGATCCCGCTCGCGAGCGCGCCGGCCGCCTCCCCGACGACGCCGGCCCCCGGGAGTCCGCCGGCCGCCGGGAGTCCGCCGGCCGCCGCCCCGTCCCCCTCCGCTCCGACCGCAGCTCCGACGGGCAGCCCTTGAGCGACGGCGGGCGCGGCGAGCTGCTCGCGATCTTCCACGCCGCTCTCCACGCCGTCGACGCCGAGCGCGCCGTGCGCGACGCGGTCGAGCGTCGCGGCGCATCGCTCGCGATCGGCAGCCGCCCGATCCCGGACGGCGCGCGGCTCGTCGTGGCCGCCGCCGGCAAGGCGGCGGCGGCCATGGCCGCGGGGCTCGAGCAGGCTGCGGGCCCGCGCGTCGCCGGCGGGCTGGTGGTGACGAAGGACGGCCACGAGCTCGCGCCCCCCGCCGTCGCGGGCTGGCGTGTGCGCTGCGCTGGGCATCCGATCCCCGACGCGCGCGGCGAGGAGGCCGCTCGCGAGCTCCTGGCGCTCGCGGCCGCGACGCGGCCGCCCGACGTCTTCGTGGTGTTGCTCTCGGGCGGCGCCTCGGCGCTGCTCACCTGTCCGCGGCCCGGCCTCTCGCTCGCCGATCTCGCGGCGACCACGCGCGCGCTGCTCGCGTCGGGTGCCGAGATCGCCGAGCTGAACGCCGTGCGCAAGCACCTGGTCGAGGTGGCCGGCGGGCGGCTGGCCTGCGCGGCGGGGGCCGCTCGCATCGAGGTGCTGGTGGTCTCCGACGTGCTCGGCAATCGGCTCGACGTGATCGGCTCGGGCCCTTGCGCCCCCGATCCGACGACTTTCGCCGACGCGCTGGCCGCGATCGATCGTCGCGGGCTGCGCGCCGAGCTGCCGGCGCGCGTGCGGGCCGAGCTCGAGGCCGGCGCGCGCGGCGAGCGATCCGAGTCGCCGAAGCCGGGCGACCCCGTCTTCGAGCGCGTCCGCACCACCGTGGTCGCATCGCTCGGCGACGCGCTGGCCGCGGCCCGCGCGGAGGCCGCGGCCCGAGGCCTGCGCCCGATCGCGGTCTCGCAGGCCCTACGCGGCGAGGCACGTGAGGTCGGTCGCCGCGTGGCCGCGCTCGCGCGCGCCGTGCGGCGCGAGCGGCCGGCGTGTCTGATCGCCGGCGGCGAGACGACGGTGACGTTCGAGCGCGCCGGCCGCGGCGGTCGCAACCAGGAGCTCGCGCTTGCGGCGGCCATCGCGCTCGAAGGCACCGCCGGCGCGGCGCTGCTCGCTGCCGGAACCGACGGCAGCGACGGACCGACCGATGCGGCGGGCGCCTTCGCCGACGGCGGCACGGCGGCGCGCGCGCGGGCCGTCGGACTCGACCCCCAGGCTGCCCTCGCGGCCCACGCGTCCTACGACTTCTTCGCCGCCGAGGGCGGGCTGCTGCGGACCGGGCCGACGCGCACCAACGTGACGGACCTCCTGCTGCTGCGCGTCGAGCCCGAGCCGCCCGGGCCCGTCACGCGGGCGAATGCCCTCTTTCCGAAGGCGTCCGAGAGCGTGTAGGATTGCCGCCCGCCGCCCGGGAGGTCGAAGTCCCGGCGAACGTCTCTACACGGAGGAACGCCCGATGCCGATCCGCTCGATGGCGCGAGCCGCCGCCCTGGTCCTGGCCGGCGCGCTCGCGTGGGGAGCCCCGCTCGCGGCTCACGCGCAGGAGAAGGCGAGCAAGACCAAGAAGACCGAGGGATGCCTCGTCAGCATCGACGCCAACGCGGGCAAGATGGTCGTGAAGGACCGCCTCACGAAGAAGGAGGAGACCTACCGCGTGAAGCAGGCGACCTCCGTGCTCGACAAGAATGGCACGGTCGTCACCAAGAACGGCAGCAAGGCCCAGCTCGTGGAGCTGGAGGTCAATCGCCCGATCTTCATCTACTGGATCGTCGACCCGCAGGACCCCAACGGGAAGTTCGCGAACAAGGCCGACGCGCCCGACCCGATGAATCGCGAGACCAAGCAGCTCGACGAGGACACCATGGAGAACTTCGGCTGCAAGATGGGCAGCTAGCTCTCCGCGCAGCACATGGGGCGGGGGCGAGGCGATACGCCTCGCCCCCGCCGTCGTTTCGGGCGCCCAGGGCGGGGTGTCGGCTCGCCGCGAAGGTCGATAGACTGTCCGAACGCGCGCCAATCAGGAGTCCATTCCATGAGCCAACCCACGGGCCATGCCACGGGCCACGAGCTGGAGGCCACGGCGAAGGCCCTCGTCGCACCCGGCAAGGGCATCCTCGCCGCCGACGAGAGCTCGGGAACGATCAAGAAGCGGTTCGACTCCATCAAGCTCGAGTCGACCGAGACGAGCCGCCGCGCCTACCGCGAGATGCTCTTCACGACGAAGGGCGCCGAGGAGTTCATCAGCGGCGTGATCCTCTACGACGAGACGATCCGCCAGAAGGCCTCGGACGGAACGCCGCTCGCGAAGGTGCTCGAGAAGAAGGGCATCCTCCCCGGCATCAAGGTCGATCTCGGCGCCAAGACGCTCGCCGGCACCGACGAGAAGATCACCGAGGGACTCGACGGTCTGCGCGAGCGGCTCGTCGAGTACCGCGGCCTCGGCGCCCGCTTCGCGAAGTGGCGAGCGGTGATCGCGATCGCCGAAGGTCAGCCCAGTGACTACTGCCTCGAGACCAACGCGCACGCGCTCGCGCGCTACGCCGCGCTGTGCGTGGAGCAGGGCCTGGTGCCGATCGTCGAGCCGGAGGTGCTGATGGACGGCACCCACACGATCGAGCGCGCGCAGGCGGTGACCGATCGCACGCTCCACCTGGTGTTCGGCGAGCTCTACCGCCAGCGCGTGCCGCTCGAGCAGATGCTGCTCAAGCCCAACATGGTCCTCTCGGGCTACGAGTGCCCGAAGCAGGCGGGCGTGCGCGAGGTGGCGGAGCGCACGCTGCAGTGCTTCCGGCGCGCGGTGCCCGCGGCCGTGCCTGGCATCGTGTTCCTCTCCGGCGGGCAGAGCGACGAGGCGGCGACCGCGCATCTGAACGAGATGAACAAGCTCGGCGGTGGGCCCTGGCAGCTCTCCTTCTCCTACGGCCGCGCGCTGCAGGCGCCCTCGCTGAAGGCGTGGGGCGGCAAGGCGGAGAACGTCGCCGCCGGCCAGCGCGCCCTCTACCACCGCGCCAAGATGAACGGCGCCGCCCGCAGCGGCCGCTACACCGAATCCATGGAAAAGGCGGCCTGAAGGCTCGCAGTCCCGGAACTCGTGTTGGCGCGGCCGGTTCCTCCGGCCGGCGCGAGGTCATCAGGCCGGACGCGATGGCGGTGGATCACCAACACTTCCGCGCGACGCTGCGGCGCTGGGCGAGCGGCGTCAGCATCATCACCACGTGCGCCGGCGACCGCGTGCTGGGGATGACGGTGTCCGCCTTCAGCAGCGTGTCGCTCGATCCGCCGCTGGTGTTGGTGTGCGTCGAGAAGAAGGCGCACACGCTCCCTCTGATCGAGGAGAGCCACGTCTTCGCCGTCAACGTGCTCGCCTCCGACCAGCGCGCGCTCTCGACCCGCTTCGCCACCGACGGCAACGAGGCAGTGCGCTTCGAGGGGCTCGACTGCCGGCGGGGCGAGACGGGCGCGCCGCGGCTGCCGGGGGTGCTCGCCGTGCTCGACTGCAAGGTGGTCGCGGCGCACGAGGCCGGTGATCACGTGATCTACGTCGGCGAGGTGCTGGACACCGAGTTCGACGAGGATCGCGAGCCGCTGCTCTACTACGACGCGCACTACCGCCGCCTCGCGCCGCGGTAGAGCCCTCGCGCAGGCCGCGATCCGGCAAGACGCGCGCCATCCCGGCGCGGCGGCTCGCTCGGCGGCTGTCCCATGGACGCGCAGGGAGCGCGCAACCGACCGGCGAGATGAGCCGTTTCCGGACACCCGGGTCACCCACTCTTGGGAGACCTGGAACCATGACGGCTCACCAGCGCGGTTGGACTCTCGCGATCGTTCGGGTCGGCTTTCTGGGGATCGCAATCGGCGCGGGCTGCGCGACGGGTGGAAGCGCGCAGCTTCCGGTCGCGCAGCAGGTCGCGACGACCGAAGACGGCGCGTGGCGCGACTGCCTCCGCTTCGCGCGGTCCTGGGAGCCCGCGTCGCGCCTCTCGCCCACGCCGAGCCTCTCGGCCCGCTCCGTGACCCTGGGCCCGAGCTGCGTCGAGGCGCAAGCGCACTGAAGCGGCCTCCATTCGGCCTCGACCGCGCCCCCCATCGCGGGCCCGCGAGCTCGTCTCGACGCGCGCGTCCCTCCTCTTGGGTCCGGACGATCTTCGTTGACACATCCTCGGGTCGCTTGCGAGATTGCGATCGGCCTCGAGCGCCATAACGGAAGCTCTCGAGCGCCTCGTCGTCATCTCCGAGCCCGACCGGCGCCGTCCCGCGCAGCACCCGAGGCCTCCGAGAGCGGCGAAGCCGAGAGCGAGGCCTTCTGGCTCTGGAACGACGCCGATGCACACCGCGTCCGCGGGGAGCGATTCGAAGGCCGCCCTCACGACGACGTGCTGAAGTGCTCGGTCCGCGAAGGTGGAAGAGATCCCGATCGTGACGGGAAGCAGTCCCGATGGCCCGGCCTCGACGAGGTCGCCGTCCTTCAGGAGGAGGGTGAGCTGACCCGACGGATCGACTCGATAGATTGCTCCGCTCGCGGCGTCCGTGCTCGGATCCGTGATTCCCGTCTCGACCACCATGGCGCCGTCAGGGCCGAGCGAAAGCGTGTCGATGCCGCCGATAAGCCGGCCCTCGATTCCGGGTGCGTCGACGCCGGGCTGGACACGCAGGACGAGGTTCCCCGCGCCGTCGGGACCGAACGCTCCACCGGTGGTCCCACCCCCGTCGAGAGCGAGGCTACCGATGAAGGCGACTTGGCCGGCATCGTTCAGAACCAGGTTGCTCGCTCCCTGGAATCGGTTCCCGGTCGGCCCCCGAGACAGCGGATCGCCTTTGCGAAGGAAGAGCGAGCAGGGTGACGCCGGTTCACAGATCCAGACTCCGGCGTCGTCGTCCGGCGTCACGCCACTGCCAGACAGAGCGCCGCTGAAGATCACCTCTCCGGGAGCATTGACCCTGGCACCGAAGCTGTCCATGGTGAGGATCTCGCCGCCGCTCATTCCCGGCGCCTGGACCCAGTCGCGGGCGAGCAGGGACAGGCCATCCGCCGCCGTCCACCGCCAGAGCGCGTAGCCCACGATCGAGCCGGGTGCGCCAATCGGCAAGCTGGGATCGGTCAAGTTCGAATAGAAGACGATCGGCCCGGACCTGATAGGGCCTACCACGGGTCCGAGCGACCCGAGCACGAGCGATGGATCGTCGGGTGCGGGCTGATCGGAGCGCGCGACGAGGCTGATCGAATCAGCACTGTCCGCAGCGAACAGGGCGCTCGTCTGAGCGAACCCGGGCCCACCCACCAGCGCCGTGAACGCGGTACCTCCGTTCGCGTCCAGCCATGCCGCTAGAGGAGACGCAAGCAGCCAGTCGGCCGAGAAGCCCGCCGCCGAGTCATCCGTGCGAGCGACGACCTTGCAGGTGCCCTCGGGATCGCAGTGAATCACGGCAAGGGGAGGAGGCGTCAGGGATGAAGTCGGGGGGGCGATCAGCGCGGAGAAGCCCACGTCTCCATGTGGGCTCACGTAGATGTTGCCCCAGAGGGAGCCCCCTGAGACTGATATGGGGTCTCCGAACAGCGGCAGGTCCGGCGGAATGCTCGGTGACGAGCCAGGGATCGCAACGGGGTGTAGCCCATCGGCGGCGCCCCAGGACCAGATACCTTCGTTTTGGCCACCGACCAGGGTGACGCGCCCTTCGTCGGACACCCCGATTGCCTCGAGCCCGCCCGCCAGCCCCGGTACGTCTTCGTTCGAGAGCCAAACCGGCAGCCACCGTACCGCGGCGGCTTCGTGTGCGAGGCCGACCGAGGATGCAAGCCAAAGCGCGAAGATCTTCGCTCGTGCGCCCTGCACACACCTGCTCCATTACGCAGGATCTCCTTCTATCATGAATCGGGTGGTCGGCTCCAGCGCATGGGCGATCTTGGTCTGGCGTACGGGTGCGCGGGGCTGGGCGGAATCGGCTCGACTCTCGTAGTCTGCCCGGCGGAAGAGGCACGTGTCGCGAATCGCAACTTGGCGGCGAGTCGTCGACGACAGCCTCGGGGTGTCGGTAGGGACCGCTGTGGAGATCGATGCGGAGAAGGAAGACGCCGTACGCAGGGTTCTGACGTTCGGATTCAGCGGCCATTCGGTCCGTAGGCAATACGATTCCGTTCGTCTCGTCTGGGTGTTTCGAGTCTCCAACGAGCTTGAGCAAGAGACCGTCCGCCTCGACCTCGCCGAGGAGTGGGTCGACGATCATTCGCCCGCCCTGATCGAGAACCTCCTGCGCAGCGGGAGCATCGTGGATCGCCTGAAGCGCGAGAAGAAGGTTCTCATCACGAACGAGTCGATGCCGTGAAAGTCTCCCCGCCAAACCGTCCGGGCCCTCCCGCGAAGCTTCGCGTCGACACGAGCGTACTCGCGGGCCGCGTCGTGCTCATGGGGGTCGTTGCCTCGGAGGCGCCGGATGCTCGAGCGATCAGAGAGGGGATTCTGGTGCGGCAGAGAGGACTCGAACCTCCACGGGATTGCTCCCGCCAGCCCCTCAAGCTGGTGCGTCTACCAATTCCGCCACTGCCGCTGATCCAAGCGGGCTCGAACGATAACGCCTAGGGCTTCGGCTTGCCGCCCGCAGCCGGCGACGGCGCGGTCGGCGGCTTCGTCTCGGGGGGCGTCGTCGCCTTCGGAGCGGTGGCCGGCGGCTTGGCCTCCGGCGTCGCCGCCTGCGGCGCCTCGGCCTTCGCGGGCGGCTTCACCTCCTCGAATCCTCCCGGCGCGGGCGCCTGCCCTTCGGGCGCCTTGGCGCCCGAAGGCGGCTCGGCCGGGGCCGGCTGCGCGGCCGATGCGGGCTTCTCCTCCTCGAAGATGCTGCGCGAGGGGCCCGTGTTGGCGAGGTACGAGAGCCACAGGCTCGTCACCATGAAGAGCAGCGCGGCGCCGGTCGTGAGGCGCGTGAGGAAGTTCCCTGCCCCGCGGCTCCCGAACACGGTGCTGCTCGCGCCGCCGCCGAAGACGGCGCCGATGTCGGCTCCCTTGCCGTGCTGGAGCAGCACCACGACGACGAGCACCACGCACACCATCACGTGGAGAACGGTGAGGAAGATCGTCATTCGGGTTCTCCTCCGGTCCTAGCGCGTCCCGTCGCAGTGGACGATGCGCGCGAACGAATCGGGCTCGAGGCTCGCGCCGCCCACCAGCGCGCCGTCGATGTCGGCCTGCGCCAAGAGCTCGGCCGCGTTGTCGGGCTTGACGGAGCCACCGTACTGGATGCGAACGCTCTCCGCCGCGGAGCCGAAGCGGCCGTGGAGCCAGCGGCGGATCATCGCGTGCGCGTGCTGCGCCATGGCCGGGGTGGCGGTACGGCCGGTCCCGATCGCCCACACGGGCTCGTAGGCGATCACCAGCTCCGCCGGCTGCTCCTGCGAGAGCAGCGCCAGGCTTCCCGAGAGCTGCGTCTCGAGCACCGCGAAGGTGTGCTCGGCCTCTCGCTCCTCCAGCGTCTCGCCGACGCACACGATTGGCCGGATCCCATGGGCGAGCAGCGCGGCCGCCTTGCGCCCGACGAACTCGTTCGACTCGCCGAAGAGCTGGCGGCGCTCGCTGTGGCCGACGACCGCGTACGTGCAGCCGAGCTCCGCCAGCATCGCCGGCGAGATCTCGCCCGTGAAGGCGCCCTTCGCCTGGTCGTGGACGTTCTGCGCGGCGAGCCGGACCCCCGAGCCCTCGAGCGCGCGCCCGAGCGCGCCGAGCGCAGTGAAGGGCGGGGCGATCGCAATCTCGTGCACCTCCTGCCCTGCGATGCGCGGCAGGAAGTCCTCGGCGAAGGCGACGGCCTCGGCGACCGTCTTGTGCATCTTCCAGTTGGCCGCGAGGAGGCGGCGCCTCACCGCGCGTGCTCCAGCGCAGCGACCCCGGGAAGCTCGCGCCCCTCGACGAACTCGAGCGACGCGCCGCCGCCGGTGGACAGGTGCGAGATGCGCCCGCCGAGCCCGAGCTTGTTGACGGCGGCGAGCGAGTCGCCGCCGCCCACGACGGTGTGCGCTCCGGATGCGGCGACCGCTCGCGCGACGGCCTCGGTGCCCTTCGCGAAGGCGTCGATCTCGAAGATCCCCATCGGCCCGTTCCAGAAGATCGTGCGCGCCCGCGACGCCTGGGCGGCGTAGGCCGCGGCGGTCTCCGGCCCGATGTCGACGCCGAGCCAGCCGTCGGGGATCTCCTTGGCGACGCGGTGGGGCGCACCAGCCTCGGGGCGCTGCGCCACCACGTGGTCGACCGGGAGGAGCAGGGCGTGGCCGGCGGCCTGGGCGGCGGCCAGCACCCGGCGCGCGTCCGCCTCGCGATCCGGCTCGACGAGCGACGCGCCGACGGGCTTGCCCTGCGCGCGCAGGAACGTGTAGGCCATCGCGCCGCCGACGGCGACGACGTCGGCGCGCTCGACCATCGCGCCCAGCACCGAGAGCTTGTCGGAGACCTTGGCGCCGCCGAGCAGGCACAGGAACGGGCGCTCGGGCGCCACCACCCGGCGGAGCTGCTCGAGCTCGCGCAGCATGAGGTCGCCCGCGGCCGCGCGCGCGACGAGGGGCACCATGCCGGCCGTCGAGGCGTGCGCGCGGTGCGCGGTGCCGAAGGCGTCGTTCACGTAGACATCGGCGAGCCGGGCGAGCGACGCCGCGAAGCCGGCCTCGTTCTTCTCCTCCTCGGCGTGGAAGCGCAGGTTCTCGAGGAGCAGGATCTCGCCGTCGCGCAGCGCGGCCACCGCCGCATCCGCCGTCGCGCCCACGCAGTCGCTCGCGAACGCCACCGGTCTTCCGAGGAGCTCGCCGAGCCGCCGCGCCACCGGCGCGAGCGAGTACTTCGGATCGACCTTTCCCTTCGGTCGCCCGAGGTGGGAGGCCACGATCACGCGCGCGCCGGCGTCGAGCAGGCGCTGCAGCGTCGGAAGCGTCGCGCGGATGCGCGTGTCGTCGCCGACCCGGCCGTCCTGGATCGGGACGTTCAGGTCGGCGCGCACGAACACGCGCTGGCCGCGCAGCCCGCCCGCGAGCAGCGCGTCGATCGAGGCGGCCACCTAGCGGCCGATGTGCAGGGCCAGATCGGCGACGCGGCACGAGTAGCCCCACTCGTTGTCGTACCACGAGAGCACCTTCGCGAAGCGCTTGCCCATCACCTTGGTGCTCTCGGCGTCGAGGATCGAGGAGTGCGGGTTGCCGCGGAAATCGATCGAGACGAGCGGCTCGTCGCAGACCTGGAGGATTCCCTTCTGCGGTCCGTCGGCGGCCTTGCGCATCGCCTCGTTGATCGCCTCGGCGCTGGCGTCGCGCGCGAGCAGGACCGAGAGGTCGACCACCGAGACGTCCGAGGTGGGCACGCGCATCGCGAAGCCGTCGAGACGGCCCTTGAGCTCGGGCAGCACCTCGCCGATGGCGCGCGCCGCGCCGGTGCTGGTCGGGATCATCGAGACGCCCGCCGCGCGCGCGCGGCGCAGGTCCTTGTGCGGGAAGTCCAGCGTCACCTGGTCGTTCGTGTAGGCGTGGATCGTGGTCATCCAGCCCTGCTCGATGCCGAACGCGTCGTGCAGGACCTTGGCGACGGGCGCGAGGCAGTTCGTGGTGCAGGAGGCGTTCGAGACGATGCGGTGCCGCGAGGGATCGTAGGCGCCCGTGTTGACGCCGAGCACGATCGTGACGTCGGGGTTCTTGGCGGGCGCGGTGATGATCACGCGCTCGGCCCCCGCCGCGAGGTGCTTGGCGGCGCCCTCGCGGTCGGTGAAGGCTCCCGTCGACTCGATCACGAGCTTCGCGCCCCGCTCCTTCCAGGGCAGCTTCGCCGGGTCCTTCTCCGCGCTGATCGGGATCTTCCGGCCGTCGACCACGATGGCATCACCCTGCGCCTCGACCGAGCCGGGGAAGGGGCCGTGGATCGAGTCCCACTTGAGCAGGTGGGCGAGCGTTGCGGCGTCGGTCAGGTCGTTGATGCCGACCACCTCGATCTCGCTTCCCCGCACGGCGCGGAAGGCCAGTCGACCGATGCGCCCGAACCCGTTGATGCCCACCCGAATCGCCATCTGGGTCCTCCGTCCGGCCCTCGGCCGGGTCTCGCGAGGGCGCGAAATGTACCGTCGTGCCGGCGGTTTCGCCGCGCCCGCCGGCGGCCGATAAGGGAGGGCGCAGGAGCGGCGGAGCTACCTTGCGGGCCGCCGGAGAGGGCCCGAGGCCGCCCTGCGGGGGATGCACCCGTGATCGTTGGTACCGGGATCGACGTCGTCGAAATCGAGCGGGTCGAGCGCGCCCTGGCGCGTCACGGGCGCCGGTTCGAGGAGCGCGTCTTCCATCCCAACGAGATCCAGGGACGCCAGCGCTCCCGCGGCGTCGCCCCGTTCTACGCACAGCGCTTCGCCGCCAAGGAGGCGCTGATGAAGGCCGTCGGGACGGGATGGGCGCAAGGCGTGCGCTTCGTCGACATCGAGGTGATCCGGCGCGACAGGGCGTTCGAGATCGAGCTGCATGGCGAGGTCGCCGACGTCGCGCGCCGCCGGGGCGTCGTGCGCATCCATCTCGGCCTCGGCCGCAGCCGCTCGCTGGCGCTGGCGACGGTGCTGCTCGACGCGGGTGCGCCGTGAAGCCGGCCGGCGTCCGACACTGGCTGCTCATCGCCCTCGTGGCGGCGGGCTGCGTGCTCGCGGCGCTCACCGCCGCGCGCCACGCCGCCGAGCGGCGCACCGTGCGGCGCGCTCTTCCGGCGCTCGAGGGCAGGCTCTCGGTGCCCGGTGCCGAGGCGGAGCTCACGATCGTGCGCGACGCGCGCGGCATCCCTCACGTGCGCGCGGCGAGCGAGCGCGATGCGTACTTCGGCCTCGGCTTCGCCCATGCACAGGATCGCCTCGCGCAGATGATCTGGCTGTCGCGGACGGCCCGCGGTCGGACGGCAGAGGTGATCGGAGCCGACGGGCTCGCGAGCGATCGGTGGAGCCGCACGCTCGGATTCGGGCGCCTCGCCGACGCGCGCGCCGCTCACCTCGATCCGGCGACGCGCCGCCTCCTCGACGCCTACGCCGCGGGCGCGAACGCGTGGATCGAGGAGATCCGACAGGGCAGGGCGCCGGTCCCGGTGCCGCTCGCGCGCCTCCACGTGCCGCTCGAGAGCTGGTCGCCGGCCGACTCGATCGCGGTCGCCAAGCTGCTGGCGTGGGGGCTCGACGGCTCGATCGACGCCACGCTGGTCCTCTCGGACCTGATCGAGCGGCTGGGAGGCTTCGGAGCGCGGCCCTTCTTCCCGCCCGAGGCGGCCGGCGAGCTCACGCCGCTGCCGCCCAAGCACGAGACGCGAGCCCACGCGCCGGGAGACGTGGTAGCACTGCGCCGCGCGGTCGGCCTCGCGGGCAGCTCGATCGGAAGCAGCGCGTGGCTCGTCGGGGGCTCGCTCACGTCGACCGGGCTCCCGCTCCTGGCGGGCGACCTGCACCTGGAGCCGACGGTGCCCTCGCTGCTGCACGAGGCGCATCTCTCGGCGCCGGGATTCGAGCTCGCGGGCGCGGGACCTCCGGGCGTCCCGGTGTTCTGGAGCGGGCACAACAGCCGCGTCGCCTGGGCCGCCACCCACGCGCACGCCGTGGTCACCGATCTGTATCTCGAGACGCTGGACTCCGACGAGGGAAGCCGGTACCGCGCCGGCACCGGCTGGCGCCCGGTCGCTCGTCGCGACGAGCGCATCGCCGTCCGCGGTGCCGACGACGAGCGGCTCACGGTGCGCGAGACGGCGCACGGTCCGCTCGTCGAGTCGCTCCTCGGCGGCGACCGCGCGCCGATCGCGGCGGCCTGGTCCGGCGCGCAGCCCGGCGACGGCGTCGGCGCGCTCTTGCGCGCCGCCCGCGCTCGCGACGGGACGGAGTTCCGCGCCGCGCTCGCGGACCTCCAGGAGCCGGTGCTCGATTTCGTGTACGCCGACGTGCGCGGCGACGGCGGCCGCCAGCTCGCCGGCTGGCTGCCGAAGCGCGCGATGCCGACGGGGCTCACGCCGATTCCCGGGCGCTCGGCCTGGTACGACTGGCGCGGTCCGCTCCCCTTCGAGTCGCTTCCGCACACGGCGCTCGATCCGAGCCGCTGGCTGGTCGCGGCCGACAACCCGCTCGGTGGGCACGGTGACGCCGCAGGCATCGAGTGGTGGTGGCGGTCGGGCGAGCGCGCCGCTCGCATCGACGCTCTGCTGAAGGACGCAGCGGGACGCGGAAAGATCGACGCCGTCGCCCTGGCGGGCCTGCAGGCCGACGTGATGAGCGGGTCGGCGCGCGAGCGCGTGCGCCTGGTGCTCGAGATGGCCGGCGATCCGGCGACCCTTCCGCCCGAGGCGCGCCACGCCGCGCAGCTCCTGTCGGCATGGGACGGCGCGACTCGCGCGGAGAGCGTCGGCGCCGCCGCCTGGCACGCGCTGCTCGGCGCGCTGCTCGACGACCTGCTGGAGCGTCCGCTCGGCCACGACCTGCTGCGCCGCTACCTGGTGCTGCGCGGCGTGCGCCCGGAGACCGTGCTCGACGCGCTGCTCGAGATGGCGCTGGCGCCGACCCCCGAGCCCGAGGCGGTGTTGGACCAGGAGGCCTTCCGCAACGCGGCTCGCGACGCGCTCCGCCAGACGGGGCTGTCGCTGCGTGTCCGCCTCGGGCCGAACCCCGAGAAGTGGTGGTGGGGACGCCTCCATCTCCTGCACTTCCGGAGCTTCGGCTGGCCGGCAGACGCCTGGGGCGTCGCTGACGACGATCTCGATCGCCCGTTCGGCGGCGACGGCGTCACGATCTCGGTGGGCGAGTACGACAGCGCGGATCCCTACGATGTGCGCGTGATCTCGGCCTATCGCCTGGTGGTCGACCTCTCGAGCCCGTCGCTGGCGCTGTCGGCGCTGGCGCCCGGCGAGTCGGAGCACTCGGAGGATCCGCGCCGGACGGCGGGCCTCGCGCGCTGGCTCGCCGGCAAGCCCTCTCTCCTCGCGACCCATCCCTTCCTCGTCGAGGAAGGCGCGCAGGCGCGTCTCGTCCTGCTCCCGCGTCGCTGAGCGATGGCGCGCGCGATCCTCTACGCCGACGTCCCCGCCTTCTACGCCGAGGTCGAGCGCGCCGTGCGCCCGGAGCTCGCCGGGCGTCCCGTGATCGTCGGCGGCGATCCGCGCAAGCGCGGGCTGGTCCAGGCGGCGACGCCGGATGCCGTCGCCGCAGGGGTGCGCGAGGGGATGGCGGTCGTCGACGCGCTCGCGCAGTGCCCGCGCGCGCGCGCCGTCCGCACCGAGATGTCCCGCTACCGGGAGATGGACAAGCGCCTGCGCGCCTGCCTAGCCCGAGCCTGCGAGCGGCTCGAGCCGGCGGGCCTCGGCGCCGCCTTCCTCGAGGCAGGCGAGGCCGGCCCGACCGAGCGACTGCCGACGCTCGCCGGGCTCGCGCGCGCCCTGCGGGAGGCCGTCGCGGCGGAGCTCGGGCTGCCGCTGCGCGTGGGCTCCGGGCCGGTGAAGTTCGTCGCCCGGCTCGCTGCCGAGGAGGCCGGCGGCGCGGGGTTCCTCGCCGTCGCGCCGGGGGAGGTCGCCGCCTTCCTGGGTCCGCTCCCCGTCTCGCGGCTTCCCGGCGTCGGCCCCAACACCGCGGCGCGTCTCGCCGAGCTCGGCGCCTCGACTGTCGCCCAGCTCGTCGCGCTCGGACGGGGGCCGATCGAGAGCGCGCTCGGCAACCACGGGCTCGTCGTGCTCGCGACTGCGCTCGGGCAGGGCGACGACCGGCTCCGCCCGGGATCGCACCCGCAGACGCTCTCGCAGGAGGTGACCCTTCGAGAGGGCGGGCTCGATCGCGCCCAGCTCGGCGAGCAGCTCCGGCTTCTCGCCGAGCGGCTCGAGCGGGCGCTTGCCCTCGAAGGGCTCGCGGCCAAGCGCCTCCTCCTCAAGGTCCGCTACGCGGACGGTGCGCGCATCACACGCAGCGTGTCGCTCGAGCTCGGCGTCGCCACCGCCCAGGAGCTCGTCGATCGCGCGTCCGAGCTGCTCGAGCGCACGCAGGCGGGCAGCCGCCCGCTTCGCCTCCTCGGGCTCGCCGTCTCGAGCCTCGCGCGCCCCCGCCGGGACGATCGACAGCTCCCCCTCTTCCGGGTCTGATCCTCTCGGGCCCCAGCGGCCCCGACCCTCGGCCTCAAGCCGCTTCCGCGGCTCGCCGAATCGGGTTCGGGAGCCGGCAACTCGGGACCGCGCCCGGCCTGGAGACCTCGAATGGGTTCGACCGCGAACGACCGGCGCAAGTTTCCTCGCATCCAGACGGACCAGCTCATCTCGTTCTCGCTGGTGGAGGACCAGGCGCGCCTCGGTGTCGGCAAGAACGTGTCGGCCGGAGGCATCTGCTTCGAGGTGATGGGCTGCGAGATCGAGTTCGGCGACCTTCTCCGCATCACCTTCAACGTCCTCGACGAGACGATCGTCGCCCTCGGGCGGGTGACCTGGGCGACGGACGTCGACGCCTTCACGCAGGAGGTGGGCCTCGAGTTCGTCGAGATCGACCCCTTCGCGCTGCGCACCTTGGAGCGCAGCTCCGCGAACGAATAAAACTTTCTGATTTTGCGCCCCTCGGGGATTAAACGGGTTGACATGTGGGGTCTCGGGGTGCCAGCCTCCGTCCCCGTGGCCGACTTCCACCAGACGGGTGCCATCACCACCCTCCACCGGCTCGGACCCACCGACCTCCGGCGCCTCGAAGACGAGCTCCGACAGCACGCTCACGCCCGCCCGATCGCGTTGGTGCTGCCCTGTCTGTACGACGAGCTGCGCGACACCGCCCTGAAAGACATCGTCGAGACGCTGCGCGGGGTCGCCTATCTGCACCAGGTCGTGGTCAGCGTCGACGGCGCGGAGCACCGCGACGACTTCGACGAGATGCGCGCGGCGTTCGACGGGATTCGGACGCTCGACGGCCGCGGCGCCACCCTGGTCTGGAACGACGGCCCCCGGCTGCGAGCCATCCAGGGCCGGCTGCGGGCGGAGGGGCTCGATCCGGGCGATCGGGGCAAGGGGCGGGCGACCTGGCTCGCGTACGGCTACGTGCTCGCCACCGCCGAGGCTCACGTCGTCGCGGTCCACGACTGCGACATCCGCGACTACCCCCGCGAGCTCCTGGCGCGGCTCTGCTTCCCGACCGTGCACCCGAACCTCAACTACGAGTTCGCTAAGGGCTACTACGGTCGGGTCACGGATCGCCTCTACGGGAGGGTCACCCGGCTCTTCATGACCCCGCTGCTGCGGGCGATGAAGTCGGTGCTGGGCGCCCTTCCGCTGCTCGATTACCTGGACTCCTTCCGCTACCCGCTCGCGGGCGAGTGCTCGATGACCACGGATCTGGTGCGGATCAACCGCATCCCGAGCGACTGGGGTCTCGAGGTGGGGGTCCTCGCGGAGGTCTTCCGCAACTGCTCGCTCAAGCGCATCTGCCAGGTCGATCTGGTGGAGAACTACGAGCACAAGCACCGGCAGCTCTCCGAGAACGACCCGAGCACGGGCCTGCACAGGATGGTCGTGGACATCGCGGCCTCGCTGATTCGCAACCTTGCGAGCTATGGCGTCCAGTTCGACGCAGGCTTCCTGAACACCTTGATCGCCGCCTACGTCCGTACTGCCCAGGACGCCATCGCGCGCTACAGCGACGACGCGGCGCTGAACGGTCTCGTGTTCGACCGCCACGAGGAGGAGGTCGCCGTGGAGACCTTCTCCCGTGCGCTTCGCACCGCCGGGCTGTCGTTCGTGCGCGACCCGATGGGTGCGCCGCAGATCCCGAATTGGAGCCGGGTGACCTCGGCGCTGCCGGATCTGCTCGATGATCTGCGCGCGGCGGTGGAGGCGGATCGCCGCGGCCGCGCGTTGTCAGTGGTGTCAGGGGGGGCATCGTGAACCAGGTGAGAATCGGAGACGTGGAGATCGGCGGGGGTGCACCCCTCGCCCTGATTTCGGGCTTGAACGTGATCGAAGGCGAGGAGTCGGCCGTCGAGATCGCTCGCGCGCTGCGCGACCTCGCGGAGCGCCACGAGCTGCCGCTGGTCTTCAAGGCCTCGTTCGACAAGGCCAACCGGTCGAGCTACCGCTCGTACCGCGGGCCCGGCCTCGACGAGGGGCTGCGCGTGCTGGCGCGCGTGAAGGCGGAGACGGGTCTTCCCATCACGACCGACGTGCACGAGCCGGGACAGGCCAAGCCGGTGGCCGAGATCGTCGACTGCCTGCAGATCCCGGCCTTCCTGTGCCGCCAGACCGACCTGGTTGCGACCTGCGCGGCGACGGGGCTCCCGATCAACTTCAAGAAGGGGCAGTTCATGGCCCCGCTCGACATGCGCCGGGCGGTCGAGAAGGCGCGCCACTTCGGCGCCACGGACGTGCTCGTCACCGAGCGCGGGGCCATGTTCGGGTACAACGACCTGATCGTGGACTTCCGAGGCTTCGCCGACATGCGCACCTTCGCGCCGGTGGTGTTCGACGCCACCCACGCTGCACAGCGGCCCGGCGCCGGCGAGCACGCCTCCGACGGCGATCGCTCCAGCGTCCCGCCGATGGCGCGTGCTGCCGTCGCCGCGGGCGTCGATGCGCTGTTCATCGAGGTGCACCCGGATCCGGAAGCGGCGCCATGTGACGGACCGAGCCAGATCGACTTCGAGACGCTCGATCGGCTGCTCGGCGAGGTCGCGGCGATCGACCGGTTGTTGGGCCGCCGCCGCCGCAGGTAGCGGCGCGCCTCCAGGGCGGCCCCGTGGCCCTGTCGCGCGGGGAGCGCCGCGGGCTCGCGCTGCTGCTGGCGGCGGCCGGCCTCGTGCGATGGCTCGCCTGGGCGCGCAGCGCGACGCTCTTCAACGACGGGCCGCGCTTCCTCGCGCTCGCGCAGGCGCTGGGCGCGGGCGCCTGGGGACCGGCGCTGCGGGCCGGCTACCACCCGCTCTACCCCCTCGCGACGCTGGCGCTCCACGGCTTCGGCGTCGACTGGGAGACTGCCGGCGCCTGGGTCTCGATCGCGGGCGGGGTCGCGTCGGTCGGGCTCCTGTTCCTGTTCCTGCGCGATGCCTTCGGCGCGCCCGCGGCGTGGGCCGGTGCCGCCTTGCTGGCGGTCCACAGCCGGGCCATCGACTACACCTCCGACGTCCAGAGCGACGGGCTCTACGCCGCCCTCTTCCTGGCCGGCGTCTGGCTCGGATGGCGGGCGTTGCGAGCCCGCTCGCCCCGGCTCGCCGCCGCGGCGGGCCTCGCGACCGGCCTCGCCTACGCGACGCGACCCGAGGGCCTCGAGCTCGCCGTCGTGCTCGCGCTCGTCGCCGCGATCGAGGTGGCGCGCGGCCCCTGGGTCTCCGAAGCGTTGGGCCGCTTCCCGGCCCTCGACGCCGCGCGCTGGCTCGCCGCGCTCGGCGCGGGCGTCGCTGTGATCGCCCTCCCGTACGTGGTCGCGCTCGATCGTGCGACGGGCGGCTGGGCGCTCACGCCGAAACGGTTGGCCGCAAGCGCGGCGGCGCCCCTGGCGCCGGCCGCCGCGCCCGCGGCGGCGCCCGCGCCGCCGCGGGCGGAGGCCCCCGCCTGGTCGGCGTACCTCGAGCCGCCTCCGGCCGAGTCGATCGACCCCGATGCGCTCGTCGTCGACGAGAACGACGACGGCAAGGCCGTGGTGATCGCACGCACGCCGCCGGCGCGCGTCTACGCGGCCGCCAAGATGCTGGCTCGCACCGCGAAGTCGTCGATGCGCTACGGCGTGCTGGCGCTCGTCGCGCTCGGGCTCGCCGCCTCGCGCGGCCGGCCCGGCCCGCGCGGCCGCTTCCTCGCCGCACTGCTCACGACGCACTTCGCGCTGCTCTTCGCCTTCACGCTCTCGATCGGCTACGTGAGCCGCAGGCACACGCTTCCCCCCCTGCTTCCGCTGCTCGGCTACGCGGGGCTCGGCGCTGCGGCAGCCGGCACGTGGATCGAGCAGCGACTGCGCGCGCTCGGCGGCGGCGGCTCGAGCCCCGAGGCCGCTGCCGTCCCGCGCTGGGGCGTTGCCGCGACGCTCCTCGTCGCCGCGGTCGTCACGGGGGAGCTCGCGAGGCAGATCCCGCCGCGCCGCGCCGACGAGCTGGCGGGGCGGCGCGCCGCGGAGTGGCTCCGCGAGCACGCGCCGGTCCGCGGCCCGGTGGCGGCGGCCCGCCTGCGGCTCGGCTACTACGCCGGCATGCCCTACGTTCCACTGACGGGCGTCGCAGACGCGGCGCTCGGTCCATATCTCGCGCGCGCCGGTGCCCGCTACGTCGTCGTCGAGACGCCCGAGCGGGCCGCGGCGATCGAGGGGGCCCCCGGGCTGGGGGCGCGCCCGCTCCGGTACGTCGAGTCAGGGCCCGGGCGGGCGTGGGTGTTCGAGATCCCGGAGGAGACACGGGGGAGGGTCGGGTCGGCGCCGACGCCCCGCTGAGCGGGCATGCTGCGCAGGCACAGCGAGATCTTCCGAGGCGTATTGCTGGCGGCCGACCTCGCGCTGGTCGGAGCGAGCTGGCTCGGCGCCTATCTGATCCGCTTCTACTTCCCCGCGCCGCTCGGTGTCCCGGACGCGCAGCCCTACCTCCTGGCGCTGCTCCTGGTGCTGCCGCTCTGGGCGTGGGTGTTCCGCAGCCGCGGCCTCTATGCGCCGCGCCGCACCGACTCGCTGGTCGCAGAGATCGCAGAGGTGGCCGCCGCCGCCACCACGGTGGTCGTGCTGCTGGTGGTCGCCACGTTCTTCGCGCGCAGCTACTTCTTCTCGCGCGGCGTGATCGCGCTGTTCTGGGGCCTGTCGATCGCGGTCGTGTCGGGAGCCCGCGTCGCCGCGCGTCAGGTGCTGCGCGCCCTGCACCGGCGGGGTCGCAGCCTGACGGCAGTGCTCGTCATCGGGGGAGGGGCGCTCGCCGAGCAGGTGGTCGACCGCATCCGCGAGCATCCCGAGACCGGCCTGCGCGTGGCGGGCGTGCTCTGCGAATCGCCGCAGCCTCCGCGCGTACGCGGCGCCCCGGTGCTGGGCAAGCACGAGGAGGTGAAGCGCGTGCTCGCGGAGAGCGGGGCGTCGCAGGTGATCGTCGCGCTCTCGCGCGAGGACGCCGCGCAGCTCGAGCCGCTGCTGGCAGAGCTCGAGGACGAGCTGGTCGACGTCGCGCTCGTGCCGGATCTGCTCCACGTCGCGACGCTGCGCAGCAGCGTCGAGGACTTCGACGGCCTGCCGCTGATCAGCCTGCGCGCGGGGCCGCTGGTGGGCTGGGCCGCGATCCAGAAGCGCGTCTTCGACGTCGCGATCTCCTCGATCGCGCTCGCCGCGGCGGCACCGCTGCTCGCGCTGGTCGCGCTCTCGGTCCGCCTCACCTCGGGCGCTCCGGTGCTCTACGCGCAGGAGCGCATGGGCCTCGACGGACGCGTCTTTCGCATGCTCAAGTTCCGCACCATGGTGCTCGACGCCGAGCGCGACACCGGCCCGGTGTGGGCGCGGCGCGGCGACCCGCGAGAGACGCGCATCGGCGGCTTCCTGCGCCGCACCAGCCTCGACGAGCTGCCCCAGCTCTGGAACGTGGTGCGCGGCGACATGAGCCTGGTGGGCCCGCGGCCCGAGCGGCCGGTGTTCATCGAGCAGTTCCGGCGCGAGGTTCCTGGCTACATGCTGCGGCACAAGGTGAAGGCTGGGCTGACCGGCTGGGCGCAGGTGCACCGCTGGCGCGGCGACACGTCGCTGCACGAGCGCGTCGAGCACGACCTCTACTACATTCGAAACTGGTCGCTTGGCCTCGACCTGCGGATCCTGCTGATGACGCTCTGGCGGGTGCGCTTCTAGGCCCTGGCGGCGCGGTAGCACTCGATCGTCTGTCGCGCGCAGCGCGGCCACGAGAAGGCCGCCGCGCGGGCCGGACCGCGTTCGCGCCACTGCGCGCGCCAGGCCTCGTCCTCGGCCATCCGGCGCATCGCGTCGCTCCAGGCCGGCACGTCGCGCGGATCGAGGAGCACGCCCGCGTCCGCCACGACCTCGGGGAGCGAGCTGGCGCGCGATGCGATCACCGGAGCGCCGCACGCCATGGCCTCGAGCGGCGGCAGGCCGAAGCCCTCGTAGAGGCTCGGCCACACGAGCGCCGTGCAGCCCGAATAGAGGCCTGCGAGCACGGAGTCCGAGACGTACCCGAGCCGTCGGATCTGCGGGCCGATCGCGAGACGGGAGATCGTCTCCGGCAGCGTCTCCATCCGCCACCCGCCGCCGCCGGCGAGGACCAGCGGGTGCTCTCGCCGCAGGGCGGACGGCAGCGCAGCGAACGCCTCCAGCGCGCCCTCGAGGTTCTTGCGGGGCTCGAGCGAGCCCGCGTACAGGAAGAAGCGCTCGGGCAATCCCAGCCGTCGGCGGAGCGCGTGGATCGCCGCCGCCGGCTGCGGCTCGAATTCGCGGCGCGGCGCCGGGTGGGTCACGTCGATCTGCGACGGCGAGAGCCCGAGGTGGCGCACCATCTCCTGCCGCGTGTGCTCCGAGGTGGCGAGGAAGCGGCGCGTCTGCCGCAGCCCCCGGGCGAAGTGGCGCTCGTACCAGCGCACCCGGCTCTCGGGATGCCACTCGGGGTGCAGCAGCACGGAGAGGTCGTGGATCGTGGTCACCGTCGGCAGGTCGCAGGCGATCGGGATGTGGTTGGGCTCGTGGTAGAGGTCGCAGCGGCGCGCCGACGCCCGGAAGGCCAGCCGGTACGCGCCCTCGAGCAGAGGTCGCACGGCGCCGAGGAGCCTCTCCGCACGTCCTACTCTGATCGATCCTTCCGCGGAGCTCGGCCGTGCGGTCTCTCGCGGCGGGCGGCGCATGGGGAGCCGATCCGACACGACCGCGTGCACCTCGACGTGCTCGGCGCGCAACGCGTCGAGCAGCTCCCGGGTGTAGTGCCCGACCCCGGTCGGGCGGCGGAGCAGGACGCGGTCGTTCAGGAGGACGCGCGCGATCGGACCGGGGTCACGGGCAGACATCCGCCGTCCTGCTCACTGGGGACGCGGCTCCCGGAGGGTCCAGGCGCGGCTCGCGATCAGTCGGATCCACTCGGCGGTGTAGCGCACCGGATGCCGGGGGTTTCGGAGGAGTCCGAGCGGGAGTGCCGCGAGGTAGGAGAGCGGCGAGGGCTTCTCGCGGAGCGAGAACTCGATCCGCTTCCCCGCGAACGGGCGGCTGCTGCGGTAGACCCACGGCACCGGGATGTAGCCGCCGTGTCGCCGCAGGACCTCGAGCCCCTCGGCCAGGGCGGCCTCCGGATGCGCGACGCTCTTGCAGGAGCCGTGCAGCCTGGAAGCCGCGAGAGGATCGCCGATCCTCAGCATCTCGTGGCGCGCCGCGATCCGGATCCACAGATCCCAGTCGAATGCGTAGTGGAGCGTCGGATCGAGTCCGCCCACCGCCTCGAAGGCCGTGCGCCGGATGAAGGCCGCCGGCTGGCAGATGCAGCACTCGCGCTTCAGCAGCTCGCGGTCGAACGCCTTCGTCGGATAGCGGCCGATGACCTCGCCGCGCTCGTCGACCCAGTCCGCCTCTCCATACACGACTGCGACGTCGGGATGGGCCGCGAGCGCGCGGACGGCCTTCGAGACCGCGCCGGGCCGGTACGCATCGTCGGCGTTCAGGAAGGCGAGAATCGAGCCCCGCGCCAGCTCGAAGCCCCGGCCGATCGCGTCGGCCGTTCCCGCGTCGGCCCCCGAGGTCCAGCGTACCCTGGGCGCGTATCGCTCGACCACGCGGAGCGTTCCGTCGGTCGAGCCGCCGTCCATCACCCGATACTCGACGTTCGGATAGTCCTGGCTCAGGACGCTTCGAATCGTCTCGTCGAGGTAGTCGGCCGCATTCAGCGCGGGCGTCACGATGCTGACGAGCGGCCACGCCTCGTCGCCCATGACGCGACGGCGCTAGGCGAGCCGCGACGCCTTTGAGTGTCGCGGCGTCGCGCTCTCCACCTGGGCCTCGATCCACGGGTAGGTGCGCTCGATTCCGGCGCGCAGCCCGAACTGGGAGCGCCAGCCCGTCCGGTAGATCCGCTCGTTGCTGAAGTTGCGCGAGCGCACGCCGACGGGACCGTCGACGTGTCGGATCCCGAGGCGCTTGCCCGCGACGTCGGCGACGGTGTGGACGAGCTCGTCGACGGTCACGTACTCGGGACAACCAATGTTCGCCGGGCCGTCGAGGTCCGACTGGGTGAGTCGGTAGATTCCATCGACCATGTCGTCGACGAAGGTGTAGGAGCGCACGGCCGAGCCGTCGCCCCACACCTCGATCTCGCCGCCGTCCTTGGCCTCCGCGACCTTGCGGCAGATCGCGGCGGGCGCCTTCTCGCGACCGCCGACCCAGGTTCCCTCCGGGCCGTAGCAATTCTGGAAGCGCGCGATCCGCACGGACATCTGGCGACGGCGGGCGTACGTCATCGCTACGCGCTCGGCGTAGAGCTTCTCCCAGCCGTATTCGTTGTCGGGAAGGGCGGGGTAGGCCTGCTCCTCGTTCATCTCGGGCTCGCCCGGGAGCATGTTCCGATAGATGCAGACCGACGAGGAGAAGAAGTATCGCGGCACGCGCGCCTCGGACGCGGCATGGATCATGTGGAGGTTGACGAGCGCGTTGTTGCGCATGATCTCGCACTCGGCCGAGTGGATGAACCCCATGCCGCCCATGTCGGCGGCGAGCTGGTAGACCTCGTCGCAGCGGGCGCCGTCGATCGCGAGGGCCGCCGCGCACTGCTCGGGCTCCCGGAGGTCGAGGATGCGGAAGTCGTCGGCGGCGGTGGGCGAGAATTCGGGGTGCTTGAGATCGACGCCCCGCACCCAGTACCCCTCGCGCTTGAGCCGCCGGACCAGATGGCTCCCGATGAAGCCCCCCGCGCCGCAGACGATTGCGGTCTTCACCATCGATCCCCCCTGCGGTGTGAGCGCGAGCTCGTTCGATCGACGAGGGCAGAGCACGCGGGCAGTTCGCCGCCGACGAGCGGCGCATTCTAGGCGAGGACGCGAGCCCTGCCAAGCCGCGCGGGCCGCGCTTCGAGCGCCTCGCCGGGCCTTCCACCATCGGATATCGTACGACGGGTGCGGTGGCTGCGAGCGTTCGGACGTGAGCGCGGTTCGGAACGCGAACGCGCCGTCGACTTCGAAGCCGAGATCGAGCGCTTCGCCCTGCGGGAAGAGAATCGCGAGCGCTTCGCCACCCTGCTGAACCGGATCCTGCCCGACTACACGCGGTGGACGTGGGGTCGAGACGACGTCTTCCGCCGTCACTTCAACGAGTGGCAGCGGAACGGCTTCTCGCTGCTGCCCAACCACTACTACAGCCCGGTGCCCGACGTGCACGGCCTCGGCGACGCCCTGGGGCGGCGCACGTCTCTTCCCGGTGTCGACTTGCGGACGGAGGCGCAGCTCGAGCTGCTGCGGAAGGTCTGCCCCCTCTACGCCGGAGAGTACGCGGCGTTTCCGGACGGCCCGACGGGCGTGCCCGGCCAGTTCCACTTCGCGAACGGCGCGTTCGAGCGGGTGGACGCCGAGATGCTGCACCTGATGGTGCGACATCACCGCCCCGCCCGGATGATCGAGGTCGGCTCGGGCTACAGCACGCTGGTGTCGGCGGCGGCGTGCGAGCGCAACGCGCGAGACGGGCATCCCTGCCGATTCGTCGCGATCGAGCCGCAGCCGAACGACCTCTTCCTGCGACCGATCGCCGGCCTGCAGGAGCTGCTCCGCGCGACGCTGCAGGAGGTCGGCACGGCGCCGTTCGAGGAGCTCGGGGAGGGAGACATCCTCTTCATCGACTCGTCGCACGTGCTGAAGACCGGGAGCGACGTCCAGCTCCTGTACCTCGAGGTGCTCCCTCGATTGCGCCCCGGCGTGGTCGTCCACGTCCACGACGTCTTCCTGCCAGGCGAGTACCCGGCCGACTGGATCCGCAACGAGCACGTGTTCTGGAACGAGCAGTACCTGCTCCAGGCGTTCCTGGCGTTCAACAGCGCCTTCGAGGTGCTGCTCGCGGCGAGCTTCCTCCACCTCGAGCATCCAGACGTCCTGGTCGAGGTATTCCCCGGCTACTCGCCCCGGAAGCATCGGCCCGGGAGCTTCTGGATGCAGCGGAGGCCGCACGGCTGAGTGGCGCGGGGCGCCGGGGTCCGGCCCTCGGAGGTGCGAGCCCACGCCTCCGTCCTCATGCCCTAGCATACGCAGGGTCGCCCCGCGCAGGTGGGCGCTCGATGAAGGCGGCGATGCGGGTCACGATCGTCAACACGCACGACCTGGTCGGCGGGGCCGAGCGATGCAGCTACGAGCTGGCCAGCGGTCTGCGGCAGCGCGGCGACCAGGTGTCCCTGATCGTCGGCAGGCGCTTCGGCGACGACCCGTTCGTCGTCCAGATGAAGTACCGGTGGCTCGACTGGCGCCTTCGCTCATTCGCGTATGGCTGGCTGGGCCTCACCGACACGACGATCGCCGCGCCGCTCTACGAGTGCTTTCGCATGCCGGAGCTGCGCGAAGCCGACGTCTACAACATCCACAACATGCACGGGGCGTATTGGAACTTCTGGACGGTTCCGCTGCTGGCTCGGCGCGCCCCCGTCGTGCTGACCCTGCACGACGAGTGGCTGCTCACCGGCGATTGCGCCTACACCTACTCGTGCGAGCGCTGGCGCGATCACTGCGGACGCTGTCCGCAGGCTCGCGAGCCCGAGTCCGACGACCGCGTGTGCATCGGAGGTCGAGACGCCACCTGGCTGAACTTGAAGCTGAAGCGGGCCATGTTCCGCTGCGCACCGGGCCGGAGCGTCGTGCTGGTCAGCCCCAGCCGCTGGCTCGCGGATCGCGCGGGCGAGGCGCCCCAT
>DATJPY010000104.1:75000-145835 GCA_035506135.1 Myxococcota bacterium | reverse complement strand
CAGACGCGCTGCCGCTCAGCAAGATCCGATCGCGCGCAGCGAGGCGAAGCCGAGCGAAGTCAACAGACGCGCTGCCGCTCAGCAAGATCCGATCGCGCGCAGCGAGCGCAGCGAGCGAAGTCAACAGCTCGACGAGCCGCGCTTCGATCGAGAGCGGCTGGTCGTCGTCGCCAACGCCAACCCCGAGTCGTGCAAGGTGCTGGCCGACGCGCTCGAGGGCTGGGGTCTCCAGGTGCTCGTGGCACACGATGGTGTCGAGGCGATCCTCACCATCCAGCGCGCGCTGCCGCGCGCGATCGTGATCGATGCCGCGCTTCCGAAGATGTTCGGCTTCCAGATCTGCGAGCTCGTCAAGCGCAACGAGAGCCTTCATTCGATCGGGGTGGTGCTGGTGGGGGCAATCCACAAGGAGGACCGCTACCGGCGGCCGCCGAGCGAGCTCTACGGCGCGGACGTCTACGTCGAGCCGCACGAGCTCCCGGGCGCGCTGCAGGAGATTTTGCGGCGCTTCGAGCTGCTCCCCGTCCGCGGCACCCGGGGAGCGCCCGCACCGATGGAGCCGCCCGGGGCCCCGTCGCCTCCGAGGCAAGGCGAGCGTCCGGAGCATCCCGCAAGCGATCGCGAAGCGATCGCGCGCAGCGAGCCGCAGGCGAGCGAAGTCAACAGACGCGCTGCCGCTCAGCAAGATCCGATCGCGCGCAGCGAGCCGCAGGCGAGCGAAGTCAACAGACGCGCTGCCGCTCAGCAAGATCCGATCGCGCGCAGCGAGCCGGCCACGTCACCTCCGACGCAAGGCGCGCGTCTGGAGCATCCCCCGCAAGCGCCCGAAGGGCGCGCGCAGCGAGGCGAAGCCGAGCGAAGTTCATCAAGACCCGCTGCCGCTCAGCAACCGGACCCCCTCGCCGCCGAGCGCGCCAACGCCGAGCGCCTGGCGCGGATCATCGTTTCCGACATCGTGCTCTACAACCCCGAGAAGTTCGCGAGCGCGCTGCGGAGCAGCTCCGTCGTGGCGGCGATGCGCGACGAGCTCGAGGAGGGGCGCGCGCTCTTCCGCGAGCGCATCGGGGACGCTGTGCGCGGCGAGCGCGACTACCTGGCCGAGGAGCTGCTGCGGGTCGCGGAATCGCGGGGGCCGCGGTGACCCTCGACCCGCGCGAGCGCAAGAGCATCCAGAGCGACCTGGCGAGCCCCGACGACGAGGTGCGCCGGCTCGCCGTGGAGCGCCTGCCGCTCCTGCCCGCGGGCGAGGCGCTGCCGCAGCTCGTCGAGCGTCTCGGCGACCCGAGCTGGCGGGTGCGCAAGGCGGCGGTCGAGTGCCTCGTCGGCGCACCGGAGGATTGGCCGGTCGCGGCGCACCTGATCCGTTCGCTCGCCGACGGTGAGAACCCAGGCCGGCGCAACGCTGCGGTGGAGGCGCTGGTCCGCAGCGGCCGCCGCATGGTCGAGCCGCTGCTCGCGGCGGCGGCGAGCGAGGACATCGACGTGCGCAAGCTCGTCGTGGACGCGCTCGGCGGCATCGGCAGCGAGCGCGCGGTCCCGCGCCTGGTCGACCTGCTCGGCGACCGCGACGCCAACGTCCGCGGAGCGGCCGCCGACGCGCTGGGCGCGATCGGCGGGCCGGACGCCGTGGGGGCGCTGACCGGCGCCGCGCTCGCCGACGCGGAGGAGCCGCTGGTCCGCTTCTCCGCGCTGCGCAGCCTGGCCCGACTCGAGACGCCGCTCGCGGCCTCGGCACTGGCCTCGGCCCTCGCCGATCCGCTGCTGCGGCCGGTCGCCTTCGGCGTCCTCGGCCACGGCGAGGACCGCGAGGGCGAGGAAGTACTGCTGAAGGGCCTCGAGTCCGGCTCGCGCGCGGCGCGCGAGGCCGCCATCGATGCGCTGCTGCGCGCGCTCTCGCGCCGAGAGCCCGGCGACGCCGAGCGGCTCGCCTCGCGCATCCGCGACACGGCGCGCGGATCGCCAGCCTGCGTCGCGGACGCGACCGCGCGGCTCGCGGACGCCGACCTCGGCGTGCGCCTCACGCTGGTGCAGTTCCTCGGGATCGCGGGACTCGCGGAGAGCGTGCTGCCGCTGCTGCAGGCCGCACGCGACGAGGCGCTCGCGGAGGTCGCCATCGCGACCCTCGCTGGATTCGGCGCCGCGGCCGAGTCGGCGATCGAAGGGCGCTGGGACGCCCTCGACGCCGAGGGCCGCGCGCTCGCCTGCCAGCTCCTCGGTCAGACCGACGGGCGCACCGGCGCGGCGCGGCTCTCGCTCGCGCTCGACGACGGCGACCCGGGCGTGCGGGCCGCCGCCGCGCGCGGGCTCGCGCGCCGCACCGATCCCGCCGCGCTCCCGGTGCTGCTGCGGCGGCTGCAGGCCAGCGCGGGCGACGACGAGCCGGAGGCCGAGGAGGAGCGCGCCGCGCTGACGGATGCGCTGGTGCGGATCGCGCGGGAGCCGAGCGCCGTCGCATTGCTGGCGGGCGCGCTCGAGGGGGCCGCCGAGCCGGTGCGGCTGGCGATCGCGCGCGTCCTCGGCGGGCTCGGCGGCGCCGAGCATGCCGAGCAGATGGTCCTGCTCGTGCAGGATCCGAGTGCGGCCGTGCGGCGCGCGGCGATCGGCGCGCTGGCGCGGGTCGGCCCGGCGGCGACGGACTGGCTGCGCCTGGCGCTGGCGGACGAGGAGATCTCCGTGCGCATCGCGGCGGCGGCCGCGCTCGGCGCGTCGGCCGGGCTGTACGCGCTGCCGGATCTCGAGAGCCTGCTCGCCGACGAGGACGCCTCGGTGCGCGCTGCCGCGGTGCGCGCGATCGGCGAGATCGAGCGCCACGCGCCGGCGGCGGAGGCGAGCGCGGCGCTGCCCGGCGTGCGGCGCCTGCTCGAGGCGGCGCTCGCGGACGGCGCTCCAGTCGCGCTCGCGGCCGTCGAGGCGATCGAGGGTCTCGGCGTGGCGCTCCCGCTCGAGGCGGTGCGCGGCGTCCTCGCCCATCCCGACCCGGAGGTCGTCCAGAGCGCGGTGCGCTGCATCTGCGGCTCGGGTCGCGAGGACGACCTCGGCGCGCTGATCCCGCTGCTCTCGCACCCGCACTGGGCCGTGCGGGCCGCCGCCATCGACTCGCTCGCCGAGCGGCGCGTTCGCTCGGCGGTGCCCGCGGCGCTGCGCCGGCTCGAGCTCGAGCAGGACGAGTTCGTGCGCGACACGCTGCTGCGTGCGCTCGGCCGGCTCGAGGAGGCGTAGCGGCAGCGATGGCCGGCGAGGATCGATCGCAGGAGCCCGCGATGACCGACGCCGAGTTCCGCATGCTCGCGGAGCTGCTGCGCGGGCACTGCGGCCTGCACTTCGGTCCGGAGTCGCGCTATCTACTCGAGCGCCGGCTGGGCCGCCGTCTCGCGGAGCTCGGCCTTCGCAGCTTCACGGCCTACCACTACCTGCTGCGCAGCGACGTCTCCGCCGAGGGCGAGCTCGCCTGGGCCATCGACAACCTCACCACCAACGAGACCTACTTCCTGCGCGAGCGGGCTCAGCTCGCCGCCCTGATCGGGGAGATCATCCCGGGCCTCCTCGCCCGACGCGGCGGCTCGTCGACCGGCCCGGTCTCGATCTGGTGCGCGGGCTGCGCGAGCGGCGAGGAGCCCTACTCGATCGTGCTGCTCGCCCTCGAGGCGGGGCTGGCGCCCGGACGAGACCTCCGCGTCTATGCCTCCGACATCTCGCGCCAGGCGCTGCACAAGGCGCGCCGCGGCCTCTACCGGGACGCGTCGTTCCGCCAGACCGATCCCGTCCTGCGCCAGAAGTACTTCGTCGAGAAGGACGGCCTCTACCGGATCTCCGACGAGATCAAGCGGCACGTGAACTTCGCGCACCTGAACCTGCTCGACGACACGCGTACCTCGCTGCTCGGCTCGCTCGACGTGATCCTGTGCCGCAACGTGATCATCTACTTCGACGTCGAGACCAAGCGGCGCGTGGTCCAGACCTTCCAAGAGAAGCTGCGCCCCGGCGGCTACCTGCTGCTGGGTCACTCGGAGTCGCTGATCAACCTCTCGAACGATTTCGAGCTGCGCCATCTCCGGCACGACATGGTGTATCGGAAGCCCTCGGAGGCGGACCCCTGGCACGAGACGGCGGAGCGGACGCTCCTGGCGGTCGACCGGCGGGGGGCGTCGTGAGCTCGGAGCGCCGCATCCGCGTGCTGGTGATCGACGACTCGGCTTTCAGCCGCCGCACCATCACGCGCATGCTCGAGCGCTCGCCGCTGGTGGAGGTGATCGCGGCGGCGCCCGACGGCGAGCACGCGCTGCGCAAGGCGCTCGAGCTGCGGCCCGACCTGATCACGCTCGACCTCGAGATGCCGCGCATGGACGGCTTCACCTTCCTGCGGCTGGTGATGAGCCACTGCCCGACTCCGGTCATCGTGATCAGCGGCAAGAGCGGCGACCAGGACGTGTTCCGCGCCCTCGATTTCGGTGCGGTCGACTTCATCGCGAAGCCCACGCCGCGGGCCGGCCCCGACCTCGAGGGGATCGAGCAGGAGCTGCTGCGCAAGGTCCACGCGATCCGCCAGCTCCGCATCGAGAAGGTGCGCGAGCGGCTCGCCGCGTCGCCGCCGGTGCGGCAGCGACCGGCGGTGCCGCCGCCCTTCGCCCCCCGCGCCGTGGCGATCGGCTGCTCGACCGGTGGCCCCGCCGCGCTGATGCAGGTCCTCGGCGCCTTCGTGAAGGCGCCGCCGGCGGCGGTGCTGGTCTGCCAGCACATGCCGGCCGGCTTCACGCGCGGATTCGCGGAGCGCATCGACCGCTTGACGCCCTTCGCGGCGCGCGAGGCAGAGGACGGCGACGAGGCGCTGCCGGGCACGGTGCTGGTGGCGCCGGGCGGCCGCCACCTCGAGTTCGAGCGGAGCGCGGGACGCACCCTCGTGCGCCTCGCCGACGCCGTCCCCGCCGACAAGTACGCGCCCTCGGTCGACCGCATGTTTACCTCGGCCGCGAAGCACTTCGGGTCCGACCTGCTCGGCGTGGTGCTGACGGGCATGGGCGACGACGGCCGGCGCGGCGTGGTGGCGGTGAAGCAGGCGGGGGGCACGGTGGTGGTCGAATCCGAAGAGACCGCGGTGGTGTTCGGCATGCCGCAGCAGGCGATCCGCAGCGGTGTGGTGGACGCCGTGCTGCCTCTGCAGCAGATCCCGACGGTGATCGAGTCCGGCGTCGGCGCGAGCCGGGGCCGGCCCGAGCGAGAGGGTCCGGCATGAGCGACAAGAGGGAAGGGCTGTTCGCGCGGGCCGACGAGGTGCTCGCCCTGTTCCGGCAGGGCGCCGAGTTCACCCACGAGCTGCTGCGCGAGAACGAGCGGCTGCGGCGCGAGGTCGCGGCGCATCAGGACGCGCAGCTCGCCGCCTCCGACGACCGCCAGTGGGAGAAGCTGCGGCGCGAGCTCCTGACGCGCATCCAGAGCCTCGAGGGGGAGAAGGAGGACGCGCTCGAGCGTCTGCGCGCGGTCGAGGCGGAGAATCGCCACTTCGCGGAGCGCTACCTCGAGATCGAGGAGGAGAACAACAACCTCGCGAGCCTCTACGTCGCGAGCTACCAGCTCCACTCGACCCTCGATCTCTCCGAGGTGCTCCAGATCATCGTCGAGATCGTGATCAACCTGATCGGCGCCGAGGTGTTCGCGATCTACGTGCTCGACGAGAAGACCCACGCGCTCTCGGCCGTCGCCGCGGAGGGACGCGACGTGCGCGAGTTCCCGGTCTTCGAGCTCGGCGTCGGCCCGGTCGGCCGCGCGGTGGACACCGGCGAGACCGCCTGCGCCGAGGACCTGCGCTCCGACGACCGGCATCGGCCGATCGTCGTGATCCCGCTGCGCGTGCAGGAGCAGCCGATCGGCGCGATCGCGATCCAGAAGCTGCTCCAGCAGAAGGAGAGCTTCACCGCCCTCGACCACGAGCTCTTCACGCTGCTCGCGGGGCACGCGGCGACCGCGATCTTCGCGGCGCGGCTCTACTCCCAGTCGGAGCGCAAGCGCAACACGATCCAGGGGTTCATCGATCTCCTCACCAAGTGAGAGGCGACCGCCGGGGGGCGGGAGGGGGCGACATGGCTCGACATCGCATCCTGATCACGGAGGACAGCCCGACCATGCGGCAGCTCCTGGTCTTCGCGCTGAAGCGCCTGAAGGACGTGGAGATCGTCGAGGCGTCGGACGGGATGGACGGCCTGCGCAAGGTGACGAGCGACCACTTCGACCTCGCCCTCATCGACATCAACATGCCCGTGATGGACGGGCTCAAGCTGATCAGCCTGATCCGCGGCGAGGAGAGCCTGAAGGAGATGCCGATCATCGTGATCACGACGGAGGGCGCCAAGGAGGACCGCGAGCGCGCGCTCTCGCTCGGCGCCGACGAGTACCTGACCAAGCCGATCCAGGCGAACCGCGTGCTGCAGGTCGCCAAGAGCCTGCTGAAGCTCGGGTGAGCGCGGTGCCGCGCGGAGGGACCCGATGATCGGCACCAGCGGAAGGCAGTGGAAGCGGCGCATGATGCTCGTCGCCACGGCGGCGAGCGCCGTGAGCGTGGCCACCGTCGCGGTCTACCTGCGGGTGCTGCTCGACCTGACGCACGCCCAGTGGGTCGGCTTCTTCGAGGTGCTCGCGTTCTGGTTCGTGATCTTCCTCGCCGTCTCGCAGCGCCTGCAGGACCGCTCCTACCGCCCCGCCGCCCGCTGGCTCGACCTCGAGCGCGAGGGACGGGCGGAGCCCGAGGACCTGCGGAGCGCGTTCGCCGCCGTGCTCGACGTGCCCCGCCTCTCGCTCCTGAACGGCTACACGCTGTGGCCGCTCGGCGGGCTCGCGGTGGCGCTATCGATGAAGGCCCTCTTCGCCGACTTCGGCTGGCTCGACGTCTCCATCATGGTCGCGGCCGCGGTCTCGGGCGGCGCGCTCTCGAGCCTGCTGATCGCGTTCCTGTTCAAGCGCCAGTTCGAGCCGCTGCGGCGCACGCTCGCGCTCCGCATCGAGGATCCCGACGCGCGCGCGGCCTCCGCCCCGCCGCTGCCGCTGGTCTGGAAGCTGCAGGGCACGGTGCTGGTGACCGCGGTCGTGCCGGTGGTGTTCGCGGTCTTCGTCGCCCACGACCAGGCGCGCCAGCCGCTCGAGCGCTTCGTGGCCGAGCGGCAGGCCGAGTGGCTGGATCGCAACCTCTCGCGTCTCGGCGGATCCACCGAGAGCTCGGACACGGTGCACCGCTGGCAGCTCGTCGAGCTCGCGACCGGCCAGGTGCTCGGCGGCGACGACGCCTTCCTCTCGGCGAGCGAGCGCGGTCGCATCTCCGCCGACACGTCGCCGCGCGGCGCGCTGGCGAACGAGCGGCAGTTCCTGGCGTGGCGGCGGATCGAGCCGGGCGGGCGCGCACTGGTCGCGGCGCTGCCGCGCAGCGCGCTCGGCGCCGACGTCGAGTCGACTCCCAAGGTGCTGATCGCGCTGCTCGCCGCCGCGCTGGGCCTGGCGTTCGGCGTGGCCTGGCTGGTGGCCCAGGACCTGGCGCGCGGCATCGCGGGGCTGCGCACCGAGGCCGACCGCATCGCGTCCGGCGATCTCTCCCGCGGCGAGGTGTTCGAATCGGAGGACGAGCTCGGCGACCTCGGCCGCGCCTTCGACCGCATGCGCCAGGCCCTGCGCGAGACCGTCGGGCGGGTGTCCGCCGCGGCGGATCGGGTCGAGTCGTCGGCCGGCGAGATGGCGGGGGTCGGAACCGGCGTGGCCTCGGCCGCCGCGGACCAGGAGCGCGCGATCCGCCAGGCGCGCGAGTCGACCGACGCGATCCGCGAGCAGGTGGCCGGGATCACGAGCTCGGCGCAGCAGCTCTCCGCCTCGGTGGAGGAGTCGTCGAGCTCGATCCTCGAGATGGGCGCGGCCGGTGAGGAGCTCAACCAGACCGCCTCCGTGCTCTCGGCGCGGGTCGAGGAGGTCGGGAGCTCGATCGAGCAGATGATCCGCGGCGTCGCCGAGATGGGGCGCAGCGTCGAAGGGCTCTCCGAGGCCGCGGTGGAGACGCAGTCGTCGGTCGAGGAGATGGCGGGCTCCCTGCGCGAGGTCGACAGCAACGCGGCCGAGACGGCGCGGCTCTCGGCGCAGGTGGTGGCGGTCGCCGAGGGCGGCCGCGAGCGCGTGCAGGAGACGATCGCGGGCATGGAGGCGATCCGCGACGCGACCGACACGGTCGAGCGCGTGATCCGGGGCCTCGGCGAGCGCACGCAGGAGATCGGGGCGATCGTCGACGTGATCGACGACGTCGCCGACGAGACCAACCTGCTCGCGCTCAACGCCGCGATCATCGCGGCGCAGGCCGGCGAGCACGGGCGCGCCTTCTCGGTGGTGGCCGACGAGATCAAGGAGCTCGCCGACCGCGTGATGTCGAGCACCAAGGAGATCGGCGGGCTGATCCGCTCGGTGCAGGCGGAGAGCGCCGCAGCGATCTCGGCGATCGAGCGCGGCAGCGAGAGCGTGTGGGTCGGCGTCGAGCGCTCGGCGCAGGCCGGCGAGTCGCTGGAGGCGATCACGCGCTCGGCGCGCGAGAGCGGCCAGCGCATCGCGGAGATCGTGCAGGCGGTCCAGGAGCAGAGCCGGGCTGCCTCGCACGTCCAGCTCCTGATGGAGCGCGTGCGCAACGGCGTCGAGCAGCTTCGGGCGGCGACGCGCGAGCAGGAAGAGGGCCAGGAGGTCGTGCTGCGCGGCACCACGACGATGCGCGACGTCGCGCAGCAGGTGCACCGCACCACCGAGGAGCAGGCGCGCGGCGGCAACCAGATCCGCGCCGGGATCGAGGTGGTGCGGCAGGCGGTGGAGCGCATCTACCAGGCGCTGCAGGACCAGGCCTCCGCGTGCCAGCAGTCCGCGCAGACGATGGGGCGGGTCTCGAGCGGCGCGCGGGCCAACTACGAGGCGTCGACCCAGCTCTCGAGCTCGACCGGGGAGCTGCGCGGCGCGGCCGAGACGCTGCGCGAGGACATCCGCCGCTTCCGGCTCTGATCGCCGCGCCCGACCGCGTCCAGGGGCGATCCCCTTTGCTATAGGTGCGCCCGATGCGGCCCGGGGCTCCCGCCATCGCGGTGCTGCTCGCCTGCGCGCTCGCGGGCTGCAGCGGCTACCACTGGATGCGCTACAACGGCGCGCTCGGCGACGTGCGGACCGTCGCGATCCAGCCGATCACCAACCACTCGTACGAGGCCGGCGCCGAGGCGCTCGTGAACGACGCGCTCCTGCGCGAGTTCCAGCGCCGTGGCGACGTGCGGGTCGTCAAGGATCCGAAGCATGCGGACATCGTGCTCACGGGCACGCTGTTCCCGCTCTCCACGCGCGCCCGCAGCTTCTCCTCGGTCGCCTTCGCGCTCGAGTACGAGGTGGTGATGAACATCGACCTCTCGGCGCGCCGGGCGAACGGCACCGTGATTCGCTTCGGCCCCGGCATCCTCACCGCCGCCGAGATCTATCTGTCGAGCTCCGACATCGAGGTGCAGCGCAAGAACCGCCAGGAGGCGCTGCGCCGCATCTCCGTGGTGATCGCGGGGCGCGTGCACGACGCCCTCGGGGAGAAGCTCGTCGCGGCGGCGGCGGCACCTGCCGCCGCATCGGTGCCCGCTCCGGCACCCTCGACCACGCCGGGGGCCGCCCCGGCGGAGCCCGTGGCGCCGGCACCCGCCACACCGACGCCGGCACCCACGCCTGCCCCGGCTCCGGCCCCGGAGCGGGTCGCACCGTGACGCCGGAGGATCTGACGCGCGAGCTCGCAGCGGGTCGGGTGCGACCCGCCTACGCCGTGATCGGGCCCGAGCCGCTGCTTCGCGACGAGGCGCTCGAGGCGCTGCGGCGCGCAGTCCTGGCCGACGCGCCCGCCGACTTCAACTTCGATCGCCTGGACGGTGACAGCGCGACGCCGTCCGCGCTCTGGGACGCCGTCGGCACGCTGCCGGTGGGCGGCGCGCGGCGCCTGGTGTGGCTGCGGGAGCCTGGCGGCGGGCGCGGCCGCGCGCTCGCGGAGGCGCTGCCCGACGTGGTGCGCGCGCAGGGCGCGGAGGCGCGGAGCGTGCTCGTGGTGACGTCGAGCGCCCTCGACCGCCGCGAGAAGTGGGTGCGCGCCTTCGTCGAGGCCGGCGCGCTGGTGGAGTGCGAGGCGCCGCAGGGGCGCCGAGCGCTCGTCGACTTCGTGCGGCGCGAGGCCGTGCGGCTCGGGATCGCGATCGAGCCCGCGGCCGCCGATCTCCTGGCCGAGCGGGTCGGCCCCGAGCTGCTTCGCCTGCGCGGCGAGCTGGAGAAGAGCGCGCTGCTCGCGGGGCCGGGCCGAGCCGTGGCGCTCGACCACGTGAGCCGCGCGGTCGCCGATCTCGCCGACGAGCCGGTGTGGGAGCTCACCGACGCGATCGGAGACGGACGCGCGGCAGATGCGCTCGCGGATCTCGCGAAGCTGCTCGCGTCCGGCGGCGCCCCGCCCGTCGTGCTCGGTGCGCTGGCCGGACACTTCCGGCGGCTGCTGCGGCTGCGCGCCGGCGGCACGGTGGGAGCGCCGCCCTTCGTGCGGCGGAAGCTCGAGGAGCAGGCGCGCCGCTACGCGCTCGCGCGACTGCTCGCGTGCCTGCGCGCAATCCACGACACCGACGAGGCGCTGAAGGGGCAGGGGGGGCTCGACGCGCAGCTCGCCCTCGAGAGGCTGGTGATCGGCCTCGCGGCCTAGTCGCTCAGGACTTCGCCTTGGCGACCCGCTTGGCGAGGCGAGACACGAGCCGGCTCGCGCGGCGCTTCGGGATGGCTCCGCGGCTCGCCGCCTTGCGCAGGATGCTCTCGGTCTCGCGGAGCTTGTCGCGGAGCCCTGCGGCGCCCGCGTCGAGGTCGGCGCGCAGCGCCTTCACCGTCGACTTGGCGCGGCTCTTGACCACGCGGTTGCGGTCGCGGCGGCGGGCATCCTGGCGCGCTCGCTTCTCGGCGGACTTGTGGGTGGCCACGCGGCTCCTCGCCTCCCGGAGGTTGCGTCCACGGCCGGAGCCGGGGCCTACGAGGGGGGCCCAACATAGGGGCGCGGCCCCGGCAGCGCCAGCGCAGCCGGGGCGCAACTCCTTCAACCCGCCCCTCCGACCAGCCGATACGCCTCCCGGACGAGTCCGTCTGTGGAGGGGATCGTGTGAGTCGGACGTGCCTCGGCTGCCTGGGGGGCCTGGCCGTTGCGCTGGGGGTCGTGCTCGCGGCGGGCGCCGAGACGGGGCCCGGCCCCGCGGCCGCATCGCCCGCGGCGGAGGCCGTCGCCGGCCCGTCCCCCGCGCCCACCGCTGGCGCCGACGCGTCCCGCGCCCCGTCGCGGATCGCCCCCCAGCTCGACTCGCTCGAGCGCGCGTGGTTCGCGCCGGCGCGGCGCCTGGTGGAGCGCGTCGCTCGCACCCGCCACGAGGCGGACCAGCTCGGCCTGGTCGATCTCGAGCCGCTCGCGCGCGCCGTCCTGCTCGGCGCGGGCGACGCGACGCCGCTCGAGCGTGCCGATGCCGCGGTCGAGCTCGCCCCCGACCTCCCCGCCGCCCACTGGGCGCGCGCGCGCGCGCGCTTTGGGTCGGCCGATCTGGTGGGCGGGGTCGAGGCGGCCTGCCAGGCGATCCGCGCGCTCTCGCGCCACCTCGAGAGCTCCCTCTGGCTGACGGCGACCGCCTCGCTGCTCCTCTACGCAGCCGTGTTGTCGGCCGGGCTCGCCTACCTCGCTGGGCGCGGGCTGGCCGCGCTCCCGCACGCCGCCCACGACCTCGCGGATCGCATCGATCCGTCGATGTCCGAGCCGGCGCGACGGGCGCTGATCACGGCCGCGGTGCTGGCGCCGGCCGCGCTCGGGCAGGGCGTGCTCGGCGCCGCGCTCGGGCTCTTCGCGCTGGCCACGATCTACGCGACCCGCGCCGAGCGGCGCGCGCTCGCCGCAGCGGCCGCGCTGGTCGTGCTCGCCATCCACCCGCTCGTCGAGCTCGCCGGACGACAGCTCGCGGCGCTCGGGTCCGACGCGGTCGCGGAGGCCGCCTGGGCGAGCGAGAGCGGCTTCCTCGATCCGGTCGACCTGATGCGCCTCGAGCACGCCGAGCCAAGCGACACCCTGGCGACGCAGGCGCTCGCGGCGCGCGCGCGTCGGGCCGGCGATCTGGCACAGGCCGACGCGCGCTATGCGGCGCTGATCGCCGCTTCGCCGTCCGATCCCGTCGCGCTCAACAACGCCGCCAACGTGCGCCTCGCCCTCGGCGACTCTGCGGGCGCCATCGAGCTCTACCGCCGCGCCACTGCCGAGAAGCCGTCCGCGCTGATCTGGTTCAACCTCTCGCAGGCGCACGGCCGCGCCATCCAGGTCGACGAGCACGAGCGGGCCCTCGCGGCCGCGCAGGCGATCGATACCGACGTCGTCGACGAGCTGACGCGCCGGCTCTCCGACACGAACGCCGGCTTCACCGCCGAGCTCCCGCTCCCCGTCGAGATCGTCCGCGAGCGACTGGCGCGCGGCGGCGAGCCGATCGCGGCCGAGCTGCGCGCGCCGCTCGCGCCGGGCGCGCTCGGTCGCTTCGCCGTGCTCTCGGTCGCGGCGTTCGTCGCGGCCGCGGCGTTGGGGATCGGGCTGGCCGGGCGCTTCGAGCGGTCGACGGCCTGCGCGGAGTGCTCGGCGCGCCTGTGTGCGCGCTGCGGGACGCCGCGCGGCAGCCACGACCTCTGCGCGGCGTGCACGCGCAGGAGGCGCGAATCGCATCACGGCGGCCCCTGGGACTCGGCCCGCGCGAGCGCCGGCGACCTCTCGGCGCGCGCGCGCCGGTGGACGGCGCGCGCGCTGCCCGGGCTGGTAGGACCCGCGCCGCGCCGGCCCGCGCTCGCGCTGGCGGCGAACGTCGCGGGCGCCGCCGCGCTCGCGGCAGTCCTCGGACGCCACGGCGCAGTGCCGGATCCGGCGAGCGTCGGGGGCGCCGGGCCGCTCGCCTTCGGCTGCGCCGCGCTGCTCCTGCTCGCGCTGCAGGTGTCGCTCACTGCCGCGGCCGGCGTCGGAGGTCGGCGCTGAGACCATGGCGATCGCCCTGCACGGAAACCTGCGCGACTTCGGGATCGGCGAGGTCTTCCAGCTGATCGGGCAGCAGCGCAAGACCGGCGTGCTGCAGGTGCGCGGCGCCGACGCCGAGGTGGAGCTCCGCTTCGAGGGCGGCTGCATCGTGTCGGCGTCACCGGTCGGCACGCACGAGGACGCCGCCCTCGGCGAGATGCTGGTGCGCTGCGGCGCGCTGCCGCGCGAGCGCCTGGCGGAGCTCGAGCGCAAGCGCGCGACCGCGCCCGACCCGTCGGCCGTGAAGCTCTCGGAGGCGGGCGTCCCCCCCGCGGTGCGCGTCGAGATCGAGGACCTCCTGACGCGCGAGACGCTTTTCGATCTGCTGCGCTGGGACGACGGCTCGTTCCGCTTCGTCGCGCAGCCCGTGGTGCACGACCGGCCGACCGAGTCGCTGCTGGGCGCCGAGCAGGTGCTGATGGACGGCCTGCGCATGGTGGACGAGTGGCGCGCCTTCGAGAGCGAGATCCCCGACGACGGCGCGATCTTCCGCCGGCGCGGCAGCATCGAGGACTACCGCCGCTCGCCGGCCGCCCGCGCCTCGCGCTGGCCTGCGGACACCGAGCGCCTGCTGCTCCTGATCGACGGGCGCTCGAGCGCGCGCCGCGTGATCGATCTTTCGCGTCTCGGGAGCTTCCTCGGCATGCGCATCCTGGTCGACCTCGCGCGCGCCGGCTGGATCGAGCCGGTCCGCACGCGCGAGTCGCGCGCGGCCGCCGCGGCGCCGGGCGCGCCGGTCGGGGTCCGGCGCTGGGCGCTGCAGGTCGGCCCGTTCGCGCTGCTCGCCGTGCTCGCAGTGGTCGCCTGGCTCCCGCTCCGGACCGCGAGCGGGGCGCCCGGCCTTCCGATCGGCAGCGAGCCGCTCGCCGAGGCGCGCGCGCGCTTCGCGACCGCGCGCGTCCGCCATCTGCTCGTCGCCGGCCGCCTGCTGACGGGTCGCTGGCCCGCAGCGCTCGACCAGGTGCCGGCCTGGTCCGAGGACGGCGACGGTTTGACGTCGCGCGACACCGGTGCCTACTATCTCGACGGCGAGCGCGGTCCGATCGTCCTCGCGCCGGAGCGCTGAGGCGACCCGCCGACCTGGAGATCTCCCTGGCCGCACACGAAGCGAGTACCCGCCAGACTCTCGTCTTCGAAGACAACCGCGTAGCGGCCGAGCTGTATGGGGACGGCGAGCGCACGCTGCGCATCCTCGAGCGCGAGCTCGGGGTCGACGTGCGGGCCCGCGGCAACGAGGTGCGCCTGGTGGGCGAGCCCGGGCCGGTGGCGGCCGCGCGCAAGGTGCTCGAGGAGCTCTACGGCTGGCTCCGCGAAGGGCGCGCCGTCGATGCCGGCGACGTGACCTCGGCCGCGCGCATCGCCGCGGGCCGTCCCGACGTCGAGCTGGCCGACGTATACGAGGACGTGCTGGCCTCGGTGGGCTCGCGGCGCCGCGTGGTGGCGAAGAACCTGTCGCAGCGCCGCTACATCGAGGAGATCCGCCAACACGATCTGGTGTTCGCGGTCGGCCCGGCCGGAACCGGGAAGACCTATCTGGCGATGGCGTGCGCGATGGCGGCGCTGAACCGGCGCGAGGTGTCTCGGGTGATCCTGACGCGGCCGGCGGTGGAGGCCGGCGAGCGGCTCGGGTTCCTGCCGGGAACGATGGCCGAGAAGGTGAACCCCTACCTGCGCCCGCTCTACGACGCGCTCCACGACATGGTGCCCTTCGAGAAGGCCGATCGGCTGATCGAGCGCGGCGCCATCGAGGTGGCGCCGCTCGCCTTCATGCGCGGCCGCACGCTCAACGACTCGTTCGTGATCCTCGACGAGGCGCAGAACACCACCAGCGAGCAGATGAAGATGCTGTTGACGCGGCTCGGCTTCGACTCGAAGGCGGTCGTCACCGGCGACACCACGCAGATCGATCTGCCGCCGGAGAAGACCAGCGGGCTGATCGAGGCGGTCCGCATCCTGGAGGGCGTCGAGGGGATCGGATTCATGCGCTTCACCGAGGCGGACGTGGTGCGCCATCCGCTGGTGCAGAGCATCATCCGCGCGTACGAGAAGGCCACGAACGGCGCATGAGCGTGCGTCTGAGCGGCCCCCCGAGAGGGGTCGTTGCCTCCGCGTTCGATCGGGTGCTCCTGCGCCGCCGCGCGCGGAGCCTTCTCCGCGCGGTCGGGCGACCCGACGCGGAGCTCTCGCTGGCGCTCGTCGACGATCCCGAGATCGCGGCGCTGAACCAACGCGACCGGGGCATGCGCGGCCCGACCGACGTGCTCTCCTACTCGCTGCTCGAGGGACCTCACGCCGCCCACCGCGGCTCCCTGCTCGGCGACGTGGTGATCTCGGTCGACACCGCGTCGCGTCAGGCGCGCCGGCAGCGCCGCGGGCTCGACGACGAGCTGCTGCGCCTGCTGATCCACGGGGTGCTCCACCTGCTCGGGCACGACCACGTAGAGCGGGAGGAGGCGCGCGCGATGCGCGCCGAGGAGCGCCGGCTGTGGCGGGTGCTGCGCGCGTGAGCCGCGGCGCGCGGCTCGCGCTGCTCGCCGGATACGCGGCGGCGACCTTCCTGGCGTTTCCGCACCCGCTGGGCGGCCGGGTGCTGGACCTCGGCGTCGCCACCGCGTGGCTCGCTCCGGCGTGCCTCCTGGTCGCGCTGCGCGGGATGACGCCTGGTGCCGCCGCGCGCGCAGCCTTCGCGGCCGGGCTCGCCGCGCACGCGGCGATCTTCCACTGGATCTACGTGGTGACCGTGTACTACGGGCACGCGCCCCCGCTGGTCGGCGTGCTCGCCGCCGTGGGCCTCGCGGTCTATCCGGCCGCCTTCAGCGCCGCGTTCGGCGCGGGCGCCGCCTGGCTGGGGCGCGGGGCGCTGCCGAATCCGTTCGTCTCGGGCGCGCTCTGGACCGCCCTCGACCACGCCAAGTCCTTCGCTCTGACTGGATTCCCGTGGGCGGTGCTCGGCTACGCGCAGCATCGGAACCCCGCGCTGATGGGCCTGGCGCCCTACACGGGAGTGTGGGGGCTCTCGTTCGCCACGGCGCTCGGCGGCGCCGCCCTCGCGGAGCTCGCGCTGGGGCGCTCGCGGCGTGCGCTCGCCGCGCTGGCTGCGCTCGGGATGCTGCTCGCCGCGGGTGCACTCGATGCCGCCCGCGAGCCGGAAGACCCGGGCGCGCAGGTCCGCGTGGCGCTGCTGCAGGGCAACATCGGGCAGGATGTGAAGTGGAGCCCGGAGTGGGCGCAGCGCACGCTCGCGATCTACGAGGATCTCACCCGGCGCGCCGCGTCCGAGGGAGCCGAGCTGGTGGTGTGGCCGGAGACGGCGATCCCGGGCTCGCCGGACGCGAGCCCCGAGCTGACCGACCGGCTGGCCGCGCTGGCACGCGAGACGCGGACCACACTGGTCGCGGGCGCCGTCGGGCTCGACTGGAAACCGGGCGAGCCCGGACCCCGCTACTTCGACAGCGCCTTCGCGATCGACGGCGGCCGCGACGTACCCGAGCGCTACGACAAGACGCACCTCGTCCCGTTCGGCGAGTACGTGCCCCTCCGCGGTCTGCTCGGTCACGTCATCCAGGCGGTGGCCCGCGGCGCCTCCGACTCCGATGTCCACCCGGGCGGTGCGCCGCGCGCGCTCGCGATCCCCCTGCCGGGCCCGCCCCACGCGCTGACCGCCGGCGTGCCGATCTGCTATGAACTCCTGTTCCCGAACCTGGTGCGGCGCTTCGTGGATGGCGGGGCAGAGGCGCTCCTCGCGATCACCAACGACGCCTGGTACGGGCGCACCGGAGCCCCGTACCAGTTCCTCGCGATCACGGCGCTGCGCTCGGCGGAGAATCGCGTCTGGACGGCGCGTGCCGCCAACACGGGAGTGTCCGCCCTGATCGACGACCGCGGCCGGGTCCGAGCACAGACGCGCCTCTTCGAGCGGGACGTTCTGGTGGGCGAGCTGCCGCTGCGCCCGCCGCCGGCGGGGGGTTCGTTCTACGCGCGCCATGGCGATGTCTTCGCCGCGGCGTGCTGGGTGGGGCTGGCGGTGGCGGCGCTGCGGCGCCCGCGACGGGAGAGAGCATGAGCGAGCGAGCCCACGAGCCCGAGCTGCTGGCGGCCGAGCTGGCCGAGCGACTGCGCGCGCTGCGCGCCCGGCTCGGCGAGATCCGGGGGCGTCTTTGACGTCCCCGGCCTCACGGCGCGGCTCGCGGAGCTGGCGGCGGAGAGCGCGGCGCCCGATCTCTGGGAGGATCGCGAGCGCGCCGAGCGCATCCTGCGCGAGAAGGGCGGCGTCGAGCGCCAGCTCGGTGAGCTCGACGCCGTGGCGCGTCACCTCGACGACGCCGGGGTGTTGCTCGAGCTCGCCGAGGAGGCCGGCGACGCACCGACGCTGCGCGAGGCGGCAGAGCGGCTCGACGCGGCGCTCGCGGGTCTCGACGCCGCGGAGCTGCGGCTCCTGCTCGGCGGCGAGCACGACCGCGCCAACGCCATCGTGTCGATCAACGCGGGCGCTGGCGGCACCGACGCGTGCGACTGGGCCGAGATGCTGCTCCGCATGTACCTGCGCTGGGCCGAGGCGCACGCCGTGCGCGTCGAGGAGCTCGACCGCCAGGAGGGCGACGAGGCCGGCCTCCGCAGCGTCACCGTGCTGATGTCGGGCGATTACGCCTACGGGAACCTGAAGCCCGAGGAGGGCGTCCACCGGCTCGTTCGCATCTCGCCCTTCGACTCGCAGCACCGGCGCCACACGGCCTTCGCGAGCGTCGCGGTGTTCCCCGAGATCGACGACTCGATCGAGGTCGAGATCGACGAGAAGGACCTGCGCGTCGATACCTTCCGCGCCGGCGGCAAGGGCGGCCAGCACGTGAACAAGACGGAGTCCGCGGTGCGGATCACCCACCTCCCGACGGGGATCGTGGTGCAGTGCCAGAACGAGCGCTCGCAGCACAAGAACCGCTCGTCGGCGATGAAGGTGCTGCGCGCGCGGCTCTACGAGCGCGCGCGTCTCGAGCAGCAGGAGCGCATGGCGGCGCTCGGCGGCGAGAAGAAGGACAACGCCTTCGGCAGCCAGATCCGCTCCTACACGCTGCACCCGTCGCAGCGGGTGAAGGACCACCGCACCGAGGTCGAGGCCGGCAACGCGCAGGGGGTGCTGGACGGCGACATCGATCGCTTCATCCGCGCCGCGCTGCTGCAGCGCGCCGCGTCCGCGGGGGGACGGGCGTGAGCGAGCAGGAGCGCCGCGCGCGGGCCGAGCGGCTGCGCGCTCTCCGCGAGGCGGGCGGCGACGCATTCCCGGCGCGGGTCGAGCCGGTCGTGCGCATCACCGCCGTGCGCGAGCGCTTCGACGCGCAGGACGCGGAGGCGCTGGCGGCGTCGCCGACGACGGCCGCCGTGGCCGGCCGCGTGATGTCGATCCGCTCCTTCGGCAAGCTGCTGTTCCTCACGCTGCGCGAGGACGGCGCCGAGCTCCAGGCAAGCGCGCGCCAGTCCGAGCTCGGGGACGAGGCGTTCGAGCGCGTGCGCGCGCTCGACGTCGGCGACTTCGTCCGCGTCGAGGGGCCGCTCTGGCGCACCCGAACCCACGAGCTCACCGTCGGAGCGCGGCGGGTCGACCTGCTCGCCAAGGCGCTGCGCCCGCTGCCCGAGAAGTGGCACGGCCTCCAGGACGTCGAGACGCGCTTCCGGCAGCGCTACCTCGATCTGCTCGTCAACGAGGAGGTGCGCCGCGCCGCGGTCCGGCGCTCGCAGACGATCCGCGCGGTCCGCTCCTTCCTCGACACCCGCGGCTTCCTCGAGGTCGAGACGCCGGTGCTGCAGCCGTTGTACGGCGGAGCCTCGGCGCGCCCGTTCACGACTCGCTACGAGGTCTACGGCCAGGACGTATTCCTGCGCATCTCCGACGAGCTCTACCTGAAGCGGCTGGTGATCGGCGGGCTCGATCGCGTCTACGAGATCGGGCGCGACTTCCGGAACGAGGGCGTCTCGCGCAAGCACAATCCCGAGTTCAGCATGCTCGAGTGCTACCAGGCCTACGCGGACTATCGCGACATGATGGATCTGGTCCAGGCCATGTTCCAGCAGGTGGCGCGCGAGGTGACCGGGGGCACCGCCGTCGTCTACCGCGGCCAGACGATCGAGTTCGCCGGCTCGTGGCCGCGCCTGCGCATGACCGACGCCATCCGCGAGGCGACCGGAGTCGACGTGCTCGCCGCGCGGGACCTCGAATCGCTGCGCGAGGCGGTGCGCCGCGCCGGGCACGACCCGGGCGACGCGCCGAGCTGGAGCCGGCTCGTCGACGAGCTCTTCAGCGAGCACGTCGAGCCGAAGCTGGTGCAGCCGACCTTCCTGATCGACTACCCGGTCGAGCTGTCGCCGCTCGCCAAGGGCTCGGCGGACGATCCGCGGCTGGTGGAGCGCTTCGAGCTGTTCGTCGCCGGGATCGAGCTCGCGAATGCGTTCAGCGAGCTCAACGATCCCGAGGTCCAGCGCCTGCGCTTCGAGGAGCAGCGCAAGCTCCACGCGGCGGGCGACGCGGAGGCGCAGCCGCTCGACGAGGACTTCCTCGTCGCCCTCGAGCACGGCATGCCGCCGACCGGCGGGCTCGGGGTCGGCATCGATCGCCTGGTGATGCTGCTGACCGACGCGGCGCACATCCGGGAGGCGCTGCTCTTCCCGTACATGCGGCCCGAGGAACCCTAGATTGAGCGACACGATCGCCCATCTCTGGCAGGTGGCGGCCCCGGTGTGGGCCGCGGCGGGCGCCGCGGGTGGCTCGCTCGCGCTCGCCTTCATCGTGCTGATCGCGGCGGCGCTGGCCGCCCTCACGGCGATGTTCGTGGGCGCGGCGCTGGTCGTGCTGGAGCGCTTCGCGCGGCAGGCGAGCCGGCTTCGCACGGCGCTCGCGGTGGGCGCCGTCTGGACGCTGGCGGCCGCGCTGGTCGCCATCGACGTCGCCATTCCGGGCGCGCTCGCCGACCGCCACGAGCTCCTGCGCACGCTTCCGGGCGCGCTCGCCGGAGCGGCGCTTCCCGTCGCCTTCGCGATGGTCGTGGTGCGGCTGCTGCTGCGCTTCGCGTCGGCGCGCGCGCTCGGCCTGGTCGCGCTCGCCGCGTTCGCGGCGGGCCTGGTGCTGGTGCTGCCGGTGCCGCCGCTCGGTTGGCTCGGTCTGTCGGCGCGGGAGGCGGCCGCCAACGCCGGGCGGGCGCTCCTCGGCGTGCTCTTCGCGCTGGTGGCGCTCGGCCTGGCGCCGCTCGGCGCCGCCGGCCTGGCCGACGCGCGCGGCAGCGCCGAGTGGTTCATCGCGGTGCGCTACCTGGTCGCCAAGCGGCGCCAGACCTTCATCTCGGTGATCACGTCGATCTGCGTGGCGGGCGTGGCGGCGGGGGTCTGGCTGATCATCACCGTGCTCTCGGTGATGAACGGCTTCGAGCGCACCTGGCGCGACGAGATCATCGGCCACCGCGCGCACTTCACGGTGCAGAGCGGCCTCGGCCCGTTCGGCGACTACGAGAGCGTGCTGCAGCGCGTGACCGCCACCCCGGGCGTGCTGGCGGCCTCGCCCTACGTGCAGGCCGAGGGGATGGTGCGCGGCGACGGGGGCGAGATCGTCGGCGTGCGCGTGCAGGGAATCGACCCGCGCCGCATCGGCGACGTGACGGACCTCCGGCGCGACCTCGTCGAGGGCTCGCTCGACGGCCTGCTGCCCGCCGCCGAGGGCAAGCACGAGCGGGTGGATCCGGGCATCGCGATCGGCGACCAGCTCGCCGCCTCGCTCGGGCTGCACGTCGGGGACACGATGCTGGTGGTGTCGCCGTTCGGCGGCCCGCCGACTCCCCTCGGCCCCGCCCCGCGGCTCTCGCGCTTCAAGGTGGCCGCGATCTTCCGCTCGAGCCTGTTCCAGTACGAGGAGATCTTCACCTACGTGAGCCTCCCGGCCGCACAGGATTTCCGGCGCAGCGGCGACGTCGTCGACGGCATCGAGGTGCGCACCAGCGACTTCTACCGGTCGGCGCAGATCGGCGCCGAGGTGCAGAAGCAGCTCGGCTTCCCGTTCTTCACGCGCGACTGGAAGGAGTTCTTCCCCGCCTTCTTCCAGGCGCTCAAGACCGAGCGGGTGATGATGTTCGTCCTGCTCACCATGATCATGGTGGTGGCCGCCTTCGCGATCGTGGTCACGCTGGTGATGATGATCATGGAGAAGTCGGGCGACATCGCGATCCTGAAGGCGATGGGGGCGCGCGACGTCCTGATCGAGCGCATCTTCGCGATCGAGGGCGCGCTGATCGGGCTGGTGGGCACGGCGATCGGCGTGGTTGCGGGGGTCGCGGTCACCACCCGCCTCGACTGGATCCAGAAGCAGGTGGAGGCGGTCACCGGGATCGACGCCCTGCCGGCCTCGGTCTACCAGGGCATCTCGCAGCTCCCGGCCGAGCTCGACTTCGTGCAGATCGCCGTGGTCATCGCGATCGCCATGTCGCTGGCGCTGGGCGGGACGCTCATTCCCAGTCGGCAGGGGGCGCGGCTCGATCCGGTCGAGGCGCTCCGATATGAGTGACGCGCTGATCGAGGTCTCCGGCCTGGTGAAGCGCTTCGCCACCGGCGAGGGCGAGATCGAGGTGCTCTCGGGGGTCGACTTCGAGCTGGCGGAGGCCGACCGCGTCGCGATCGTCGGCGAGTCCGGCGTGGGCAAGTCGACCTTCCTGCACCTGCTCGGGACGCTGGATCACCCGACCGCCGGCTCGGTGCGCTTCCGCGGCGAGGACGTCTTCGCCAAGGCGCCCGAGGAGCTGGCGCGCTTCCGCAACCACGCGCTCGGCTTCGTCTTCCAGTTCCACCACCTGCTGCCGGAGTTCAGCGCCCTCGAGAACGTCATGATGCCGGGGCTGGTGCGCGGGCTCGGCTTCGGCGAGATGCGCGAGCGCGCCGCCCGGATCCTCGGCGAGGTCGGCCTCGCCGAGCGGCTCGACCACCGCGTCGGGAAGCTCTCGGGCGGCGAGCGCCAGCGCGTGGCCGTGGCGCGGGCGCTGGTGCTCGACCCGCAGCTCGTGCTGGCCGACGAGCCCACTGGGAACCTCGATCCCGCCACCGGCGATCGAATCGGGGATCTCCTGCTCGAGATGAACCGCTCGCGCGGGATGGCGCTCGTGGTGGTGACCCACAACGAGCGCCTCGCCGAGCGCCTCGGGCGGACCGTGGTGCTGCGCGACGGCCTGCTCTCGGCGGGGTCCGCCACGGACGCGTGGAAGTCCCGATAAGCGCCCGTCGAGACTGCGAAATCCAAGGCCGATCCCACTTGCCTCGCGCGGCGTCGGCAACTAGAATGCGCCGACCCTCCCCTCCTGTCCGCCCGGCTCGATCGGAGGAAGAGCTTGCGCGCCCACCGGCCCCCCGCCCGACCGCGTACCGGCAGCGGTGTCGCGACGATTGCCGTGCTCGCACTGATCGCCGGGCTCGCGCTCGCGCCGCGGCCCGCGCGAGCCGCCGACGAGCCCATCAAGGTGCTGGTCGCCGTGCTCCCGTTCCAGGTCCACAGCGAGCGGTCGCTCGAGCCGCTCGAGAGCTCGCTGCTCGACAAGCTGACCGCGCGGCTCGAGGGCAGCGGCAAGGTCAAGGTGGTCGACAAGGTCGTGGTGCGCGAGGCGCTCGTCGAGCACGTCGCCGGAGAGCGCAGCGACGAGCTCCTGCGCAAGCTCGCGGCGCAGGTCGGCGCCGAGTGGGTGGTCGCCGGCAGCCTGACCGAGCTCGCGGGGAGCTACAGCCTCGACGTGCGCGTGACGCCTGCGGGCGAGCGCATTCCCTCGCGCACGATGGTGTTCACGGCCAACGGCGACGACGAGCTGCGCGATCGCGTGGACGAGCTTGCCGACCGCGTGATCGAGATGGTCTCGGGTCAGTCCGTGGTGTCGGGGCGGGTGGTCGAGGTTCGCATCGAGGCGCCCGGGCAGGACGCCGACCAGATCCGCAACGAGCTCCGCACCCGCCCCGGCCGCCCCTACGACGGCGACGCGCTGCGCGCCGACATCGACCGGCTGCGCGCGCGGCCCGGCGTCGCGAGCGCCACCGCCCAGACCGAACGCGGGCCCGACGGCGTGGTTGTGACGTTCCGGGTGGTGCCATCCTCGAAGATCCTCGGCGTGGCGGAGCCCCCCACGCCGGGCGAGCGGGTCGCCGAGATCCGCATCACCGGCAACAAGCGCATCGAGGCGGACGCGATCCGCGCCCGCATCGCCACCAAGCCCGGCGACCGCTACAACGCGGCGCAGGTGGCCGAGGACGTGCGGCAGATCCACGCGCTCGGCTTCTTCTCCAACGTGAAGGTGAGCGCCGAGGACACTCCGCAGGGCCGCATCCTCACCTTCGACATCCAGGAGAACCCCGTCGTCCGCCAGATCACCATCGCCGGCAACGACAAGATCGAGTCGAACCGGATCCGCGACCAGCTCACGCTCACCACCGGAGCCACGCTCGACCTCCCGCTGCTCTACGAGAACCGGGACCGCATCGAGGCGCTGTACCGGGCCGAGGGCTACTACCAGGCGTCGGTGTCGTACGAGGTGGACAACCTGCCGAACGACGCGGTGGCGGTGCACTTCGAGGTCAAGGAGGGCAAGAAGCTCCGCCTCACCGAGATCCGCTTCGAGGGCAACGAGCACTTCACCTCCGCCGAGCTGCGCAAGGGCCTGAAGACCAAGGAGTGGCACTTCTGGTCGTACGCCACGCACTACCTCGACAAGTCCGGCACGTACGCCGAGCCCGTGTTCATGCAGGACATGCAGACCGTCGAGAAGAAGTACACCGACGACGGCTACCTGCGCGTCGAGCTCGACGAGCCGGTGGTAACCACCGAGGGCAACTCGCTGATCGTGACCGTGAACGTCCACGAGGGCGATCGCTTCAAGGTGGGCAAGCTCGACGTCTCCGGCGATCCGAGCGTGGAGATGGACAAGGTGCGCCCGGAGCTGGCGCTGTCGAAGGACGAGTGGTTCAACCGCTCGCACCTCACGCAGGACGTCGACGGGCTGACCCGCCGCTACACCGACCGCGGCTACTACTTCGCGTCGGTGAGCCCGGTCACCAAGGTCGACGACGCCACCAAGATCGTCGACGTCACCTTCGACGTGCAGAAGGGGCCGCTCTACTTCGTGCGCCAGATCTCGATCGCGGGCAACACGCGCACGGTCGACCGCGTGATCCGCCGCGAGATGCAGCTCGTCGAGGGCGAGCTCTACTCGGCGCGCGCGATCCAGCTCTCGAAGAGCCGCCTCGAAGGCCTCGGCTACTTCGAGGAGGTGAACTTCGAGCCCCAGCGCACCGATCAGCCCGACCAGCTCGACCTCGGCGTCAACGTGGTCGAGAAGTCGACCGGCTCGCTCTCGTTCGGCGCTGGCTACTCGACGCAGAACGGCATCGTGGGCTCTGCGAGCGTCAACCAGAGCAACCTCTTCGGGCTCGGCTACGCCGTGCGGGTGTCGGCCAACGTCGGCACCCAGACCCAGCAGTTCTACGCCTCCGTGGCGAACCGCCGGCTCTTCGACAGCGACTTCAGCCTGGCGCTGACGGCCTTCCGCAACACGCTGGCCTACAACGACTTCGACGAGACCGACACGGGATTCGACGTCACGCTCGGCCGCTCGCTCGACGAATCCAACCAGACCCGCCTCTTCGCACGCTACGGCTTCACGGTGCGCAGCATCGACGCGAACTCGGACGTGAAGGCGGCGTCGCTGATCTTCCGGGACTTCTTCCAGGGCGACACGACGACGAGCCTGGTCGGCCTCTCGTTCCGCACCGACACGCGCAACGACCGCGTGATGCCCACCAAGGGCTACGAGCTGGCCGGCAGCGTCGACGGCGCGGGCCTCGGCGGCTTCTCGAAGTTCCTCCGCTTCGAGGGCAAGGGTGCCATCTACAGCAAGCTGCCGAAGTGGTTCCCGCTCGGCGACCACTCCTCGCTGGTCTTCTCGGCGCGCATGGGCTACGTGCTTCCCTTCAACAGCATCTCGGACTGGGACATCTCCAAGATCAACGAGTGCCTGAGCTCGGAGGGCTGCCCGCTCAACAAGATCGACACCAACTTGGACCTGCCGCTCACCGAGCGTTACTACCTGGGCGGGCTCGGTCCGTACCAGCTGCGCGGCTTCAAGGCCCGCACCGTCGGGCCTCGGCGCTCGATCCTGTACGAGTCGATCCGAGGTCCCGGCGGGTCGAAGAAGGGCGGCATCTTCAGCCCGACCGGAATGACCGCCGAGGGCCAGTGCCTGAACAGCACCATCAACGGCATCAACTTCGCCAACCTGACCCAGGGCAACGGCAGCGGAAAGTGCAACTCGCTCAACGACCACAAGATCAGCCAGTTCAACGATCTGAAGGAAACGGACGTCATCGGCGGCAACCAGTTCATTTCGCTCTCGGCCGAGTACCGCTTCCCGATCTCCGAGCAGCTCGGCCTGGTCGGCATCCTCTTCGTCGACACCGGCAACGCCTTCGCCGAGGACGACTTCCTGTTCAACATCAGCGAGTACCGCGTCGGGACCGGCTTCGGGGCGCTCTGGTTCTCGCCGTTCGGGCCGCTCGAGGTGTTCGTCGGCTTCCCGGTGAACAAGCTGTCGGTCGAGAAGTCGATCGACTTCGAATTCTCGGTGGGCGGTTCCACGCTTTGAGGAAACGATCGAACGAGGGGCGGGGGCGGCGGCGCGCCGCGCCGCCGTGGGGGTAGCATGCGCGCATCGAAGGTCAGCCGGTTCCTCCTGATCGCAGGGCTCGTCGCGTTCTGCGCAGGGGCTTCGGCGGACGAGCTCAAGATCGGCGTGGTCGACCTCGACCAGGCCATCAACGCCACCGACCAGGGCAAGAAGGCGCGCGAGGAGCTGTCGCGCAAGCAGCGCGACGCGGAGTCCCAGCTCAAGCCGATGCTCGAGAAGGGCAAGGCGCTCTCCGACGAGCTGCAGAGCAAGCGCTTCGTGCTCTCCGAGGAGGCGCTCTACCAGAAGCAGCTCGACCTGATCGAGCTCGAGAACCAGGTGCGCAACAAGAAGGCCGAGCTCGAGGGCCAGTTCAAGGTCGACTACGAGCGGCTGGTGGGACCGCTCCGGTCGAAGCTGCTGGAGATCGTCCAGGACATCGGCAAGACCGGGGGCTACTCGCTGATCCTCGAGCGCGGCGCCAACGGCCTGATCTACAGCAAGGAATCCCTCGACATCACCGATCAGGTGATCCAGAAGTTCAACAAGAAGGGCTAGCCGCCCGTGGCGCGCGTTCATCCCACCGCCGTCGTCGATCCGGCCGCCAAGCTGGCCGACGACGTCGAGGTGGGCGCCTTCTCCTGGATCGGGCCCGGGGTCGAGCTCGGCCCGGGTGTGGTGGTGGCCAACCACGCGAGCCTCGGCGGCGCGACGCGCGTGGGCGCGCGCACCCGCATCTTCCCCTTCGCCGCCCTCGGCGGCGAGCCGCAGGACCGGGCCTTCTCCGGCGAGCGCACGCGCCTCGAGATCGGCGCCGACAACGTGATCCGGGAGGGCGTCACGCTGCACGTCGGAACCTCGCGGGGCGGGGGCTGCACGCGCATCGGCGACGACAACCTGATCATGAACGGCGCCCACATCGCGCACGACTGCCAGATCGGCTCGCACGTGATCGTCGCGAGCTTCTGCGGGCTCGCGGGCCACGTGGTGGTGGAGGACTGGGCGGTGCTCGGTGCCTACACCGGCGTGCACCAGTTCGCGCGGGTCGGAGAGTCGGTGATGACGGCGGCCAACTCGATGCTCTCGCTCGACGCGCCGCCGTTCGCGTTGGTGGCCGGCGACCGCGCCCGCATCGCCGGCCTGAACACGGTCGGGCTGCGGCGGCGCGACCTCCCCGAGCCCGCCGTGCGGGCGCTGAAGCACGCCTTCCACCTGCTCTTCACCTCCAAGCTCCGCTTCGAGCACGCGCTCGCCCGCGCGCGCGACGAGCTCGCCGACTCGCCCGAGGTCGGCCGCCTGCTGCGCTTCCTGGTGGACTCGAAGCGCGGCGTCTGCCGCTGACGGTGGCCGCGGCCGGCGCCGCCACCCTCGGGCTCGTCGCGGGCGAGGGGTCGCTGCCGTTCGAGATCGCGCGCGGCGCCCGGCGCGCCGGGCGCCGCGTTGCGGCCGCCGCCCTGCGCGGCTTCGCCGACCCGGCCCTTGCGGACGAGGTCGACGCGCTCCACTGGCTCTACGTGGGCGAGCTCTCCGCGCTGCTCGAGCGTCTGGCGGCCGAAGGCGCGGTGGACGTCGTGCTGGCCGGCCTCGTGCCGAAGGAGCACCTCTTCTCCGGCTCCGGCCTGGTGCGGGTCGACGCGCGGGCGGCGGCGCTGCTCGGCGAGCTGCGCGCGCGCGGCGACGACGCGATCCTGCGCGCGCTCGGAGGTGCGCTCGAGTCGGCCGGTCTTCGTCTCGCATCGCAGGCGGAGTTCGCCCCGCACCTGCTCGCCCCCGAAGGTCCCCTGGGCGCGACCCGGCCGAACGCCGCGCAGCTCGAGGACGTCCGCTTCGCCTGGCCGCTCGCCAAGGCCATCGGGCGGCTCGACATCGGTCAGACGGTGGTGGTGCGCGAGCGCACCGTGCTGGCGGTGGAGGCGATCGAGGGCACCGACGCGGCGATCCGGCGCGGCGGCGCCCTGGGCCGCGGGGCTGCCTGCGCCGTCAAGGTCTGGAAGCCGGATCAGGACCCGCGCCTCGACTTCCCGACCATCGGGCCGGCGACCGTCGACGCGCTCGAGTCGTCCGGCGTGGTGCTGCTCGCGGTGGAGGCCGGTCGCACGCTGGTGCTCGAGCGCGAGACGCTGGTGCGGCGAGCCGACGCCGCCGGCATCTGCCTGCTCGGCGTGGCCGATCCGGCCGGCCGATGAAGCCGCTCCGCATCGCGGTGGTGGGCGTCGGGCACATGGGCCGGCTCCACGCGCGGGCGATCGCCGAGCACGCGCGCGGTGGGAACGAGGTGGTGCTCGCGGGGGTGGCCGACATCGACCGCGAGCGCGCCGAGTCGGTCGGCCGCGAGAGCGGCGCGCGGGCGACGGCCGACTTCCGCGAGCTCCTGGCGGACGCGGACGCCGCCGTCGTCGCCGTGCCGACCCGCGCGCACCACGACGTGGTGGGCGCGCTGCTCGGGGCCGGCCTCGACGTGCTGGTCGAGAAGCCGATCGCTGCGACCCTCGCCGAGGCGGATGCGCTTCTGGCGGCGGCGCGCGCGGGCGGCCGCGTGCTCGCGGTCGGCCATCTCGAGTGGCACAACGCGGCGCTGCGCGCGATGGCGCCCGCGATCCGGCGTCCGCGCTTCGTCGAGGCGCACCGCATGGGGCCGTTCCCCGGGCGCGCCACCGACGTGGACATCGTGCGCGACCTGATGATCCACGACATCGACATCGTGCAGCGGCTGATCGGCGAGGAGCCCGAGTCGGTCGAGGGCATCGGGGTGCCGGTGATCTCGAGCGAGGTCGACATCGCGAACGCCCGGCTGCGCTTCCCGGGTGGCTGCGTCGCCAACATCACCGCCAGCCGCGTCTCGCCGACGCCGCTGCGCAAGATGCGCTTCTTCCAGGCCGACGGCTACTTCTCGGTCGACTTCCTGGCGCAGTCGGCCGTGATCCTGCGCCGCCGGCTGGACGGCGAGGGCGCTCCGCGCATCGACGTCGAGCCGATCCGCTTCGATCCGGGCGATGCGCTGGCCGCGCAGCTTCGGAGCTTCGTCGCCGCGCTGCGCGCGCGCAGGGATCCCGAGGACAGCGCGGCGGCGGGTCTGCGCGCGCTGCGCACCGCGCTCCGCGTCGTCGAGTCGCTGCCTCCTCCCGAAGCGCTCCGATGACCGAGGTCCTGCTGGCGGCCGGCGACGCCTCCGGCGACGCGCACGCTGCCGAGCTGGTGGCCGCCCTGCGGGCGCGGGTGCCCGACGCGGTGTGCTTCGGCCTCGGCGGGGAGGCGATGAAGCGCGCCGGCGTCGATCTCCTGGTGGCGCAGCGCGAGCTCGCGATCGGGGGCCTGGTCGAGGTGGTCGGCACGCTCCCGCGGGTCTTCGCCGCGTGGCGGCGGCTCCTGCGGGCGGCGCGCGCCCGCCGCCCGGCGCTCGTCGTGCTGGTCGACTCGCCCGAGCTGAACCTGCCGCTGGCCGGCCGCCTGCGCCGCCTCGGGGTTCCCATCCTGTACTACATCGCGCCGCAGGTGTGGGCGTGGCGGACGGGTCGCCTGCGCAAGATCGCGCGCCGCGTGGACCGCCTCGCCGTGATCTTTCCCTTCGAGGTTCCCCTCTTCGCCTCGGCGGGCATCCGGGTGGACTTCGTCGGCCATCCGCTGGTCGACCGGGTCGGCGCGCTCGCGGCCCGGCTCGATCGCGCCGGCGCGCGCGCGCTCCTCGGCCTCGACGCCGGCCGCGGGCTGGTGGCGCTGCTGCCCGGAAGCCGTCACAACGAGGTAGCGCGTGGCCTGCCCCTGCAGCTCGACGTTGCGCGGCGGCTCCAGGCCCAGGTGCCCGGGGTCGCGTTCGCCCTGGCCCTGGCGCCCACGGTGCGCGAGGAGGAGGTCGCGCCGGCGCTGGCGGAGGCGGAGGCCGGCGGCCTCCGCGTCCAGGTCGTCGCGGGGCGCACGCACGAGCTCCTGCGGGCGGCCGACGTCGCCGTCGTCAAGCCGGGGACCGCCACGCTCGAGGCGGCGCTCCTCGGCTGCCCGCTGGTGGCGTGCGGTCGCGCCCACCCCCTGACGGCGCTCGCGATCCGCCCCATGATCCGCGTACCGTCCTGGACGCTGCCGAACCTGATCGCCGGAGCCCCCATCGTGCCCGAGTTCCTGCAGGAAGCCGCCGTGCCCGAGCGCATCGCCGCGGCGCTCGCCGGTCTGCTCGCCGGTCCCGCGCGCGAGCTCCAGCTCGCGAGGCTCGCGGACGTGGCGCGCCGCCTCGGACCGGGCGGCGCAGCGGTGCGCGCGGCGGCCATCGCCGAGGAGATGCTGGGTGGTGGCGTGGCTTAGACATGGCGCCTCGGCGCTGCTCGCCGTGGCGGCGGCCCCCGTCGTCGGCACCGGGCTCGTGCTGCGCCCGGGCTGGCGGGTGGGGATCGGCGAGCGGCTCGGCCTCTCGACACCACGTGGTGACGGCTCGGTGTGGGTCCACGGCGCGAGCGTTGGCGAGATCCTCTCCGCCACCGGCCTTCTCGATGCCCTGCTGGAGCGCGGGCGCCCGGTGATCGCGTCGACCACGACGGCGAGCGGGCGCTCGGTGCTCGCGCGGGCGCGGCCCGGGATCCCGTTGACGCTCGCGCCGCTCGACCATCCGTGGTGCGTCGAGCTGGCGCTGCGCCGCGTCGCGCCGAGCGCGCTGGTGCTGATCGAGACGGAGCTCTGGCCGGGATGGATCGCGGCCTCGGAGCGGCACCGGATCCCGGTGGCGGTCGTCTCGGGTCGCATCTCGGACCGCAGCTTCGCCCGCTATCGCCGGCTCGGACCGCTGGTGCGGGGGACGTTCGCGCGCATCGCGGCGGTCGGCGCGCGCACCGAGGTGGACGCGGAGCGCTTCCGCACGCTCGGCCTCCCGGCGGAGCGCGTGCACGTCACAGGGGATCTCAAGCTCGAGCCGTCGTCGGCGCCGTCCACGCTCGCGCCCGATCTCGCTCCGCTCCTGGCGGGGCCCTTCTGGGTCGCCGCCAGCACGCACGCCGGCGAGGAGCGCGCGGCGCTCGACGCGCTCGAGGCCGCCGACGCTGCGGGCCTCGCGACTCCGCTCGTGCTCGCGCCGCGCCGTCTGGAGCGGATCGAGGAGGTGTCGCGGCTCGTCCTGCGCCGGGGCCGCCGCCTGCGCCGGCGCACCCGACCCGGTGCGCCGCGAACGCTCGCCCCGGGCGAGGTGCTGCTCCTCGACTCGCTCGGCGAGCTGCCCGCCGTGATCGGCCAGGCCCGCTTCGCCTTCGTGGGCGGCTCGCTCGTTCCGGTGGGCGGCCACAACGTGCTCGAGCCCGCGCGCGCGGGCCGCGCGGCGCTCTTCGGTCCCCACACCGACAACGTGCGCGACGCGGCGGAGCGGCTGCTGACGTGCGGCGGTGCGCGCCGCGTGGGCGACGCCTCCGAGCTCGCCGGCGCCGTCGTCGAGTGGCTCGCGGAGCCGGATCTCGCGCGCGCCGCCGGCGAGACGGCGCGCGCCGAGCTCGAGAAGAACCGAGGCGCCACGGTGCGCAGCCTGCTCCTGGTCGAAGGTCTCCTCTCCGCCCGCGACGGGGCCGCGGCTTGATCGAGCTCTCGCGCCCGGCGTTCTTCGACGAGCGTCATCCGAGCCTGGCGCGCCAGCTCGCGCTCGCGCCGCTCGTGCCGATCTCGGTCGCGTACGGAGCGGGTGCCTGGCTGGCGCGCCGCGCCCGCGGCCGGCTGCTCTCGGCGCCGGCTCGGCTGTCGGCTCGCGTGGTGAGCGTGGGAGGGCTCGCCGCCGGCGGCTCGGGCAAGACGCCCGCGGCGGCCTGGATCGCGTCGCGGCTGCGCGAGCGGGGGCATCGGGTCGCGCTGGCGAGCCGCGGCTACGGCCGCAGCGGCCGCGCACGCGCGCTGGTCGTCTCGGACGGCGACTTCGTGCGGGCGAACGTGGCGGAGGCCGGCGACGAGCCGCTGCTCCTCGCCGCGATGGCGCCGGGCGTGCCGGTGCTGGTCGGCCGCGATCGGGCCGCGGTGGGGCTCCGCGCGATCGCGCTGTTCGGGGTCGACGTGCTCGTCCTCGACGACGGCTTCCAACACCACCGCGTGGCGCGCGACGTCGAGATCGTCACGTTCGACGGCTCGGGGCTCGGCAACGGGGCGGTCCTTCCGCGCGGACCGCTGCGCGAGGGTCTCTCCGCGCTGCGCCGCGCCGATGCGGTCTGGGTGATCGATGGGCCCCTGCCCGAGTCCGATGCCGGACGCATCGAGCGGAGCGCCCCGATCGCCCGCTGGTTCCACGCGCGCCGCCGTCCGGTCGAGCTGCGCCCGCTCCGCGGCGGCGCCGGGCTGCCGCCCGGCTCGATCGCCGGCCGCCCGGTCGGGCTGCTCTCGGGCATCGCGCAGCCCGCATCGCTTCGCAGGACCGTCTCGGCGCTGGGTGCGAACGTCGTCGCCGAGCGCAGCTTTCCAGACCATCACGTCTACCGCGAGCGGGACCTGCGCGGGTTGGCCGCCGCGGCGCCCTGCTGGATCACCACGCAGAAGGACGCGTTGAAGATCCTCCCGAGCTGGGCCGCGGGGGTCGACCTGCGGGTGCTCGAGGTCGAGCTCGAGGTCGACGATCGCGAGGGCCTGGTGGACTGGCTCGATCGAGCCCTGCGCGCGAAGCGGTTCCGGTGATCAGCGCGCCGGCCGGGGGTAGTGGAGCGCGTGCAGGGAGACGCGGCGGCGCTCGATGCGCAGGCGGGCGAGCAGCGCGCGGCGAAGCGCGCGGTCGCCGGCCACGTAGGCACGGAAGAAGGCGGCGCACCCACGCTCGCCCACCCGCTCGAGCATCTGGCGCTTGCGGAGAGAGCGGTAGAGGCGCATCAGCTCCGCCATCCGCGCGATCGGGTCGAGGCTCGGGCCCACGCGCGCGCCGTCGAGGTCGATCACCAGCGCCTCCCACGGGTCGCTCCGCACCAGCAGGTTGCCGAGGTGGAGGTCGCGGTGCGAGCCGCCCGCGTCGTGGAATCGCCGGACCGCCCGGCCCGCCGCGGCGAGCGCAGCGCGCAGGCTCGCCTCCGGCGGATTCGAGGCGAGGAACGCGCCGGCGTCGGTGGCGCCGGCCTCCAGCCTGGTGGCCACGGCGGCGTTCCACACCAGGCCGTGTCGCCAGGCGACGGCCGCGGCCGGACGCGGCACCGGCGCGCCGGCCGCGCGCAGCGCGGCGGTCGCGGCCAGCTCGCGGAAGGGGCGCGCCGGTCCGAGCAGCGCGGCGCCGAGGAGCGGGCCGAGAAGACCGCCGCGCCGCAGCCCGCGCAGGAGTAGAGCCGCGTCGGGCTCGGAGAGCGACACCGCAGCGGTTCGCGCGCGTCCGGGCGAGCCGGCGCCGTCGGCGAGCGCGCGCCGCACTCCGGACGCCTCGAGCAGGCCCCGCTCGTACAGGGGCGCGGCGAGCGGTCCGTCCGCAGCGGCGAACGTGTCCTGCCCGCGCGCCACCCAGACGAAGCCCGCGGGCAACGGCGGGAATCCTGCGGGCAACGGCGGGAGGCCGGCGGGCAAGGGCGGGGAGCTCCCGGGCGAGGGTGATGATCGCTCGTCCCCGGTGCTCATGCCTCGCCGCGCTGCGCGCGCCAGAGCAGGGGCAGTGCGGCGGCTCCGAAGGTCACGTTGGGGATCCATAGCGCGAGCGCGGGCGGCAGCGCGCCGCTGGTGCCCATGAACTCCGAGAACGTGAGGAGCGTGTAGTACGCGACCACGAGCGCCGTGCACACCAGGATTCCGTAGGAGCGGGCGGCGCGCGGCCGGCGCAGGCCGAGTGGGACGCCGAGCGCGGCGAACAGGACCGGTGCGAAGGGCAGGGCGATGCGGCGGTGGAGCTGCGTGCGGTACTCGTTCGGGTCGCGCGCCTCGGGGGTCGGCGGCTCGCGCCCCGCCCGCTCGATCGAGGCGGACAGCTCGGCCAGGTCCATCTCGCGCGGCCGCACGTTGCGCGTCCGATCGAGCAGCGGGCCGGCGTCGATGGCGTAGTCGAAGTGCGAGAAGTCGATGCGCTGGTGGTTTCCCGACCCGCGGGTCTCGATGTGGACGTCGCCGTGGTCGAGCTCGAGGCGGATCACGAGCTGGTCGGGATCGAAGACGAAGCGGCCGGACTCGGCGAACACCAGGAACGGTCGCTTGGGGTTGGTTCGATCCGAGATCAGGACCCCGCCGAGCTGGTTGTCGACGTCGCGCGACTGCACGAAGATGACGCGGTCGCCGATGGTCTTGAACTCGCCGGGCTCGAGGATGGCGCCGCGCGAGGCGACCGCGCGGAACAGGGCGCGCAGCTCGCGCCGGGCCATCGGCTCGTACTGGTTCATGAGGAGCCCCGTCAGGAGCGAGACGCCCGCCGCCACGGCGAGCACGGGCCCGAGCAGCGCGCCGAGGCCCATTCCGCACGCCCGCATCGCCGTCACCTCGGAGTCGGCCGACATGCGCCCGGCGGCGGCGAGCACGCCGAACAGGAATCCCATCGGGACGGCGTAGGCTCCCACCATCGGGAGCAGCCAGCGCACCACGCCGAGCGTGTCGCTCCACAGGAGGCCGACCGCCGCCAGGTCCTCGAGGCGCTGGGCCAGGCTCTGGACGGTGAGGATGCCGAGGAACGCCGCGCAGCCGAGCCCCGCGTACGTCACCACCTCGACCGCGAGCGAGCGCGCGAGGGTGCGGGGAAGCGGCATGGCAGCGTATCCTACCGGCGGCCCAATTGGTTCGCGAGGCACGTGGATCCCCTCTGCGCCAACCCGATGGGACGTTTGCCCGAGGCCGACCGCATCCTGGTGCTGCGGCTCGGCGCGCTGGGCGACGTCGCGCGCACGCTGCCGGCGGCGTCGGCGCTCCGAGCCGGCCATCCGGGCGCGCACCTCGCGTGGCTCGTCGAGCCCGGTGCGCGCGGTGCCGTCGCGGGCCAGCCGTGGATCGACGAGCTCCTGGTCTTCCCGCGCGACGAGCTGCGCTCGGCGCTCCGGCGTCTCCACCTCCGTCGCTTCGTCCGCGTGCTGGCGGCATTCCTCCGCGAACTCCGCCGGCGGCGCTTCGACCTCGTCGTCGATTTCCACTCGATCCTGAAGAGCGCGCTGCTCGCCCGCGCCAGCGGCGCCCCGCGCCGCGCCGCGTACGCCCCTCCGCACGGGCGCGAGGGCGCGTGGCTGCTCGCCAACGCGCGCGCGCGCGTCGCCGCGCGGCGGACGTCTCGCTACGCGCGCAACCTCGCGCTGGTGCGCTTCCTCGGCGTCGGCGCCTCGCCCTGGAGCGCGCCGCTCCGCGTCGACGGCGACGCGCGCCGGCGGGTCCTCGAGGCGCTGGGGCCCGGCCTTGCGCCGGTGCTGATCCATCCCGGCAGCAGCGGCGCCACCCCGCACAAGCGGTGGAGCGCCGAGGGCTACGCCGCGGTCGCGCGCTCGCTCGCCGCGCTGGGCGTGCCCGTGCGCGTCGCCTTCGGACCGGCGCCCGCCGAGCGCGCCTTCGCGGAGTCGATCGCGAGCACCGCCGGCGAAGGCGTCCAGCTCGCCCCGCCGACGACCGAGCTCGGCGACCTGGCCGCCCTGTGCGAGGCGTCCCGCCTCTTCATCGGCGGCGACAGCGGGCCGCTGCACGTCGCCTCGCTCGTAGGCACGCCCGCGGTGCAGATCCTCGGTCCGACCGACCCGGTGGAGAACGAGCCCTACACCGGGACGCCGTCGCGGACGGTGCGCGTCCCGGTCGCGTGCAGCCCCTGTCGCCGGGGCTGCGCGGCCGCCGTCTGCATGCGCCGCGTCGAGCCCGCGGCGGTCGTGGCCGCGGCACGCGAGCTGCTGGCGGCGCGCGAGGGCGGGTGGTAGTACCCGGGCGCGGGGAGAGGCGAATGGCGGCGCAGCGCATCCTGGTCCGCGCTCCCAACTGGGCGGGCGACCTCGTCATGGCCTCGCCGGGATTCCGCGCGCTGCGCGCCGCCTATCCGGACGCCGAGCTCGCGCTCCACGTGCGCGAGGCCCTCGCGCCGCTCCTCGCCGGCGCCCCCTGGTTCGACGCGGTGCTGCCGCTCGCCTCGCATCGCCAGGGCCCGCGCGCGCTGCTCGCGGAGGCGCGCGCGCTGCGGAGCCGGCGCTTCGACGTCGGTCTCTGCCTGCCCGACTCGTTCTCGTCCGCCCTGCTGATGCGCTGCGCGGGGGTGCGCAGCGTGGTCGGCTATCGCACGCAGGGGCGCGGCGCCCTGCTCCACCTCGCCGTCGATCCGCCGCGTGGGCTGGTGGCACGCGAGCGCCACGTGCTCGGGCTCACGACCGCGCTCGGCTGCTCGCCGCGCGGAACGCACCTCGAGCTCTTCACCACGGCCGCCGAGGAGGAGCGCCTCGAGAGCTCGCTCGCCGCCCACGCGGTCGGCGCCGGCGAGCCGCTCGCGGTGCTCGCACCGGGCGCCTCCTATGGCAGTGCCAAGCGCTGGCCGGAGGAGTCGTTCGCGCAGGTCGGCGACGCGTTCGCCGCAGAGGGTGTGCGCGTCGCGATCAGCGCGGCGCCGGACGAGGCCGCCGTCGCGCGAAGGGTGGCGGAGGCGATGCGGGCTTCCGCGCTCAACCTCGCGGGTGCGCTCGACCTCGGGGCAACCAAGGCGCTCGTGCGCCGCGCGCGCGTCGTCGTTTGCAACGACGCCGGATTGCGCCACGTTGCGGCCGCCTTCGGCGTGCCCGCCGTCGTGCTCTTCGGCCCGACCAGCCTCGCCAAGACGAACATGAACCTGGAGCGCGTGCGCGCGCTCGCCGTCGACGCCGCCTGCCGCCCGTGCTACCGCCGCGAGTGCCCGATCGACCACCGCTGCCTGCGGCGGCTCGAGCCCGCCGCCGTGATCGAGGCGGCGCGGCCGGCGCTCCGGGGCGATCGCGAGGCGTTTCGCGGCGAGGGAGCGCTCCGGATCGTGGGCGAGGCCGAGAGGGGCGCTGCGTGAGCGACGTCGACCTGTCGATCGTGGTGCTCACCTGGAACGACCGCGAGCTCGCGCTCGCGTGCCTGGACTCGATCGATCGCGAGGTCCGGTCGCGGCGCGACGCGGAGCGGATCGAGACCGAGACGATCCTGGTCGACAACGGCTCGAGCGATGGAACCGCGCAGGCGGTGAGGGAGCGCTTTCCGTGGGCCGAGGTGGTGGCGCTGCCGCGCAACGTCGGCTTCGCGGCCGGCCACAACGCCGGTCTGGCGCGGGCGAAACGCGGGCGGCACCTGCTGCTCCTGAACAACGACACCGAGGTGCAGCGCGACGCCCTCGAGCGCTGCGTGCGCTTCCTCGACGGAGCCCCGGACGTCGGCGCCGTCGGCCCGCAGCTCCTGCACCCCGACGGCCGCAAGCAGAACAGCATCCACGCCTACCCGACCCTGCTGACCGAGACGGTGCCGCGCGGGCTCCTCGAGACGCTGTTCCCGCGCCGCTTCCCCTCGAAGCGCCAGGCGCACGCGGGCCCGCTCGACGTCGAGGCCGTGCTCGGCGCCTGCATTGCCGTGCGCCGCACGGCGCTGGACGCGGTGGGCCCCCTTCCCGAGGACTACTTCTTCTTCCTCGAGGAGACCGACTGGCTGCTGCGCATGACGCGCGCCGGCTGGCGGGTGGTCCATCTGCCCGACGCTCGCCTCGTGCACGTGCACGGCGCCGGGACCAAGCGGAAGGTCCCGCTCGCCACCCGGATCGAGTACCACCGCTCGCTCTACCACTTCTTCCGCAAGAATCGCGGCGCAGGGCAGGCGGCGGCGGTCGTGGCGCTGCGCCTGGCCCGGCTCGTCGCAGCGCTGGTGGCGCTGGCGCCGCTGGCGCTCGTCTCCGCGCGCGAGCGCGAGCGCTGGGCGCAGCGGCTCGCGATCCTGGCATGGCACGCGCGCGGCTGTCCGGTCTCGTGGGGCCTGGCGGGCGTGCGCGCCGCTTCGGAGGGCCACGCGTGACGGTCGCCGTCGCCGGCAGGGAGCTGGCGCGCTGATGGCGGGGGTGCGTCCGCTCCTGTCTGCGCGGCTCGAGCTGCGCCGCCTGGCGGCGCTGGTCGAGCGGTTCTCGTCGGTGCGGCTCCTGGTGCTCGGCGACGTGGTGCTCGACGAGTACCTGTGGGGCGAGGTCGAGCGCGTGAGCCCCGAGGCGCCGGTGCCGGTCGTGCACGTGCAGCGGGAGTCGGCGGTGCTCGGCGGCGCGGGCAACGTGGTGCGCAACGCCCTGGCGCTCGGCGCGCGCTGCGACTTCTGCACGGCGGTCGGCGACGACCGCGCGGGCGACCGCGTGCTCGCACTGCTCGCCGAGCTGGAGGTCGATCCGTCGGGTGTCGTGCGCGTCGCCGGCCGGCCGACCACGCGCAAGACGCGGGTGATCGCCCGCTCGCAGCAGATGCTGCGCTTCGACCGCGAGAGCGCCGAGCCGCTCGCCCCGCGCGCCGTGCGCGAGCTGCTGCGCGCCGTCGACCGCTGCCTCGCGCAGGCGGACGGCGTGGTGCTCGAGGACTACGGCAAGGGCCTCCTCTCGCCGCGGCTGCTGCGCGCCGCGATGCGCCGCTTCGAGGCTGCGGGCGTGCCCGTCTCCGTCGACCCGAAGGCCGACCTCGCCGCCTATCGGGGCGCGGCGCTGGTGAAGCCGAACCTGCGCGAGGCGGAGGCGCTGTCGGGGATTCCGCTGCGGGGGCCTGCCGACCTCGCTCGCGCCGCGCAGCGCCTGCGCCGGAGGCTCGCGGGTGCCGCGGTCGTCGTCACGCGCGGCGCCGAGGGCATGACGCTCTTCGAGGACGACGGCCCCGGCGTCGACGTCCCGACCCCGCGCCGCGAGGTCTTCGACGTGCAGGGCGCGGGCGACACCGCGATCGCGGCGCTCACCCTGGCACTGCGCGCGGGCGGCTCGCTGCGCGAGGCCGCGGTGATCGCCAACGCGGCGGCCGGCGTGGTCGTCGGCAAGGTCGGTACGGCGAACGCGAGCCCCGCGGAGCTGCTCGCGCACCTGCCCGAGGCGCTCGCCGCGGCCGAGGCCCACACGCCGTGATCCGCAGCATGACGGGATACGGGCAGGCTGCGTTCGAGGTCGACGGGATCGGCTTCGAGGTCGAGATCCGCAGCGTGAATCATCGCCACCTCGACGCGCGCGTCCGCCTGCCGCGCGGGCTCACCGCGTTCGAGGGCGAGGTGCGCGCGTGGATCGCGGAGCGGCTCGGGCGCGGCAAGGTCGACGCGTCGGTGCGCGCGCTCGCCGCCGGCCTCCCGTCGGAGAGCGTCGAGCTCGACCTGGGGGCGGCCGAGCGCTACCTGCGCGCCGCGCGCGAGCTCGGCGAGCGGCACGGCGTTCCGGGCGCGCTCGACGTGCGCGGCCTGCTCGGGCTCCCCGGCGTGGCGCGCGTGGTCGAGCGCGAGCTGGCCGGCGACGCGGTGCGCGGGCCGCTGCAAGGTGCAGTCGCGGCCGCGGTCGACTCGCTCGAGTCCATGCGCGCCGCCGAGGGCGCGGCCCTCGACCGCGAGCTGCGCGAGCGGCTTGCTCGCGTCGAGGCCCTGGTCGACGAGATCGAGGCGCGCTCGACCGAGGTGCAGCTCGGCGTGCGCGAGCGCCTGCGCAAGCGCGCCGAGCAGCTCCGCGACGAGGTGGGAGGTCTCGACGAGGCGCGTCTGCACCAGGAGGTCGTGTGGGCGGCCGATCGCCTCGACGTCACGGAGGAGCTCGTGCGGCTGCGCAGCCACACGAGGCAGTTCCTCGCGCTGCTCGACGCCGCGGGCGCCCGGCAGCAGGCAGGCCGCCGCCTCGACTTCCTGCTCCAGGAGATGGCGCGCGAGGTGAACACGATCGGCTCGAAGGCGTCCGATGCGCCGATCGCGCACCTGGTCGTGGATCTGAAGGCCGAGCTCGAGCGCGTTCGCGAGCAGGTCCAGAATGTCGAGTAGCCCGACCCTGGTCCCGACGGTCGCCGAGCTCGGTGCCTCCGCGCCCCACGTGCGGCTCGTCAACGTGGGCTACGGCAATCTGGTCGCGAGGACGCGCATCGTGGCGATCGTCGCCCCGGCGGCGTCCCCGATGCGCCGGCTGCGCCGGGAGGCGGCCGAGCGCGGGAAGCTGGTGGACGCCACCGAAGGCCGCCGCACCCGCTCGATCCTGATCATGGACAGCGATCACGTGGTGCTCTCGGCGATCAACCCCGAGACGCTGGCGGCGCGGCTCCTCCACGAAGACGCGGGCGCCGAGGCATGAAGGAGCACCGCGGGCGGCCGTTCGTGATCGCCGCGCCCTCCGGAACCGGGAAGACCACGGTCTGCCGCCAGGTCGTCGAACGCGATCCGGGCATCGCGTTCTCGGTCTCGCACACCACGCGCCCGCGCCGGAGCAGCGAGCGCGACGGCATCGACTACCACTTCGTCTCGGAGCCCGAGTTCCTGCGCATGGTCGAGGCGGGCGAGTTCCTCGAGCACGCCCGCTATAGCGGGCATCTCTACGGCACCTCGCGGGCGGCGATCGAGAAGCCGCTCGCGCAGGGCCGTGACGTGCTGCTCGAGATCGAGACCGAGGGCGCCCGCCAGGTCCGCGAGCGGCGCCCCGACGCGGTGCTCGTCTTCCTGCTGCCGCCCTCGCTCGGCGAGCTCGAGCAGCGGCTGCGCGGGCGCAACACGGACGACCCGGCGGAGGTGGCGCGCCGGCTCGAGATCGCGCGGCGCGAGTTCGGCGCCGCGTCCCTCTTCGACGCCTTCGTCGTCAACGATCGGGTCGAGGCGGCCGTCGCCGACGTGCTCGCCGTCGTCGTCGCCGCGCGCGAGGGCGGGCGGCCCTTCGACGCCCCGCGCTTCGGGCTGGCCAACGCGCGGGCGCGGCTCGACCCGGCGCTGCGCGCCTGGCTCCCGTCCGAGGATCTGCGGGAGACCACCCATCCGCGGTGAATAGAGCGCACCCGCGGGGAGTCCGGTACTCTGAGGGGACCAGTCCCCCGGGCCGGCGCGCGCCATGCTCCGCTTCAACGACATCGCCGACAAGGTCCTCGAGAACGATCCCGACGCGGATCTCGCGCTTCTGCAGCGCGCCTACGTATTCGCGGCCAAGGTGCACGAGGGACAGCAGCGGCTCTCGGGCGAGCCCTATCTGATCCATCCGCTCGAGGTGGCCGGCGTCCTGGCCGATCTGCGCCTCGACCAGGCCACCGTCGTCGCCGGCCTGCTCCACGACACGCTCGAGGACACGCTGACGACTCTCTCGGAGATCCGCCGCCTGTTCGGCGACGAGGTCGGCTTCCTCGTCGAGGGCCTGACCAAGATCGCCAAGATCGAGTTCACCTCGGCGCGCGAACGCCAGGCCGAGAACTTCCGCAAGATGCTGATCGCGATGTCGAAGGACATCCGCATCCTGCTGATCAAGCTGGCCGACCGGTTGCACAACATGCGGACGCTCGAGCACATGGACGAGGACGCGCGGCGCCGCATCGCCCAGGAGACGATGGAGATCTACGCGCCCCTCGCGCACCGCCTCGGCATCGACTGGATGCGGCGCGAGCTGCAGGCGCTCGCCTTCCGAACGCTCCACCCGCAGGTCGTGGAGGATCTCGAGCGACAGCTCGCCGAGCGGCGCAAGGAGCGCGCGCGCTACGTCGACGAGGTGATCGGCGTGCTCTCCGCCAAGCTCGAGGAGGCCGGGCTGCGCGCCGAGGTGACCGGGCGCGAGAAGGAGCTCGCCTCGCTGCACGCCAAGATGGAGACCCAGGGCCTCACCCTCGATCAGATCTACGATGCGATCGCGTTCCGCATCGTCCTCGACGCCCCGGCCGAGTCGGTCTACACGGCGCTCGGCATCGTGCACGCCACCTGGCGCCCGGTGCCGGGGCGCTTCAAGGACTACGTCGCGCTGGCGAAGCCGAATGGCTACCAGAGCCTCCACACCGCCGTGATCGGCCCCTACGGCGAGCGGATGGAGATCCAGATCCGCACGCGCGAGATGCACCGCCAGGCCGAGTTCGGCATCGCGGCGCACTGGAAGTACAAGGAGGGGCGGAGCGGGCAGACCGACGAGGACCAGAAGTTCGCGTGGCTGCGCCAGCTCGTGGAGCGCCAGCAGGAGCTGTCGGACCCCCACGAGTTCCTCGACACGGTGAAGGTCGACCTGTTCCCGGACGAGGTCTTCGTGTTCACGCCGCGCGGCGACGTGATCAACCTGCCGCGCGGCGCCACGCCGGTCGACTTCGCCTACGCGATCCACTCGAAGGTCGGCGAGCGCTGTGCGGGGGCGCGCGTGAACGGACGCATGGTCTCGCTGCGCCACGTTCTCACCGACGGCGACACCGTCGAGATCGTGACCAGCGACGCCCAGCTCCCGCGCAAGGACTGGCTCGACTTCGTCGTCTCGGGCAAGGCGCGCCAACGCATCCGCCACGCGCTGCGCGTCGCGGAGCAGGCGAGGAGCCGCGAGCTGGGCCGCGACATCCTCGAGAAGGAGCTGCGGCGCGTCGGTCTCTCGCTGCCGCGGCTCCTCGAGGCGGGCCGCATCGACGAGCTCGCGCGGCAGGAGGTATCCGGAGCCGCCGACGACCTGTTCTCCGCGGTCGGCTACGGCCGCATCGCGGCCGGCCAGCTCGTGGCGAAGCTCGGCGGGGACGCGCCGGCCCCGCCCCCGGCGCCCGCTCCGTCCCCGCGCCGCCTCAGCCTGTTCCGGCGGCAGCGCGCCGAGCCCAGCGCCGGGATCCGCGTCGACGGGCTGCCGGACGTGATGGTGCGGTTCGCCGGCTGCTGCAGCCCGCTCCCCGGCGACGACGTGATCGGCTTCGTCACGCGCGGGCGCGGCGTCACCGTGCACGTGCGCGAGTGCCCGCACACCTTCGCGCTCGACCGCGACCGCTGCATTGCGGTCGCGTGGGAGCCGAAGTCGACGATCCCGCGCCAGATCCGCGTGCGCATCGTCTCCGTCGATCAGCCCGGCGTGCTGGCGCGCATCACCAAGTCGATCTCGAGCGCCGGGGTCAACATCGGCGCCGCCCAGATCAGCACCACCGACGACCAGACCGCCGTGCACGAGTTCGACCTGTGGGTCGCCGACCTGCGCTCGCTGAACGCGGTGATGAAGGAGATCGGCAAGGTGCGCGGCGTGCACTCGGTCGAGCGGGTCCGCGGGTGAGCCGGCCCTCGGTGTCCGCCCTGGTGATCTGCCAGGACGAGGAGCGGCACATCGCGGAGTGCCTCGAGAGCGTCGCGTGGTGTGACGAGATCGTCGTGGTCGACTCGGGCAGCAGCGACCGCACGGTCGAGCTGGCGCGCAAGCACGCGACCCGCGTGTTGGAGCGGGCCTGGACGGGCATCGCCGACCAGAAGAACTTCGCGCTGGCGCAGGCCACCGGCGACTGGGTGCTGAACCTCGACGCCGACGAGCGCTGCACCCCGGCGCTGCGCGATGCGGCGCGCGCGGCGATCGCCTCGGACCCCGCGCTGGCGGGCTTCGAGGTGCGGCGCCACGCCTTCTATCTCGACCGCTGGATCGATCACGGCGGCTGGTACCCGGACTGGAAGCTGCGCCTGTTCCGGCGCGGCCGGGGGCGCTTCCTCGCCCGCGGCCCGCACGATCGCGTGGCCGCCGAGGGGCCGGTGGCGCGCCTCGACGCGGAGCTCGTCCACCTGACCTACGGCGACTTCGCCGACCACCTGCGCACCGCGCAGCGCTTCTCCGACGTGGTCGCCGCGGAGTGGGCGGAGTCGGGCCGGCGCTTCTCGCTGGCGCGCGCGCTCGCGCATCCGCCCGCGAAGTTCCTCGAGTGCTGGCTCTGGAAGCAGGGCTTCCGCGACGGCTGGCCGGGCTTCGTGATCGCGGCGACCTCGGCCTTCTACGTCTTCGCCAAGCACGTGAAGCTGCGGGAGAAGACGCGCGGACGATGAGGGAGCGCGGGCTGCGCGTCCTGCAGCTCACCGGCGACTGGAAGTGGACGGGCCCGGCCGAGCCGATGCTGCAGCTCGCGCTGGCGCTGCGCGAGCGCGGCATCGAGGTCGAGCTCGCCTGCCCCGAGGCGCCGCCGGGCGCCGCTCGCTCGCTCGCAGGCGAGGCGCGCGCCGCCGGACTGCCGCCTGCGCTCGCGCTCTCGCGCGGGCGCGGCGCGCGCTGGCTGCGCGATCGGGCCGACGCGGCCCGACTGCGCGCGCACGTGGCCTCACGCGGCGTCGACGTCGTCCACTGCTGGCACACGCGCGACCACGTGCTCGCGCTGCGCGCGGCCGGCGCGCGGAGGCCGCGGAGCCCCCGCCTGGTGCGCAGCGTCGCGAGCGCCGACCCGATCGCACCGCGGCCGTGGAATCGCTGGCTCTTCGGGCCGGGCGCCGACGCCGTCCTGTGTCCGTCCCCCGCGTCTGCGCTCCGCTACGCTGCGCTGCGCGGCGGGCGCGCGATCGCCGGCCACTTCGGCGCGGTCGACGTCGCGCGCTTTCGCGCGGGCCCGCCGGATCCGGCGGTGCGCCGCGGACTCGGGCTGGAGGCCGGCCACCGCGTGGTCGGGATCGCGGCGCGGGTACAGCCGCACCGCCGCTTCGACCTCCTGCTCGAGGCGGCCGCCCGGTTGTTCGAGCGCGATCCCGCCGCGCGCCTGCTCGTGATCGGGCGCGGCACGCGGCGCGCGGAGCTGGCGGAGCGGCCGGCCGAGCGGCTCGGCATCGCCGACCGGGTCGTGTTCGCCGGCTACCGGAGCGACGACTACGGCGACGTGCTGCGCGCGATCGACGTCTTCACGCTCCTCGTCCCCGGCTCGGACCCGAGCTGCCGCGCGCTGCTCGAGGCCGCGGCGTGCGGGATCCCGGCGGTGACCACGCGGCGCGGCGCGCTGCCCGAGATCGTCGCCGACGGTGAGACGGGGCTCGTGGCCGCCGAGACGCCCGAGGCGCTGGCGGCGGCGTGGCAGCGCCTGCTGTCCAACGCCGAGGAGCGTCGGTTGATGGGTGCCGCCGCCCGCCGCCGCGCCGAGGCGTGCTTCGCGCCCGCGCGGCTCGCAGAGGAGGTCGCCGCGCTCTACGCGAGCGCGCTCGGCTAGGAGGCCGACTCGAGAGTCGGCCGACGCGCAGCGAGCCGGAGGCGAGCGAAGTTCATCAGCTAGGGCTCGGGAGGCCGCGCGCGCCGTTCGCCCTGCAGGCCGATCAGCTCGCGGTAGAGCCCCGGCGTAGCGAGCAGCTCGTCGTGCGTCCCGAGCTGCGAGACGGTCCCGTTCTCGAGCACGACGATCTTGTCCGCGTGCCGGATCGTCGAGAGCCGGTGGGCGATCACGATCACCGTCCGGTCGGTGAGGAGCTTGTCGATGGCGTCCTGCACCAGCCGCTCGCTCTTGGCGTCGAGCGAGCTGGTCGCCTCGTCGAAGATCAGGAGCGCCGGGTTCTTGAGCAGCGCGCGCGCGATGGTGACCCGCTGGCGCTGGCCGCCGGAGAGCCGCGCGCCCGACTCGCCCACCTCGGTGTCGTAGCCGTCGGGGAGCGCGTTCACGAACTCGTCGACGTGCGCGGCGCGCGCGGCCGCCTCGATCTCCGCGTCGCTCGCGCGCGGGCGCCCGTAGCGGATGTTGTCGCGGATCGAGCCGGCGAAGAGGAACGGCTCCTGGGTCACCACGGCCACCTGCGCGAGGAGCGAGTCGCGGGCGATGTGCCGCAGATCGACGCCGTCGATCTCGATCGAGCCGGAATCGGGCTCGTAGAAGCGGAGCAGCAGATCGGCGAGCGTGGTCTTGCCGACGCCAGTTCGCCCGACCAGCGCGACGACCTCGCCGGCACGGACGTCGAGCGAGACGTCCCGCAGCACGGGCTCGCGGCCGTACGAGAAGCCCACCTTGTCGATGCGGATGCCTCGCCGCAGGCCGTCGATGCGCACCGCGTCGGGCGGGTCGGAGCGCTCGGACGGGCGGTCCAGGAGCTCGAAGTAGCGCTCCGCCGAGGGCAGGGCGTCCTGCAGCTGCGTCCACGCCTTGGTGAGGTCGCGCGTCGTGCGCTGCGCGGTGATCATCACCGTGATGAAGGCGGTGAGCGAGCCGGCCGTGAGGCCCCAGCTCCCGCGCAGGGCCAGCCCGGCGCCCAGTCCGAGCACGAGCATGCCCGCCACGTTGGAGACGCCTTCCACCGACGAGCGCGACCACACCCGGTTCTTCACGACCTTCATGCTGCGGCGGAACAGGCGCTGGTTCTCGCGGCCGAAGGCCTTCTCCTCGGCCGCCTCGGCGCCGAAGGCCTTGATCACCTTGATCCCCGACAGGATCTGCAGGAGGCGCTGGATCACCTCGCCCATCGTCTCCTGGCGGCGCAGCGCGTTGGTGCGGATGCGCCGCCCGAAGCCCGCCACCACGACCACCAGCACCGGCGCGAGGCCGAGCGTCAAGAGCGTGAGCTGCCAGGAGATGGCGAGCAGCGTGATCACGCTCGCCGCGATCGCGATCGCGGCTTCGCTCACGTCCGACACCAGTATGCGTAGAGCCCCGTGCGCGCGAAGCCCGTCGTTCAGCGTGCGCGTCAGTGCGTCGCCGCGGCGCAGCTCCTGGTGGAAGCCGAGCGGCAGCGCCAGGAACTTGGTCGCCATCTGCTGCTGGATGTCGAGCAGCACCCGGCCGAGGGCCCACTCCCCGAGGTAGTCGGAGCCGAAGTGGGCGAGCGGCAGCACCATCACCACCAGCGCGCCCGCCAGCAGGAGGCCCCAGAAGCGGTCGGCGATGGTCGGTGCTTGCGCGCCGCCCCCGAGCCCCCCCGCAGCCTGGACCGGCAGCACCTGGCGGACGACCCGGCCGAGGCCGGGCCAGGCGAGGCTCACGGGCTCGCGGCTGCGCGTGGCGGCAGGCAGCACCTCGTCGACCAGCGGCTTTACCAGATAGGTTCGGGTCATGCGCGCGCCGGCGTAGACGCCCGAGAAGGCGAAGCCGAGCAGCAGGATCGCGAGATAGGGCCGCACGTACCCGACCAGGCGCAGGAGCGGCGATCGGTTCATGCGCACGTCGCGCCCTCCCCGGGCCGTCCGGTGCGTCAGCCGAGCTCGGCGAGGATGGCTTCGCCGGCCCGCCAGCCCAACAGGCAATCGCCCTCGGCTCCCAGCACGCCCACCTGCTCGCGCGCGAGCCGGTAGACGGGAGGGCGCGAGAGCAGGCGCAGCTCCACGTCGCCGGGCCAGCCGCTGCCGGGCGTCGGGTCCTCGAGCGCGAGGTCGTCGTCCCAGCGCGGCCGCGGGCACGGCGCGCGCCGCCGCACACGCCCGCGGGCGAAGGGCATCAGCTCGAGCACGGACTCGACGACCTCGTGCTCGAGCTCGAGATCCTGCTCGACCTCCGCGCTGGGCAGGAGGAAGCTGGCGATGGCGAGGACCTCGCGCCCCTGGTGCTCCGGGAAGAGCGCGATGCGGAGCAGGTTCGCGCCTTCGAGCGGCCGCGCCGGATTGCCGACGCGAAGGACGCGGCGCGCCATTCCTTCGGGCAGCGCGTCGGCGTCGATCTCGAGCGCCACCCAGCCGACCCGGCGCAGGGGACCCGCGGCCGGAAGGAAGTCCGGCGCCGAGGGCGGCGCAGCGGCCGCGCGTCCGGATGCCCCTCGCTCGGAGAGCCACTCCGACAGCGGGCCGAGTGGCGTGTTCAGCACGAGCGCTCGCCCGAACCAGACGTCGTCGCTCTGTGCGGGCGCCACGCCCGCGAGCTCGCCGACCGACACCAGCTCGAAGCGGCCGGGCAGCACGCGGATCTCGCCGTGCAGCGCCTGGAAGCGCCGGCGCAGCAGGCCGAGCAGGGACTCCTCGGCCGACTCGAAAGAGGTTCCTCCCTCGAGCGCGCCGCCGAGCAGTCGGGCGCGCGCCTCGGGCGGGGGCGCGTGGTTCGCGACCTGGACCAGTGCCCGCACCTGGGCCTCGAAGAGCGGGGCGAGCTCGGGCGACGGGTGGCTGACCTCGTCGGGGAGTCCGCGCGCGTGGCGCGGCAGTCGCGGCGCCGACGCGGCGCGCGGGAGGCCGGGAAGCCGCGAGGTGCGAACGATCGCGGCGTCGAGCAGGGCGTCCCGCTCGGCGGCGGCGGCCTCCGCCAGCTCGCGCACGAGGGCGCGCGCCTTCTCGGGCTTCGCGAGGCCCCACGCAACGAGCTCCTCGCTCGCGAGCGCGGGCACGCCGAGATCGACCCGCGCCCCGGGAAGCACGACCTGGTAGGCGAGCGGGCGCGGATGCAGCCGCCGCCGATCGATCAGCGGGAGCGCGAGCGCTCGCAGCACGGCATCGAGCACGCCGCCCGACGCGCCCGTCACGAAGAACGGCTCGCGCACCCCGATCGGAAGGCGCGCCGCCGCCTCCTCCTCGACCAGCAGGACCCGCAGCCGGCGCATCGCCAGGCGCACGGCGGCGATCAGCCCGGGCAGGGCGCTGCCGAGCACCACCACGTCCCAACGCCGCGCGCGCACCCGCGTCCGCGGGCCCGAGATCTCGACGCTGCGCATCAGGCCGAGCGCCGCACCCGCACGAAGCGAATCGGCGGGTCCTCCGGCTTGCGGCGCTCGACGGCGCCCATCGGGTAGGCGCGCTCCCCGAGCCCCTGCAGGCGCTCGATCACGTCGTCGACCTGCTCGGGCGGGACGATCGCGATCATGCCGATGCCGCAGTTGAAGACGCGCAGCAGCTCGGCGTCGGGGATCTCGGCGCTGCGCTGCAGCCACTCGAAGATGGCCGGCCGCGGCCACGCGCCGAGATCGATGCGCGCGCACACGCCCTTGGGCAACACGCGCGGGACGTTGCCCGCGAAGCCCCCGCCCGTGATGTGGACGATGCCCTTGACCGCGAAGTCGCGGACCAGGTTCAGGATCGGCTTCACGTAGATGCGCGTGGGCGCGAGCAGCGCGCTCGCGAGCGAGCCGTTCAGCTGGTCGTTGTCGGCGAGCAGGTCGATGCGCCCGCCGCGCAGCCCCTGCTCGAGGATGCGCCGCACCAGCGCGAAGCCGTTGCTGTGCAGCCCGTTCGCTCCGAGCCCGACGAGCACGTCGCCCTCGCTGATCGACGACCCGTCGACCACCCGATCGCGCTCGACCACGCCGACGCCGAAGCCCACCAGCTCGATGTCGCCCTCCTGGTAGACGCCCGGCATCGTGGCGGTCTCTCCGCCGAGCAGCGCGCAGCCGGCGCGGCGGCACCCTTCGGCGACGCCGCGCAGGGCCTCCGCAGCGACCTTCTTGTCGAGGCGGCCCATCGCCAGGTAGTCGAGGAACACGACCGGCTCGGCGCCCTGCACCACCAGGTCGTTCACGACCATCGCGACGCAGTCGATGCCCACCGTGTCGTAGCGGCCGAGCTGGGCCGCGAGCTTCAGCTTGGTGCCGACGCCGTCCGCGCTCGCGACTAGGATCGGGTCGCGGTAGCGATCCGGCGTCTTGAAGAGTCCGGCGAAGCCGCCGACTCCCGACAACAGCTCGGGCCGGAACGTCGTGCGCGCGATCTGGGCGATCTCGGAGACGAAGCCCTCGTCGTGGTCCAGGTCGACACCCGCGTGGGCGTAGGTCGGAGCGCTCGTCGCGCCGGCGGGCTCGGCGGGATCGGGGCGATCGGGAGATTTCGGGGGAGACACGCGGGATGGATAGGGGAGCCTGCGGCTCCCAGTCAAGCCAGCGTCGGCGGGCGAGTCAAGCTATCGTGCGCCGGTGCGGATCGCCGTGGTGATCCCGGCCGTCGACGAGGAAGACGCGATCGAGGCCGCCATCGCCAGCGCCCGGGGATCTTGCGTCTCGTCTCGCGCGCGCGAGGCGCCGCGGGGCGGGTCGTCGTCAGACCCCGTCGCCGAGGTGGCCTTGGATCCGAAGGAAGTGATCGTCGTCGACGGGGGCAGCCGCGATCGAACGGCCGAGCGCGCTCGCGCAGCCGGTGCCCGCGTGCTGGCCGCGCCCCGCGGCCGCGCGCGGCAGCTCGAGGCGGGCTGGCGCGCGAGCGGCGCCGACGTCGTGCTCTTCCTGCACGCTGACACGCTCCTGCCGGCGGGCTGGTCGACCGCCGTGCAGAGCGCGCTCGCGGATCCGCGCGTCGCGGGCGGTGCGTTCGCGCTGCGCTTCGACCGGCGCTCGTTCGCGTTGCGCATCATCGAATGGGGCGCGCGCCTCCGCGTGGCGCTCTTCGGCCTCCCGTACGGAGATCAGGCGCTCTTCGTCCGGCGCGATGCGCTCGAGGCGGTGGGCGGCGTCCCGCCCGTGCCGATCCTCGAGGACGTCGATCTGGTGCGGGCGCTGCGCCGCCGCGGGCGGCTCGCCATGCTGGCGCTCCCGGTCACCTCATCGGCGCGCCGCTACCAGCGCGGCGGCGTGGCCCGCACCTGGTGGCGCAACGCGCTCGCGCTGGCGGCGTGGCGGCTCGGGGTGGACCGCGAGCGGCTGGCCGCGTGGTACGCGCGATGACGGCTGCGGCGATTCCCGAGGCCGGCTACGACGAGCGCCGCGCCTTCGGCCGGCTGGTCGGCTACCTGCGCCGCAACCGGAGGCGCTACGCCGTCGGCGGTGCGCTCACGCTCGGCTACGCCGCGTCCTTCGCCTCGGTCCCGATGCTGGTCGGCTGGGCGATCGGCGCGGTCGAGCAGGGGCTTCCGTCCGCCGAGGTGCTGCGGCGCTGCGCCTGGATCGCGGTCGCCACCGGCGTGCGCGGCGCGCTCCGCTACTTCTCGCGCACGGTGATCTTCAACGCGGCGCGGGAGATCGAGTACGAGATCCGCAACGATCTCTTCGCGCATCTGCAGCGACTTCCCCAGTCCTTCTTCCAGCGCTGGCGCACCGGCGACATCATGAGCCGTTGCGTCAACGATCTCGGCTCGGTGCGCATGCTGCTCGGACCGGGTGTCCTCTCCGTGCTCCAGACGCCGGTCCTGTACGCCTTCGTCATCGCGGCGATGTTCTCGCTGAATCCGCTGCTCGCCGCGCTCGTGCTGCTCCCGTATCCCGCGTTCGTCTGGGTCGCGCGCTCGTTCGGACGCGCCATGCACCGCTCGAACCTCGAGGTGCTCGAGGGGCTGGGGGCGCTCTCGAACCAGCTGCAGGAGACGATCGCCGGGATCGCGGTGGTGAAGTCGTACGCGATGGAGCCGGCGTCGACCGCGCGCTTCGACGCCGCGAACGAGCGCCTCTTCGGCGCGCAGCTCCGCCTCGCCTGGGTGAACGGCGCGATGCCGGCCATCACCATGCTGCTGCCGGCCGTCGCCACCTGGATCGTGTTCCTGGTAGGCGGCCACCTGATCGACACCGGGCGCACCACCAAGGCCGTCTTCTTCTCGTTCACGATGTTCATCTACGAGCTCACGTTCCCCACCTTCATCCTGGGCTGGGTCTTCGGCCTCGTGCAGCGCGGCCGCACCGCCATGCAGCGCCTCGACGAGGTGCTCGCCACCGAGCCGACCATCGCGGACCGCGGAGACGCGCTGCCCGTCGAGCACCTGCGCGGCGAGATCGAGTTCCGCGAACTGTCGTTCCGCTACGCCGCCGGCCGCGAGGAGGCGCTGCACCGCATCTCGCTCCGCGTGCCGGCCGGGACGGTGCTCGGCGTCGTGGGCCCCATCGGCTCCGGGAAGACGACGCTCGCCGCGCTCCTGCCGCGGCTGCTCGAGGTGCCCGACGGCTCGCTCTTCCTGGACGGCGTCGACGTGAACCGCATCCCGCTGCGCGTGCTGCGCTCGCACATCGCGATGGTTCCGCAGGACGCCTTCCTGTTCTCGATGAGCCTCGCCGACAACATCGCGTACGGCATCCCGGTCACCCGGCCGGACGAGGTGCTCGCGGCGGCCGAGCGCGCGCAGCTCGCCAAGGACGTGGCGGAGCTCCCGCACGGCTTCGAGACCCTGGTGGGCGAGCGGGGCATCATGCTCTCGGGGGGCCAGCGCCAGCGGGCGGCGCTCGCGCGCGCGCTCGCCCTGCGGCCGAGCATCCTGATTCTCGACGACGTGCTCTCGGCCGTGGACGCCGAGACCGAGGAGGCCATCCGCCGCGGCCTCCGCGAGGTCTTTCGCGATCGCACCGTGATCGTGATCGCTCACCGCGTGGCGAGCGTGCGCGACGCGAACCAGATCGCCGTGCTCGACGGCGGCCGGCTGGTCGACCTCGGAACCCACCAGGAGCTGATCGCGCGCGGCGGCCTGTACGCGCGGCTCGCGCAGGAGCAGGACCTCGAGGACGAGCTCGAGCGCGAGGGAGCCACCGCGTGAAGGCGCCCGCCACGCCGTCGCCGCCCGCCGCCCCGCAGCAGGACGCGCTCCACGAGGAGGAGGCCCTCGGCCGGGTCTACGACGGGCGGCTCATGGCCCGCCTGTGGCGCTACGTGGCGCCCTACCGCTGGCAGGTCGCCCTGACCGTCGTGCTGGTCGCGCCGATGTTCCTGCTCGAGCTCGCGCCGGCCTGGATCATCAAGACCGGGCTCGACCACGTCTTCGTGGACGGCAGCGCGCAGCCGATCACCGGACCGGCATCGCGCCTGCTCGAGCCGCACCTCGGGCTCTCGCCGCGCGGCTGGCTCGCGGCGCTCTACCTGGCCTCGATGCTGATCGGGGCCGCGCTGCAGTTCCTCGACACGGTGCTGCTGTCGATCACCGGGCAGTCGGCGATGCGCGACCTGCGCCGCGACGTGTTCGACCACGTCCAGCAGCTGCATCTCGGCTTCTTCGATCGGTATCCCGTCGGGCGGCTGGTGACGCGGGCCACCAACGACGTCGAGAACGTCGCCGAGATGTTCTCGTCCGGGATCGTGCTGCTCGTGACCGATCTCTTGAAGATGGTCGGCTTCATCGCCGTCCTCTTCGCCGTCAGCGCCAGGCTGGCGGCCGTCACCTTCCTGGTGGTGCCGGTCCTGGCGGCCTGCGCGGTCGTGTTCCGCTGGCGCATCCGCGAGGCCTTCCGGCTGGTGCGCGTCCGCATCGCGCGCATCAACGCCACGCTGCAGGAGACCGTCACCGGGATGAAGGTGGTGCAGCTCTTCACGCGCGAGCAGCGCAACCTGCGCGACTTCGACGCGCTGAACGCCGCCCACCGCGATGCCTGGCTGGACTCGATCCGCTACGACGCGGCCCTGTTCGCGGTGGTCGAGATCGCGAACGGGCTGTCGATCGCGGTCATCATCGCGTGCGGCGCGAGCCTGGTGACGGCCGGCACGCTGTTCGTCTTCATGGACTGGATGCGCCGCTTCTTCATGCCGCTGCGCGATCTCTCCGCCAAGTACTCGGTGATGCAGTCCGCGATGGCCAGCACCGAGCGCATCTTCCAGCTCCTCGACACCGAGCCCGCGGTCCGAGACGCAATCGCCCCGTTGCCTCCGGAGCAATCCGATCGTCTGGATCATCCCGCAAGCGCCCGCGAAGCGGGCGCGCGCAGCGAGCCGCAGGCGAGCGAAGTCAACAGACGTGCTGCAGCTCAGCAGGCACCCCGCGGCTCCGTCGAGTTCCAGAACGTCTGGTTCGCCTACCAGGGAGAGGACTGGGTTCTGCGCGACGTCTCGTTCCGCGTCGCACCGGGCGAGCGCGTGGCGCTGGTGGGCGCCACTGGCGCCGGCAAGACCTCGGTGATCAAGCTCCTGACGCGGCTCTACGAGGTGACCCGCGGGCGCGTCCTGCTCGACGGCGTCGACCTGCGCGAGATCCCGCAGCGCGAGCTGCGCCGCCGCATCGCCACGGTGCTGCAGGACGTCTTCCTGTTCAGCGGGAGCGTGGCGTCGAACATCGCCCTCGGGCGCGAGGACCTCGAGCCGGGCGCGATCGAGCGGGCGGCGCGGGCGGTCGAGGCCAACCGCTTCATCGAGCGGCTCCCGCGGGGCTACGACACCGAGCTGCGCGAGCGGGGGAGCGACCTCTCGGCGGGCCAGCGGCAGCTCCTGTCGTTCGCGCGGGCGCTGGCGCACGGGGGCGACGTGCTGGTGCTCGACGAGGCGACGAGCTCGGTCGATCCCGAGACGGAGCTCCTGGTCCAGCGCGGGATCCGTGCCCTCCTGGACCGGCGCACCGCCCTCGTGATCGCGCACCGCCTCTCGACCATCCAGGACGTGGACCGCATCCACGTCCTCCACCGCGGCCGGCTCGTCGAGTCCGGCGGCCACGCCGAGCTGCTCGCCCGGCGGGGCGCGTACTGGCGCCTCTATCGCCTGCAGTTCGAGGCGGCCGCGGGGCCCGCCCGGGCGGCCAGCTGACGAGCTTCGCTCGCCTGCGGCTCGCTGCGCACGGCGCCTGCGGCGCCGCCAGCTGATGAGCTTCGCTCGCCTGCGGCTCGCTGCGCACGGCGCCTGCGGCGCCGCTTGCGGGGATGCTCATGGCGATCGCGCTGCCCCGGAGGCGGCCCCCTTGCGAACGCCCGTCCCCGGGTGGTAGAAATTCGCCACCCCGACCCCCCCAGCCCGGCGCGCCGCGATTCCCGCGGGTCGATGCGACCCTGCGGAGGCCGAGGTCCGGTTGCGAATCAAGTCCCTCCAGATCACCGGCTTCAAGTCGTTCGTCGACCGCGCCGTCCTCGCCTTCCGGCCCGGCATCACCGGCATCGTCGGCCCGAACGGCTGCGGCAAGTCGAACGTGGTCGACGCGATGCGCTGGTGCATGGGCGAGCAGTCGCCGCGGCGGCTGCGCGGCAAGGGGATGGAGGACGTCATCTTCGGCGGCGCCGAGGCGCGCGGCGGGGTCGGCCTCGCCGAGGTCGTGCTCACCTTCGACAACTCCGACGGCCGTGCGCCCGCCGCCTTCGCCGGCTTCACCGAGATCCAGGTGTCGCGGCGGCTCTACCGCAGCGGCGAGTCCGAGTACCTGCTCAACAAGACGCCGTGCCGGCTGCGCGACGTGCTCGACTTCTTCCGCGACACCGGCATCGGGACGCGCGGCTACACCATCGTCGAGCAGGGTCAGATCGCCTCGATCGTGTCGGCCCGGCCCGAGGATCGACGGGCGCTTCTCGAGGAGGCGGCCGGGATCGGAAAGTACAAGGCGCGCCGCCAGGAGGCCGAGCGCAAGCTCGAGGCCACCGAGCAGAACCTGGTGCGCGTCGCGGACGTGCTCGGCGAGATCCGGCGCCAGATCGCGTCGCTCGAGCGCCAGGCGAGCAAGGCCGCGCGCTTCAAGCGCCTGCGCGAGCGGCTGCGCCTGCTCGAGCTCTCGCTGGCGGCCGACGACCGCCGCGCGCTGGCCACCGAGCTCGCCGAGAGCGAGCACCAGCTCGCCCTGCAGCGGACCGCGGCGGCTGCCACCGAGGCGCAGATGGCCGAGCGCGAGGCCGACCTCGAGCGCCTGCGCCTCGAGCTCGCGCAGCGCGAGCGCGCGGTGGTGGCCGGGAGCGAGGTGCTCTTCGCGCTGCGCGGCGAGATCCAGCAGCTCGAGAGCCGGATCGACTACGAGGAGCGCGAGCGCCAGGGCCTGGTAGCCGCGCGCGCCTCGCGCGACGAGGAGCTGGTGCGGCTGCGGGGACAGCTCGCCGCGGCCCAGGCCGAGGAGCGCGCCGCGGCCGAGGAGCTGGCGCAGCTCGATGCGCAGCGCGAGGGCGAGCTCGCGTCGCTCGCCGCGCTGGAAGCGCAGGTACGGGCGGCGTCCGAGGGGCTGCGGCGGCTCGAGGGCGAGCGCGAGGCGCAGACCCCGCGGCTCGTCGACGCGCTGACCGCGATCGCGCGCGCGGAGGACCGCGTGGGCGCGCTCGAGCAGCGCCGCGCGGAGATCGCGCGGCGGCTCCGCAGCGCGGAGGAGGCGATCGAGCTGCAGCAGGGCGAGGCGGCGCGCGCCGACCGCGAGCAGCACCGCCTCGAGACCGGCCTCGCGAACCTGCTGGCGGAACGCGACCGGCTGATGGGCGCCCTGCGCCAGGCTCTCGAGCGGAGCGAGCGCGCCGCGGCGCGCGTGCGCGACGCGGCGGAGCGACTGCGCGAGGCGCGCGAGCTCACCTCGGGGCGCGCGGCGCGACTCGCGTCGCTGCGCGAGGTGCTGGAGCGGGCCGAGGACGTCGGCGACGGCACGCGCCAGCTCCTCGAGCGCGACGCCGCGGAGCGCGCCGCGCACGGACTGCGAGGTCTGGTTCGCGACGTGCTTCACGCCGATCCCGACGTCGAGCGCGCCGTCGAGGCCGTGCTGCAGGAGCGGGCCGGCGCGATCGTCGCGACCGGCCTCGAGGGGGCCCTGGCGGCGCTCGATCAGGTGCGGGCGGCAGGCTCCGGCCGCGCCGTGTTCGTGCTCGATCCGGCCGACGACGTGCCGCGCTCGGGCTTCGTGCCGCTCGGGGAGCCGCTCCTCGAGCGCGTGCGCGCGCACGCCGGCTTCGAGGCGGTGGCGCGCGCCCTCCTCGGCGGGGCCTATCTGGTGCCGGACCTGGGCGAGGTGCGAAAGGTCTACGGCGGCACCGCGCTGCCCGCCACGTTCGTGACGCCGATCGGTGACGTGCTGACGCAGGAAGGCGTGCTCCGCGGCGGCTCCGCGGGAGGCGGCGTCCTCACTCGCGCGCGCGAGGTGCGCGATCTCGAGACGGAGGTGGCGGAGCTCGAGCAGCGCTGCGCCGCGCTCGAGCGACAGCACGAGGAGGCGACCGCCGAGGCCGCGCGCGCCTCCGACGAGCTCGACAACCTCCGCAACCGCCATCACACGGCGGCCCTGGCGGTGGCCAGCCACGAGAAGGATCTCGAGCGCTCGCGCGAGCGGATGAAGGCGATCGTCGATGCCCAGGAGGGCCGCAGCGCCGAGCGCTCCGAGTGGATCGCCGAGACCGAGCAGCACGAGCGCGAGGGCGCGGAGCTGGCGCGGCGCATCGAGGTGCTGCGCAGCGAGCGGGTCGAGCGCCAGCGCGCGCTCGACACCCTCTCGAGCCGCATCGGCGGGGAGTCGCGCGAGCTGCAGCGCCTCGAGGCGCTGCTCACCGAGCGGCGCGTGGCCCACGCCGCGCGGGGCGAGAAGCGAGACCGCCTGCTCGACGCGCGCAACCGCGCCGCGGAGGCGGCGCGCGGAGCCGCGCAGTGGATCAGCTCGTCCGAGCGCGAGATCGACTCGATCGAGGCCCGCCGCGCCGCGCTCGTCGACTCCGATCGCGAGGCGCGCGCCGCGCTGGCCTCGAAGCTCGTTGCCGAGGACGCCGCCCGCCAGGACGCCGACGGCGCGCGCGATCGCTACGAGCAGGCGGCCGGGGCGGTGCGCGAGCGCGAGGATCACGTGCGCGCCCTGCGCGCCGAGAGCCTGGCGCGACGCGAGCAGCTCCAGGCGCGCGAGTTGGATCTGCGCGAGCGCGCGCTGCGGATCGAGCAGCTTGACGAGCGCGTGCGCGACCACTGGCAGGTCGAGCTCGCGAGCTGGACCCCCCCCGCACCCGGCGACGTCGCCGCGCCGCCGCCCGCTCCGACCGCGCTGGAGGGCGCCTCGGACGAGGGCGAGGCCGAGGAGGGAGAGGCGCTCGTCTTCACTCGCTCCGACGCGGAGTGGGCAGTGCGTCCGCGCGAGGAGCGCGCGCGACACCTCGAGGAGGTGCGCCGGCGGCTCGAGGGCCTCGGCGAGGTCAATCTCGGCGCCATCGAGGAGCACGAGGAGCTGGCGGAGCGGCTGCGATTCCTGTCCGAGCAGAAGGCCGATCTCGAGACGACGATCGCGTCGCTGCGCGAGGCGATCACGCGAATCAACAAGAACTCGCGGCGGCGCTTCCGCGAGACCTTCGACGCGGTGAACGAGCGCTTCCAGCGCAACTTCCCGCGCCTCTTTCTCGGCGGCAAGGCCAGCCTCTCGCTCACCGAGTCGGAGGACGTGCTCGACGCCGGCGTCGACATCCTGGCGCAGCCGCCTGGCAAGCGGCTCCAGAGCGTCGGGCTGCTCTCGGGTGGGGAGAAGACGCTGACGGCGCTGGCGCTCCTGGTGTCGCTCTTCCAGGTGCACCCCTCGCCGTTCTTCCTGCTCGACGAGGTCGACGCCGCGCTCGACGACGCCAACATCGGGCGCTTCAACGAGATCGTGCGCGAGATGGCCGAGTCCTCGCAGTTCCTGCTGATCACCCACAACAAGGCCACCATCGAGATCGCGGACGTGCTGTACGGGGTGACGATGGAGGAGAAGGGCGTCTCGAAGATCGTGTCGGTCGAGCTGCGCGATACCTAGCTTCTCCGTATCCTCCCGCGCGTCATGAACGCACTGGTCCAGGCGGTGATCGATCTCGCCAGCGCGCACGCGTGGCTGCTGCCGGCCTTCGCAGTGGCGATCGTCGCGCTCCTGGTCGCTCCGCTGGTGGTCGATCGCACCGGCGCGCCGCCGTCGGTCGAGCCGCCGCGGGAGCCGGCCCCCGAGCCCGCGGCGGTCACCCCCGAGGCGGCGCCGCGCGGCGCGCCCGCGCCGGCAGAGCGCATTGCGCCCCCGCCCGCAGAGCGTGTGGCGCCCGCTCCGAGCGCGCCCGTCGAGGCGGTGCCGGCTCCCGCTCCGCGCGTGCGCCTCGCCGACCGGCTCGCGCGCACGCGCTCGGCGCTCGTCGGCCGCCTCGGCCAGCTCGTCGCCGGCCGCCCGCTCGACGCCGCGCTCCTCGCCGAGCTCGAGGCGCTGCTCTTCGGCGCCGACCTCGGCGTGAAGACGGCCGAGAGCCTGCTCGAGGCCGTGCGGTCGAGCGCCGCCGGCGGCGACGCCGAGGCGGTGCGGCGCGTGCTGCGCGAGGCGATCCTCGCGAAGCTGCAGCGGGTCGATCCCGGTCCCGAGGTGGCCCCGCGCGGCGCGCCGCACGTGATCCTCGTGCTCGGCGTCAACGGCTCGGGCAAGACCACGACGATCGGCAAGCTCGCGGCGCGTGAGCGCGCCGCAGGGCGCAAGGTCGTGCTCGGCGCCGGCGACACGTTCCGCGCCGCCGCGATCGAGCAGCTCGAGGCCTGGGGTGCGCGCGCGGGCTGCGAGGTCGTGAAGGGCCAGCCCGGGGGCGACCCGGCCGCAGTCGCGTTCGATACCGTGAAGGCGGCCGCCGCCCGCGGCGCGGACGTCGCGATCATCGACACGGCGGGGCGTCTCCAGACGAAGGCGCCGCTCGTCGAGGAGCTCCGCAAGATCGTGCGCGTGATCGGTCGCGATTGTCCCGGAGCGCCGCACGAGACGCTGCTCGTGCTCGACGCCAACACGGGGCAGAACGCGATCTCACAGGCGCGCGTCTTCACCGAGGCCGCGGGCGTGACGGGCCTCGTGCTCACCAAGCTCGACGGCACCGCTCGCGGCGGCGTGCTGGTGGGCCTCGCCGACGAGTTCGGAATTCCCGTGCGCTACGTGGGCGTCGGCGAGGCTCTGGAGGACCTGCGTCCGTTCTCCGCCGACGAGTTCGTCGACGCGCTCTTCGCGCCGGTCGCGGGGAGCCCCGGGTGAGCCGCTACCTCCTGGCGCTGGACCAGGGCACCACCTCCTCGCGCGCGATCCTGTTCGACCGCAGCGGCGCGGTCGCGGCGCTCGACCAGTACGAGTTCACGCAGCACTACCCGAAGCCCGGCTGGGTGGAGCACGATGCCGAGGAGATCTGGGAGACGCAGCTGCGCGCGGCGCGCGGCGCGCTCGCCAAGGCCGGTGCGGGCGCCGACGAGGTCGCGGCGATCGGCATCACCAACCAGCGCGAGACCACCGTGCTCTGGGAGCGCCAGAGCGGCCGGCCGATCCACCGCGCGATCGTCTGGCAGTCGCGCCAGAGCGCGCCGATCTGTGAGCAGATGCGCGCGGCCGGGCTCGAGCCCGAGGTGCGGGCGCGCACGGGCCTCCGGATCGACGCCTACTTCTCGGCGACGAAGATCCGCTTCGTGCTCGATGCGGTCCGCGGCGCGCAGGCCCGCTCCGAGCGCGGGGAGCTCGCCTTCGGGACGGTGGACTCGTGGCTGGTCCATCGGCTGACCGGCGGCCGCGTGCACGCCACCGAGCCGTCGAATGCGTCGCGCACCATGATCTACGACATCCACGCCTGCGACTGGGACGCGCGGCTGCTCGAGGCGCTGCGCATTCCGCGCGCGCTGCTGCCGCAGGTGGTGGACTCGAGCGGGATCCTGGGCGAGACCGATGCGGAGTGGTTCGGGCGGCCGATCCCGATCGCGGGCATGGCGGGCGACCAGCAGGCGGCGCTGTTCGGCCAGGGCTGCTTCGAGCCGGGCCGGGTCAAGAACACCTACGGCACCGGCTGCTTCCTGCTGCTGCACACCGGCACCCGCCCGCGGGCGTCGCGCCACGGCCTGCTCACCACGATCGCGTGGCGCAGCGGCGGTCACGTCGAGTATGCGCTCGAGGGCAGCGTGTTCGTCGCGGGCGCGGCCGTCCAGTGGCTGCGCGACGGGCTGCACCTGGTGGCGAGCGCGCACGAGACCGAGGCCGCGGCGCGCTCGGTGCCCGACAGCGGCGGAGTGTATCTGGTACCGGCCTTCGTCGGGCTGGGCGCGCCGCACTGGGACGAGCGGGCGCGCGGGGCCCTCGTCGGAATCACCCGCGGGACCACGCGCGAGCACCTGATCCGCGCCACCCTCGAGGCGATCGCGTACCAGACGCGCGACGTCGTCGACTGCATGACCGCCGACGCGGGAAGCCCGCCGGAGCGCCTGCGCGCGGACGGCGGGGCCAGCCGCAACGACTTCCTGATGCAGCTCCAGGCGGACGTGCTCGGCGCTCCCGTCGAGCGTCCCCGCATGCCCGAGTCGACGGCCTTCGGCGCGGCGGCGCTCGCGGGCCTCGCCGTCGGCTTCTTCCGCGATCGCCGTGAGGTCGAGTCGGTGACGGCCGCCGGCAGCGTGCGCTTCGAGCCGAAGCTCGATGCGGCCCGGCGCGAGGCGCTCTACGCCGGCTGGAAGCGCGCGGTCGAGCGCGCGATGCGCTGGGCCGAGGAGTGACCCGGCCGCCCCGGCCCCTGGTCATCGCACACCGCGGCGCGTCGGCGCAGCGGCCCGAGAACACGCTGGGCGCCTTCGCACTCGCCATCGAGCAGTCCGCCGACATGATCGAGACCGATCTCCATCGCACGCGCGACGGCGCGGTCGTGATCACCCACGACGAGTCGCTCGCGGGCCTGGGTGGCCGCGGCGAGATCGCCGACGCGACGCTCGCCGAGGTGCGCGCCCTCGACGCCGGCGGCGGTGCCCGAGTGCCCACCCTCGACGAGGTGCTCGATGCGTTCGGCGCGCGCGTGGCCTGGAACCTCGAGCTGAAGCGCGGGACGCGGGCCGACTACGCCGGGCTGGAGGCGCTGGCGCTCGACGCGGTCGCGCGCCGCGGGCTCTCGGAGCGCGTGCTCTTCTCGTCGTTCTACGACCCGGTGCTCGCTCGCCTGCGCGCACTCGCGCCGCAGGCCCGCATCGGCCTCTTGCTCGCGCGCAGGAGCGCGCAGTCGGCGCTCGAGCGCGCGCGCTCGCTCGGCGCCGAGGCGATCCATCCCGAGGCGGCCCTGGTCGAGCCGGGGCTGGTCGAGCGGGCGCACGCCGCGGGGCTCGCGGTCTACCCCTTTACCGTCGACGACGAGGCCGAGATGCGGCACCTGCTCGCGATCGGGGTCGACGGCCTGTTCAGCAACCATCCCGATCGGCTGCGGGCGATCATCGAGGGGGGGCGCGCGGCCTAGAGGTGGGACGAGTCCGGTGCCCGCGCCGGAGGAAGTGCCCGCGAGAGCACGAGGAGGCCCGCGCCCGCCGACAGCACGGACGCGACCAGCACGCCGACCTTCGAGGCCGCGATCAGGGCCGGCTCCTTGAAGGCGAGCGTGGTCACGAAGATCGCCATCGTGAAGCCGATGCCGCCGAGCGCCCCGGCCCCGACGACGGCGCGCCACGTCACGCCCGCTGGGAGCCTCGCGAGCCCGAGGCGCACCGAGATCCACGCGCAAGCGGCGATCCCGAGCGGCTTTCCGACGAGGAGGCCCGCAGCGACGGCGAGGGTGACGCGGGAGGCGAGCGGATCCCGCAGCGCGCCGGGCTGGAGCGGCACGCCGGCGTTGGCGAGCGCGAAGATCGGCATCACGGCGAACGCGACCCAGGGATGGAGGGCCGCGGTCAGCGCCTCGAGCGGCGACATCGACTCGCGTCGCAGCCGGGTGAAGCCCGCGATCACGCGCTTCGGCTCGACCGGGTCGTCGAGCTCGAGCCGCTCGAGCAGCTCCTCGGCGAGCTTGCGCCCGCGCTGGACGATGCCCTCGCCGGGGGCAGGAGCGACGGCCGGCGTCAGGAAGCCGAGGCACACGCCGGCCACGGTGGCGTGGATTCCGCTGGCCAGGGTGGCGAGCCAGACCGCCAAGCCGGCCGCCACGTAGACGGCGTAGCCGCGGACGCCCGCGCGGTTCAGCGCGTAGACCCCCGCGAGGCCCGCCGCCGCGGCGGCGACCGCGCCGAAGGAGATCTTCTCGGCGTAGAACATCGCGATCACGGCGATCGAGCCCAGATCGTCGACGATGGCGAGCGCCAGCAGGAAGACCTTGAGGCCCGGCGGCACGCGGGTCCCGAGAACCGCGAGCGCAGCGACGGCGAACGCGATGTCGGTCGCCATCGGCACCCCCCAGCCCGATGCCGCGGGCCCGCCATGGTGGAGGGCGGCGAAGATCGCAGCGGGGGCGAGCATGCCTCCGAGCGCGCCGAAGACGGGCAGCATCGCGCGGTCGCGGCTCGAGAGCTCCCCGTGCACCAGCTCCTGCTTGATCTCCATCCCGACCAGGAAGAAGAACAGCACCATCAGGCCGTCGTTGACCCAGTGCTCCAGGGAGAGCGCGAGCTCTCCGCCCCCGAGCCGCACGCCGAGCGGAAGGCTCCACAGCCACTGGTAGCTCGAACGCCAGGGCGAGTTGGCCCATGCGAGGGCCACGGCGGTGGCAGCCAGGAGCAGGATGGTGCTGGCCGCCTCGATGGCGAAGAAGCGCTGGAAGGGCGCCCCGAGGCGCTCGACCAGCGTCGGCGGGGCCGGCGGAATGGCTCGCATCGGGGCAGGATAGACCGGCCACCCCGGGGACCAACTCGACCCCGCCCTTGACGACTAGGGTTCGAATCCTCTATTCATTCGGTGTCTGAGGGATTCTGCCTAATGAAATTCGATAGACCCGGATCCGCCGAGCCTGCCCTCGACGCGACCGACCTCGCGATCCTCGATCTCCTGCAGCGCAACTGCAAGCTGGCGCTCGCCGAGATCGGCAAGCAGGTGGGGCTCAGCGCGCCTTCGATCGTCGAGCGCATCCACAAGCTCGAGGACGCGGGCGTGATCCGCGGCTACGTCGCGCTGCTCGAGGCGCGCGCGCTCGGCAAGGACGTCACCGCCTTCATCGGGGTCTCGATCAACCACCCGCGCGCCTTCGAGCCCTTCGAGAAGGAGGTCGAGCGCGCGAGCGACGTGCTTGAGTGTCACCACGTCACGGGTCAGCACACGCTGATGCTCAAGGTGAAGACGGAGAACACGGAGACCCTCGAGCAGCTCATCGACCGGATTCGGGCGATCGAGGGCGTGACTCGGACCGAAACGATGATCGTGCTGTCGACGCACACCGAGCGCACTCGCGTGGCGCTCGATGCGGACGTCGCGCCGGTGCCGCGCCGCAGCCGCCGCAGCGCGCGCCTGCGCCGATCGGGCGAGGCGGCGGAGTGAAGGCGATGGAGCGAGCAACCTCGACCCGCGGACCGGGCGGCCTGCCGCCGGCGCAGGGGCTCTACGACCCCGCGCGCGAGCACGACGCGTGCGGCGTGGGCTTCGTCGCCCGCATCGACGGCTCGCGCAGCCATGAGGTCGTGCACCGCGGGATCGAGGTGCTGGTCGCGCTCGAGCACCGCGGCGCCTGCGGCTGCGACCCCGAGACGGGCGATGGCGCCGGCATCCTGATCCAGCTCCCCGATCGCTTCCTGCGGCGAGAGGCCGAGCGGCTCGGGATCGCTCTCCCCGGCGCCGGAGCCTACGCCTCCGGCATGATCTTCCTCGCCGGGGATCCCGAGGCGAGGAGCTGGCAGCAGCAGACCTTCGAGCGCGCGGTGGGCGATGCGGGCCAGCGCATGCTCGGCTGGCGCGACGTGCCGACGCATCCCGAGCGCATCGGCCGCATCGCGCGCGAGGCGATGCCGGTGGTCCGGCAGGTGTTCGTGGGCGCGGCCCCTGGCCTCGACCAGGACGCCTTCGAGCGCAAGCTCTACGTGATCCGGCGGGTCTTCGAGAACGCGGCCAAGGCGCGCGGCGCCTTCTGCTACGTGCCGAGCCTGTCGAGCCGCACGCTCGTCTTCACCGGCATGCTGATGGCCGGACAGATCGAGCCCTTCTACTCCGACCTCACCGACCCGGCCGTCGAGTCCGCCCTCGCACTGGTGCACTCGCGCTACAGCACGAACACCTTCCCCACCTGGGATCTCGCCCAGCCGTTCCGCTACCTCGCCCACAACGGCGAGATCAACACGCTGCGCGGGAACCGCAACTACATGCGGGCGCGCGAGGGAACGCTGCGCTCGGAGCTCTTCGGCGACGACCTGCGCAAGCTCTATCCCATCATGAAGGAGGAGGCGAGCGACTCGGCCCAGTTCGACAACGTGCTCGAGTTCCTCTGCCTCACCGGCCGCGAGCTGCCCGAGGCGATGCTGATGATGATCCCCGAGGCGTGGGAGAACCACGCCGAGATGGACGAGGATCGGCGCGCCTTCTACGAGTATCACTCCTTCCTGATGGAGCCCTGGGACGGCCCGGCCTCGATGGCCTTCACCGACGGGCGCAAGATCGGAGCGGTGCTCGATCGCAACGGCCTCCGCCCGTCGCGCTGGATCGTCACCCGGGACGGCCTGGTGGTGATGGCCTCCGAGGTCGGCGTGCTCGAGGTCGCCCCGGAGCGCGTCCTGCGCAAGGGACGCCTGCAGCCAGGCCGCATCTTCTTCGTCGATCTCGAGGAGGGACGCATCGTCGAGGACGAGGAGATCAAGGCGCGCTACGTGGCGCGGCGGCCGTACCGTGCCTGGGTCGAGAGCCAGCGGGTGCTGCTGGACGCGCTGCCGCCCGTCGAGTCGCCGCCCGAGCACCGCGCCGAACCCTCGGTGCGCTTCGCGCTGCAGCAGGCATTCGGCTACACCGCCGAGGATCTCAAGCTCCTGATCGCGCCGATGGTCGCCGACGGCAAGTGGGCGATCGGGTCGATGGGGAACGACGAGGCGCTGGCCTGTCTCTCCGACCGGCCGCGCATGCTTTATCACTACTTCAAGCAGCTCTTCGCCCAGGTCACGAACCCGCCGATGGACTCGATCAACGAGGGCACCGTGATGTCCCTCTACTCGACGCTCGGGGCGGAGAAGAACCTGCTCGAGGAGACGGAAGCGCACGCGCGCATGCTGCGCTGCAGCCGGCCGATCCTCACGAACGAGGAGCTCGAGCGCATCCGGCAGATCGAGCTGCCGGGCTTTGCCGCGCGGACGCTCGGCGCGCTCTTCAAGGTCGCCGAGGAGGGGGATGGCCTGCGCGGCGCGCTGGAGCGGCTCTGCCGCGAGGCCGCCGACGCGGTGCGCAGTGGCGTCGACATCCTGATCCTCTCGGACCGCGGCGTCGGGCCCGAGCTGGCTCCGATCCCCATGCTGCTCGCGACGGGCGCCGTCCACCACCATCTGGTGCGCGAGGGGCTGCGCACGCAGTGCGGGATCGTCTGCGAGACGGCCGAGGCGCGCGACGTCGCGCAGTTCGCCCTGCTGATCGGCTACGGCGCCGGCGCCATCAATCCCTACCTCGCCCTCGAGACGATCGAGGAGCTCGTCGCCGACGGCAGCTACGTGCCCGAGGGCGTGGACGCCGCCAAGGGCGTCAAGAACTACCTGAAGGCGTGCGACAAGGGCCTGCTGAAGACGATGGCGAAGATGGGGATCTCGACGCTGCAGAGCTACCGCGGCGCGCAGATCTTCGAGGCCGTCGGGCTGGATCGCGACCTGGTCGAGCGCTGCTTCACCGGCACCGCGTCGCGCGTGTCGGGCGTCGGCTACGACGTGATCGCGCGCGAGTCGACGCTGCGCCATCGGCGCGCCTTCCCGAACGGCGCGCTCGCGGATCCGGAGCTCGACCCGGGCGGACTCTACCAGTGGCGCCGCCGCGGCGAGCGGCACACGTTCAACCCGGACACGGTGGCCAAGCTCCAGCACGCCGTCCGGCAGCAGAGCTACGCGACCTTCAAGGAGTACTCACAGGCCGCCGACGGCGAGGCCGAGCGCCTGTGCACGCTGCGCGGGCTCTTCCGCTTCCGCTTCGCCGAGCAGCCGGTTCCGCTCAACGAGGTCGAGCCGGCGGCGGAGATCGTGAAGCGCTTCTGCACCGGCGCGATGTCGTACGGCTCGATCTCCCTCGACGCGCACGAGACGCTCGCCATCGCGATGAACCGCATCGGGGGCAAGAGCAACACGGGCGAGGGCGGCGAGGATCCGCGCCGATTCCAGCCCGATCCGAACGGCGACTTGCGGCGCTCGGCGATCAAGCAGGTGGCGTCGGGCCGCTTCGGGGTGACGAGCTGGTACCTGGTCAACGCGGACGAGCTCCAGATCAAGATCGCGCAGGGCGCCAAGCCGGGCGAGGGCGGCGAGCTCCCGGGCCACAAGGTGGACGAGACGATCGCCCGCACCCGCCACTCGACGCCGGGGGTGGGGCTGATCTCCCCGCCGCCGCACCACGACATCTACTCGATCGAGGATCTCGCCCAGCTCATCTACGACCTGAAGAACGCCAACCGGCGCGCGCGGGTCAGCGTCAAGCTGGTGTCCGAGACCGGTGTCGGCACGATCGCCGCCGGGGTCGCCAAGGGCAAGGCGGATGGCGTCCTGATCTCGGGCCACGACGGGGGCACCGGGGCGTCGCCGCTGGCGTCGATCAAGCACGCCGGCGTTCCGTGGGAGATCGGGCTCGCGGAGACGCAGCAGACGCTGGTGCTGAACGACCTGCGCGGGCGCATCCGGGTGCAGACCGACGGAGGACTCAAGACCGGTCGCGACGTGGTGATCGCGGCGCTGCTCGGCGCCGACGAGTTCGGGTTCTCCACCGCACCGCTGGTCGCGCTCGGCTGCATCCTGATGCGCGTCTGCCACCTGAACACCTGCCCGGTCGGCATCGCCACCCAGAACCCGGAGCTGCGCAAGCGCTTCGCGGGGCTGCCGGAGCACGTGGTCCGCTTCTTCTTCTTCGTCGCCGACGAGGTGCGGGAGCTCATGGCCCGGCTCGGCTTCCGCAGCGTGGACGAGATGGTCGGCCGCGTCGATCGGCTGACGGTCGATCCGGCCGTCCAGCACTGGAAGGCGAAAGGCCTCGACTTCTCGGAGATCCTCCACAAGCCCGACGTCCCCCACGCCATCCGCCACTGCGCGGTGCAGGACCACGGCCTCGCGCGCGCTCTCGACGCGCGGCTGATCGAGATGGCGAAGCCCGCGCTGGAGCGCGGCGAGCGGGTCGAGTTCCGGCTGCCGATCCACAACACCGACCGCACGGTGGGGACGATGCTCGGCGCGGAGCTCTCGCGCCGCTACGGCGAGGCGGGCCTGCCCGACGACACCATCGCGTTCCAGTTCACCGGCTCGGCCGGACAGAGCTTCGGCGCCTTCGTGCCGAAGGGCATCACGCTGGTGGTGCACGGCGACACGAACGACTACTGCGGCAAGGGCCTCTCGGGCGGCAAGCTCGTGGTGCGCGTCCCGGAGGGCGCCGGCTTCGACCCCGCCGAGAACATCGTGACCGGGAACGTGGTGCTCTACGGCGCCACCAGCGGCGAGGCATACTTCCAGGGCGTCGCGGGCGAGCGCTTCTGCGTGCGCAACAGCGGCGCGCACGCGGTGGTCGAGGGGGTCGGCGATCACGGCTGCGAGTACATGACCGGAGGCCGCGTGGTCGTGCTCGGAGCGACGGGGCGGAACTTCGGCGCCGGCATGAGCGGCGGCCTCGCCTACGTGCTCGATCTCGACGGCAGCTTCCCCGGACGGGTCAACGCGGAGCGCGTCGAGCTCGAAACGCTCACGGCCGAGGACGAGGACGCGATCCAGCGCATGGTGCGGCGTCACTACGAGTACACGCGGAGCGAGCGCGCCGAAGAGGTGCTGCGCAAGTGGAACAGCTTCGCGCCGCGCTTCGTGAAGGTGCTGCCGAAGGACCTCAAGATGGCGCTCCACGCGCGCCTCCAGGCGCGAACCGGCGATGGCTAAGGTCACCGGGTTCCTCGAATACGCACGGGCGGACACGCCGCATCGGCCGGTCGGGGAGCGCATCCGCGATTGGCACGAGGTGCAGCTCGATCCGACGCTCGAGGCGGTGCGCGACCAGGCCGCGCGCTGCATGGACTGCGGGGTGCCGTTCTGCAACAACGGCTGTCCGCTCGGCAACCTGATTCCCGACTGGAACGATCTCGCCTACCGCGACAAGTGGCGCGAGGCGCTGGGCCGCCTGCACTCGACCAACAACTTCCCCGAGTTCACTGGCCTGGTCTGTCCGGCCCCCTGTGAGGCGGCCTGCGTGCTGGGCATCAACCAGGATCCGGTGACGATCAAGCAGATCGAGTGGGAGATCATCCGCCGCGGGTGGGAGGAGGGGTGGGTCGCACCGCTCCTGCCGGAGCGGCGCTCCGGGCGCTCGGTCGCGGTGATCGGCTCCGGGCCGTCCGGGCTCGCCGCCGCGCAGCAGCTGAACCGCGCGGGACACTCGGTCACCGTGTTCGAGAAGAGCGACCGCATCGGCGGACTGCTCCGCTACGGCATCCCCGATTTCAAGCTCGAGAAGTGGATCATCGACCGCCGGCTCGAGCAGATGCGCGAGGAAGGCGTCGCGTTCCAGACCGGGGTGCACGTGGGCACCGACCTCTCCGCTGCGGAGCTGCGCCGCAGCTTCGACGCCGTGGTGCTCTGCACCGGGGCCGAGCATCCGCGCGAGCTGCCGATCCCGGGGCGCGAGCTGGCGGGCATCCACCAGGCCATGGAGTTCCTGCCGCAGAACAACAAGCGCGTCGCCGGCGACCCGATCGCGGACGCCGAGGCGATCCTCGCCACCGGGCGACACGTGATCGTGCTCGGCGGGGGCGACACCGGCTCGGACTGCGTCGGGACGTCGCACCGCCAGGGCGCCAAGTCGGTCACCTCGATCGAGCTCCTTCCGCGCCCGCCGGATCGGCGCGACGCCTCGACGCCTTGGCCGACGTGGCCCTTCATGTACCGCTCCTCGAGCTCCCACGACGAGGGCGGGCAGCGCGAGTTCGCGGTGCTCACCAAGCGCTTCAGCGGCTCGGGCGGGCGCGTCGAGAAGCTGCACGCCGTCCGGCTGGCCTACGGCGCGCCCGACGCGAGCGGCCGGCGCGGCTTCGAGGAGGTGCCGGGCAGCGAGTTCGAGATCCCGGCGGACCTGGTGCTGCTCGCGCTCGGCTTCGTGCACCCGGTCCAGGCCGGTCTGGTGTCGGACCTCGGCCTGCGGCTCGACCCGCGCGGCAACGTCGCGGCGGATACGCGCACCTTCGCGTCCAGCGAGCCCGGCTTCTTCGCGGCGGGCGACTGCCGCCGAGGGCAGTCGCTGGTGGTCTGGGCGCTGTGGGAGGGGCGCGAGGCCGCGCGCGCGGCGGACGCGTATCTGGTCGGCGAGTCGCGGCTCCCGTCGCGTGACGCGTACACCTGATTCTCCCTTCGGGGCGGCCGAATCCGCTTGACGCGTTTCCGCACTGCTCTGTACGATCGGCGCGCCGGCCGGGAGAGGTGCGATTCCCAAGCACACCAAGGGCCCCGACGAGGGCTACGGCTTCGACCGCCTCGAGCGCGCCGTGGAGGCGCTCGCCGATCGCTGCCGCCGCCTTCGCGAAGAGAACGCGCGGCTCGAGCGCGCCGCGGCCGAGCGCGAGCAGCGCGTGGCCGGTCTCGAGACGCAGCTGCGCGAGGCGAATCAGCTGCGGCGCGACGTCGCCAAACGGCTCGACGACTTGATCGGGCAGATCGATCACCTCGAGGTCCAGTTCACGGCGCGGAGCGAGTGACGCCATGACGGCGGCGCGCCGGTCGGTCGCAGTGCGCATCCTCGGGCACGAGTACCGGGTGCGCACCGAGTCCGATCCCGGCGAGATGCAGCGCGTCGCGGCCCACGTCGAGGAGACGCTCGCGCGGCTGCGCGATCGCACGGGGACGGTGGACAGCCTGGATCTCGCCGTGATGGCCGCGCTGAACCTCGCGCGCGACCTGCTCGCGGAGCGCAGCGAGCGGAGGGCCGACGGCGAGAGCGCCGAGCGCCTGCGCGGCCTGACCGACCGGGTCGAGGCCGTCCTCCGCGAGGCTGCCGCGCCAGCCCGCTGAGTGTCGATCGACGAGTCGAAGCGACGGCTGCGGCGCGAGATGGGAGCGCTGCGGCGCGCCGTGGATGCGGCCTCACGCGCGGCCGCTGGTGACGCGGTGGCGGAGCGCGTGCTCGCCTCGGCCGAGTTCGCCGCGGCGCGCCGGATCGCCCTCTACGCGGCGCTGCCGGACGAGCTGCCCACCGACCGCCTGCTGCGCGCGGCGCTCGATTCCGGACGCACCTTGCTCCTGCCCCGCGCGCGCGGCGACGGCGGGCTCGACTTCGCCCCGGTGTCGGCGCTCGCCGCGCTCGCGCGCGGACGCTTCGGCGCGCTCGAGGCACCCGCGGGCGCCGGCGCCGTGCGCCTCGGCGCCGGCGATCTCGTGCTGGCGCCCGGCGTCGCCTTCGATCGCCGCGGTGCGCGCCTCGGACGCGGCCGAGGCGCCTACGATCGCTCGCTCCCAAAGGGACCCACGGCACCCACCTGCTTCGGGCTCGCCTACGCGTTCCAGCTCGTCGATGCCGTGCCCGAGACCGCGCGCGACCGCCGCGTCGACGCCGTCGTGACCGAGCACGAGCTGGTGCGTGCCCGCGACCTCGCGACCGATCCGGGCTAGCTTCGCCCGCCCATGGAGGGCGGCTTCCTCGACGAGCTCCGCTGGCGCGGGCTGCTGCATCAGCGCACCGCGGAGGAGGCGCTCGACCGCCACCTGCAGCAGCCCGGCCGTGTCGCCTACTGCGGCTTCGATCCGACCGCCGACAGCCTGACGATCGGCAATCTCGTCGCCGTCACGCTGCTCGCGCACTGGCAGCGCGCCGGGCACAAGCCCATCGTGCTGATGGGCGGCGGCACCGGGCTGATCGGCGATCCGTCGGGCAAGGACCGCGAGCGCCCCCTGCTCGGGCGCGAGCAGGTCGAGGCGAACATCGCGGGACAGCGCCGCGTGCTGGAGCGGCTGCTCGACTTCGATCCCGCCCGCGCCAACGCCGCGGTCGTCGTCGACAACGCCGGCTGGCTCTCGAAGCTGCGCTTCATCGACGTCCTGCGCGACGTCGGCAAGCACTTCTCGGTGAACGCGATGATCCAGA
>DATJPY010000104.1:0-70000 GCA_035506135.1 Myxococcota bacterium | reverse complement strand
CCGTAGGCGGGAAGCGTTGGCAAATCCGCGCTTCCATTCCAAACGCCGAGAGGTGACGCCGAGAGCCGTCAGGCTCACAAAGTCAGCGATCCCATGCTTCCTAGAAAAGCCTCGTAGGGAGTCTGCTTGGTGACCGTACCGCAAACCGACTCAGGTAGGTGGGCAGAGTATGCCAAGGCGCTTGAGAGAACCCTGGTCAAGGAACTCGGCAAATTGGCACCGTAACTTCGGGAGAAGGTGCGCCCCGATCGGTGAAGAGACTCGCTCTCGGAGCCGCACGGGGTTGCAGTGAACTGGGGGTAGCGACTGTTTACTAAAAACACAGGACTCTGCGAACTCGTCAAGAGGACGTATAGGGTCTGACGCCTGCCCGGTGCCGGAAGGTTAAGGGAAACTGTCAGCCTCTTCGGAGGCGAAGCGGCGAACCGAAGCCCCGGTAAACGGCGGCCGTAACTATAACGGTCCTAAGGTAGCGAAATTCCTTGTCGGGTAAGTTCCGACCTGCACGAATGGCGTAACGACTTCCCCACTGTCTCGACCAGGGACTCAGCGAAACTGAATTGCCGGTGAAGATGCCGGCGACCCGCAGCAGGACGGAAAGACCCCGTGCACCTTTACTACAACTTCGCAGTGATCGTCGGTTCAGTCTGTGTAGGATAGGTGGGAGGCTTTGAAGCCGGGACGCTAGTTTCGGTGGAGCCAACCTTGAAATACCACCCTGATTGTGCTGCCGATCTAACCTGGACCCGTGATCCGGGTCGGGAACACTGCGTGGTGGGTAGTTTGACTGGGGCGGTCGCCTCCTAAAGCGTAACGGAGGCGTGCAAAGGTTCCCTCAGGCTGATTGGAAACCAGCCGTAGAGTGCAAAGGCATAAGGGAGCTTGACTGCGAGACTCACAAGTCGAGCAGGTGCGAAAGCAGGTCTTAGTGATCCGGTGGCTCCGCGTGGAAGGGCCATCGCTCATCGGATAAAAGGTACGCCGGGGATAACAGGCTGATCTCCCCCAAGAGTTCACATCGACGGGGAGGTTTGGCACCTCGATGTCGGCTCGTCACATCCTGGGGCTGGAGCAGGTCCCAAGGGTTCGGCTGTTCGCCGATTAAAGTGGCACGCGAGCTGGGTTTAGAACGTCGTGAGACAGTTCGGTCCCTATCCGCTGTGGGCGCAGGAGATTTGAGGGGAGCTGTCCCTAGTACGAGAGGACCGGGACGGAGGTACCTCTGGTGCACCGGTTGTTCCGCCAGGAGCACCGCCGGGTAGCCAAGTACCGATGGGATAACCGCTGAAAGCATCTAAGTGGGAAGCCCACCCCAAGATGAGATCTCCCCGGGACTTCGGTCCCCTGAAGGGCCGTCCGAGACGAGGACGTCGATAGGCCGGAGGTGGAAGCGCAGCGATGCGTGGAGCTGACCGGTACTAATCGCCCGTGAGGCTTGACCACGAGCCCATGGACGCGCACTCGCGATGATGCCTCGAGAACCATACGCTGTTCGATTGTCAATCGGCGCCGGTTTTGATCTATCCCACTCTCCACAGAGCGGGGGCCACACCCGTTCCCATTCCGAACACGGAAGTTAAGCCCCGCTTCGGCGATGGTACTGCCGGGGTTCCTCGGTGGGAGAGTAGCTCGAGAGTGGGACCTCTCTGCGGCGCCGCGCCGGGAAACCGACGCGGCGCCGTTTTCGTTCATGCGTCGCGCGAGAGCCGCTCCCACTCCGACGCGCCGAAATCGCAGAGCGACGCGATCACCAGGTCGGCCGCGCCGGCGAGCGCCGCGCGCTCCTCGTCGAGGCGCGCATCCCCGGCGCCGGCGGCGTCGGGGACCGCCACGCAGCGCATCCCCGCGGCCTTGGCGGATGCCACGCCGCCGGGCGAGTCCTCGAACGCCAGGCAGCGCGCCGGGGCGATCCCGAGCTTGCGCGCCGCGCCGAGGAAGATGGCCGGGTCGGGCTTCCCCAGCCGCTCGTCCTCGCCCGAGTGCCGCACGCCGAAGCGCTCCGCGATGCGCAGGCGTGCGAGCACCGCGTCGATCAGCCGGTAGGGCGACGAGGAGGCGAGCGCGAGCGGGAGCGCACGCTGCGCGAAGAAGGTCAGGACCTCGTCGACCCCCGGCTTGGCGGTCCCCTCCGCGGCCACCAGCCTGGCGACGCGCGCTACGATCGCGTCGCGCACCGCGCGCCGGGAAGGCTCCCGCCAGGGCGCGCGCGCGTACCAGTAGTCCACCACCTCGTCGATCTTGCGCCCCCGGGTCTGCAGACACAGCGCTGCGTCGAGGCGGATGCCGACGCGGGCGAAGACCTCGATCTCGGCGCGCTGCCAGAGCGGCTCGGAGTCGATCAGGAGCCCGTCCATGTCGAAGACGACCGCCTCGATCACGCGCGCTCCCGCGCCCGATCGTTCGCTGCGTGCCGCCTGCCGGGGGTGAGCACCATCTCGCGGGTCCGAGGCGCCGAGGGTAGGGGGCCCGTCGGCGCCCGCCAGCGCCTCAAGGCGCCCGCCCGGACGGTCGATGAAGAGACCCTATTCGACCGTTCTCGCAGCGGGGGGACACAACGATGCGATCGTCGATTTTCGCGCTCGTCGCCGTGCTGGCCTTGGGCTGCGCGGGGCAGAGCTGGGAGCGCGCGCAGGCGGAGGACACGCCCGCCGCCTATCGGCACTTCCTCGCCGATCATCCGGGCTCCTCCCACGCCGCCGAGGCGCGCGAGCGGCTCGACTACCTCCAGGCGAAGCGCGAGGGAACGCAGGCCGCGCTCGACCACTTCCGGAGCGAGCACCCTCAGAGCGCGTTCCTGGCCGAGCTCGAGACGACGGCGGCGTCGCGCGACTTCGAGGCGGCGCGCGCCGAAGGGACCGCGGAGGGCTACGAGCGCTTCGCGAGCCGCTTCCCCGGAACCGATCTCGCCGAGCGCGCGCTCGGCAACGCCGAGTATCTCCGCCACGGCGGATTCAGCGGGCCGGACGCCCTGGCCGCCTTCGCGCAGCACCATCCGACCAGCGACTACGCCGCCGAGGCGATCCGCACGCTCTCGATGTTGAAGCTCCGCAACACCGGCGGCTTCGCGAGCGTCGGCCTGCGCATCGAGGTCGCGCCCGGCGTTGCCGATGCCGACCGCCTGCGCAACGCGTTCACGGAGCGGGCCAAGAAGGCGTACGCCGACGCCGGAGTGCCGCTGGTGCTGAGCGGCTCGCCCGCCGGCTGGGTCCAGATCGAGCACAGCGAGCGACCGGTCCCCACGCAGGTCTACCAGGGGCAGGTCGCCGGCCCGGGAATCCTGGCCGAGACCCAGGTCTCGCTGCGCCGCGTCGGGCAGAAGGAGCCGATCTGGACCGAGACCTTCACGCTCCGCGTTCGCGACATCGAGCGGCGCTCGGGATCCTCGGTGCTGTTCACCGCCAGCGCCCCGCCGTACTGGTCCCACTTCTTCGTGCCCGTGGCGAGCTGGCCGACGCAGGCGGCGCTGCGCGATCCGCTGCCGCTGCGGAACGGCGTGGTCGCGGTCTCGGCGCAGCTCGATCGCGCCGTGGCACTGTTCGCCGACGGGAGCTTTCGCGAGGTCGACCTCGCGGATCCGAATGCTCCGCGCGGCGTCCTCGACTACGCGCGGCCCGCCGGCCTTGCCCGCTTCAGCGGCATCCGGCTGCTCGACGATCGCGTCGTGGTCTACGGCGAGGACGGGGTCGAGATGATCGCTCGCGATGCCCGCGCGCGGCGGCTGCGCGCGCTCGCGCGCGCCGAGGTGGGGGGTGTGAGCGCCATCGAGACGGTGGGCGCGCAGCTCCTGATCGCCGGGAGCCGCGGCCTCCAGCGCACGCCGCTCGCCGGCGGCCCCGTGGAGCCGCTGGTCCCCCGGCCGCTGCACGGCATCGCGCGCGCAGGCGGTACGCTGTACGCGCTCGACGATCGCATGCTGTACGCCGCTCCCGTGGACGACCCGCGCGCCGAGCGCTTCGACTCCGCCTTCGAGGTGGGGCGCGCGCTCGAGCCGCGCTCGCTGTCGATCGACGAGGGGGTCGCCGTCATCGTCGGGAAGAAGGGCGTGCTGTGCCTGGACGTGAGCCGCCCCGGCGCCGTGACGCAGCTCTCGCGCTTCAACGCGACCGACGTGGGACAGATCAGCGACGCCATGGTGCTCGGCGGCCGGCTCTTCGCCGTGGGCGAGCGGGGGCTGCAGGTCTTCGATCCGCGCTCGGGTCGCCTGCTCGACTCGGTCGACGTCGACGGCCGGATCGCGCTCGACGGCGCGGGACGTCACGTCGTGGTGATCGGGAGCGATCGCCTCCAGGTCGTCGACGCCACACCCTGGGCCGGCTCGCGCGCGGCCGCCTCGATGGCGCGCTGAGGGCCGAGCGACTGCGAGCGGCTAGCGGTTGGTGAAGCGGGCGGGGCGCTTCTCGAGGAAGGCGCGCAGCCCCTCGCGCGCGTCCTCCGTCTGCGACGCGGCCGCCATCACCTCGATCGCGTAGGCGTACGCCGCGGGCAGGTCGAGATCCACCTGGCGATGGAACGACTGCTTGCCGATCGCCTTGGCGAGCGCGCTGCCGCGAGTCGCCCGCTCGAGGAGCGCGCGCGTCGCGCCCGCCACCTCGGCGTCCGGAACGACGCGATTCACGAGGCCGCACGCGAGCGCGGCGCGCGCGTCGATCGGGTCGCCGGTGAGGAGCATCTCGAGCGCGCGCTTGCGCCCGACGGCGCGCGCCAGCGCGACGCCTGGCGTGATGCAGAACCACCCGCCGCGCCCGCCGGGAACCTGGAAGCGCGCCGATTCGCCGGCTACGGCGAGGTCGCACGAGGCGACCAGCTGGCAGCCCGCCGCCGTCGCCAGGCCCTCGACCTGTGCGATCACGGGCTGCGGCAGCGACTGGATCCGCTGCATCACCTCGGCGCACACGGAGAGAAGCCGCCGCATCTCGTCGAGGCCTCGCCCATCCATGTCGGCGAAGTCGTGTCCGGCGGAGAAGACCGGTCCCTCGGCCGCGAGGATCGCACCGCGCGTCTTTCCGGCGCCGATCGAGCCGAGGGCGTCGAGGAGCTCGCGCAGGTGCGCCTCCGAGAGTGCATTCCGCCGCTCCGGGCGACGCATGGTCAGGACCGCGAAGCCATCCTGCTCGGCCAGCGAGATGTGCTCGTAGCTCACGCAGGAAGGGTATCACGCGGCTGCGGCGCGACCCGCGAATCGGCCTACGAGCCGTGCTCCGCGAGCAGGAACACGGCGAGGTCGCGCCGCTGGGCATCGTCGAGCGCGAAGGCGGGCATCGGCGGTGTGGGCGCGGCCAGGAACGCCCGCAGCGCCTCGACGTCGTAGCGAGCCGCGAGCCCGCGGATGGGTACCGGGACGACACCGGCCTGGGCGCGCGCGGGATCGTGACAGCGCGCGCAGCCGTTCGCCTCCCAGAGCGCGAGGCCGCGGAGGCGGACGGGGTCTCCATCAGAGGGTTGCTGAGCTGGAGCGCGTCTGTTGACTTCGCTCGGCTCCGCAGACTCCGCCTCCCTGCGCGCGCCCGCTTCGCGGGCGCTGGCCGATGCCCCAGGCGACCCGCTTGCCTCGGAGGGGACGGGGGAGGATTGCTGTGCGGCGCCTGCGCCCGGGCCCGGCGGGGTGATGCGGTAGATCGCGCCGGCGTAGTCGTCCGACACGTAGATGATTCCGTCGGGGCCTTCGGCGACGTCGACGGGGCGCCCGATCACCTCCTCGCCGCGCAGGAAGCCGGTCGCGAACTCGCGCTCCTGGATGCTTCCATCGGGCTGCCAGTGGAGCGACACGACCTTGTAGCCGTCCTTGTGCGTGCGGTTCCACGAGCCGTGGAGAGCCGCGAGCGCGGCGCCGCGATACGCCTCGGGGAGCGCCGGGTTGCGCAGGAACGTGATCCCGAGCGGTGCGTTGTGGGCCGCGAAGCCGTGCGCCGGTGGAATCGACGCCGCGATCTGCGCCTCGTGGCCGCCGCCCAGCTCGGGATCGGGCACGCGATTGCCCATCGCGAAGGGCCAGCCGTAGAAACCGCCCTGCACGATGCGGTTGAGCTCGCAGGGGGGGACATCGTCGCCGAGGAGGTCGCGTCCGTTGTCGGTCGCGTAGAGCGCGCCGCTCCCGGGTTGCCAGTCGAAGCCCACGGAGTTGCGCAGCCCGGTGGCGTAGATCTCCTCGCCGGTGCCGTCGGGCTGGTAGCGCAGCATCACCGCGCGGCGCGGATCGGTCTCGATGCAGGCGTTGCAGCTCGACCCCACCGTCACGTACAGCGCCCCGTCGGGCCCGAAGCGCAGCGTGCGGGTCCAGTGGTTGCCACCCGAGGGCAGCGGAGCGAGGCGTTCCACGGGCCCGACGACCGATCGGGACGCCGCGTCGTAGCGAACCCGGGCAATCGCGTTGCCCTCGCCGATGTAGAGCCAGCCCTCGTGGAAGTCGAGGCCGTGGGGGCGATCGAGGCCACCGATCAGCGTGCGCACGCCGTCGGGCCGGCCGTCGCCGTTCTCGTCGCGCAGGAGGATCCTGATTTCTCCCGAGCGGGGCGTGCTCACGAGCAGATCGCCGGTCGGCGTGAAGCGGAGGAAGCGCGCGTTGGCGATCCCATCGGCGTAGAGCGAGATCGCGAAGCCCGGGGGCACGTGCAGCCGCTCGTGGACCTCGGCCGCCGGGGGCGCCTCGGTCCCGTGTCCGAAGAGCATGAAGCCGAGGGGCGCGTTGACGGCGTAGCGCTCGGGCAGATGGGATAGGAGGAGGCGACAGCCCACCGCGCAGGCGACGACGAGCAGCACCCCGAACGCGGCGATCCTGGCGAGGCGGCTTCGCACGGCGGCGCAGGGTACCACTCCGACCCACAGGAAACGGGCCGAGACGGGACCGATGCCCCGCGGGGTGCCTTGACGGCGGTCCGTCCATCCAGCAAGAGTGTGCGCTCAATTTCGTCCGGGGAGGGCAACATGCCGCTCGGCATCCGCAAGGGTGACCTGGTCCTGGTGATGAAGGGCGCCGACCGCGGCAAGCAGGGCAAGGTGCTCGCGGTGGACACCGCCCGCCGCCGCGTGCGCGTCGAGAAGGTCCGGGTCCAGAAGCGCCACCTGAAGGCCGGCCGCCGCAAGGTCCGCACCGGCGGCATCGTGGAGCAGGAGGGCTATCTCGACGCCTCCAACGTCATGCTGGTCGACGGCGGCGGGAAGCCGAGCCGCATCCGCGTCGAGACGCGCGAAGGCCGACGCGTCCGCGTGTTCGCAACCACGGGCGCGCCGGTGCCGGACCCGAGCTGAGCCGGACCGCGGGAGGGGAGCGATGGCCAAGAAGGGAAAGCGGGAGAGCGTGAAGCTCGAGTCGAGCGCGGGCACCGGCCACTTCTACACCACGGTGAAGAACCGCCAGAACTCGCCGAACAAGCTCGAGCTGAAGAAGTACGATCCGGTGGTGCGCAAGCACGTGCTCTACAAGGAGACGAAGCTCCGCTGAGTGTCGCGGAGCGGCGTGGCTCGAGCCGAGGGGAGATCTGACAGATGGCCTGGGTGATCACGAGGCTGTGCCGGGATTGCGTCGACATGAGCTGCGTCGAGGTGTGTCCCGTCGACTGCATCTACGAGTACCAGGGCGGCGACCGGGAGAGCTTCCCCAACCAGCTCTTCATCGATCCCGAGGAGTGCATCAACTGCGGCGTCTGCGAGCCGGAGTGCCCGTGGGAGGCGATCTTCGAGGACGAGCAGGTGCCCGAGGTGTTCCAGGTCGATATCGATCTCAACTCCAAGATCGTCGATCTGAAGGACCAGTTCTCGGTGCCCGAGGTTCCCGAGAAGCCCAAGCCCACGCCCGAGCAGGTCGAAGAGAACAAGAAGAAGTGGAGCTACGCCGGCTGAGCCGGGCTCCGCTCCGAGGCTCGATCGAAGGCCCGGGCCATCTCGTCGACGGGCGCCCCGCGCCCGCTCCAGAGCGCGATCTGCTCGGCCGCCTGGAGGACGAGCATCCACTTGCCGGAGACGACGCGGGCGCCGCGCGCCTCGCCCTCCCGCAGGAGCCGGGTCTGGACGGGGTCGTACACCAGATCGAGCAGGACCGCGCCGCGCGGGATCGCCTCGGCCGACACCGGAGAGACGTCGGAGCGCAGGCCGACGGAGGTGGCATTCACGAGCACGTCGCAGGGCGTGCGTGCGAGGTCCTCGAGCCGTCCGGTCGACCCCGCCCCGAGCTCCTTCGCGAGCCGCGCGGCGCGCTCGACGTCGCGGTTCAGCACGGCCACCCGCGCCCCGCGCTCGAGCGCCCCGAACACGACCGCGCGCGCGGAGCCGCCCGCGCCGAGCACCACCACGTCGCGGCCCGCCAGCGACGTCACGCGCTCGAGCGCCCGCACGGCGCCGATCCAGTCGGTATTGGAGCCCACGAGCCGCTCGCCGCGGCGGGTCACCGTGTTGACGGCGCCGATCCGGCGCGCCGTCTCGTCGACCTCGTCCAGGTGCTCGATCACCGCCTCCTTGTGGGGGATCGACACCGCGAGCTGCCGGATGCCGAGAGCGCGCGCACCGGAGAGGGCGGCGCCGAGCTGCTCGGGGCGGACGTCGAAGGCGGCGTAGACGGCGTCGAGCCCCAGCGCCGCGAAGGCGGCGTTGTGCATCGCCGGCGAGAGCGTGTGACCCGCCGGATGGAGGATCACCCCGCAGAGCTGGGTGTGGGGTCCGATCTCGCGCACCGTCGGGCGGTTTCCTTGCGCTCGAGTCACGGATCCTCAAGTATGCCATCGGCGCCGGCGCGGGGCCGCGCAGCGGCGACCGCGGAGGGAGGGAAGAGCGCATGGCGGTGGGAGCGCGCGGCGGGCGCAAGGCGGCGCGAAGCCGCGCGGTGCGGCGGACGGATCTCGCGGGGCGCCGGCGCGCACGCACCGGAGCGCCGCGCGTCGCGATCCTGATGGGGAGCGCCTCGGACTGGGAGGTGATGAAGCCGGCGGCCGACGCGCTCGACGCGCTCGGCGTGGCGCACGACGTGCGCGTGGTGTCCGCGCATCGGACGCCGGATCGCCATCGCGCCTTCGTCGCCGCCGCCGAGGAGCGCGGCTTCGAGGTGATCATCGCCGGCGCCGGCGGCGCAGCGCACCTGGCGGGTGTGACGGCCGCGCTGACGCTGCTGCCGGTGCTCGGCGTGCCGATCGAGAGCTCCCCGCTCTCGGGTCTCGATGCGCTCCTCTCCACCGTGCAGATGCCGGGTGGGATCCCGGTCGGAACCCTGGCGATCGGCCGCGCGGGGGCGAAGAACGCGGGCCTGCTGGCCGCGGCGATCCTGGCGCGCAAGGACCCGGCGGTGCGCGTCGCGCTGGCGGCCTACCGGCGTCAGCAGACGCGCGCGGTGCCCGAGCGCCCGTGAGGCGAAGGGCTAGATCCGGGCGCCGAGCTCGCGTGCCCGCGCCAGGGCCGCCTTCAGATCCTCCCAGACCAGGCGCCGGTTCTCCGGGGTGTACTGGCGCAGCACGAACGCCGGGTGGAAGGTCGGCATCAGCGGCGTCCCGCGGTACTCCTGCCAGGTGCCGCGCACCCGCGTGATGGATACGTCGCGGCCGAGCAGCAGGCTGGTCGCCGGCTTGCCGAGGGCGACGATGACGCGCGGCCGGACCGCGTCGATCTGCCCGTCGAGGAACGGCCGGCAGCTCGCCACCTCGTCCCCCAGCGGCGTTCGGTTCTGCGGCGGCCGACACTTCACGATGTTGCAGATGTAGACGCCGCGGCGGGGGACGCCGAGCCCCTTCTCGATCATCTGGGTCAGCAGCTCGCCCGCGCGTCCGACGAACGGGATGCCCTGGAGGTCCTCCTGCTCGCCCGGCCCCTCGCCGACGAAGAGCAGGTCCGCGGCCGGGTCGCCGTCGCCGAAGACGATCTGCGTCCGGCCCTGCGCGAGCCGGCAGCGCGTGCACTCGCCGAGCGCGGCGCGCACCTCGGCGAGCGTCGGCCGCTCGGGCCACGGTCGAGCCTCGGGGACGAGGGAAAATTGCTGAGCTGCAGCGCGTCTGTTGACTTCGCTCGGCTCCGAGGACTCCGCCTCGCTGCGCGCGTCCGCTTTCGATGAACTTCGCTCGGCTTCGCCTCGCTGCGCGGCCGTCTGTTGACTCCGCTCGCCTTCGGCTCGCTGCGCGCCGCCTTCGGCGGCTTGCTGGGATGCTTCGGGCGATCGTCTTGCCTCGAGGGCGGCGGGGGTGGAGCTGAGCGTGCGTGAGGAGGTGTTCCGGTCGTAGGTCTCGACGCCCTCCTCGAGCCACTCGCGGGCGAGGTCGCGGGCGGAGGCGAGCGCCTCGCAGAGATCGCGCGCTAGCGCCCGGTCCACACCGGCTTCCGCTTCTCGAAGAATGCGCGCATCCCCTCCTGGGCGTCCTCGGTGAGGGCGGTGAGGACGATCATCTCGCGCAGGTAGCGCAGCGCCGACCCGTACTCCATCTCCGCCATCGCGTAGACGGCCTCCTTGCCGAGCCGCAGCGCGGTGGGTGAGAGCGCGGCGAGACTGGTCGCGAGCTGCGCGACCTCCGGGTCGAGGCGCTCGTCGGGCACGACGCGCGTCACCAGGCCGAGCTCGCGCCCCTCCTGCGCCGACACGCGGCGGCCGGTCAGTACCAGGTCGAGCACCACCTTGCGGCTGCCGGTGGCGCGCAGGATGGGCGCCGACACCACCATCGGCAGGAGACCGATCCCGATCTCGGGCAGACCCAGCACCGCGCTCTCGCCGGCGATCGTGAAGTCCGCCGCCGCGGCGAGGCCGAGACCGCCCGCGAGCGCGAATCCCTGCACCCTTGCGATGACCGGCTGCGGCGCCGCGTGCATCGCGGCGATCACGCGCGCCACCCCGTCGAAGTGCCGGCGGCGGTCGTCGATGGTGCGATGCGCGAGGAGCTCCTCGAGATCGGCGCCCGCGCAGAAGGCCGCGTCTCCCGCCCCGCGCAGCACCACGACTCGCACCCTCGCGTCGGCCGCCGCGGCCGCCACGGCGCCCTCGAGCTCGTCGAGCGTCGCGCGGTCGAGCGCGTTGCGGCGCGCCTCGCGGTCGATCGTGAGGGTGCGCACCCCGCACGCGTCGGTCTCGATGCGCACGTTCGCCATCGCGCGCCGCTCAGCTCGACGGCCCGAGCGCGAAGGCGCGCTCGAGCAGGCCGACCCGCGAGGCGCTCGACAGCGCCGCCGAGGGCGCGGCGCCGCGCTTGGCCGCGGGCTCGATCGTCCCGTGCTTCTGCGCCTCGATCTTCTTCTGCACCGCGAACTCGAAGCCCGGGTCGTTGGCCTGGTCGTGACAGCCGCCACAGACCTGCAGGATCACGCAGGAGTCGCACTTGTCGCCGAGCGACACGATGGTGCCGACCCGCACGGCGTCGGGGCCGACGTGGTTGCCGCCGGGTCCGTGGCACGACTCGCAGCCGACGCGCGCCAGGTCCGGGTGATCGGCGGGACGGCCCGGACGGGGGAAGCCGCCGGGGAGCCCGAGCGCCGTCACGTGGCATGCCTGGCACTTCGGGTTCGCGTCCTCGCCCTTCTTCTCGAGCGAGGCCGTCGCCCGCCCGTGCGGGCCGGCGACCCAGCTCTCGTATTCCTGGGCGTGGCAGCTGCGGCAGGCGTCCGAGCCGACGTAGGCGGCGGTCGTCGGCAGCAGGTCGGCGCGCGGGCGGGCGCGATCGGCCAGGAGCTTGCGCTTCTCGGAGAGCGCGAGCCCCGTCAGCTTCGCGTTCTCGGCGTGCGAGATGCGCGGCAAAAAGTTCGCATACGAGAAGCCGAGCGAGTGCTTCGGGTCGTGGCAGGTGACGCACACCGGCTCGTAGTTGCCGTTCGCGACGAAGCCCGGCGACAGGTGCGGCCCGCCGCGCCCGTGGCAGTTCTCGCAACCGACGTTCTCGAGGTACGGCGTCGGGGGCGAGCGGGTCCAGCCGCCGCTCTTGCCGAATCCCACCACGTGGCAGCTCACGCACTCCGGGTTGGCGTCGGCGCCGTGGCGCACGAGCGTGTCGAACGCGGTGGCGTGCTGCGTGAGCGTCCAGGTGTCGTGCTCGCGCTCGTGACACACGCTGCACACCTCGCTCCCGCTGTATCCGGTCGTGTGGAGCAGCATCGGCACGGGCTGCCCGGCCAGCTTGGCAAGCCGCATGCGCATCAGCGGGGGGTCGCGGTCGTCGCGCCAGCCCTGGACGCGTGCGGTGATCTCGCCGTTCGCGTCGATCAGGAAGATGTCCGGCACGCCGGCCACGACGCCGTACGCCGAGCGGATCGCGTGGTCGTCGTCGGCGAGCACCGTGAAGTAGTCGAGGCCGTCGCTCTTGAGCTTCTCCTGTACCGCAGCGGCGGAGCCGCCCACCGAGACGCCGATCAGCGTCGGGCGGCTCGCCTCAGGCAGCTTGGCGAGCGCCTCCTTCATCGAGAGCAGGGCGTTGTGGCAGTGCGGGCAGGTGTAGAGGAAGAAGATCAGCACCAGCGGCTTGCCGTGCAGCGAGGCCAGGTCGAAGGGCGCGCCGCCCTCGAGGAGCGCGGCCCGGAAGCCCGGCGCTCGCGGCCGTTCGCCGAGCGAGGGGGCGAGCACACCTTCGGTCGCGGGCAGGCGCAGCGCCTCGCGCAGCTGGGTCTCGACCATCGCAACGGGATCCGACGCCTCGGCCGGCGGGCCGCCCATCCCGAAGGTGACGTTGCCGCGCGCGTCCGTGCTGATCAGCGCCACCGGCGCGCGCAGCCCGATGCGTTCGGCGATGTGGCCGGCCGCGTCGTCGACGATCGGGAAGACGAGTCCCGTTCGCTTCGCGAACTCGCGCGCCGCCGTGGCGCCGCTGGCCAGCGCGATGCCCACCACGGCGAAGTTCTGCTCGTCGCGCAGGCGCGCCACGTGCGCGACCGCCTGGGCCGCGGGCTCGGCCTCGCGCACCGCGGGGTTGAAGAAGAAGAGGAGCGCGCGCTTTCCGAGCAGCGAGCTCGCGTCGAAGTGCTGGCCGTCGAGGGTCGTGCCGTCGAAGCCCGGAAGCGGCCGCTCGTTCGGATCGGCCGCCGGCTTCGCCGCGGGCGCCGCGGCCGGCGCCGCCGCGGTGGAGGACGGCGCCTTCTCGCCCGCAGCCGCCGCCCCCTGCTTCGATTCCCCGCAGCCGAGCGCGAGCGCGACGAGCAGGCCGGCGAGGACGCGCAGGGTCGGCACGCGGCGCAGCATAGCCGCCCGCGCGCTCGGTTCACCTCTTCTTGAGCTGCGCCAGCGTCTCGCGGAAGAGCGCGTTGTCGGGCTCGAAGGTGAGCGCCGTCCGGAGGTTGCGCTCGGCCGCGACGTGATTGCCGCTCGCCAGGTCGCGCTGGGCGAGGGCGAAGTAGCGCCGTCCGTTCGGCGTCCGCCCCTCGCGCGCCTCGCGCCGCTGGCGGTCGGCCTCGGCCTCCGCCTGCACCAGGGGCATGCGCAGCGTGTTGCGGTCGGCGGCGAGCTGGCGGTCGTAGACCTGCCGGCGCCGGGGATCGCGCAGCACCGAGTAGGCCTCGGCCACGCGCTTGGAGATGCGCGCGAGCGGCGGCTGCAGCTCGGGATGGCGCGCGCGATGTCCGTCGGGATGGAAGCGCCGCGAGGCCTGGTGATAGGCCGAGCGGATCGCCGAGGTCGGCGCGCCGGGCACGAGCTCGAGAACCTGGTAGTAGTCGAGCTCTTCGAGGATCGCGTCGAGCGCGCGGATCTCGGCCGGGTCGAGCGCCGTCACGCCGCAGATCCTCTAGGAGTCGCCGTGCGGCGGCTCGCCGTCGTCGTGGTAGCGGGACAGATCGGACCCCGGTGCGTCGAAGAGGTCGATGTCGTCCACATCGGCCGCCGGCCGCCGCGCCGCGGCGGGCTCCTCGCCTCGCGGCCGCGTGATCGCGTCCGGCGGCATCTCGTGGACGGCGGTCGCATCGTCCGCGAGGTCGACCAGCGAGTCGAGGTCGGCCTCGTCGAGGTCCATCGCGAGCGGATCGAGCTCGCCGCTGCCCACCGCCTCCATCTCGTCGAGGGCAGCGGCGCTCGCGTGCGAGGGCTCGGCGTCGAGGTCGATCTCGCGGCCGGCTGCGCCGCCGTCGCCTGCCTCCGCGTCCACGTCGAGCTGCGACGGCTCGAACTCTCCGTCGGGTCCGGCCTCCGGCTCGGGCGCCGCCTCGAGCGCGGCCTCGTCGAATTCCACCTCTCGACCCGCGCCGCCATCGCTCTCGGGCGCCACCGCCTCGGCGGCCTCCTCCATCGACGCCGGATCCAGCGCATCGAACTCCTGATCGACGCCGCCGTCGGCCGCTGCCTCCTCCTCGAGCGGGGCCGGGTCGCCCCGCAGGCCCGGAAGCTCCTCGTCCCCGACGTCGAGCGGCTCGTCGCCGAGCCCGGCCACCTCCTCGTCGAGCGCGGTGAGCTCGTCGTCGCCGTCCGGCGAGAGCGGCGCCGCGACCGGGGCGCGCGCGGGAGGCGGGGCGGGGCGCTGCGCGGCGGTCGCGCCAGGCTCCGCCTGATGCTTCTCGACCAGCGTGCGGATCTCGTCCTCGGTGAGGCCCGACGACAGGTGGATCTGCGTCGAGGCGGCCTGCCCGGTGTCGGGGTCGCGCGCCGTCACCTGGACGATGCCGTCGGTGTCGATCTCGAAGGTGACCTCGATGCGCACCTCGCCGCGCCGCGCGTTCTTGAAGCCCGAGAACTCGAACTCGCCGAGCAGCTCGTTCTCGCCCGCGCTGCGCGACTCGCCCTGGTAGACGCGGATGCGCACCGACTGCTGGTAGTCGCGGAAGGTGGTGAAGACGCTGGTCTGCTCGATCGGGACCGGTGTGTTGCGCTCGATCACCGTCTCCGCGAGGCCGCCGGCGACGCCGATGCGCAGCGACAGCGGCGTCACGTCGAGCAGGCAGGAGTCGCGCTCGTCGCCGACCAGCGCCGCGGCGTGGATCGCGGCGCCCATCGCGACGACCTGGTCCGGATCGACCTCCGCTTTCGGCTCGCACTGGAAGTACTGCGAGACCGCCTCGCGGATCAGCGGGAGCCGGGTGGGCCCGCCCACGAGGATCACGCCGTCGAGGTCGCGCACCGTGAGGTTCGCCTGCTGCAGCGCCTCGTCGCACACCTTGAAGGTGCGCTGGACCAGGTCGCCGACCAGGGCTCCGAACTCCTGGCGCGAGAGCCGGCGATCGACCGAGAGCGAGGCGCCGGCGGGGTCCTTGGCGACGTCCTCGATCTCGATGTGCGCCTCGTCGTCGACGGAGAGCGTCTTCTTCGCCGCCTCGGCGGCCGCCTTCAGCTTCTCGAGCGCGAAGCGATCGTGGCGCAGGTTGATCTTGTGGCGGGCGAGGAAGTCGTCCGCGAGCCAGTCGATCACCCGGTCGTCGAAGTCCTCTCCGCCCAGGAAGGTGTCGCCGCAGGTCGAGAGCACCTCGAAGACGTCCGAGCCGATCTCGAGGATCGAGATGTCGAAGGTGCCGCCGCCGAGGTCGTACACCGCGACGCGTTGGGCCAGACCGCGCCCGAAGCCGTAGGCGAGGGCGGCTGCGGTCGGCTCGTTGAGCAGCCGCAGCACCTCGAGCCCGGCGATGCGCCCGGCGTCGCGGGTGGCCTGGCGCTGGTTGTCGTTGAAGTAGGCGGGCACCGTGACGACGGCCTGCGTCACCGGCTCGCCGAGGGCGGCCTCGGCCACCTGCTTCATCTCGCGCAGCACGAGCGCCGACACCTCGGGGATCGCGAGCACCGAGTCCCGCACCTTGACGCGGACGGCGTGGTTGGGCCCCTCGACGATCTGGTACGAGGAGACCGCCTTTGCCTTCTTCACCTCCTCGGAGAAGTAGTACCGGCCCATCAGCCGCTTGGCGGCGGTGATGGTGTGCTCGGGGTCGTGGATGGCGCGCGACTTGGCGCGGTTGCCGACCTCGATCGCGCCGTCCTCGGCGAAGTGCACGACGCTCGGGCAGATGCTCTCGCCGTACGCGTTGGCGAGCACCTCGATGCGCCCGCGCCGCGCGATCGCCACGCACGAGTTGCTGGTTCCGAGGTCGATCCCGACCGCCATGGCGCTGCCTCCCGAGACCCCGGGGGGGTCGGGCCACCGACCGGCCCGGCGTCCGTATCGGGCGGGGGTTCCCGATTCCTGAGCGGCGGGGTGCCTCTCTCGCGCACGGCTGCGCCGCGTTGACCATCGGCGCGCGCGCGTGCTACCCCCGCGACCATGTCCGGGCACTCCAAGTGGGCGACGATCAAGCGCAAGAAGGGCGCCGCGGACGCCAAGCGCGGCAAGGTCTTCACCAAGCTCATCCGCGAGATCGCGACCGCCTCGCGCCTCGGCGGCGGCGACCCCGCCAGCAACCCGCGGCTCCGCCTCGTGATCGACAAGGCGCGAGCGGCCAACATGCCCAAGGACAACATCGAGCGGGCGATCAAGAAGGGGGCCGGCGGCGGGGAGGGGGAGAACTTCGAGCAGGTCGTCTACGAGGGCTACGGTCCGGCGGGCGTCGCCGTGCTGCTCGAGGTCCTGACCGACAACCGCAACCGCACCGTGGGCGAGATCCGCCACGCGTTCACCCGCTACGGCGGGAACCTGGGCCAGAGCGGCTGCGTCTCCCATCTGTTCGAGAAGAAGGGCGTGATCGACTTCGACCGGGCGGGGCTCGACCTCGACCGCCTCTACGAGGTCGGCCTCGAGGCCGGGGCGGACGACGTGGTCGAGAGCGAGGGATCGGTCGAGCTGGTGGTCGACGCGCGGCGCTTCGAGGCCGTGCGCGACGCGCTCGCCGCCCGGGGCTTCCGCCCGGCCAGCGCCGAGATCACGATGCGCGCGAGCGCGACGGTGAAGCTCGAGGGCGCCCAGGCGGAGAGCATGCTGAAGCTCGCCGAGGCGCTCGAGGACCTCGACGACGTGCAGGGCGTCTACGCCAACTTCGACATCGCCGACTCCGAGATGGAGCGGCTCAGCGGGTAGTCGGCTACGGTTCCGCCCGTCCCCCCCGGTTGCTCCTCCCGCGATCGGATCCGCGATGCGCGTTCTCGGAATCGACCCCGGTTCCCTCGCGACCGGCTACGGCGTCGTCGAGCGCCGCGGCGCGCGCGTCGTCCACGTCGCGCATGGGACGCTGCGGCCGCGGCGCGGCGCCGGGCTGGCCGAGCGTCTCGCCGAGCTGCAGCTCGGCCTCGCGCGCGCGATCGCGGCCCACCGCCCCGAGGTGGCCGCGGTCGAGCGCATCTTCGCCGGGCGGAGCGCGCGGTCGGCGCTCGTCCTCGGCCACGCCCGCGGCGTCGCGCTCGCGGCGGCGGCTGCGGCGGGGCTTCCCGTCCTCGAGTACGCACCGGGCGAGATCAAGCGGGCGGTGGTCGGCTCGGGCGGCGCGGAGAAGCGGCAGGTACAGGTCATGGTCGGGCGCCTCCTGGATCTCGCCGAGCCGCCGGCGACCGACGCCGCGGATGCCCTCGCGACCGCGCTCTGTCACGCGCATCGCGGCCGCCTCGCTGGCCTCGCGGTCGCGTTCGGCACGCGCCGCCGCTCCGCCGCCGCGAGCCGCCTGGTGGTGAGGCGCGCCCGGTGATCGCGCACCTCGAGGGCGTGCTGCGCGAGAAGGCGCCCACGCGCGCCGTGGTGTCCGTCGGAGGGGTCGGGTACGAGGTGCTGGTGTCGCTGTCGACCTTCGCCGCGCTTCCCGACGAGGGCAAGGTCGTCTCGCTGCGCATCCATACACATGTTCGCGACGATGCGATCCAGCTCTTCGGGTTCCACACCGATCTCGAGCGCGCGCTGTTCGAGCAGCTGATCCGCACGAGCGGGGTGGGCCCGAAGCTCGCGCAGGCGGTGCTCTCGGGCATGGCGCCTCGCGACCTGGTGGCCGCCCTCGGGCGCGAGGACCTGGCCGCCCTGGTGGCGATCCCGGGCGTCGGCATGAAGACCGCGCAGCGCATCCTGGTCGACCTGCGCGATCGGGTCGCCGGCCTGATCGCGAAGGACGACCTCGCGCCCGAGCCCGCGGTGGCCGCAGGTCCCGCCGCAGCGGACCGGCTCGAGGCGGTCGCCTCCGCGCTGGTGAACCTCGGCACGCCGCGCGCCCGCGCCGAGCGGGTGGCACGCGAGGCGCTCGACGCATCCGAAGCCGAGGGCGCTCCGCTCGAGGCGATCGTGCGGGCGGCGCTGCGGAGGCTCGCGCGATGAGCACGCGCGAGCGCAGGCCTGATGACTCCAGCGGGCTTCGCGATGACTCCAGCGGGCTTCGCGAGATCGGTCCCGAGGCGCTCCCCGACGAGCGGCGCCTCGAGGCGGCGCTCCGGCCGCGGATGCTCGACGACTTCGTCGGCCAGGACGCACTGCGCGCCAACCTGCGCGTGTTCATCGCGGCCGCGCGCGAGCGCAAGGAGCCGGTCGACCACCACCTCTTTTGCGGCCCGCCCGGGCTCGGGAAGACCGCCCTCGCGCACATCGTGGCGCGCGAGATGGGGGCGCAGCTCCGCGCCACGAGCGGCCCCGTGCTCGAGCGGCCCGGCGACCTCGCCGCGCTGCTCTCGAACCTCGAACCCGGCGACGTGCTCTTCGTCGACGAGATCCACCGCCTGCATCCCGCGGTCGAGGAGATCCTGTACCCGGCGATGGAGGACTTCCACCTCGACCTGGTGATCGGCCAGGGACCGAGCGCGCGGTCGCTCCGCCTCGACCTGCCGCGCTTCACGCTGATCGGCGCCACGACGCGCGCGGGGCTGCTCGGCGCGCCGCTGCGCGATCGCTTCGGCTACGTGGCGCGCCTCGACTACTACCCGGCCCGCGACCTGGTCGAGATCCTGCGCCGGTCGGCGGACCGGCTCTCCGTGCAGCTCGACGTCGAAGGCGCGGAGGAGATCGCGCGCCGCTCGCGCGGCACCCCCCGCATCGCCCTGCGCCTCCTGCGCCGCGTCCGCGACTTCGCCGAGGTGGACGCCCATTCTCACGCTCCCTCTCCGAGGCAAGGGGATGGCCTGGAGCATCGGCCAGCGCCCGCGGAGCGGGCGCGCGCAGCGAGCGAAGTCAACAGACGCGCTGCAGCTCAGCACACCCCCATCTCGCTCGCGACGGCCCGCTATGCGCTCGAACGCCTCGAGGTGGACGAGGTCGGCTTCGACCGCCTCGACCGCGCCTTCCTGCGCACGCTCCTCGAGAAGTTCGACGGCGGCCCGGTAGGGGTCGAGGCCCTGGCTGCCGCTCTCGGCGAGGACCGCGGCACGCTCGAGGATCTGCTGGAGCCCTTCCTGATCCAGGCGGGGTTCCTGGACCGCACCGCGCGAGGCCGCGTGGCGACCGGGCGGACGTGGGAGCACTTCGGCCTCGCGCCGGCCACCCCGGCCGGCGGCCAGCGGCGCCTGTTCTAGCGGGCGGCGCCCGCCCGGCTCTGCACGAGGCGCCCTCCTCAACACCAGCGCCGGCCCGGCCGATAACGGTCGCGATCCGCTGTCCCCGGCGCCCGACGTGCCGGCCGGCTGCGGATCGGTGCGTGGGCTGGAGGTGTCTGCCATTCGCTCGCTGGTGCGCTTGCTCGGGTTCGCCCTCGCCCTCGCCCTCATGGCCGTCGGCGCCGTCGGCGTCGTGGCGGGCCAGAAGTCCGAGCGCACGGAGCCCGCGCAGCTCCGTCAGGCGCGCCAGCAGGCGCGTGGGGCCGTGGCCCGCTTCGGCATCGCCGAGGGGCGCCTCGCGGGGCCCATGCCCCTCGAGCTGGTCGGCGGCGGGCTGGTGCTGGCGGTGCTCACCCTGGTCGCGACGCGCGGGGGCGGCTCCGCGCGAGCCGACGAGCCTGCGGAGCGAGGCGCGCGCCCCGACGTCGCGCCCCTCGACAAGCGGATGGGGCGCAAGATCGAGAAGCAGGCGAACGCGATGGCGAGGAAGGGCATGGCCCACGAGGCGGCCGAGCTGTGCTTCGACAGCGGCCTCCTCGATCGTGCCGCGGAGCTCTTCGTCGAGGCGGGAGACTTCGTGCGCGCCGCCGAGATCCGCCACGACCAGAACCGCTTCCTCGAGGCGGCCGAGCTCCACCTCAAGGCCGGCGACAAGGAGACCGCGGGGACGATCTTCGCTGCGCAGGGAGAGCACGCGCGGGCGGCAGAGTGCTTCCTCGAGGGCGGGCGCATGAGCGTGGCGGGCGAGATGTTCGAGAAGGCCGGCGACTTCCTCCGCGCGGGCGACTGCTACGTCCAGGCGGGCTTCCAGCGCCAGGCCGCGCGCGCCTTCATCCGCTGCCAGGCATGGCGGAAGGGCGCCGAGGCGCTCGAGGACGTGATCCTCGAGGAGCGCACGCGGACGGGAACCGGGCAGAATCCACAGCACCTGCGCGAGGTCCAGACGCTCGTGCTGCAGGCCGGCAAGCTCTACGACCAGGCCGGGCTGCCCGACAAGGCCGAGGCGGTCCTCGAGAAGGGCGGCTGCCACGTCGCCGCCGCGGAGATCGCGCTGCGGTGCGGGCGCCTCGCCAAGGCATCGGAGCTCTTCCTCGCCGGCAATCAGCCCGTGCGCGCCGCCGAGGTGCTCCAGCAGTTCGGCGAGACGAAGGAGGCGGCCCGCATCCTCGGCGAGTACCACCGAGGCCGCGGTGAGGACGCCGAGGCCGCGCACCACCTCGAGCAGGCGGGCGAGCACTACGCGGCCGGCGACGTCTATCGCAAGCTCGAGGACTTCGCGCGCGCGGCGCAGGCCTACGAGCGCGCGACCGACTACGTCCAGGCCGCCGAGATGTACCGCGCCGCGAGCCTGCCCGCGCGCGCCGCCGCGAACTTCGAGAAGGCCTCGCGCTGGGACGAGGCGGCGGTCTGCTGGGAGGAGGCGCGTGAGGCGGCCAAGCAGGCCCAGGCGCTGGTGGAAGCGGGCCGCCTGCTGGCCGCCGGCGAGGTGTATCACCGCGAGAAGCTCGACGACGAGGCGATCAAGGTGCTGCAGCGGATCTCGGCCAACAGCATCGACCACCGGGCCGCGTCGGCGCTGCTGGGCGAGATCTTCAGGACCCGCGGACAGAGCAGCCTCGCCATCGTGAAGCTGCGCCAGGCCGTCGGCGATGGACAGATCGACCGCGACAGCATCCGGCTGCACTACACGCTCGCTGGAGTCTGCGAGGCCAGCGGCGAGCTGCGCGAGGCGGTCGCGATCTACGAGCGGATCCTGGCGTGCGACTACCACTTCGAGGACGTGGAGGCGCGGCTCGCGGCCGCGCGCGCCCGCCTCGCCGAGAGCCCGGGCGAGGACGCGACGAGCGCCCAGTCGAGCCCGCAGGCGTCGACGATGCGCAAGACGCCCGCCCGCTACCAGATCGTCGGGGAGCTCGGGCGCGGCGGCATGGGAATCGTCTACAAGGCCAAGGACACCGTGCTCGACCGGCTGGTCGCGTACAAGGTGCTGCCCGACGCGCTGAAGGAGAACCCGCAGGCGCTCAAGAACTTCCTGCGCGAGGCCAAGAGCGCCGCCCAGCTCAACCACCCCAACATCGTGACGGTGTACGACGCCGGGGAGCAGGATGGCGGCTACTACATCGCGATGGAGTACGTCGATGGCAACACGCTGAAGGAGATCGTGCGCCGGCGCGGCGCGATCGCGGCCGGCGGCGTGCTGCACGTGCTGGTGCAGATGTGCGAGGCGTTGGCCTACGCGCACGAGAAGAAGATCGTGCACCGCGACATCAAGACGGCCAACACGATGTGGACGCGCGACCGCAAGGCGAAGATCATGGACTTCGGCCTGGCGAAGGTCGTCGAGGAGGTGCGCAACCACACCACGATGGTGTCGGGGACGCCGTACTACATGAGCCCGGAGCAGACGCTCGGGCGCAACGTGGACTACCGGACCGACCTCTACTCGCTCGGGGTCACGCTGTTCGAGCTCGCGACCGGACGGCTCCCCTTCACCGAGGGCAACATCCCCTACCACCACGTGCACACCCCGGCGCCCGACGCGCGCGAGCTGAACCCGCAGGTGCCGCCGCTCCTCGCGGAGATCATCGCGCGCTGCCTGCGCAAGGATCCGGACGAGCGCTATCAGGCCGCGCGGGAGATCCTCGCGGAGGTACGCTCCGCGGTCGGCCGCAAGGCCCCCGAGTAGGGCGCGCTTCGTGACGATGACGTCACGCCTGTAATTCCAACGTCACAGTCCATCGACCGATTCGCCCGACCAAGCGCCAGGCCGCGCCCGCATCGGCTTGGCATCGATCACCCAAACATTCGGAAATAAATGGGTTTTCTGTAATTCGAGAAAACCTGCCGCAGCCTCCGAGACTGGCATGACGATTGCGACACGTTCGCCTGGGCCGATCGAAGCGCGTTGGGGGGAGGCGCCTTGAGGCAGCGGACCATCGCCGAGAAGATCTCGTGTACGGGCGTGGGTCTCCACACCGGGAAGCCCGTGCAGGTCACGCTTCATCCGGCGCGCGCGGGCAGCGGAATCGTCTTCGTCCGCACCGACACCGCCCATCCCATCGAGATCCCGGCCACGCCGGCCTCCCTCGCCCGCACGCATCTCGCGACGACGCTCGGGCGCGGCGACGTGCAGGTCGACACCGTCGAGCACCTGCTGGCCGCCTTCTACGGGCTCGGGATCGACAACGCGCGGGTGGAGATCGATGGGCCCGAGCTCCCCGGGATGGACGGCAGTGCCGCCTCGTTCGCCTTCCTGATCCGAAGCGCGGGCGGCTTCGAGCAGGCGGCCGCGCGCCGCGCGATCCGCGTCCGCCGGCCCCTCGAGATCCGCGACGGCGATCGCTGGATCCGCGTCGAGCCGTGCCGGACCCTCAAGATCTCGTACGAGATCGACTTCGACCATCCGCTGATCCGACGCCAGCAGCTCCGCGAGTACGTGCTCTCGGCGGAGCGCTTCGAGCGCGAGATCGCTCCGGCGCGCACCTTCGGCTTCGTCGCCGACGTGCAGGCGCTCTGGCGCGCGGGCCGCGCGCGCGGCGCGTCGCTCGACAACACGTTGGTGCTCGATCGCACGCGCGTGCTGAACCGCAGCGGGCTGCGCTTCGCCGACGAGTTCGTGCGCCACAAGGTGCTCGACCTGCTCGGCGATCTCGCGCTGCTCGGCGCCCGGCTCGAAGGACACGTGCGGGTGAAGCGCGGCGGCCACGCACTCCACCAGCGTCTCGTGTCGGAGCTCTCGGGCGCGGTGGTCGCCGAGCGCGCCGATACCGCGCTGCGCGCTGCCACCGGCGCCGGGGTGCAGATGCCCCTGGCGGTGAGCGGCTAGCCTCGCAGCGAGGCGAGCCAGACGCGGACCGCGCGGCCCCAGAGGCTCGCCGCCTCGGGGCTCCCTGCGAGCCACGGGCAGAGGTCGACGTCGGCGGCCACCGCACGGGACGGATCGGTCTCGACGATCGCGGAGGCGAGGCCGGCGCGCAGGTCTCCGGCGCAAGCGTCTACGGCCATCGCGAGGGCCTGCCCGCGCAGCGCGCGGCGCCAGCCGGCGAAGTCGAACCGCGCGAGCGCGAGGCCATCGGCACCGCGCAGGGCGCGCGCGACCTGGCGTCCAGGCTTGCCGGCGACGTCGCCGCCCGCGAGGCCGCGCGCGGTCGCGGCGAGCGCCTCGGGCCCGAGGGAGAGGACGCCCGCTCCGGCGAGCTCCGCCTCGGCGGCACGCCAGGCGCGAACGATCGGACCGAGCGCGGGGTCGCCCTCGATCGGCGACGCGGCGGGCGCCGCGAGCGACAGCGCGGGCGCGGCCGCGAGGAATGCGCGACGGAGCGCCTCGCCCGTCGGCTCGGAGAGCGCCGGATCGCCGGCGAGCGCGAGATCGAATCCGGCGGGCGCCTCGTCGTGCTCCCGCGGCGAGGTCGCGCCGAGCGCGCGCAGGAGCGCCAGCCCCCGCGCGGCGCCCTCCGAATCGCCGCTCGCGCGCGCGAGCCGGACGAGCCGACGCAGCGCCTCGACGCGCGTCGGGTCGCGCTCGAGCACCCCGGCGAGCTCGCGGAACGCCTGCTCGTGTCGCTCCGGCAGCAGGGCGAGCAGCGCGGCGTAGGCCTCGCCGATCTCGGCGCGCTCCGGGGCGAGCTCCCGCGCCCGCCGGCACGCCTCGACCGCGCCGCCCACGTCCTCGAGGGGTCCGGCGAGGAGGCGCGAGAGCTCCAGGAAGAGATCCGCGCGCACCTCTTCGGGACCGGGCCGCTCGGCGCTGCGCCGCAGCAGCTCGACCGCGTCGAGCCACTCGCCGCGCGCGCGCAGCAGGCGCGCCGCGGAACGCGCGGCCTCGCGCGCCTCCGGGTCCGAGCCGGCGGCGCGCCGGAAGGCGGCGAGCGCCTCGTCGCCCGCGCCCCGACCTTCCAGCACGCGACCGCGAATCGTGTCGAGCGCCGCGCGGACGCTCGCCGAGTCGACCAGGTCCGCGCCGTCGCTCGCGGCCTCGAAGGCCTCGTCGGCGCGCCCGATCTCCCAGCGCCAGGTCGCCAGCTCGAGCCAGGCCGTCGCATTCGAGGGCTCGGCGTCGAGCGCGGAGAGCAGCCAGCGCTCGACCTGCTCGGCATCGCCGCCAGGCAGGCGCGCCAGGCGCGCGGCGCGCACGTATCGCTCCGCGCGGCGCGACGCGCCCTCCGTGCATCGCGCCCACTCGGCCAGCGCGGCCGCGGCCTCCTCGCGGCGGCCGAGGCGCTCGAGCACCCGCAGGCGCCCTGCGTGCGCCGCCTCGAGGGCTGCGTCGAGCGCGAGGGCCTCGCCGTGCCGGGCGAGGGCGGCGTCGTGCTCGTTCAGGGACTCGAGAGCGCGCGCCAGCACGCAGAGGTGGTGCGTGCGCTGCGGGTCGGAATCCGGCAGCGCGAGGCGCGCCTCGAGCGCCCGCCGGCACTCGACGGGCGCTCCGAGGTGGAAGGCGCCGAGGCCGCGGGCGGCGAGCGCATCCGCGGTCTGCGGCGCAAGCGCGAGCGCCTCCGAGGACATGTCCCAGGCCGCCTGCCAGCGGCCGAGAGCGCTCGCGGTCCGCGCGCCGATGCGCGCGGTCTCGAGGCGCTCGCCGCCCTCCAGGCGGGGCTCGGCGTCGGGTGCCAGGGCGCGCCATGCGGCGGTGGCCGCCTCGTCGAGGCGGCCGAGTCGCTCGGCGACCCGCGCGAAAGCCGCCTGGGCGGTGGCGAAGTCGGGCGAGGCCGCCGTGGCCTGCTCGAGGCATTCGGCGGCGCGGGCCGGGTCGTCGGGTTCGACCAGGGCTGCCGCGCGCGCGAAGGCCTGCGCCGCGGCCCGGCCGCGGCCGGGCGCGGCGGCCTCCGCGCGCCCCGCGCTCCGCCACGCCTCCGCGGCGTCGGTCGTCTCGCCCGAGGCCTCGCGCAGCCGCGCGCGCAACGTCCAGCCGGCAGCGAGGTCGGGATCCGCCGCGAGCGCGCGCGCGAGCGGGGGCTCCGCCTCGGCGGCGCGGCCGAGGTCCACGAGCACGCCCGCCAGCGACACCCAGTCGGTGGCCGCCGGCGATGCGTCCGACGCGCCGCACCAGCGCGCGAACACCGAGCACCACCGAACGGTGGCACCGAGCACCGACAGGGAGCGCGCCCAGGCCGCGAGCTCCGGCGCGCCGAGCGGCGCGACGGCATCGGCCTCGGCGAACGCGTCGGCGCAGCGCTGCGGATCCGGGGCGAGCGCGGCGATGCGGAGCCAGAGCGCGCGGCGCCGCTCGGGCTCGTCGCTTCCGAGGAGTGCGAGCTCCTCGGCGTGCAGGGAGAGCGCCTGCGGCACATCGCGGCGCGACTCGGCGATCTCGGTGAGCCCGCGCAGCGCGCCGAGATCGCGGGGGTCGGCGGCGCGTGCGCTCGCGAAGGCCTGCTCGGCGCGCGAGGGATCGGCGAGGTGATCGAGGCGGATCTGCCCGATCCGCCGCCAGCAGGGCGCTGCCGAGGTACCTCGCCGCGATTCGGTCGCGAGCTCCGCCTCGAGGGCGCGGACGACCTCCGGCCAGTCGCCACACCGCTCGCTCGCCCGACGGAGTCCCGCCAGCGCGTCGTGCGAGCCGGGATCGCGGCGCAGCAGCTCGCGCCATGCCTCGGCGGCGGCCGCCGGCGCCGCGAAGCGCTCCTCGTGGAGGCGCGCGAGCTCGCGCCAACCCGCCAGGTCCTCAGGCTGGGTGCGCAGCCAGCTCGCGAGGCGCCGCGCCAGCTCGACGCCACCGCCTGCCGCGCGCAGGGCCGCCAGCAGCTCCACCTGCTCGGCATCGGCGGCTCCGGCGGCCGGGTCGTCGACCAGCGCACGCAGGTGGGGCAGGGCGCGCTCCGGATGGGCGAGAGGCCCCGACCAGGCGCGCGCGAGCTCGCGTCGGAGCTCGACGCGGCGGTCGGGCGCGAGGTCCGGGCCAGCGAGCTCCTCCTCCGCGAGGCGGGCCCAGTCCGGAAGCCGGCGCACCCGCCACAGGGCCGTGGCGGCGCGAGGCACCAGGGCGGCGCGGGCGTCGGCCGTGAGCGTGTCGTCGGCGAGCCCGGCGAGCCAGAGCTCGGCGGACCGGTCGGCGCAGCCGATCGATTCGGCGCAGGCTGCGGCGCGTCGCTCCAGCGCGTGTCGCTCCGCCGGCGCAGCCGACTGCATGCGCACCTCGAGCAGCTCGAGCAGCTCGCGAGGCCGACCTTCGGACGTGTAGAGGCGGTCGAGCTCGGCGAGGACGTCGGGGTGACGCGGATCGAGGCGGCGCGCCTCCTCGAGCGCCGCGATCGCCCGAGACGGAGAACGGAGCGAGCGCTCGAGGACGACCGCGCGCTCGCGGTGCAGGTCGCGGCGCGTCGGGCCGTCTGCATCGCGCGACCGTGCGGCGCGCGCGAGCGCCCGCTCGCGGTCCGCAGGGCGCCCGCCCTGCGCCTGGATCTGCGCGACGCGCTGCCAGAGCGCGAGGTCGTCGGGAACGAGGCGCGCCAGGCGCTCGATCCACGCGCCGAGCGGGCCGTCGCTGCCGAGGGGCGCTGCCAGGTCGGCTCCGTGCGCCGCGAGCTCGGCGCGCGCCTCGGCGGGCGCCCGCTGCCACTCGCCGCGCAACGCGACGAGCGCGTCGCCGGTGCGGTCGAGCGACTCGAGGAGCCTGCGCAGCGCCTGCCAGCACGCCGGCTGGTCGGGGTCGAGACGCAACGACTCCTGGTAGCCGGCGGCTGCCTCGGCCGGGCGGCCGAGGGGCCCTTCGAGGAGCTGCGCGCAGCGTGCCCAGAGACCGGCGCGCAGGCCGGCCGACTGCGGGTCGGCGGCCGCGCGGCGCAGCAGCTCGCACGCGAGGTCGGGGCGACCCTCGGCGAGCGCGGCTCCTGTCGCGCGCTCGCGCAGCGCGGCGTCGCGCGGCGAGAGCTCCGTCAGGCGCAGAAGGTGATCGAGCGCGCGCGCTGGCGATGCGAGCGGCCCGCCGCAGAGATCGGCGAGCTCCGCGCGAAGCGTCCGCTCGTCGGCGCCCGGTCGCTCCAGATCCTCTTCGAGGAGCGCCGCGAGCGCGCTCGCATCGCCTCGCCGGCGCGCGAGATCGCGGAGCGCGACCCGCGGCGCCTCGGCGCCGGGATCCTCGGCCAGCGCGCGCGCGTAGGCCTGGCGGGCGCCGTCGTCGTCGCGCGACTCGCGGCGCGCTTCTCCGGCGCGCAGCCACCAGCCCGCCCGCTCGGGCCCGGCCTGGGCGGCGGGAGCGGCGTGCTCGCACAGCGCGACGAGCGCGTCGAACCGACGCAGGAAGGCGTAGAGGTCGGCGAGGCGGAGCGCGATCGCGCCGGCCGGCTCGGCCTCCGCGAGCGCCGCCTCGAGCACGTCGGCCGCCTCGTCGGGTCTCCCGAGCCGCTCCCCGAGCCAGACGGCGAGTCGCAGGCGCAGATCGTTGCGCCGGTCGGCGTCGGCCGGATCGGTCAGGTGCGCGAGCCGGGCGCGCAGCAGCGGCGGGATCTCTTCCAGTCGGCCCTGCGCCTCGAGCTGCCCGATCAGGAACTCGCCGGCTTCGACATGGCTGGGATCGAGCTCGAGCACGCGGCGGAAGTGGGGCTCGGCGCGCTCCGGGCTTCCGAGCTCCCGCAACGCGATGCGACCGGCGCGGGCATGGAGCGACACGACCGACTCGGAGGCGTTCGACTCGGCTCCGGCGCCGCCCGCGAGCGTCGCGATCTCCCCTTCGAGAGCCCGCAGCAGCTCCTCCGGCTGCGCATCCTCGTCGTATAGATTCGCCAGCCGGCGCCACAGCTCGGCCTGCTCGGGGAGATGGCCGACGGCGACCTCGAGGTGCCGCCGCGCGCGTCCCGGGTCCCCGAGACGTTGCTCGGCGATCTCCGAGATCCGCGCGTGCAGCTTCCAGGCGAGCCCACGCGGAGCCCACGCGAGGCGCGCCTCGAGCAGCTCGCAGAGCGCCGCGAAGTCTCCTGCGCGCTCGAGGAGCGCTTCGAGCCGTCGATCCGCGGTGGCGGCGACGTCGCGCTCCTCCGACGTGGCGAGACGAGCGAGCAGTGCGCGCGCCTCCTCGCCCCGATCGAGGCGATCCTCGAGCAGGATGGCCAGCTCGATCTCGACACGGGCGCGCGTCCCGACGTCGACCGCGAGCGATGCGCGCTCCTCGAGGGCCAACGCGAGCGAGGAGTCGTCTCCGGCCGCCCGAGCCACGCGCTCGAGCGCCTCCGCGAGAGGCGACTCGTCGCGCTCGGCCTCGTCGGGCTCGCGAGCCTCGACACCGCGCTCGCCTCGCTCGCGCTGGAGCAGCGATCGGTAGATCGTGGCCGCGTCCGCGTGGCGCCCGACGGCCTCGAGCGAGCGCGCGCGCCGCTCGGCGATCGACCGCGGCTCGCCGGCCCGGGCCGGGGCGTACTCGTCCAGCAGAGCGAGGATCTCCTCGTCGCGCCCCCCCTCGCCGAGCGCGCCGAGGAGCGCCTCGAGCGAGGCGACGTCGCGAGGGTCGTGGCGCAGCGCGGCGCGCCACGCCGCGAGCGCGAGCTCGTTGCGGCCCTCCGCGGCGTGCAGCCACGCGAGGCGTCGCTGCGCGGCGGCGCGCTCCGTCGGCGCGTCGCCCAGCCTCGCGTCGAGGTGCTCGAGCACGAGCACCAGCTCCTCGGTGAGGCCGGACTCCTCGAGCAGGCGCGCGAGCGTCTGGAGGGCGTCCCGATCGTCGGGCGCCGCGGCGGCCCAGCGGCGCGCCGCCGGAAGCGCGGCCTCGGCGCCGCCGGGCAGGCGCGCCATCTCGGCGACGAGCTGCGGCAGCCGCTCGGCGCTGCAGGCGGCGGCCTCCTGCTGATGGGCGCGCAGCAGCGCATCGCCGTCGCCCTGCGCGGCGGCGGCTCGGGCCGCGCCGCGCGCCGCGCGGCCAGAGCCCGGCTCGAGCGCGAGCGCGTCCTCGAAGAGGCGCGTCGCCTCCGACACCTCTCCGTGTCGATCGAGGATCAGCTCGCCGCGCGCGCACAAGAGCCCCGCGCGCTCGGCCGGGAGGGCGGCGCTCGCGTGCTCGAGCACGCGGGCCAGGTCGTCCAGGCGCTCGAGCTTGCGCAGGACGCGCTCGAGCGCCTCGACCAGGCCGGGCGAGCCCGGATCGAGGCCGAAGCCGAGCTCGTAGGACTCGGCGGCCCCGTCGAGATCGTCGAGCCGCGACTCGCGGATCTCCCCGACCCGGCGCAGCAGCGCGGCGCGCTCGCGCGGGCCGGTGGTCGCGAGCTCCGCATGTCGCTCGAGCGCGTCGGCCAGCTCCTCGTCGCGGTGCCCCTCGGCCAGCGCCGCCGCCAGCGCCTCCATCGCCGCGGGATCGGACGGCCGCTCGCTCGCCGCGTTGCGCAGGAGCTCGAGCCCTCCGTCCGCCCCGGCACCGGGGGCCGCGTCGGTCGGGAGCCCGAGATCCGACCACGCGGGGATCTCGGCGCCGTGCTCCATCGCGCGCTCGAGATGCCACGTACGCCCCGCCGTGTCGCCGAGGCGGCCCGCCGCTTCGGCGAGCGCCAGGTGGACCGCGCCGCCCTCCTGGATCTCGAGCGCGCGCTCGAACCAGGCGCGCGCGCCAGCGGCGTCCCCGAGTCGGTCGAGCTGCAGGCGTCCGGTCGAGAGCGCAATCTCGACCCGCCGCGACGCATCCCGCGCGAGCGCGAGGCGCCGCTCGCCGAGCGCCACCACCGGCGCCCAGCGCGAGAGGGCGCCGAGCGTGGCGGCGAGAGCCTCCAGCCACTCGGGCTCCTGCGGCTCGGCGCGGTGCGCGGCCTCATAAACGTCGAGGGCGCGCTCGAGCTCGCCGAGCGGACCGGAGAGGAGCGCGCCGAGCGAGCGCGTCGCGATCGCGCGCTCGCCGCCCTCGAGCCGCGGGATCGCGCGCTCCCAGGCCTGCACCGCCTGCTGCAGGCGGCCGGCCTTCTCCAACGCCTTCGCCAGCCCGACCAGCGCTCGGCGGCTCGTAGGCTCTGCCTCGAGCGCGCGCGTGAAGCTCTCGATGGCGACCGCTGCGTCGCCGCGGTCGCCGAGGCTGAGCTCGCCCAGCTCGGCGAGGAGCGGCGCGCGATCCTCCGGCCGGGCGCAGCCCGCCGCCTCGCGCTCGACGAGGTCGCGCGCCTCGGACCAGCGGCCGGCCGCGACGGCCTGCGTCCGCATCTGACGAAGCGCGGGCGCGAAGCCGGGATCGAGCTCGAGCGACTGTCGATAGCACCCGGCGGCGCGCTCCGCGTCGGCGAGGCCCGCCTCGATCGCCTGACCCATCCGGAAGAGCAGCCGGGCCCGCTCGGCCGCGGGGCGATCCGCTCCCGCCGCGGCGAGGTAGCTCTCGTAGATCGGCACCAGCTCCCGCCACTCGCCGCGCAGGAAGTAGTGCTCTTCGAGCGCCTCGAAGGCGATGCGATCGCCCGGGTTGGCTTCGAAGCGCTCGCGCAGGCGGACGAGGTGCGGGCTCACGGGCGATTGATCTTCCGAGCGCAGGGCGTGCGCAACTGCCCTTCGTATCGACGCGCCGGGTTCCGATCTTGACGGTGGAGTGGCGCTTCTCGGTTGCACCGAAGGGGGGCTTTGATAGGGTTCGCCCGAGGCCCGGGCCCCCCGACCAAGCGGCAACCTCCGGCCCGAAGAGGCCTTCCTGGATGCCCGCCGACGCCCTACCCGAGGACCGAGCGCGACTCGAGCCCGACGCCTCCGCCGGCGCCAGGGCGGACGCCGAGGCGCTCTCGGCCGAGCAGCGGCGTCGAAAGCGCGAGCTCTGGGTCTCCTCGCTGGTCCTGGTCCTGATCGCAGCGACGGTGGTCGGCCAGCAGTGGGCCTCCGCCCCCCGCCGCGCCTTCTCGGTGGCCGACTCCGCGCTCTTCCTGCTCCTGAACGCGCTCAACGTGTTCCTGGTGATCCTGCTGGTCTACCTGGTCGCCCGGAACCTCGTGAAGCTCGTCTTCGAGCGGCGCCAGGGCTCGCTCGGCTCCCACCTCAACCTGAAGTTCGTGGTCGCCTTCGCGGTGGTCGCCACGGTTCCAGCCGTGGTGCTGTTCGTGGTGTCCTCCTCGATCATCGGCGCGTCGATCGACACCTGGTTCAGCCTGCAGATCGACCGCACGCTCGACGAGAGCCGCCAGGTCGCCGAGATCTACTCCCAGTCCGAGGCGGACGACGCCCTGCTCTTCGGGCAGCGCATCGCGGACCAGATCGCCGAGCGCCGCCTGCTCCACGACGGCAACCTGCAGGCGCTCTCCGAGCTGGTGCAGGCGCGGCAGCGCGATTACAACCTGGGCGTCGTCGAGGTCTTCAGCGCCGCCGGCGACGAGCTGGTGGTCGCGGTCAACCCGGAGATCCCGGCCGCCAACTTCTCCCGGCCCGACAGCGACCTGGTGCGCTCGGCGCAGCAGGGCGTGGCGACGTCGCGGATCGAGGACGCCGTCGGCGGCATCGTGATCCGCGGCGCGGTACCGGTGCCGGGCCCGGTCCCCGAGGCGGCCGCCGAGGGCGCGGTGGTCGTGAATCACTTCGTGCCGTTCGCGCTCGCGGACAAGATCCAGCGCATCCGCGCCGCGCACGACGAGTACCGGCGCCTGCAGCCGTATGCGGGCCGCATCGCACAGCTCTACCGGGTCGAGCTGCTGCTGTTCTCGCTCGTGGTCGTGCTGTTCGCGATCTGGTGGGGCTTCCGCATCGCCAAGGGCGTCTCGACGCCGATCCGGGCGCTGGCCGAGGGCACCGCGGAGGTGGCGCGCGGCAACCTCGACGTCGTGATCGAGCCGCAGTCCGACGACGAGGTGGGGTTCCTGGTGCGCTCGTTCAACCGCATGACGAGCGACCTGAAGGAGGCGCGCAGCCACCTCGAGCGCAGCAACGCCGAGCTGGAGCGCCGGCGCTCGTACATGGAGATCGTGCTGCGCAACATCGGCGCCGGCGTGGTGTCGCTCGACGCGGAGGGGCGCATCAACACGATCAATCCGTCGGCCCAGCGCCTGCTCGGGATCCCTCCGGGCGTCGGCGTGGCCGGCCGGCCGCTCGACGAGGTGCTGAAGACGCCCGATCACCTGCGCGCCGTGGCCGACCTCGGCGCCGGCCTTCGCGCCGGCGTGCGCGAGAGCATCCGCCGGCAGATCCAGCTTGCCTCGGGTGACGAGCTGCTCACGCTCCTCGTCACGATCACCCTGCTGAAGGACGAGGAGGGGCGCGTCCTCGGCACGGTGCTGGTGTTCGACGACTACACCCAGCTCGTCAAGCTTCAGCGCATGGAGGCATGGCAGGAGGTGGCGCGCCGCATCGCCCACGAGATCAAGAATCCGCTGACGCCGATCCAGCTCTCCGCGCAGCGGATCCGCCGCCGCTTCGGCGCGCGCTTCCGCGCCGGCGCCGAGGATGCGCGCGTCTTCGACGAGTGCGTCGACGCCATCACCAGCCAGGTGGACAGTCTGAAGCTCCTGGTCAACGAGTTCTCGAACTTCGCCCGTCTGCCCGCCGCCAATCCGGTGCCGGGCGACCTGAACCGCGTGGTGCGCGAGGCGGTGGCGCGCTACCAGGGGACGGAGGGCGTGGTGCTGAAGACCGATCTCGACCCGTCGCTGCCGAGCGTCGACCTCGACCCCGAGCAGTTCGGACGGCTGCTCTCGAACCTGATCGACAACGCGGTGGCGTCCGTGCACGAGCGGACGGCCAGCGAGCCCGGCGCGCGAGTCGGCCACGTCGACCTGCGCACCTTCCACGACGCGCCGCTGCACGCCGCCCGGCTCGAGGTCGTCGACGACGGCGCTGGCATCCGCCCCGAGGATCGCCGGCGCATCTTCGAGCCGTACTTCTCGACGAAGCAGCACGGCACGGGGCTCGGGCTCGCGATCGTCTCGCGCATCGCCGCCGACCACCGCGGCTACGTCCGCGTCCACGAGGCCGAGCCCCACGGCGCCCGGTTCATCGTCGAACTCCCGCTCAGCGCTGAAACGAGGTCTGCCGAGCCCGCGTCTGGATCATCGGCCAGCGCTCGCGAAGCGAGCGCGCGCAGCGAGCCGAAGGCGAGCGAAGTCACCCGATGGCGCGCATCCTGATCGTCGACGACGAGGAGAGCATCCGCCGCTCGCTCGCGGGCCTGCTCTCCGACGAGGGCTTCGAGGTCATCACGGCATCGGACGGCGAGGCCGCGCTGGCCGCGCTGCGCGAGGACGGCGCGGAGCTCGACCTGATGCTGCTCGACATCGCCATGCCGCGGCGCGACGGCATGCAGGTGCTGGAGGAGGTGCGCGCGCAGGGGACCGACCTGCCCGTGGTCATGATGAGCGGCCACGGCAACATCGAGACGGCCGTGCGCGCCACGCGGCTCGGCGCCTTCGACTTCATCGAGAAGCCGCTCTCGGCCGAGAAGCTGCTGCTGACGCTGCAGCACGCACTCGACCACCGGCGCCTCAGCAGCGAGAACCAGCGGCTGCGCGCAGCGGCGCTTCGCGCGCACGAGATCCTCGGCGACTCCGAGCCGATGCAGAAGCTCAAGCAGCAGATCGCGCAGGCGGCGCCCACGAACGGCTGGGTGCTGATCACGGGCGAGAACGGCACCGGGAAGGAGCTCGTGGCCCGCCAGATCCACGTGCAGAGCCGGCGCGCCGCCGAGCCCTTCGTGGAGGTGAACTGCGCCGCGATCCCCGAGGAGCTGATCGAGTCGGAGCTGTTCGGGCACGAGAAGGGCGCCTTCACCGGCGCCATCGCGCGCAAGCGCGGAAAGTTCGAGCTCGCGCACCGCGGCACGCTCTTCCTCGACGAGATCGCCGACATGTCGCTGAAGACGCAGGCCAAGGTCCTGCGCGTGCTGCAGGAGCACAAGTTCGAGCGCGTCGGCGGCACCGAGCCGATCGAGGTCGACGTGCGCGTGATCGCGGCGACCAACAAGGATCTCGAGCGCGAGATCGCCGCCGGCAACTTTCGCGAGGACCTCTACTACCGCCTCGCCGTGATCCCCTTCCAGGTGCCGCCGCTGCGCGAACGGCGCGAGGACGTCCCGGTGCTCGCCAGCGCGTTCGTCGAGGAGTTCTGCGCCGAGTCGGGGACGCACGCCAAGGAGATCGCGCCGCGGGCGATGGACGCCCTGCAGAGCTACGCGTGGCCCGGCAACGTGCGCGAGCTGCGCAACCTGATGGAGCGGCTGGTGCTGATGACGCCGAACGCGCGGATCGTCCCGGACGACCTGCCGGAGTCGCTGCGCGCCGCGGACGCACACGTCGGGCCCGAGGCCACCACGCTCGACGAGGCGCGCCGCGCCTTCGAGCGCGAGTACCTGCTCGGCAAGCTGCGCGAGCACGGCTGGAACGTGTCGCGCACCGCCGAGGCGGTCGGCCTCGCGCGCGAGAGCCTCTCGCGCAAGATCCGCGCGCTGAAGATCGAGACGCCGCGTGGCGAAGCCCGCTGAGTCGGTCGCAGCGAAGCCTGCCCGCTCGGCCGGGCCCGCGTGGCGCGTACGGCGCGCGCGGCCGTCCGACGGGGCGGCGATCGCCGCGCTCGGCGCCGCTGCCTTCGCACGGGGCTGGTCGCGCGCATCGATCGCCGCCGAGCTCGCGAGCCCCGACGGCGAGGCGTGGGCGCTCGCGTCGCCCGACCCGGCGCGCGCGATCGACGGCTTCCTGCTGGCGCGCCGCGTCCCCGGCGCGGGGGCGGGCGGGATCGAGGTGCTGCTCCTCGCCGTGCGCGAGGAGCTGCGGCGGCGCGGAGGCGCCTCGGCGCTGCTCGGCGCGCTGCTCCAGGAGGCGCGGCGCGCGGGCCTCGGATGGATCCAGCTCGACGTGCGCGCGCAGAACCGTGCGGCGATCGATCTCTACCTCCGCCACGGCTTCGCGGTGGTCGGCCGTCGCCCCCGCTACTACGAGGCGCGCGAGGACGCGATCCTGATGAGCCTCGCCCTGGAGGAGGTTTGACCGGCGCGGCGCTCGCCGCTCCGCAGCGGCTCGACGTCGAGGTGATCGACAACCGCGCCGAGGGCGGCCAGAGCTTCCGGCTCCGGCTCGCCGCACCGTCCTGGCCCGGCTCGGCGCCGGGCCAGTTCGTCATGCTCTCGCCCGGCGCGGTCGGCGCGGCGGCGCGCCACGACCCGCTCCTGCCGAGACCGATGGCGGTGTATCGGACGCTCGCGGACGGCGCCTCGCCTGCGGTGGAGATCCTCTACAGGGTGACAGGGCGTGGGACCCGCCTCCTCGCCGAGACGCGGATCGGCGAGCGGGTGCGGATGGTCGGGCCGCTCGGCGTCGCGTTTCCGCTGCCGCGCGCGGGCGAGCGCGCCATCCTGGTGGGAGGCGGCACGGGGATCGCCTCGCTCTACGAGCTCGCGCTGCGCGCGCGCGAGCGCGCGCCCGTCGCGGTGCTGCTCGGCGCGCGGACGACCTCCGACCTGATGGGGCGGAGCGACTTCGAGGCCCTCGGCGTCGAGCTGCGCGTGGCCACCGAGGACGGCGGCAGCGGGGCGCGCGGCCTGGTGACGGAGCTCCTCGAGGCCGCGCTCGCGGAGGGACCCGCGCAGGTCTACGCGTGCGGTCCGACACCGATGATGCGTCGAGCCGCGGAGCTCGCCGCCGGCCGCGGCCGACGCTGCATGGTGTCGCTCGAGAACCACATGGCCTGCGGCTTCGGCGTGTGTCTCGGCTGCGCGGTCCCCAGGGACGGCGGTGGCTTCGCCCTGGTCTGTCGCGACGGCCCCGTGCTCGACGCGGGCTCCGTGGCGTGGGCGGGGGTGCCTTGAGCCCGCCGGCCGTGGACTCGCGCGTCGAGCTGGGCGGCATCCGGCTGCGGAACCCGGTGCTCACGGCGTCGGGCACCTTCGGCTACGGCAGCGAGCTCGCTCCGTTCGTCGACCTGCGCCGGCTCGGCGGCATCGTCGCGAAGAGCCTCACCCTCGAGCCGCGCCAGGGGAATCCTCCGCCGCGCATCGCCGAGACGCCGGCGGGGATGCTGAACGCGATCGGCCTCGAGAACGTGGGCGTCGACGCCTTCATCGCCGAGAAGCTGCCGCTGCTGCCCGTCGAGCTCCCCGTGGTGGCCAGCGTCTTCGAGACGGAGATCGACCGCTATGCCGAGGTCTGCAAGCGCCTGACTGGCGTGCCGCGCGTCGCCGGTCTCGAGCTCAACGCCTCCTGCCCGCACGTGAAGAGCGGCGGCATCGAGTTCGGCCAGCGCCCGGCGCTCCTCGCGGAGCTGGTGCGCGCGGCTCGCGCGGCGACCGCGCTCCCGCTGCTCGTGAAGCTCTCGCCCAACGTCACCGACATCGCCGAGATGGCCCGCGTCTGCGAGGGCGAGGGGGCAGACGGCCTCTCCCTGATCAACACGCTGCAGGCGCTCGACGTCGACCTGGCCACGCGCCGGCCGGTGCTCCGCAACGGCCTCGGCGGGCTCTCGGGACCGGCGATCCGCCCGGTCGCGCTGCGCATGGTCTGGCAGGCCGCCCGCGCGGTGCGCATCCCGATCTGCGGGATCGGCGGGATCGCGAGCGCCGAGGACGCCGTGAAGTTCCTGGTCTGCGGGGCGCGCGCGATCCAGGTCGGCACGGCCAACTACCTGAACCCGCTCGCGGCCGTGGAGGTCGCCGAGGGCATCGAGGCCTACGCCGCGGAGCACGGCTTCGCCCGCGTCACCGATCTCGTCGGGACGCTCGTCTGGCCGGAGGGGCGCTGAGCGCGCCTCCCAGCAGCCGGCAAGTCGGGGCCGGAACTTGCGATTCGGCCAGAATTCGGATACCGTGCGCCCACTTGCGAGCTGGGGCGGGCGTGCCCGCGCCCTCCTGGATCGCAGGTGGATGCTGTTGCCGTGGACCGCGCCGCCCCGGGCGGCGGGCAAAGTGGACTTCGGGTCCACTTTTTTGTTTCTGGATCTCGATGAGTGCCGGGACCGGCTTGCCGCCGCTCCCATCGAATCCGAGCGGGCGACGAGAAAGGCGACGGAGACCATGTATCGCGACATCCCGCAGGCGCTGCGCGAGCGGATCGAGCCGGTGGTCCTCGACCACGGCTTCGAGCTGGTCGACGCCGAGCTCGGGCGCGGTCCCGGAGGCGCTCTGGTGCGCGTCGTCATCGACACGGCCGAGGGCGACGGGCGCGTGCCGATCGAGCGCTGCGCGCAGGTCTCGCGCGAGATCGGCACTTCTCTCGATGCCGCCGGCGGCGTGCCGACGCCCTACCAGCTCGAGGTCTCGTCGCCCGGGCTCGATCGCCGCCTCGCGCGCGAGAAGGACTTCGCGGCGGCGCGCGGCCGCGAGGTGCGCCTCGAGACGCGCCGCCCGCTCGACGGGCGCCGGCGCTTCCGCGGCGAGCTGGTCGCCTTCGAGGGCGGCGTGCTCCGGCTCCACGTCGACGGCCGCGACGTCGCGATCCCCTTCGACGAGGTGGCACGGGCCAACCAGGTCTATCAATTCACGAGCGCCGACTTCCGCGGAAGCCCCCCGCCCAGCCCGCGACCGGCCGCACCCGGGGAGGCGTCATGATCCCGCTGAAGCGCGAGATCGACCAGATCGCCAAGGACAAGGGCATCGACCGCAAGGTCATCGTCGGCGCCGTCGAAGAGGCCATGCGCCAGGCGGCGCGCAAGAAGTTCGGCGCCGAGAAGGAGATCGAGGCGCGCTTCAACGACGAGACCGGCGAGGTGGAGCTCTTCGAGTTCCGCACGGTGGTCGAGAACATCGTCGACCCCGAGACGCACGTGCTGGTGGCGAAGGCGCGCGAGCTCGACCCGGAGGTCGAGGTCGGCGACGAGATCGGCGTGAAGCTCGACACCGAGGGCTTCGGCCGCATCCTCGCGCAGACCGCCAAGCAGGTGATCATCCAGCGCGTCCGCGAGGCGGAGCGCGAGATCGTCTTCGACGAGTACAAGGACCGCAAGGGCGAGGTCGTGAACGGCATCGTGCGCCGCTTCGAGAAGGGCGCCCTGATCGTCGACCTCGGGCGCGCCGAGGCGGTGCTGCCGGCCAAGGAGCAGGTGCAGCGCGAGAGCTACCGGCCCGGGGACCGGATCCGCGCCTTCGTCGCGGACGTGAACAAGGAGGCCAAGGGGCCGCAGATCATCTTGTCGCGCGCGTCGATCGAGCTGCTCACCAAGCTGTTCGAGTCGGAGGTGCCCGAGATCTACGAGGGCATCGTCAGCATCGAGTCGGCGGCGCGCGAGCCGGGCGTGCGCTCGAAGATCGCGGTCGCCTCGCGCGACAGCGACGTCGACCCGGTCGGCGCCTGTGTCGGGATGAAGGGCAGCCGCGTCCAGTCGGTCGTGCAGGAGCTGCGCGGCGAGCGCATCGACATCGTGCCGTGGAGCCCCGATCCGGCGCGCTACGTGTGCAGTGCGCTGTCCCCGGCCCAGGTCTCCAAGGTGATCATCGACGAGTCCCAGAAGTCGATGGACGTGATCGTGCCCGACGACCAGCTCTCGCTCGCCATCGGCCGCAAGGGCCAGAACGTGCGCCTGGCCGTGCAGCTGACCGGCTGGAAGATCGACATCAAGAGCGAGTCGAAGATGCGCGAGGTGGCGCAGTGGCTGGCCGAGGCGGTGTCGGTGGTCGAGGGCTGGGGCGAGCCGGAGGCCGAGATCCTGCTCCAGCAGGGCATCACCTCGCTCGACGACCTGGCGCAGTGCCAGCCCGAGCTGCTGATGCAGCTCCCCGGCATCGACGAGGCGGGTGCGCAGGCGGTGAAGCAGCGCGCCGCCGAGCTGGCCGTGGAGCAGCGGCGGCGCGAGGCCGAGGCCGCGATCGAGGCCGCGCGCGCGGCCGAGGAGGCGGCGCGCGCCGCGGCAGCGCCCGCGCCGGAGCCGGCCGCGGCCCCCATCGCGGAGAAGAGCTAGCGTCCGCGGCTCCCGCGAGCGCGGAGACGGGACGGCGAAGGGACCGATGGCAAAGATCCGGGCATACAAGATCGCCGAAGAGCTGGGGATCGATCGCAACGATCTGATCGACAAGGCCAAGGCGGTCGGCGTCGACCTGAAGAGTCCGATGGTGCAGCTGGAGGAGGACGAGGCCAGCCAGCTGCGTCAGAAGCTCTCCGGCCACGTGCCGGGCGCGCAGGTCACCGAGCGGCGCGTCGAGAGCCAGGGCGGCGCGTCGGTGATCCGCCGCCGCAAGCGAGCTCCCGAGCCCGCTGCCGCGACGCCGGCGCCCCCGCGCGCCGAGCCCGTGGTCGAATCGGTCGTGGCGATCGCGGTCGAGGAGAGCCCCGAGCCGGTCGCGGCCGAGATCGAGCCGACCGAGCCCGAGGAGCGCTTCGCGGCGGAGCCCGAGCCGGCCTTCGAGGCGGAGGCCGCGCCGCCGGGTGCGCTCGACGCCCCCGAGACTGCGAGCCCGGCGCCGTCCGCGCGCGCGGCCGCGCCCGCGGGCGAGGCGCGCGACGGGGCCGAGCGCCTCGGTGACTTCGGCGCCGGCGCCGCGCCGCCCGGCAAGGGCAAGCAGCGCAAGCGCGTGCGCGAGGTCGTGAACCTCCGCGAGCAGGAGCAGATCACGCGCGTGGTGACGGGACGCGTGGCGCGCCGGCCGATCTCGATCGATCCGCGCGCGCTGCAGTCGCCGCGCCGGCGGCGGCGCGACAAGGCGCCGGCGATCCGGCCGGCCGTGGCCACGGCTGCGCCGCGCACCGCCAGGCGGGTCGTGCGCACCGAGGGCCAGATCAGCGTGGCCGACCTCGCGCGCCAGCTCGGCGCCAAGGCGGCCGACGTTCAGGCGCGCCTGATGGCGCTCGGCACGATGGCGTCCGTGAACCAGCTCCTCGATCTCGACACGGCCGGACAGGTGGCGGCGGCCTACGGCTTCGAGGTTCAGGACGTCGGTTTCCAGGAGGCGGAGGTGCTCGGGGAGGCCGCAGCGCCGGCCGACGCGGGCAAGCTCGAGCCCCGCCCGCCGATCGTGACCGTGATGGGCCACGTCGACCACGGCAAGACCTCGCTGCTCGATGCGATCCGCAAGAGCAACGTCGTCGCCGGCGAGGCGGGCGGCATCACCCAGCACATCGGTGCGTACCAGGTCGCGCTCGGCGAGCGCAGGATCACGTTCCTCGACACGCCCGGCCACGAGGCCTTCACCCAGATGCGCGCGCGTGGCGCGCAGGCGACCGATCTCGTGATCCTGGTGGTGGCGGCGAGCGAGGGCATCATGCCGCAGACGGTGGAGGCGATCGAGCACGCCAAGGCGGCCGACGTGCCCATCCTGGTGGCGATCAACAAGATCGACCTCCCGGACGCCAACCCGCAGCTCTGCCGGCAGCGCCTGATGGAGCACGGGCTCGTGCCCGAGGACTTCGGCGGCGACACGATCTGCGTGAACGTCTCGGCCACCAAGGGCACGGGCATCGATCAGCTGCTCGAGATGGTGCTGCTGCAGGCGGACGTGCTCGAGCTGCGCTCGGATCCCTCGCGGCGCGCCCGCGGCATCGTGCTCGAGGCGCGCCTCGACAAGGGACGCGGTCCGGTCGCCACCGTCCTCGTGCAGGACGGGACGCTGCGGCAGGGCGACGCGGTCGTCGCCGGAACCGCGTTCGGCCGCGTGCGAGCGATGGAGAACGAGCGCGGGCAGCGGCTGGCCGAGGCTCCGCCCTCGACACCGGTCCAGGTGATCGGCCTCTCCGCCGTGCCCGAGGCCGGGCAGCAGCTCCACGCCGTCGAGAGCGAGCGCGACGCGCGCGAGGTCGCCGAGCACCGCGTCGGTGAGGAGCGCATGCGCCCCGCCACCGCGCGGCCGCGCCTCTCGCTCGAGGAGCTCTTCGCGCGCTCCGACGACGAGGCCGCCAAGGAGCTGCGCATCGTGCTGAAGGCCGACGTGCACGGCTCGGTGGAGGCGGTGCGCGAGGCGCTGCTGAAGCTCTCGCGCGAGGAGGTGAAGGTCGACGTGATCCTCGCCGGGGTCGGCGCGATCTCGGAGAGCGACGTGATGCTGGCGAAGGCCAGCGACGCGATCGTGGTCGGCTTCCACGTGCGCCCGGACCCCGCCGCGCGCCGCGCGGCGGAGGGGCAGGGCATCGACCTGCGCTCCTACCAGATCATCTACGAGCTCACCGACGAGGTGCGCAAGGCGATGGCGGGCCTGCTGCCGCCGAAGATCAGCGAGCGCGTGCTCGGCCGCGTCGAGGTGCGCAGGATCTTCACCGTGCCGCGCGTCGGTACGGTCGCCGGCTGCTACGTCACGGACGGCATGGTGCGGCGCAGCGCGCGCGCCCGCCTGATCCGCGACGGGGTCCAGATCTGGGAGGGGACGCTCGCCTCGTTGAAGCGCTTCAAGGACGACGTCCGCGAGGTGCAGACCGGCTTCGAGTGCGGCATCGGCCTCGAAGGCTACAACGACGTCAAGGTCGGCGACGTGATCGAGCCGTACGAGGTCGAGGAGACGCCCGCGACGCTCGCATGATCGTCGGCGCCGCGGTGGTCGAGATCCACGTGCACGGCTCCCAATCGCTCAAGCAGAAGCGCGGGGTGGTGCGTTCGATCGCGCAGCGCGTGCGCAACCGCTTCAACGTGTCGGTGGCGGAGATCGGCGGGCAGGACACGTGGCAGCGCGCGGTGATCGGGATGGCGGCCACGGGCAACGACCGCCGCTACGTGCGCGGCCTGCTCGAGAAGGCGCTCCTGTTCGTGGAGGACACGCATCTCGCCGAGGTGATCGGCAGCGACATCGAGATGCTCGAGATGTGCTACGAGGGCGCGCCCTCGGACGACGAGACGGAGGAGACGTGACGCCATGTCGCGGCGCCTGGAGCGGGTTGCGGACCAGCTGCGCGGCGAGATCGCCCGCGTGCTGCGCGAGGAGGTCGCCGACCCGCGCGCGCGGCTGGTCAGCGTGCTGCGCGTCGACGTGTCGCCCGATCTCCACAACGCCTTCGTGTACTGGAGCCGGATCGAGACGCCGGGCGCGCCGTCGCTCGAGTCGGTGGCCGAGGGGCTCGCGAGCGCGGCGCCCTTCGTGCGCCGGCACCTGGCCCGCGCGCTGCCGCTCAAGCGGGTGCCCGCGCTCGCGTTCCGCCACGATCCCACCCTCGAGCTCGGCGACCAGACCCTCGCCCTGCTGCGCGAGCTGCAATGACCCGGCGGGCGCGGCGGCGATGATGCGGCGGGCAAGCTGCGATGAGCCAGCGCGCCCAGCGCGCGCGCGGCGAGGCGCCGGGGCCGAGCGCCTTCCTCGTCGTCGACAAGCCGGCGGGCTGGACCTCGCACGACGTGGTCGACAGCGCCCGGCGCTGGTTCGGCACGCGCCGGATCGGACACCTCGGGACGCTCGACCCTCAGGCGACCGGCGTGCTGCCGCTCGCGCTGCGCGACGCCACGAAGCTGATTCCGTACGTGCCGGCCGACCCGAAGGTCTACCGCGGCGTGATCCGACTCGGCATCGAGACGGATACGCTCGACGGCGACGGCCGCGAGGTGTCGCGGCACGCGGGTCCGCTCCCCTCCGAGGCGGCGGTGCGCACCGCGCTGGCGAGCTTCCCGGGCGAGCACGAGCAGGTGCCGCCGATGTTCTCCGCCGTGAAGCAGGGCGGCGTCCCGCTCTACCGCCTCGCGCGGCGGGGCGAGCAGGTCGAGCGCGCGCCGCGCAAGGTCCGCATCGACGCGTTCTCCCTGCTGTCCTACCGGGCGCCGGATGCCGAGGTCGAGGTCACCTGCTCGCCGGGCACCTACGTGCGCGTGCTGGCGGCGGAGCTCGGCAGCCGGCTCGGCTGCGGCGCCTACCTCCACTCGCTCTGCCGGCTGCGCAGCGGTCCCTTCGAGCTGGCGCAGGCGGCGCCCTTCGCGGTGCTCGCCGAGGAGGCGGAGCGCGGTGCGCTCGGCGCGCGGCTGCTGCGTCCGGCGGCGGCGCTCGGGCTCGCAACCCTGCGGCTCACGCCCGAGGACGCGCGGCGCGTGCTGCACGGCGCCGCGCTCCCGGCCGGCGGCGCACCGCGAGCGGTGGGCGAGCGGCTGGCGGCGCTCGATCCCACGGGGGCCCTGCTCGCGATCCTCGAGGTGGCGCCGGATCGCCGGCTCCGCCCGCTCCGCGTGCTGCACCGGCTTGCTGCGCGCGAGCAGGTTTGGTAAACGTCCGCCGCAATTCGACTTTGATCACAACGAAAAAGGCCAGAGCTTGATCGCCACCGCGCGCAAGAAGAGCGTCATCGATTCCTACCGGCAGCACGAGAAGGACACCGGCTCGCCGGAGGTGCAGGTGGCGCTGCTCACCGAGCGCATCAACGAGCTCTCCGAGCACTTCAAGCTCCACGAGAAGGACCATCATTCGCGGCGCGGGCTGCTCCGCATCGTCAGCCAGCGCCGCCAGCTGCTCGATTATCTGCGCCGGAGCGATCCGGCGCGCTATCAGGAGCTGATCCAGCGACTCGGCCTGCGCCGCTAGCGCGGGGCGGGTCATCGCCGTCCAAGGGTTGGACGGCAGCCATCATTCGGCGACGCCGATCAGATGACGCGCGTGTCGCGCCATCCGGGTCGCGCCGGTCGGAATGTGGGAGTCCGCAATCAGCGAGGCGCAGGCTCCTCGCCCATTGCTGATCCCGCATTCCGCCTCTCCGCGACTCCTCCACTGCGTCGCCACGCACCACCGGCCCAGCCGGCGCATCGCCGGCCGTCGAGACTCCGGCCGGTGGAGGAGACTGAACAAGACATGCCTTCCTATTGGTTCGAGCCGCAGTCCGTCACCTTCGAGGTGGGCGGACGCCCCATGACCATCGAGACCGGCCGCATGGCCAAGCAGGCCGCCGGCGCGGCGGTCGTGACCTACGGCGACACCGTGGTGCTGGTGACTGCCACCACCGCCAAGCCCCGCGAGGGGATCGACTTCTTCCCGCTCACCGTCGACTTCGTCGAGAAGACGTCGGCCGCCGGCAAGATCCCGGGCGGGTTCTTCAAGCGCGAGGGGCGCCTCTCCGACCGCGAGGTGCTGGTCTCGCGCTTCATCGACCGCTCGATCCGCCCGTTGTTCGCCGACGGCTATCGCGACGAGACGCAGATCACCGCCACGGTTCTCTCCGCGGACCGCGAGACGTCCCCCGACATCCCGGCCTTCGTGGGCGCCTCGACGGCGCTCCACCTCTCGGAGATCCCGTTCCTCGGGCCGATCGGCGCGGTGCGCGTCGGTCGCATCGGCGGCCAGCTCGTCGCGAATCCCCTGAAGTCGCAGCTCGCCGAGAGCGACCTCGAGCTCGTGGTCGCGGGCAGCCGCGACGCGCTGGTGATGGTCGAGGGCGGCGCGAAGCAGGTGCCGGAGGCGGAGATCCTGGCGGCGCTGCGCTTCGCGCACCAGGAGCTGCTGCAGATCCTCCCGCCGCAGGAGGCGCTGCGGAAGCGCGCCGGCAAGCCGAAGCGCGAGCCCAAGCCGGCTCCCGACCTCTCGGCGCTCTCGGCGCGCGTGCGCAGCCTCGCGTCGGACCGCCTGCGCGAGGCGGTCGGGGTTCGAGACAAGAAGGAGCGCTACACGGCGATCGACGCCGTCGAGTCGCAGGTGATCGAATCGCTCGACACCGAGTACCGCAACGCCCCGGCGAAGCTCGACACGCTCGCGGCCTTCGAGGAGCGCCGCGCGGGACGCGCGGCGCTGCTGTCGCAGACGAAGGACATCCTCCACGACCTGCGCTCGGAGCTGATGCGCGAGCGCATCCTCGGCGACGGCGTCCGCATCGACGGGCGCGGCACGACCGACATCCGGCCGATCGCCTGCGAGCTCCGCGTGGTTCCGCGCGCGCACGGGATCGCGCTCTTCACGCGCGGCGAGACGCAGGCGCTGGTGTCTACCACGCTCGGCAGCGCGGACGACCAGCAGACGATCGACGCGCTCACCGAGCGCTACGAGAAGTCGTTCCTGCTGCACTACAACTTCCCGCCGTTCTCGGTGGGCGAGGCGCGGCCGCTGCGCGGCCCCGGGCGCCGCGAGGTCGGCCACGGAGCGCTCGCCGAGCGCGCGATCGCCGCGGTGATGCCGTCGGCGGCCGACTTCCCGTACACGGTCCGCGTGGTGGCCGAGACGCTCGAGTCGAACGGCTCGTCGTCGATGGCGACGGTGTGCGGCTCCACGCTCTCGCTGATGGACGCCGGCGTCCCGATCGTGGCGCCGGTGGCGGGCATCGCCATGGGCCTGATCGAGGACGGCGGCCGCGTCGCCATCCTCTCCGACATCCTCGGAGACGAGGACCACCTCGGCGACATGGACTTCAAGGTGGCCGGGACCCGCCGGGGCGTCACGGCCGTCCAGATGGACATCAAGGTGCGCTCGGTCGACTGGAGCGTGATGGAGCGCGCGCTCGAGCAGGCGCGCGCGGGGCGCCTCCACATCCTCGAGCGCATGGAGGCCGAGACGCGCGACGAGCTCGGCGGCGCGCTGCAGGCGCGGTCCGATCTCGCCGCCCACGCGCCGCGCATGGCGGCGCTGTGGATCAAGCCCGATCGCATCCGCGACGTGATCGGCCCCGGCGGCCGCGTGATCCGCGCGATCCAGGAGGCGACCGGCGCCAAGATCGACATCGAGGACACCGGCGAGGTGCACGTCTTCTCGCCCGACCGCGGCAACCTCGACCGCGCGCGCGCCATGATCGAGGAGCTGACGCAGGAGGCGGAGCTCGGCCGCATCTACCTCGGCAAGGTGAAGCGCATCACGGACTTCGGCGCCTTCGTCGAGATCTTCCCCGGCACCGACGGAATGATCCACATCAGCCATCTGGCCGAGGGGCGGGTCGAGAAGGTCACCGACGTGCTGTCGGAGGGCGACGAAGTGCTCGCCAAGTGCATCGACATCGACCCGAGCGGGCGCATCCGGCTGTCGCGCAAGGAGGCGCTCGCCGAGCTGGCCGCGCAGGCGTAGGCGGTGGTGTCTGTTCGCGTCGCCCGCGTGCCGGGAGCGGAGGACCTTCCGCTCCCGAGCTACGCGACGGCCGGCGCGGCCGGCGCGGATCTCGTCGCTGCCGTCCGGGGGGAGCTCTGGATCGAGCCGGGCGCGCGCGTGTTGGTGCCCACGGGCCTGCGGCTGGCGCTGCCCGTGGGATACGAGGCGCAGGTGCGCCCGCGCAGCGGCCTCGCGCTGCACCACGGCATCGTGCTCCCGAACGCGCCCGGCACGATCGACGCCGACTATCGGGGCGAGCTCATGGTGATCCTCCAGAACACGGGCAAGGAGGCGTTCGCGGTGCGCCGCGGCGACCGCATCGCCCAGCTCGTGGTGGCGCCCGTCGAGCGCGCGCGCTTCGAGCTGGTGGTCGAGCTCGACGACACCGCGCGCGGCGCGGGCGGCTTCGGCCACACCGGCTTCGGCGCCGGTGCGGACCCGCGCACGTGACGCCTCCTGCCGAGAGCGGTCGACGGGCTCAAGGGCTCGCCGAGGGCGAGCCGCTCCACCCGCTCCCGCCGTCGCCCGCACCGGCGACCCGCACCTCGCCGCGCAGCGAGCTGGCCCTGCGCCTGGTCACCGCCGCCGTGCTGGTGCCGAGCGTGCTCTACGCAGTCGCCCGCGGCGGACTCTGGGTGGTCGGCTTCGTGATCATCCTCGTGCTCCTCGGCATCCGCGAGTTCTACCTGCTGATCGAGGCCAAGGGCGCCCACCCGCAGTGGGGCTTCGGGCTCACGGCCGGCGCGCTGCTCCCGGTGATCGCCTTCTTCGGGAACGAGTACCAGGTCACGCTGCTGCTCACGGCCGCGCTGCTCGGAGTGATGGTGGCGCAGGTCGGCAAGGCGCAGATCAGCGAGGCGCTGGCCAGCATCTCGGGGACCTTCCTCGGCATCTTCTACGTCGGCTGGCTGCTCTCGCACGCGGTGACCCTGCGCAACTTCCAGCGCGTCGCCGCCGCCAAGTGGGGACCCGACGCCGGCGCGCTCTACGACCCGGATGCGGGCGCCTTCTTCCTCGTCTTCTGCCTGTTCGCGGTCGTGCTCTCCGACACCGGCGCCTACTTCGCCGGTCGCGCCTGGGGCCGCCGCAAGCTCGCGCCGAGCATCAGCCCGGGCAAGACCGTCGAGGGCGCGCTCGGCGGCGTGGTGCTCGGCACGCTCGGCGCGCTCCTGTGCAAGGGGATCTTCGACCTGCGCTGGCCCGCGCTCTCGAGCGGGCTCTCGTGGGGCTTCGCCGCGGCGCTCGGCGTGGTGCTGTCGGTGGTGTCGATCCTCGGCGACCTGGTGGAGTCGCTCCTCAAGCGCGATGCCGCCCAGAAGGACGCGGGCTCGCTGCTCCCCGGCATGGGGGGCGTGCTCGACCGCATCGACTCCGCCCTGCTCGCCATCCCGGTGCTGTACTATCTGCTGCTGGGCGCCACCTACCTGCGCGCGGGCTTCCGATGATCGACCGATACACCCGGCCCGAGATGGGCGCGCTCTGGAGCGAGGAGGCGCGCTACCGCGGCTGGCTGCGCGTCGAGCTGGCCGTGTGCGACGTGCTCGCCGAGCGGGGCGTGGTCCCCGCCGGCGCGCTCGAGACGCTGCACCGCCGCGCGGCCTTCGACGCGGCGCGGGTGGCCGAGATCGAGCGCGAGGTGCGACACGACGTGATCGCGTTCCTCACGAACGTGGCGGAGCACGTCGGACCGGACGCGCGCTGGCTCCACTACGGCATGACCTCGAGCGACGTGATCGACACCGCGCTGGCGCTGCAGATCCGCGCCGCGGCGGATCTCCTGCTGGCCGGCTGCGACCGCGCGCTCGCGGCGCTGCGGGCGCGGGCGATCGAGCACCGCCACACCCCGATGGTCGGCCGCACCCACGGCATCCACGCCGAGCCCACCACCTTCGGGCTGAAGCTCCTGGTCCTGCACCAGGCGCTGCGGCGCGGGCGCGAGCGGCTGGCGCGCGCGGCCGACGAGGCTGCGGTCGGCAAGATCTCGGGCGCCGTCGGCACCTTCGCCCATCTCGATCCCGCCGTGGAGGAGGCGGTCTGCGCCCGGCTCGGGATCGGCTTCGAGCCCGCCTCGACGCAGGTGGTGCAGCGCGACCGCCACGCCGCCTTCGTCAGCGCAGCGGCGCTCGTCGCCTCGGTCCTCGATCAGGCGGCGGTCGAGTTCCGCCACCTGGCGCGCACCGAGGTGCGCGAGGTCGAGGAGGAGTTCGGCGCCGGCCAGAAGGGCTCGTCGGCGATGCCGCACAAGCGCAACCCATGGCGCTTCGAGAACGTCTCGGGCCTGGCGCGCGTGGTGCGCGGCTACGCGACTGCGGCGCTCGAGAACATCGCCCTCTGGCACGAGCGCGACATCAGCAACTCGTCGGTCGAGCGCGTCGTCCTGCCCGACACCTGCATCGCGCTCGACTTCATGCTGCACCGCTTCACCGGGCTGGTGGCCTCGCTGCGCGTGTACCCCGAGCGCATGCGCGAGAACCTCGAGGCCTCGCGCGGCCTGGTCTTCAGCGGCACGCTGCTCCTCGCGCTCGCGGAGAAGGGGCTCACGCGCGAGCAGGCGTACGCGCTGGTGCAGCGCCACGCGATGGAGACCTGGGAGAAGGGCGGGGCGTTCCGCGACCGCGTGCTCGGCGATGCGGAGATCGCCCACGTGCTGCGCAAGGAGGAGATCGAGGCGGCGTTCGACCTCGATCGGTCGCTGCGCAACGTCGACGCCGTCTTCGAGCGGACGTTGGGAGAACGGGTGCGATGAAGGCCGTGGTGCATGTGACGCTGAAGCGAGACGTCCTCGACCCGCAAGGCCAGGCGATCGCGCGCGCCTGCGCGACGCTCGGCTACGACGCCGTCCACGACGTGCGGCAGGGCAAGCTCTTCGAGATCGAGCTCGCGGCCGCCGACCGCGCGGCGGCCGAGCGGCTGGTGCGCGAGCTCGCGGCGAAGCTCCTCGCGAACCCGGTGATCGAGGACTTCCGGGTGGTGGCGATCGAGGGCTAGTCGCATCGAAAAGATGCGCGGATCGCATTGACTCTCGTGTAGAGTGAGCGGTCGTGCGCCTCGCCGCCCTCGCGATCCTGTCGATCGCCCTCGCGCCCCTCCCCGCGTCTCCCGAGACCCGGGCGCATCTGGCGGGGAGCCTGGATGCCGACGCGGGCCTGGTGCCCTTCACGCCGTACGCCGCCGAGGCCGAGCCGGTCGGCACCTTCACGCTCGACGGGCGCGAGGGCGGGGACCTGCGCGCCGCGCCCGGCACCCTCGTGCTCACGACCCCCACTGGAGCGCTCACGGCCGTCGCCGCGATCGACGCGCCTCGCTACGGCCCCCGGCGGGTCGATCCGAAGAACGGCCGACCGCTTCGTCTCGACGCCGCGGCGGACGCCGTCTGCACGACGGGAGGGGAGCCGGGCTGCTGGCGATCCGGCGATCCGCTGCCCGGGAGTCGCGAGGTGTTCGACGCGCTCTGTCGGGCGACGCGCTTCGTCTCGACGCCGGACGGGCTGCGCTGCCAGCTCGAGCTGCTCGGCGACGATGCCGAGCTCCAGAGCAGCGGTGCGAGCTACGCGAGCACGCTCGCGAGCGTGACCGCCGGAAACCCCGGAGCGGCGACCGCGTGGGGAGCGAGCTTCGTCACGGCTCTGAACGTCGACCCGTGCGACGCGTTCCGCGACGACGGAGCGGGCAGTTGCACGCAGGCGGCGAGCGATCCATCGGATCCGATCTGGGCGGCGGACGGCCCGACGCTGAATGCAGTGCTGACGGATGCGCAGGAGGCGCTGCTCGGATGTGGACCTTTCTGGGGCAGCGACTGCGAGGTCGACGGCATCGATCTCTTCCGCGCCGAGGGGGGCGCCCTCTCGAACCCCTGGGCGGACTCCTCGGAGGCAGAGCGCGACGATGCGGGCGAGGCCGTGATCCTGCCCGGCGCGCGCGGTGTCGCCGACCTCGGCTACGACGCCGCGGTCGACGGCTGCAGCACGCCCGATGCGGGTCCGGCGTGCGCCGATGCGGCCGTGCTCGTGCCTCCGCCGTCGGTCGCGACGGACGCGCCGTTCGAGAGCGAGATGTCCGCGGCCGCGTGGAACTTCTATTCGGTCTTCGAGTTCGTCCTCCAGTCGACCGTTCCTCCGCCGCCGGCGACGAGCCCTCCGAGCGGATCCCAGATCGGCTGCGGCGGCTGCGCGCAAATCGGCCGGCGCGACTACCTCGAGTATCCGTTCTTCACGCGTCTGCTCGACGACGACCCGAGCGGGCTGCCGCTCGAGCGGTGGGTCTGGGAATCCGGTGCACCCTACGCGATCACCGAGGCCACCGGTGATCTCGCCGCGTTCGCGGGCGGGACGGCCTACGTGCTCGGTCCCGAGGTGCCACGCGTCGCGCCGCCGCGGCCCTGCATCCTCGGCCCCTGTGCGCCGCCTCCTACGGCGCCGACGATCGGCGTCCCGATCGTGCTCGTCGCGCCCGAAGGCGCTTCCCCCGATCCGTCGTCTCCGTTCGTCGAGCGTGGAGTCGGGCCGGACGGCGAGCTGGGTACGGCGGACGACGTGGTGCTGCCGATCGCCTTCGCCTACGGCGTCGTGCCCGAACCCGACACCGCGCCGCTCGCCGGTGCGGCGATGCTCGCGCTCGCGGTCCTCGCCGGGGCTCAGCCGAGCCCGAGGTTGCGGCGGATGCGCGGGAGCGGCGGCGAGGGGTCGGGCTCGAAGGCGCGCCCCGTGACCTGCTCGTACGCCTCGATGTAGCGGCGCGCCGCCTCGCAGCGCACGTCGTCGGGGATCGCGGGCACGGCGCCCTCGCCGCGATAGCCCTGCTCGACCAGCCAGCGCCGCAGGTACTCCTTGTCGAGCGCCTCGGGATCGCGGCCGGCCGCCATCGCCTGCTCGTAGCGGTCGCGGTACCAGTAGCGCGACGAGTCGGGCGTGTGGATCTCGTCGATCACGACGAGCGCGCCCTTCTCGTCCAGGCCGATCTCGTACTTGGTGTCGACGAGGATGAGCCCGCGCGACGCCGCCCAGCGCGAGCCCTCGGCAAACAGCTTGGCGGTGAGCGCGGCCGCCGCGTCGTAGTGCGCCTCGCTGATGGCGCCGCGCGCGACGAGCTCGGCGCGCGAGGCGAGCTCGTCGTGCTGGCCGTGCTCGGCCTTGGTGGTCGGCGTGAGGAGCGGCTCGGGGAGCCGCTCGTGCTTGCGCAGTCCGTCGGGGAGGCGATGGCCGCAGTAGACACGCTCGCCGCGCGAGTACGCGGTCCAGATCGACGTCGAGGTGACACCGGTCAGATACGCGCGCATCACGAACTCGACCGGCAGGAGCCGGCACTCCTTCACGATCGAGACGACCGGGTCGGGCACCGAGAGCAGGTGGTTGGGCGCGAGCGCGCGCGTCTTCTCGAACCAGAAGGCGGCCACCTGGTTCAGCACCTGGCCCTTGAACGGCAGCGTGCCGACCACGACGTCGAAGCAGCTCACCCGGTCCGACACCACGATGGTGCGGCGCGCGCCCGAGACGTAGCTGTCGCGCACCTTGCCCTCGATGCGCCGCCCGAGCGCCGGCAGATCGGTGCGCTCGAGGGTGCGCCGGCACTGCTCGCGCAGGAGTCCGAGATCGATGCCCATCCGCCCAGCCCTCCGTCGGAGACGCCGGCATCCTAACATCGGATTGACCCGATGGACGCCGGTTTGTAGACTCCCCGTGTCCCCGCAGCACAGCCAGGCCAGCTCGACCGGCCGGTCGCCGACGGCCGGACCCAACCAGCCGGCCGGATCCGACGCCGCGAGGTCGAAGTGTTCGCCGTCATCCAGTTCCCCGGCTCGAACGACGACCGCGACACGCGGTTCGCGCTGAAGAGCGCGCTTGGCGCCGAGGCCCGCCTCGTCTGGCACAAGGACCGCGAGCTCCCGCCCGGGACGAACGGCGTTCTCCTCCCCGGCGGCTTCTCGTACGGCGACTACCTCCGCTGCGGCGCGATGGCGCGCTTCTCGCCGATCCTCGGTGCGGTGCGCCGCTTCGCCGACGCCGGTGGCGCCGTGCTCGGGATCTGCAACGGGTTCCAGGTGCTGTGCGAGGCCGGCCTGCTGCCGGGCGCACTGCTGCGCAACGCGGGGCTCGACTTCGTGTGCGACTGGATCCACGTGCGCGTCGAGCGCGCGGCGGCGCCCTTCACGTCGCGCGCGCGTCCGGGCCAGGTGCTGCGGCTCCCGGTGAAGCACGGTGATGGCCGCTTCTTCGCCGAGCCCGCGGAGCTCGAGCGGCTCGAGGCGGCCGGCCAGATCGCGCTCCGCTACTGCGACGCGGAGGGGCGCGCGAGCGCCGCCGCGAACCCGAACGGCTCGCTCGCCGACGTCGCGGGCGTGCGCAATGCCGCGGGCAACGTGATGGGGCTGATGCCGCATCCCGAGCACGCGGCCGATGCGCTCACCGGCGGCACCGACGGCCTCGTGATCCTCGGCTCGCTCGTCGACGGCGCGCGGAGACCGCGGTGAGCACGGCGCCGCCGGAGCCCCGCGTCGATCTCGCGCTGGCGCGCGAGCACGGCCTCAGCGATGCCGAGTGGGAGCGGATCCTCGAGATCCTCGGCCGCACGCCGAGCTTCCCCGAGCTCGGCATCTTCTCCGTGATGTGGTCGGAGCATTGCTCGTACAAGTCGAGCCGCGTGCATCTCGCGACGCTTCCGACGGAGGCGGAGCGCCAGCCCGCAGGAACGGTCGGGACGGTGCTGATCGGGCCCGGCGAAGGAGCCGGCGCCGTCGCGATCGGCGACGGACTCGCCGCGATCTTCAAGATCGAGAGCCACAACCATCCGTCCTTCGTGGAGCCGACGCAGGGCGCGGCGACCGGGGTGGGCGGCATCCTGCGCGACGTCTTCAGCATGGGCGCGCGGCCGATCGCATCGCTCGACTCGATTCGCTTCGGGCCGATCGAGGAGCCGAAGCAGCAGATGCTGCTGCGCGGCGTGGTGCACGGGATCGGCGGCTACGGCAACTCGGTCGGCGTGCCGACGGTCGGCGGCGAGACGACCTTCCACCCGTGCTATCGCGGCAACATCCTGGTGAACGCCTTCAACCTCGGCCTGGTCGAGGCGGACCAGATCTTCCTCGGGCAGGCGGCCGGCGTCGGCAATCCGGTGCTCTACGTCGGCGCCAAGACCGGCCGCGATGGCATCCACGGCGCGAGCCTGCTGGCCTCGGCGGAGTTCGGCGACGAGACCGAGGCCAAGCGGCCCACCGTCCAGGTCGGCGATCCGTTCACCGAGAAGTGTCTGATCGAGGCCTGCCTCGAGGTGATGCGGAGCGGCGCGCTGGTGGGCGTGCAGGACATGGGCGCGGCGGGGCTCACCTGCTCGTCCTTCGAGATGGCGAGCCGCGCCGGCACCGGCATCGAGATGGACCTCGACCGCGTGCCGCAGCGCGCCGCGGGGATGACGCCCTACGAGCTGCTGCTCTCCGAGAGCCAGGAGCGCATGCTGCTGGTGGCGCGGCGCGGCGCCGAGGAGAGCGTGCGCGAGGTGTTCTCGCGCTGGGACCTCGACGCGGTCGTGGTCGGTCGCGTCACCGGCGACGGCCGCATGCGCGTGCGTTGGCACGGCGCCACGGTGGTCGACATCCCCGTCGATCCGGTGGCGCAGAGCGCGCCGCGCTACGACCGCCCTCGGCGGCGTCCCGCCGACCTCGACGAGCGCCAGAAGCTCGACCTCGCCTCGATCGAGCCCGAGAGCGACCCGCAGGGCGCCCTCGAGCAGCTCCTCGACGCACCGAGCCTCGGCTCGCGCCAGTGGGTGTGGCGCCAGTACGACTCGATGGTGCTCGGCAACACGGTGCTCGGGCCCGGCGGCGACGCCGCACTGGTCCGCGTCCGGCACGAGGACGGCCGCGAGACGGGCAGGGCGCTGGCGGCGAGCGTCGACTGCAACCCGCGCTGGTGCTGGCTCGATCCGCGCGCCGGCGCCATCGCGGCGGTCGCGGAGTCGGCGCGCAACGTGGCCTGCACGGGCGCGCGCCCGCTCGCGCTCACCAACTGCCTGAACTTCGGCAACCCCGAGAAGCCCGAGATCATGTGGGAGTTCGCCGAGTCGGTGCGCGGCCTCGGCGAGGCGGCGCGCGCGCTCGGGACGCCCGTGATCTCCGGCAACGTCTCCTTCTACAACGAGACCGCCGGCCGCCCGATCTACCCGACCCCGACGGTCGCGGTGGTCGGGCTGCTCGACGACGTGGCGCGCCACGCCGTCTCGCGCTGGCCCGCGTCGGGGCTCTCGGTGGTGCTGCTCGGCGAGACCCGCGAGGAGCTCGGCGGGAGCGAGTGGCTCTGGCTGCGCCGCGGCCGCGAGGCGGGCCTGCCGCCCGCCGTCGATCTCGCCGCCGAGAGGCGCCTGCAGGAGCTCCTTGCCGACGTCGTGGCGAGTGGCCTCGTCCCCTGCGCGCACGACGTGTCCGAGGGCGGCCTCGCGGTCGCGCTCGCGGAGTGCTGCTTCGCGCCCGAGCCGATCGGTGTCCGCGTCGCGCTCGAGCCGGGCATGCGGCTCGAGGCGCTGCTCTTCGGCGAGTCGACGGGCCGCGTGCTCGTGGCGACGCGCGACCCTGCCGCGCTGCTGGCCCGCGCGCGTGGGGCGGGCGTCGCGGCGCGACACATCGGCGAGACGGGCGGCGCGCGCCTCGTGATCGGACCCGCGGTCGGCCGGAGCTGGATCGACGCGGAGGTGGCACACCTCGCTTCGATCTGGTCGCGCGCCCTTCCGCGCCGGCTGGAGGAAGCCTAGATGTGCGGGATCTTCGGCGTGCACGGCCATTCCGAGGCCGCGCATCTCACCTACCTCGGCCTCTACGCGCTGCAGCATCGCGGCCAGGAGAGCGCCGGCATCGTCTCCTCGAACGGCCGCGAGCAGCACGTGCACCGGGCGATGGGGCTCGTCGCCGACGTCTTCGGCGACAAGATCCTGCGCCAGCTCCCCGGCCGACACGCCGTCGGCCACGTGCGCTACTCGACCACCGGCGGCAGCTCCCTGCGCAACGCGCAGCCGTTCTGCGCCACGACCGACGGCGGGCCGGTGGCGCTGGTGCACAACGGCAACCTGGTGAACGCCGCGGCGATTCGCCGCGAGCTCGAGGGGCGCGGCTCCATCCTGACCTCGACCTCGGACAGCGAGGTGATCGTGCACCTGCTGGCGCGCTCGCGCGAGGGCGCACCCGAGGATCGGCTGATCGACGCGCTCTCGCGGGTGAAGGGCGCCTACAGCCTCGCCATGCTGACCGACGACGCGCTCGTCCTGGCGCGCGACGCCTACGGCTTCCGCCCGCTCTCGCTGGCGCGGCTCGACAACGCCTGGATCGCGGCGAGCGAGACGTGCGCTTTCGACCTGATCGGCGCCGAGTACGAGCGCGACCTGGAGCCCGGCGAGGTCGTGGTGATCCGCCGCGGCCGACTGCGCACGCTGCGCCCGTGGCCGCGCGCCCCGCGCCAGGCCTTCTGCATCTTCGAGCACATCTACTTCGCCCGGCCCGACTCGACGATCGCCGGCCAGAACGTGTACGGCTTCCGCAAGGAGCTCGGGCGCATCCTGGCGCGCGAGCATCCGGTGGCGGCGGACATGGTGGTGCCGGTGCTCGACTCGGGCAACGCGGCCGCGCTCGGCTACGCCGAGGAGTCCGGCATTCCGTACGAGACGGCGCTGGTGCGCAATCAGTACGTGAAGCGCACCTTCATCGAGCCCTCGCAGTCGATCCGCGACTTCCGCGTGCGCATCAAGCACAACGCCAGCCGCTCTCTGGTGGCCGGGAAGCGCGTGGTGCTGGTGGAGGACTCGATCGTGCGCGGCACCACGCTGCTGAAGCTCGTGGACCTGATGCGTCACGCCGGCGCCGCCGAAGTACACGTTCGGGTGTCGTCTCCCCCGAGCATCGGGCCGTGCCACTACGGCATCGACACCCCGACCCGCGAGGAGCTGATCGCGCACCGGCACCCGGTGGAGGAGATCCGCAAGATCCTCGGTGCCGACACGCTCGGCTACCTGAGCCTCGAGGGCTTGCGCGGCGCGGCGCGGCAGCTCAAGCACGGGGTCTGCGACGCCTGCTTCTCGGACGCGTATCCGATCCCCGTCGACGAGGACGCCGAGCTGCCGCAGCTCTCGCTGTTCCGCCCCGCCGCGGAGGTCGAGGGCGACGAGCCGGGATCCGGGCGCTGACGGTCGGGGGAGGGCGCGGCGTGCGCGAACGGGGGCGGCTCGACCTCACGGGCCTCGGCCGCGAGGTCGAGGCGGGACGCATCGACACGATCGTGACGGCGCTGCCGGACCTGTACGGACGGCTCGTCGGCAAGCGCATCGACGCCGACTTCTTTCTCGAGGAGATCGCCGGCCACGGCATGCACGTCTGCGACTACCTGCTGGCCTGCGACATGGAGATGGACCCGACACCCGGCTACGCCTTCACCAACTGGGAGTCCGGCTACGGGGACCTGCGCGCCGTTCCGGATCCAGCGACGCTGCGGGTAGCGGCGTGGCTCGACCGCTCGGCGATCGTGCTGTGCGACGCCTGCGACGAGGCGTCCGACCAGCTCGTCGCGGTGGCGCCCCGCTCGATCCTGCGGCGCCAGATCGAGCGCGCCCGCGCGCTCGGCTTCGTCCCCAAGATGGGCAGCGAGCTCGAGCTGTATCTCTTCCGCGACACCTACGCCGAGGCGCGCGCCAAGCGCTACGCCGATCTGCGGCCGGCGGGCGGCTACGTCGAGGACTACCACCTGCTGTCCGGCACCTTCGCCGAGCCGGTGATCGGCCGCATCCGCCGTCAGGTCAACGCCTCGGGCATCCCCGTCGAGTTCTCGAAGGGCGAGTGGGCGCCGGGCCAGCACGAGATCAACCTGCGCTACGCGCCGGCGCTCGAGATGGCCGACCGCCACGTGATCTACAAGCAGGCGGCCAAGGAGATCGCCGCGGCGGAGGGCTGCTCGATCACCTTCATGGCCAAGTGGGACGAGCGCCTGGCCGGGAGCAGCCTGCACATCCACTCGAGCCTGTGGACCGAGTCCGACGAGGCGGCGTTCGCGTCGGATCCGAAGGCGCTGCCCGGGACGCCGCTGCGCGGCTCGGACACCTTCCGCTGGTATCTCGCCGGCCTGCTCGCGCATGCGCGCGAGCTCGCCTGGCTCTTCGCACCGACGGTGAACTCGTACAAGCGCTACCGCGCGGGCACCTTCGCACCGACCCGCATCGCCTGGAGCGTCGACAACCGCACGGCGGGCTTCCGCGTGGTCGGGAGCGGCCCCTCGCTGCGGGTCGAGTGCCGCATTCCCGGCGCGGACGCGAACCCCTACCTCGCCTACGCCGCGCTCCTCGCCGCAGGCCTCGACGGCATCGAGCGCCGCCTCGAGCCGCCGCCGGCGTTCTCGGGCGACGCCTACCGCGCGGCCGAGCTGCCCTCGGTGCCGAACACGCTCAGCGGCGCCATCGCCGAGCTCGAGCGCAGCGACTTCGCGCGCAAGGCCTTCGGCGACGCGGTGATCGACCACCTGCTGCACTTCGCGCGCACCGAGCGCGACGGCTTCGACCTGGCGGTCACCGACTTCGAGCGCGCGCGCTACTTCGAGCGCATTTGAGCCGCGAGCGGACCTTGCGAGACGTTTCGCTGCGCAGACCCCTGATCGGCGTCACCACCTACCACCGCGACCGCGCCGGCCGCGAGCGCTTCCACGTCCCGGCCGCCTACGTCGACGCCGTGCGCGCCGCGGGGGGCCTGCCCGTGCTGCTGCCGCCCGGCGACGCGCGGCCCGCAGAGCTGCTCGACGCGGTGGCCGGGCTGGTGCTGTGCGGGGGCGGCGACATCGACCCGCTGCGCTTCGGCGCCACCGGCCACGAAGCGGTGTACGCCACCTGCGAGGAGCGCGACGCCTTCGAGCTCGACCTCGCGGCCGAGGCGCTCGCGCGGCGGACCCCGACGCTCGCGATCTGCCGCGGCATGCAGATCCTGAACGTCGCGCTCGGCGGTGCGCTCCACGTGCATCTCCCCGACGTGGTCGGCGAGGCGGTAGCGCATCGCGTGTCGCGCGAGCGCTTCACCTACCACCCCGTGCGGCTGGCCGGGGGCTCGGAGCTCGCCGCGCTGCTCGGCGGCGAGAGGGTCCGGGTGGCCTCCTGGCACCACCAGGCGGTGGAGCGCCTGGGCACGGGGCTCGAGCCGGTGGCCTGGGCGGACGACGGAACGATCGAGGCGGTGGAGCTCGCGGGCCGGCCGGAGCTGCGGGCGGTCCAGTGGCACCCGGAGCTCCAGTACGGCGAGCCCGACGGGCGCCAGCGCCGGCTCTTCGAGGACCTGATCGCCCGCGCCCGGAGCTAGCCGATCGCCGGGGGCGCCTCCCATCGACGAGGCGATCCGCCGCCTCCCTCCACCTGGGATTCGAAGGGGATTCTGGGCGAGATCGGGCCTTAGGCTCACCCGTGAGAGGGCCGATACGACCTGCGGGGAGGCCTATGGCCGATTCGCCCGAGGACGCTGTCGCGATGCCCGACAAGGCACGCCGACTGCACCTCGTCTTCGAGAACCCGGACACCTTCCGGGCCGAGTACGGCCGCAACCTCGCGAAGGGGGGCGCCTTCGTGCCGACGCGCGAGCGATTCGCCCTTCGCGAGATCGTCGAGGTGCGGCTCGAGGCGCCCTTCGCGGGCGAGAAGCTCACGCTTCGCGCGGAGGTCGTGCACTGTCTCACCCGCGACGCGGTGGCGCCGGGCGTCTCGCCGGGCGTCGCGGTCCAGTTCCTCGATCCCACCCCCGAGCTGCGCGCGCGCCTCGAGGCCATCCTCGAGCACACGCTGGAGCCCTCCGAGGCGATCGAGGCGCCGGGCGACTCGGCGCTCGACTTCCCCGGCTCCGACGAGCTCGACGACCCCGGGATCGAGGGCTTCGAGCCGACCGGGCAGGGCGAGTCGCACGACGGCGATCCCTCCGACCGCACGCACCGCACCCGGGCCGAGCGCGCGCGGGCCCGCGTCCCGGTGCGCGTGCAGGGTCCCACCGGCAAGGCGCTGCAGGGCCGAACGCGCGACCTCTCGAAGACCGGGATCCTGCTCTCGGTGGACGGCGAGGAGCTTCCGGTCGGCCGCGAGATCACGGTCGGGATCATGCACCCGACGAGCGGCGACGTGATGGAGGTGTCGGGCAAGGTCGTGCGCCACGTGGCGGGGGAGGGCGTGGTGCCCGCCGTCGCCGTGGAGATCCAGGCCGGACCGAAGGCCGAGGCCGTCGCGCGCTTCGTCGAGGAGGTGCGCAAGGTCAACGAGGAGCAGAGCCGGGGGGGGATCCGCGGGCCGCTCGAAGAGCTCGGCGCCGTCTCGCTGCTCCAGATGTTCGCCGCGCTGGCCAAGCGCGGCACGCTCACGGTGACCTGCGGCGTCGAGGAGGGCACCGTCGCGTTCGAGGAGGGAATGTTGCTCCTCGCGCAAGTGGGCTCGGTCACCGGCGTGAAGGCCCTGGCGCGCATCTTCTCCTGGCGCGAGGGCCACTTCGAGTTCCGCGCGCACGTCGATCCGATGCCGCCCGCCGCGACCCCCGAGCCGATGGAGGGATCCATCCTCGACGCGCTGCGGATCATCGACGAGGCCAACCGGCTCTCCGGTCCGCAGCTCGCGCCCGGCGCCCGCTTCGCGGTGCACCGCGAGAAGCTCGGCTCGCTCGATCGCCCGCTCGGCAAGACCGAGGAGGCGGTGCTCGAGCTGGCGGCCGCCGGCTTCACCGTCCGCCGCATCCTGGACGTGATTCCCGAGAACGACGCGCAGATCCGCTCTTCGCTCTCGTCGCTGGTCGAGCGCGGGCTCTTGTCTCCCTCCTGACCTTCGCTCGGCTTCGCCTCGCTGCGCGTCGGCCGACCGCCGGCCTGCTTGCGGGGCCGCTATGCTGGCCGCCTCGCGGGAGGGGCCGGTGGACGCGATCGGGAGCTGGATCGACGGGCGCAGCGCAGGGGCGTCGGGCGGAGAGGCGCTCGACGTTCTCGAGCCTGCCACCGGCGAGCGCCTTGCGCGCGTCGCGCAGGCGGACGTGGAGGGCGCGGAGCGCGCCGCCGCGGCAGCCGAGCGCGCCTTCCGCACGGGACCGTGGCCGCGCGCGACCGCTGCCGAGCGGCAGCGCGCGCTCCTGCGACTGGCGGCGGGCATCCGCGCCGCCGCCGAGGAGCTGGCGACGCTCGAGGCGCGCAACGCCGGCAAGCCGATCGCCGACGCGCGCTGGGAGGTCGACGCCGCGGCGCAGTGCTTCGAGTTCTTCGCGGGCGCGGCCACCACGCACTCGGGGCGGGTGCCTCCGGTCGACGCGCGCGGGGTGGGCGTGGTGCTGCGCCAGCCGGTCGGGCCGTGCGCGCTGATCGTGCCGTGGAACTTCCCGTTCCTGATCGCCGCCTGGAAGCTCGCCCCGGCCCTCGCCGCGGGCAACACCGCCGTCCTGAAGCCCGCCAGCGCCACGCCGCTCAGCGCGCTGCGGCTCGGTCCGCTGGCGCGCGACGCGGGCGTGCCCGACGGCGTGGTGAACGTGCTCGCCGGCCCGGGGGCCACGCTCGGGGCCGCGCTGGTCCGCCACCCGGCGATTCGCAAGATCTCGTTCACCGGCGACAGCGACAACGGAGCGGAGATCCTCCGCCTGGCCGCGCCCGACATCAAGCGCGTGTCGCTCGAGCTCGGGGGCAAGTCGGCCAACCTGGTCTTCGCCGACGCCGACCTCGAGGCCTGCGTCGAGAAGTCGCTGCTCTCCGTGTTCGGCAACGCCGGGCAGGACTGCTGCGCGCGCAGCCGCCTCCTGGTCGAGGAATCGGTCCACGACGAGCTGGTCGCGCGCTTCGCCAAGGCGACGCAGGCGCTGCGGGTCGGCGACCCGCTCGATCCGCAGACGCAGGTCGGCTCGCTGATCTCGCCGGCGCACCGCGAGCGCGTGGCCGGCTACCTCGAGGTGGGCCGCCGCGAGGGCGCGCGCCTGGTTTGCGGCGGCGAGATCCCGCGCTCGGGCGCGCTCGCGCGGGGCGCCTTCCTCCTGCCGGCGGTGTTCGACCGCGTGGCGCCCGCGATGCGCATCGCGCGCGAGGAGATCTTCGGCCCGGTCGTCTCGGTGCTCTCCTTCCGCGACGAGGACGAGGCGATCGCGCTCGCCAACGACTCGCCGTACGGCCTCTCGGGCTCGCTCTGGACCCGCGACGCGCCGCGCGCGATGCGCGTGGCCCGCGCCGTCGAGACCGGGGTGATCTCGGTGAACGCGAGCCGCAGCGTCTATCTCGAGGCGCCGTTCGGCGGCTGGAAGCGCAGCGGCGTCGGGCGCGAGCTCGGCGTCGAGGCGCTCGACGCCTACAGCGAGCTGAAGTCGATCTACTTCGAGACGGAGGCGTAGCGTGGGCCGGCTCTCGGGCAAGGTGGCGCTGATCACGGGCGCGGCGAGCGGCATCGGTCGCGAGGCGGCGAAGCTCTTCGCGGGCGAGGGCGCCCGCGTCGTGGTCGCCGACCTCGACGCCTCGGCGGGCGCAGCCGCGGTCCGCGAGATCGAGAAGGCCGGCGGCGCGGCCCGCTTCGCCCGCTGCGACGTCTCGCGCGGCGAGGACCTGGGCGCCGCCGTTGCGCTCGCCGAGCGCGACTTCGGCGCCCTGCACGTGCTCTTCAACAACGCCGGCATCTTCCCGGCGCGCGACGGCTCTCCGGTCGACACGCCCGACGAGGTCTTCGACCAGGTGATCGCCGTCAACCTGAAGGGCGTCTTCCTCGGCTGCAAGCACGGGATCCCGGCGCTGCTGCGCGCCGGCGGTGGCTCGATCATCAACACCGCCTCGTTCGTCGCCGTCGTCGGGGCCGCGACCTCGCAGGTCGCGTACACCGCGAGCAAGGGCGGGGTGCTGGCGATGACGCGCGAGATCGCGGTCGAGTACGCGCGGCGCGGCATCCGCGCCAACGCGCTCTGCCCGGGGCCGGTGAACACGCCGCTTCTCGCCGACCTTCTGCGCGAGCCGGCCGCGCGCGCGCGCCGCTTCGTGCACATCCCGATGGGCCGGCTCGCCGAGGCGCCCGAGATCGCGCGCGCCGCGCTCTTCCTCGCCTCCGACGAGTCGAGCTACGTGAGCGGCGCGACCTTCCTCGTCGACGGCGGCATCACGTCGGCCTACGTGACCCCGGAGTAGCCGGCGGGCGCGACGCGCGCAGGGGAGGGCCGGCGCCGACCGGCTTGTGGATCAGCGTGTCGACACGGTAGCGCCGGTCGTCGACCTCGCGGTGGTCCAGGTTGTAGTGCAGGCCGCGGCTCTCCTTGCGCCAGGCGGCACACTCGATCACGAGCTGTGCCACCAGCGCCAGGTTGCGCAGCTCGATCAGGTCCGGCGTCACGTGGAAGTTCCAGTAGTAGTCGTTGATCTCCTCCTGGAGGAGCGAGATGCGGTGGCGCGCCCGCTCGAGGCGCTTGTCGGAGCGCACGATGCCGACGTAGTTCCACATCGCGCGGCGCACCTCTTCCCAGTTCTGGGTGATCATCACGGCCTCGTCGCTGTCGCGCACCCAGGAGGCCTCCCACGCCGCGACGCTCGCCGGCGCCGGCGCCTCGCCGAGCCGCTTCAGGCTCTCCGCGGCGGCGGCCTCGGCGAAGACGGCGCACTCGAGCAGCGAGTTGGAGGCGAGTCGGTTGGCGCCGTGCAGGCCCGTGCAGGCGACCTCGCCGGCGGCGAACAGGTTCGGCAGGTCGGTCTCGCCGTGCAGGTCGGTTCGCACGCCGCCGCAGCTGTAGTGGGCGGCCGGCACCACCGGGATCGGCTGCCGCGTCATGTCGATGCCGAACGCGCGGCAGCGCTCGTCGACGTTGGGGAAGCGCTCGCGCACCCAGGCGGCGTCGCGGTGGGTGACGTCGAGCAGCACGTACTCGTTGCCCGAGCGCTTGAGCTCGGAGTCGATGGCGCGCGCCACCACGTCGCGGGGCGCGAGGTCCTTCATCTCGTGATAGCGCGCCATGAAGGCGTCGCCCGTCTGGGTGCGCAGGATGCCGCCCTCGCCGCGCACCGCCTCGGTGATCAGGAACGACTTGGCCTGCGGGTGGAACAGGCAGGTCGGGTGGAACTGCATGAACTCGAGGTTGGCGACGGTGGCGCCCGCCCGGTAGGCCATCGCCACGCCGTCGCCCGAGGCGACGTCGGGGTTGGAGGTGTAGAGGTAGACCTTGCCGGCCCCTCCGCTCGCGAGCAGCGTGATCGGCGCCAGGAAGCGGTGCACCAGACCAGTCGAAGCGTCGAGCACGTAGGCGCCGAGCGCGCGCTCCGGGCCCGACACGCCCGCGCGTCGCGCGGAGATCAGGTCGACGCCGAGGTGGTGCTCGAAGAAGGCGATGTTGGGGTGCTCGTGCGCGCGGGCCACCAGCGCGCGCTCGATCTCGCGACCGGTGGCGTCGCGGTGGTGGAGGATGCGGCGGCGCGTGTGGCCGCCCTCGCGGCCGAGCGCGAATCCGCGCCCGCCCGGAACGCCGGCCGCGATCGGGTCGAAGCGCACGCCGAGCCGCACCAGCGCCTCGACCACCGCCGGCGCGCGCTCCACCACCTGCTGCACGACGTCCTCGTGGCACAGGCCGGCGCCCGCCTTGAGCGTGTCCTGCACGTGCGCCTCGAAGGAGTCGTCGTCGGCCAGGACGGCGGCGATCCCGCCCTGCGCCCAGCTCGTCGCGGAGTCGCTCGCGGTGCGCTTCGTGACGATGCCGACACGTCCGTGCTCGGCCACCTGCAGTGCGTAGAAGAGGCCCGCGAGTCCGCTTCCGAGCACGAGGAAGTCGAAGTCGTGTCGTTCGGGCATCGCCGGACCGAGTCTAGCTGCTGGGGCCGCCTGGCTAAGGCCGTCCTCCGAGGGCACCGATGAGCCCGGGCTGGAAGCGAGCTCGCAGAGCGTCCCCGGGGGTGCCGAGGAACGGGCGGCGGCCTGGGATGCGAGGCGGCTCTGGAGGTTGCCGAGGCTTGCCGGCGCGCCTCAGGACTGCGTGGGTCGTCGCGGCCGCCCTCGGAGCGGCGGCCGCCGCGGGCTCGGAAGCCCGGGCGGACTTCTATCGCTACGTGGACGACCACGGCGTCGTGCACCTGACCGACGCCCCCACCGACCCGCGCTACCACACCTTCCAGATGAGCTCGACGGGGAGCGGCAGCGGGATCCTCGTCCTGATGCGCCAGCACCGCCCGCTGCGCGACGACGGCACCAGCTCGGCGTCCTTCGACCGCTTGATCCTCCGGGAGGCGCGCCGCCACGGCGTGTCGCCCGCGCTGGTCAAGGCCGTCGTCAAGGCGGAGTCCAACTTCCACCCCGACGCCATCTCGAGCCACGGGGCCCAGGGCCTGATGCAGCTCATGCCGGACACGGCGGACAGCCTGGGCGTCTCCGACCCGTTCCGGCCCGAGGAGAACGTCTGGGGCGGCACGCGCTACCTGCGGGAGATGCTCGACCGCTACGGCAACGTCCGGCACGCGCTGGCGGCCTACAACGCCGGGCCCAGCGCCGTGGACCGCTTCGGGGGCGTCCCGCCGTACCCGGAGACGCAGGAGTACGTCGATCGCGTCCTCGACTATTATCGCCAATACCATGGCGACTTCGGTCGATGAGGCCGCGCGCGGCGCCTCGCCGCTTGCGGTCGAGCGGCTCTGGAACCTCCCGAACACCATTACGCTGCTGCGCGCCGGTGTGGTGCCGGTGCTGCTGCTCTTCCCCTCGCTCGCCCCGAGCCGGGTCGGGTCCCAGCTCATGGCCTGGCTCTTCATCGCGGCGGCCGTGACCGACCTGGTCGACGGCTGGCTCGCGCGGCGCGGGCAGCAGGTGACGCGCATCGGAAAGCTCCTGGACCCGCTGGCCGACAAGCTCTTGGTCGCGACCGCGCTGATCGTGCTGCTCGCGGCCGGGCGCATCCCCGACTGGGGGACGCCGATGATCGTGGTCATCATCGGCCGCGACCTCGCAGTCACCGGCCTGCGCGGCTTCGCGTCGAGCCACGGGCGGATCATGGCCGCGGCGGCGGCGGGAAAGGCGAAGACCCTGGTGCAGAACGTCGCGATCGGCGCGCTGCTCTTCCCGGACCCGACGCTCGGGCTGCCGGCGCAAGCCATCGGCCTCGCCCTGCTGGTGGTGGCGACGGCGCTCACCATCTGGTCCGGCTACGGCTATTTTGCCGGCTACTTCGCGGACGAAGCGGGCCGCCCGGCCCTCGAGGAGAAGCGGAAATGACGAGGCTCGCCGAGCTCGGCGCACGGATCGAGGCGCGCCAGGCGCGCATCGGGGTGATGGGGCTCGGCTACGTCGGGCTGCCGCTGGCGGTCGAGTTCGCCAAGGCCGGCTTCCCGGTGACGGGCTTCGAGCTCGACGGGGAGAAGGTGCGGGCGATCGACGAGAGCCGCTCGTACATCGAGGACGTCCCGCAGGCCGACGTCGCGGCGCTGCGCGCCTCCGGGCGGCTGCACGCCACCATGGACTTCGCCGAGCTCGCCGGATGCGACGTCGTGAACGTGTGCGTGCCGACGCCGCTCACCAAGACCAAGGACCCCGACATCTCGTACATGGCCTCGGCCGTCGAGGAGATCCGCAAGCGGCTGCGCGCCGGCCAGCTCGTGATCCTCGGGAGCACCACGTACCCCGGGACGACGCACGAGCTCTTCCTGCCGCTGCTCGCGGCGTCGGGCCTCAAGGTCGGTGAGGACTTCGCGCTCGCCTTCGCGCCCGAGCGCATCGATCCCGCCAACAAGCGCTTCCGCGTGCGCGAGGTGCCGAAGGTGGTCGGCGGCGAGACGCCGCTCTGCACCGAGCTCGCAGTGAAGGTTTTCGAGCCGGTCTTCGACCACGTGGTGCCGGTGACCTCGTCGCAGGCCGCCGAGATGGTGAAGCTGCTCGAGAACACCTTCCGCGCCATCAACATCGGCCTCGCCAACGAGGTGGCGCTGATGTGCGACAAGCTCGGGCTCGACGTCTGGGAGGTGATCGAGGCCGCGGCCAGCAAGCCCTACGGGTACATGAAGTTCCTGCCGGGCCCGGGGCTCGGCGGCCACTGCATCCCGATCGACCCGACCTATCTGTCCTGGAAGATGAAGGCGCTGAACTTCCCGGCGCGCTTCATCGAGCTGGCCACCGAGATCAACACGCAGATGCCCGCCCACGTGGTGCGCCGGGTCGGCGACATCCTGAACGAGGACCGCCTGGCGGTGAACGGCGCCCGCGTGCTGCTGCTCGGTGTCGCCTACAAGGGCAACGTCTCGGACGTGCGCGAGTCGCCGGCGATCGAGATCGCGGAGCTGCTGCTGCAGAAGGGCGCGCAGCTCGAGTTCCACGATCCGCACGTGGCCGAGCTCGCAGTCGGCGAGCACGCGCTCAAGAGCGTCGAGCTCTCCGACGAGACGCTGCGCGGCGCCGACCTCGTCCTCATCATCACCGACCACGACTCGATCGACTACGCGCGCGTGGTGGACCGCGCGCAGCGCGTCTTCGACACGCGCAACGCCACGCGCGCCGTGAAGAGCGGGCGCGAGAAGATCCGCAAGCTGTGAGGCCGTCGGGGGCCTGCGCGCTCCTGCTGGCCGCCGCCGCCGCGCTCTGGCTCGGCTGCGCGACGTGCCGCAGCGACCAGCCGCCCGTGCGCCCGAGCGTGGGCGGGTCGATCGGCGGCGGCTCGGGCGGCTTCTACCACTCGACCGGCGTCGGCCTCGACGTGACCAACCTGTTCTGCCGCGCGCCGCAGACGGGACAGCCGGGGCAGCCTTCGGAGCAGCAGCCGCAGGCGCCGGTGCCGGGCACGCCGCCGATCCCCGACGCGCCGGCGCCGGCCGGGTCGCCCCCGGCCGCATCGCCCCCGGCTCAATCGCCGCCGCCCGACTCGCAGCGCTGAGCGCGCTCCGGTCCTGAAGCCAGCCGGTAGATCCGCGCCACGTTCTCGCCAAGCAGCTTCGCGCGCGTCGCCGGGGAGAGCGGCGCGACGAAGCGCTCGAGCGCGTGCACCCAGCCGCCGGGATGGTCGGGGTGCGGGTAGTCGGTGGCCCAGACGAAGCAGTTGGACCCGACGTGGTCGATCACCAGCGGCGCGGCTGTCTCGTCCGGATCGCCCGAGATGAAGCACTGGCGCCGGAACACCTCGGAGGGCGGCGCCGAGAGGCGCACGCCCTTGGCCGAGATCGTCTCGAAGACGGCGTCCATGCGGTCGAGGAAGGAGCCGATCCAGCCCGACCCCACCTCGAGCACGCCGAGCCGGAGCGACGGGAAGCGCTCGAGCGCGCCCATCGTGAAGCAGGAGAGCAGGGCCTGCTGCGCGCCCTGGCGACCCATCACGTTGTAGAAGAACTCGCGCTCGCGGCCCATGCCGTGGAAGCGCACCGGCACCGCCCAGGCGGGCTCGTAGGTGGGGTGGATCGCGAGCGGCACGTCGAGCTCGCACGCCTTCGCGAAGAGCGGGTCGTGGTCGGGATGCCCGTGCGGCTTGCGCGTGTGCGTGAAGGGCGCGACGAAGGCGCCGCGGCAGCCGTCGCGCACTGCGCGCTCGAGCTCCGCGACCGCCGCGCCGACGTCCGACAGCGAGAGGTGTGCGATCGGCACGAGCCGCCCCTCGCTCTCGCGGCAGAAATCGGCGATCCAGCGGTTGTAGGCGCGCTGGTACGCGGCGGTGAGCTCGGGGTCGTCGACCTCGCACTCCCAGAGGAGCCCGAGCGTCGGATAGAGCACCGCCTTCTCGAGGTGCTCGAGGTCGAGGAGCCGCACGCGCTCGCTCGCGTCGCCCCCGCCGAACGGGATGTGGTCCATGTAGCGCCGCTCGGGACCGCGCTTCGCGCTCGGATCGCCCATCGCGCCGAGGAGCCCGAGGATCCCCTTGTTGGTGCGCTCCGAGGCGCGCCCGTCGAGCTCGAGGTACTCGAGCCCCTCGTCGTCGACGCGGATGCGCAGCGCGCGCGGCCGGAAGCGCTCCTCGAGGTACTCCTCCCAGAGCCAGGCGGGCTCGAGCACGTGGCCGTCGGCATCGATCGTGCCGTCGAACGGGAAGCGCTGGATCTCGTAGGCCATCGCCGCTCCGAGGGTCCACGCATGGTACCCGCTCGGCGCCGGCGAGCCGCGCCCGGCCCCAGGCGCCCCGAATCGCCCGCCGGGGCAGCGGAATTCGCCCGCGGCTCGCGCGCCCTTGACGGCCGCGCGGCCGTTCCGTATCTCGGGCAGATCAGCACGAGTAGCTCAGCTGGTAGAGCATCACGTTGCCAACGTGAGGGTCGCCGGTTCGAATCCGGTCTCGTGCTCCGGGATTTCTGAGCGCCTCCGAGTGCTTAGCTCGGGGGCGTTTTCGTCGGTGGAAGTCGCGTCGGAACCCAGCGACGGATAGCGACGGATTGCGACGCTGGCGGCGTCGAAGTCGGCGAAGCCGAGGTCGCCGGGCTCCGCCGGAACCGCGTGGGCGTACACGCGCAGCGTAAGGGCCGGGTTGGCGTGTCCGAGCTGCTCGGCCACCCAGCGAATCGAGCGCCCAGCCTCGAGCGCCAGGGTCGCGAACGTGTGCCGCGCCGCGTGCAGCCGGAAGGGACGCACGCCGAGCTTCTGGGCGCGCCGGCGGACCCTATACCAGCACCGGCTCAGGTTGCGCTCGTCGAGCGGCGTCCCGGCCAGCAGAACACCCAAGCCGGCACCTCCGGCCAGCCTCGGTGGAGCGCCTCGGACCGGCGCGCTGCGAGCAGGTCGAAGAGGGCGCTCGCTAGGCCCGGAGGCGTCGCCACGGTGCGACTCTTGCCGCTCTTCGGCGTCACCGTCTGGCCCTTCGTGAGTGCTCGACGGATCACAACGGCACTCCGCGAGAAGTCCACGTCCTCCCAGCGCAGCCCGAGCGCCTCCCCACGCCGGCAGCCGGTCGAGAGCAGGAAGCGCAGCAGCGGGGAGAATCGGGGCTCGTGCTGCTCTGCCACGCCGAGGAGCACTTCTGCCTCCGCCCGCGTCCAGGCTTCGACCACGTGAACCTCGGTCGCCTCGCGCTGGGCAACGCGAGCGATGAGCCGCCCGCACCCATTCGCCGGGTTGCGTGCAATCAGGCCCTCGCTCACCGCGAGGTTGAGGACGCGACGGACGACGGAGAGGGCGGTCAGAATGGTCGGCGGCTTCTGCCCTTGCTCGAGCTTCCGCCCGATGTAGTCGAGCAGATCCGCCTCGCGGATCTCGCGAGGTCCTTTGCCCCGAAGTGGGGGATCAGGTCGCGCTCTACCAGGCCCGCGCTCGTCTCGCGGTAGCGCGGCTTGAAGGTGACGCCGTAGCGCGCGTGCCACTCGCGCAGATAGGCGTCGAAGGGGAGGGCGCGCTCCGGCTTCGGGTCGGGCTCGAACGTCCCGAGAGCGAGCGCGGCGTTGATCTGGCGAGCGATCTGGTCGGCCTCGCGGCGATCGGCCTTCGTCGGGCCGATCTTGCGCTCCTTCTTCTTCGTGGCCGCCCAATGCGTCCGGACCCACCAGCTACCCCGATACCAGACCACCTTGGCAGACATGGCTACTTCCTCCGCCGCCGGGCGATATAGGCCCGCACCAGGCGCCGCACTACGTCGGACGTGGTGACACCCTCCTCGGCTGCCAGCGCCTCGAGAGCCTCGAGCTCGGCCCGCTCGAAGCGGATCGTGCGGTCGGCGTGCTCCTCGAAGATCGGCTTCCGGCCCGCTCCGGGCCGCCAGCCACCCCACGTCCCCTTGATCTTCCGCGCCGCCATGACGTCATCATGCTCGACCGAGCTTGACATGTCAACTTTTATTCGATTGCGAGCGCATTGCGGCCAGGATCTCCCCGGCGACGCGATCGGCTCGCGATCCCTCGGCTTGCGCCTGCTCTTCGAGCCACGTCTCGAGCGCCCGGACGGGGATCAGGACGGCCCCTCCTACCTCGGTGCGGAAGTGGGGAATACGGGGCAAGAGGTCGCGGAAGGTGCGCTCGGAGAGCCCAAGCGCCCGGGCAGCCTCGGCCGGCCTCAGGGCGAGCCGGTCGGCGAGGCTGAGGGGCGCCGGCCCCTTCTCGTCCCGGGCGTCCACTAGGCGGCATCCCCCGCGT
>DATJPY010000103.1:0-81948 GCA_035506135.1 Myxococcota bacterium | reverse complement strand
TCGGCCGCCGGTCCGGCCGCCTCGCCTCGGGTCGAGGCCGGCCCGCCGGGCTCCCCTCCAGCCCCTCGGGGCGATCTCGATTCGATGAAGGCGGGTTGCAGCCGTGGCGTCGATGTTGGATCGTGTGCCCAGGTTTTTTGGCGATCGTGCGGGCGTTGGCCGGCCATGTAGACGCGCCGGCCGGAGGAACGGCAGATCCCGGACGGGTTGACGGGCGGCGGGGTGCCGCGGAGTCCGCGGCCGGGATCGAGGCGCCGAGCTTCGCAGGATCGTCCAGACAGGTCCGAAAAAGAATGAGTTTCCCTGTGCGAGTCGACCCGCGGCGACAGTCCGCCGTCGAGACATCCCGAGAGAGCGAGCACCGTCCGTCCGCGGGCCGGTAACGGCCTGCGCGCCATCCGCTGCACCCCGCCAATCGCTCCGTCCCGGAATCCGGATGCCCGAGAGGCGTCCGGATCGCGGCCTGCCCGGGTCGGCTCGCCAGCGCCGGAGCGCGCTCCGGTTAGGCGCATTCCAACATGCAGAACGAGATCGTGATCAATGCCTGTCGCGGTGAGACCCGCGTAGCCATCCTGGAGCGCGGCGTGCTCGCCGAGCTGCTGATCGAGCGCCGGGGCGGCCGCAGCATGGTCGGCAGCGTCGTGAAGGGCCGCGTGACGCGGGTGCTTCCCGGCATGCAGGCGTCCTTCGTCGACATCGGCCTCGAGAAGGCGGCGTTCCTCTACGCGGGCGACTACTTCGAGTACAACTCCGACGTCGACCTGGGCGACGAGGAGGAGCGGCCCCGCGGCCGCCGAGGCCGCGGCCGCAACGGCGGCGGCCGTGCAGTCCCGAAGATCGACACCATCCTCTCCGAGGGCCAGGAGATCGTGGTGCAGGTCGCGAAGGAGCCGATCGGCACCAAGGGCGCCCGCATCACCTCGCACGTCGCGATCGCGGGCCGCCACCTGGTGCTGACCCCTTCGGGCGCGCGCGTCGGCGTGTCGCGCCGCATCGACTCGGATCGCGAGCGGCGCCGGCTGCGGGAGATCGTCGAGCGCCTTCGCCCGCCCGACGTGGGCTTCATCATCCGCACCGCGGGAGAGGGCGCGCGCGAGGCCGACCTCGAGGCCGACGTCAAGTATCTGACGGCGGTGTGGGAGCAGGTGCGCACCCAGCGCGACGGCGCGCGCGTGCCGGCCGTGCTCTACGCCGAGCCGGCCCTGCCGCTGCGCGTGGTGCGCGACGTCGCAAATCCGGAGACGCGCCGCGTAGTGGTCGACTCGCCGGGGCTCCACGAGGAGCTGCGCGACTTCGTGGCGCGCTTCGTGGCTGACCCGAAGCCGCGGGTCGAGCTCTACGCGGGCGACGAGCCGATCTTCGACCACTTCGGGATCGAGCCGGAGATCGACGCCAACCTCGGCCGCAAGGTGTGGCTCAAGTCGGGCGGCTACCTGATGGTCGACCAGAGCGAGGCGCTGACGGCGATCGACGTCAACACCGGGCGCTACGTCGGCAAGCGCGACCTCGAGGAGACCGTCCTCAAGACCAATCTCGAGGCGGTGAAGGAGGTGGTGCACCAGCTCCGCTTCCGCAACATCGGCGGGCTCATCATCATCGACCTGATCGACATGGAGACCGCCGACAACCGCGAGAAGGTCTACCGCGCGCTGCAGGAGGCGCTGCGTCAGGACAAGGCCAAGACGAACATCCTGAAGATCTCCGAGCTCGGCCTGGTCGAGATGACGCGCAAGCGGACGCGCGAGAACCTGGTCCAGCAGCTCTGCGAGCCCTGCGGCTACTGCGAGGGGCGCGGCTACGTGCTGTCGCGCGAGAGCGTCGCCTACAAGGTCCTGCGCGAGGTGCGCAACGACCTGCCGCGCTTCTGCGGCCGGCGCATCGCGCTCTCCGTCCATCCGCGCGTGGCCGAGCTGCTGCTCGGTCCCGAGCGCGAGGAGCTCGCCGAGCTCGAGGCGCAGCTCGGGCGCGCTCTCGAGGTGCGGGCCGTGCCGGGGCTCCACCAGGAGCAGTTCGAGGTGACCGCGCTCGACCAAGGGCCCCCCATCGCCCTGCGGCTGTCCTGGCTCGGGATCGGCGACCCCGAGCCGAGCGACCGAGCGGCTGGAGGAGGGCACGAGCCGGCCGCGCCCGAGCCCCCCGCGGACGGCGAGCCGAGAGCCGGGGCGCTCCTCGACCCGCGGGTCGAGGTCGCGCTCGAGGAGACCGAGCGATCGGAGGGCGGGGAGGAGATCGGCCTCGAGCCGGATCCCGTTGACGGGACTTCGGAATCGCCCATACTGCCGCCGCCTCGGGAGGACCGGGAGTCGTGACGTACGCGGTAGTGCGAAGTGGGGGCAGGCAGGTCCGGGTGACGCCGGGCGATGCCCTCTGGGTCGATCGGCTGCCGGGTGGCATCGGCGAGCAGATCGAGCTCGCCGACGTGCTGCTCGTGGGCGGTGAGGGCGCGACTCGGGTCGGCGCGCCGACCGTCGCCGGCGCCCGCGTGATCGCCACCATCACCGGCCAGGGGCGCGGCGAGAAGATCACTGTCTTCAAGTACAAGCGGCGCAAGCGCTATCGCCGCAAGCAGGGGCACCGGCAGGACTACACGCAGATCCGCGTCGAGCGGATCGAAGGCTAGGGCGGCGAATCGATGGCCCACAAGAAGGGACAGGGCAGCAGTCGCAACGGCCGCGACAGCCACGGGCAGCGGCGCGGCGTCAAGATCTTCGCGGGCGAGCAGGTCCACGCGGGCACCATCCTGGTGCGCCAGGTGGGAACGCGCGTGCATCCGGGCCGCAACGTCGGCCTCGGCAGGGACTACACGCTCTTCGCGCTGTGCGACGGCACCGTGCACTACGGCGAGTCGAAGGGCCGGGTCGTCGCGCGCGTCGAGCCGGCGGCCTAGCTCCGCGGCCCTTGGGCGGGCGCCAGGAGCGCAGCCCATGAAGACCCACGACAGCTTCATCGACGAGGCCGTGATCGAGGTCGCGGCCGGGCGCGGGGGCGACGGCAGCGCGAGCTTCCGCCGCGAGAAGTTCGTGCCGCGCGGAGGGCCCGACGGCGGCGACGGCGGACGCGGCGGCGACGTCGTGCTGGTCGCCGACCGGAACCTCTCGACGCTGCTGGACCCGCGGCTCCGTCCCTCGCTGCGAGCGGGTGACGGGGCGCCCGGCGGCGGCAACGGCCGCGACGGCCGCAAGGGAGCCTCGCTCGAGGTGCCGCTGCCGGTCGGAACGCTCGTGTACGACGCAGACGCCGCCGAGGGCGCACCCCCGCGCGTCGATCTGCTGGCGCACGGTCAGCGCTTCGTCGTCGCCCGCGGCGGGCGCGGCGGGCGCGGCAATCGCCACTTCGCGACCCCGACCCGCCAGGCACCCGACACCGCCGAGCCCGGCCGCGCCGGCCAGAGCGCACGGCTGCGGCTCTCGCTCAAGCTGATCGCCGACGTCGGCCTGGTCGGCCTTCCCAACGCCGGCAAGTCGACGCTGCTGCGGCGCCTCTCGGCGGCGCGGCCGCGCGTGGGCGCCTACCCCTTCACGACGCTCGTGCCCTCGCTCGGCGTGGTGGAGGCCGGCGAGCGCCGCTTCGTGGTCGCGGACATCCCCGGCCTGATCGAGGGCGCGAGCGAGGGCGCCGGCCTCGGCGACCGCTTTCTGCGTCACGTCGAGCGCACACGCGTGCTGGTTCACCTGCTCGACGTCGGCGCCGCGCCGCTCGAGGGCCGCGACCCCCTCGCCGACCACCGCGCGATCCGCGGGGAGCTCGCCGCCTACGCGTCGAGCCTCGCGCAGCGCGTGGAGCTCGTCGCGCTCAACAAGGTCGACCTGATCCCGGAGGACGAGCGCGACGCGCACCTGGCTCCGCTCGAGGCGGCGCTGCGCTCCGAGGGGCGCGCGGTGCTGCGCATCTCGGGCGCCACCGGGCTCGGCTGCGAGGCGCTCGTCGCGGCGCTCGCCCGGGCGCTCGACGCCGAGGATGCCGCCGCGGCGCGCGGCGAGTCGGCCGCTGCGCCCGCCCCGGTGGGCCCGTGAGGGAGCTCGCGCGGGACGCGCAGCGCCTCGTCGTCAAGGTGGGCTCCTCGATCCTCACCGCCGACGGCGCGGTGCGCCCGCGCGTCTTCACCGAGCTGATCCGCCAGGTGGCCGAGCTCTCCGATGCGGACCGCCAGGTCGTGGTGGTCTCGTCGGGCGCCATTGCGCTCGGATCCCACCGCCTCGGCTGGGACCACCCGGGCCGGTCGATCCCGGAGAAGCAGGCCGCGGCCGCGGTCGGGCAGATCGCGCTCATGGAGCGCTACCGGCTCGGCTTCGCGCGGCGCGGGCGCCAGGTGGCGCAGGTGCTGGTGACGCGCGCCGGCCTCGAGAACCGCGAGCGCTTCCTGAACGCCCGACACACCCTGATGACGCTGCTGCGGCTCGGTGTCGTCCCGGTCGTCAACGAGAACGACACCACGTCGACCGAGGAGATCCGCTTCGGCGACAACGACAACCTCTCGGCGACGGTCGTGAACCTGGTCGGGGCCGAGCTGCTCGTGCTGCTCACCGACGTGGACGGGCTCTACCGCGAGCCCCCGCAGCCCGGCCGCCCGGCGCCGGCCCGCTACGACGTCGTGCCGGCGATCACGCGACAGATCGAGAGCGCAGCGCGCGGCTCGGAGCACGCCTTCGGGCGCGGTGGAATGGTGACGAAGCTGCAGGCGGCGCGGACCGCGGCGCTCTCCGGGGCGGCCACCGTCGTCGCCAACGGCCGGCGCCGCGGTGCGCTCCTGCGCGTGGCCGCCGGCGCGGACGAGGGGACGCTCTTCCTGCCCGGTGCCCGCGAGGACCGCCTCGCGAGCCGCAAGCACTGGCTCGCCTTCACCGCGCGGCCGCGCGGCGAGCTGCGCGTCGACGAGGGCGCGGCGCAGGCGCTCCGCGAGCGCGGCCGCAGCCTGTTGCCGGCCGGCATCACCGAGGTGCGCGGCGAGTTCGGCATCGGCGACGCGGTGAGCTGCATCGACCCGGCGGGGCAGGAGGTGGCGCGCGGCCTGGTGGCCTACTCGGCTCAGGACGTGAAGCGCATCCAGGGCCTCCCGACGCGGCAGATCCACCAGGTGCTAGGCTACTCGAACGGCGGCGAGGTGATCCATCGCGACGATCTCGTCGTGATCTCGTGAGACCCCGGCGCCGAGCCGATAGACCCTGGAGATCCAGCGGACTCGAGCAGCCCATGGCCCACGTCCCCCTCGAGCAGTCGATCGTCGAGCTGGCGCGCGCCGCGCGGGCGGCCTCCCACGAGACGGCGCGGCTCTCGCGCGCGCAGAAGGACCGCTGGATCCTGCGCGCGGCCGAGCGGCTCGATGCGGCGCGAGCGCGCATCCTCGAGGCCAATCGCGAGGACCTGCGCGCGGCCGAGGGCGCCGGCCTCGAAGCGCCGATGGTGGCGCGGCTGGCGCTGTCGGGCGACAAGTGGTCGAGCATGGTCGCCGGGCTGCGCGACGTGGCCGCGCTGCCCGATCCCGTCGGCGAGATCGCCGAGCTCTCGGTGCGCCCGAACGGGCTCCGCGTCGGCCGCATGCGCATCCCGCTCGGCGTGATCGCGATCATCTACGAGTCGCGGCCCAACGTGACCGTCGACGCCGCGGCGCTCTGCGTGAAGGCCGGCAATGCCGTGATCCTGCGCGGCGGGTCCGAGGCGATCCGCTCGAACCTCGCGCTCGGGGCCGAGCTGCGCGGCGCGGCGAGCGACGTCGGCATTCCCGAGGACGCCGTGGCGCTGGTGTCGACCACGGACCGCGCAGCGATCGACGTGCTGCTCGTGCAGGACCGCTTCATCGATCTGGTGATCCCGCGCGGCGGGCCCGGTCTGATCCGCCGGGTCGTCGAGCGCTCGACCATCCCCGTGATCAAACACGACGCCGGGGTGTGTCACATCTTCCTCGACGCCAGCGCGGACGAGGAGATGGCGGCCGCGATCGTGCGCGATTCGAAGATCCGCCAGATGGCGGTGTGCAACGGGCTCGAGACGCTGCTGGTCCACCGCGACGGCGCGGGCCGCCTGCTGCCCCGCGTGCTGAAGGGGTTGCACGAGGAGGGGGTCGAGATCCGCGGCTGCCCGCGAACCTGCGCGCTCTACGGAGATGCGAAGCCGGCCGGCGAGGACGACTGGCGCGCGGAGTACCTCGCGCCGATCCTGGCGGTGCGCGTGGTCGACGATCTCGATCAGGCGATCGCGCACATCCGCGAGTTCGGCTCCAACCACACCGACGTGATCGTCACCAACGACTACGCGAGCTCGCAGGCGTTCGTGCGGCGGGTCGACTCCTCGACCGTGGGCGTCAACTGCTCCACCGCCTTCTCCGACGGCTACCGGCTCGGCCTGGGCGCCGAGATCGGCATCTCGACCTCGAAGCTGCACGCCTACGGCCCGATGGGTCTCGAAGGGCTCACCGCGCAGAAGTTCGTGCTCTTCGGCGACGGCCAGCTCCGCGAGTGAACGCGAAGCGGATCGGGATCTACGGCGGGACCTTCAACCCGATCCACGTCGGACACCTGCGCGCGGCCGAGGAGGCCGCCGAGGCGATCGGGCTCGAGCGCGTGCTGTTCGTGCCGAGCGCGCAGCCGCCTCACAAGGCCGAGGATCCCGGCGATCCGATCGCGCCCGCGGCGCTGCGGCTCGCGTGGGTCCGCCTCGCGGTCGAAGGCAACCCGCGCTTCGCCGTCGACCCGATCGAGGTGGAGCGCGGTGGCGCCTCGTACCTGGTCGACACGCTGCGCGCGCTGCGCGCGCGCGTCGACAGCGAGCTGGTGTTCCTGGTCGGCTGCGACGCCTTCGCCGAGATGGGGACCTGGCGCGAGCCGCGCGAGCTCTTCCGGCTCACGAGCTACGCCGTGACGACGCGCCCGCCGCTGCGCGGCGGACATCTCGGCGACTGGCTGCCGGACGTCGTGAAGGAGGACGTCGCGATCGCCGCCGACGGGCGCTCGGGCCGCCACCGCGTGGCGCCGACGTGGCTCCGCCTGGTGGAGATCACGGGCTTCGACGTCTCGTCGTCCGACGTGCGGCGCCGACTGCGGGAGGGCCGCTCCGTGCGCTATCTCCTCCCGGAAGCGGTGCGCCGGGCGGCACTGGAGAGCGGCGCATACGGGGGAGCGCGAAGCGGCGGATGAACGCGGCGGAGAAGACGCGGCTCGCGGTGGATGCGGCGCTCGTGGTGAAGGCGGAGGATGTCGTCGCGCTCGACGTCAAGGAGCTGTCCTCGTTCGCCGACGTGTTCGTCGTCGCGACCGGCCGCTCCGATCGCCAGGTGCGCGCCGTCGCCGACTCGATCGAGAAGGCGATGCGCGAGGCCGGCGAGCCCGTGCTCGGCGTCGAGGGCTATCCGGAAGGGCGCTGGGTGCTGATCGACCTCGACGACGTGATCGTCCACGTCTTCCAGCCCGAGTCGCGCGCCCACTACGACATCGAGCGGCTGTGGAGCGACGCACCCCAGCTAGCGCTCCCGCACGCGGCGCCGGCGGAGAAGCGGGTCCGATGAGAAGGCCCGTGCTGCTCGTCGTGCTCGACGGCTTCGGCCTCGGCGACGGCGGTCCCGGCGACGCGACGGCGCGCGCGCACGCGCCCTTCTTCGCGCGCGCCAACCGCGACTACCCGCACGCGCGCCTCGAGACGTCGGGCGAGGCGGTGGGCCTGCCGCCGGGGCAGATGGGCAACTCCGAGGTCGGCCACATGACGATGGGCGCCGGCCGCATCGTCGAGATGGACATGACGCGCATCTCGAAGGCGTTCGCGAGCGGCGGGGCGGCGCGCGTCCCCGCGATCCGCGACGCGCTCGACGTGGCGGCGCGCGGCCTCGGACGCCTCCACCTGCTGGGCCTCGTCTCGGACGGCGGCGTCCACAGTTCCGACGAGCACCTGATCGCGCTGTTCGAAGCCTGCCGGAGCCGCGGCGTCCGGCCCGTGCTGCACGCCTTCCTGGACGGCCGCGACACGCCGCCGCGCTCGGCGCTCGCGCACCTCGACCGCGTGCTGCCCGCGCTCGACGCCGCGGGCGGCCATGTCGCGACGGTGATCGGCCGCTACTGGGCGATGGACCGCGACAACCGCTGGGAGCGCATCGAGCGCGCCTATCGCGCCATCGTGTGCCGGGAGGGCTTGCCAGCCGCCGACGCGCGCGCGGCGGTGCAGGCGGCCTACGCGCGCGACGAGGGCGACGAGTTCGTGCAGCCGACGGTCGTCGACGGCGGCGCGCCGCTCGCCGACGGCGACGTCGCCCTCTTCTTCAACTTCCGCGCCGATCGCGCGCGCGAGCTCACGAACGCGCTCACCGGCGCGCTGCCCGAGCGCTTCGAGGGCAAGCTGTCGCGCGCAAAGGTCGCGCGTCTCGAGCGCTTCGTCTGCCTGACCGAGTACGACGCGGAGCTCGCGCTTCCGGTCGCATTCCCGTCCGAGATGCCGAAGCACATCCTCGGCGAGCTCCTCGCCGAGGCGCGCCTTCCACAGCTCCGCATGGCGGAGACCGAGAAGTACGCGCACGTCACCTTCTTCTTCAACAACGGCAGGGAGGAGCCCTTCGCCGGCGAGGACCGCGTGCTCGTCCCGTCGCCGCGCGACGTCGCGACGTACGACCAGAAGCCCGAGATGAGCGCGGAGCCGCTGACGCGCGAGCTGCTCGCGCGCCTCGACGAACGCGACTACGCGTTCGTGCTGATCAACTTCGCCAACCCCGACATGGTCGGTCACACCGGGATGCTGTCGGCGGCGGTAAAGGCGGTCGAGACGGTGGATCACTGCCTGGACCGCATCGCCGAGCGCGTGCTGGCGCTCGGCGGCAACGCCCTCGTGACGGCGGACCACGGCAACTGCGAGTGCATGATCGATCCGGCGAGCGGCGGCCCGCACACCGCGCACACCACCAACCCCGTTCCGATCTGGTGGATCACCGGCGATGCGCGCGGGCGGCGGCTGCGCGATGGCGGCCTCTCCGATCTCGCGCCGACCGTGCTCGAGCTGCTGGGGCTCCCGGCCCCGGCCGAGATGACGGGTCGGAGCCTCGTCGTGCAAGCCGCCGGAGGCGGCGCGCAGCGAGCCGAAGGCGAGCGAAGCTCATAAGAACGCGGTCGAGCTCACCCCGAGTCCCGTGCGGAGAGCGAAGTGCGAGCGCTGTGGAGCGCGATGCTCGACCTGTTCCTGCCGCGCGCCTGCGCGCGCTGCGGCGACGGGATGGGAGGTGCGCGCGCGCTCTGCACGCCCTGTTCGGTCGCGCTGCCGCGGCTTCCGCCGGGCGGCTGCCGTCTCTGCCAGACCTCCGCGGTCGGCGCGGACGGCCTCTGCCCGGCGTGCGATCGCGGGCCGCTGGCGCAGGTCGCCGCCGAGGTCGCGTTCGCCGGCGAGGCGGCGGCGTGGATCCGCCGCTTCAAGTACCCCGCGGCCGGGCTCGCGAGCCTCGATGCGCGCCCCGGTGCGCTGGCGGCGGCGCTGCTCGCCGACGCCGCGCGGCGGCTCACGGAGCCGGAGGTCGACCTGGTCGTGGCGGTGCCGATGCACGAGCGCCGGCTCCGCGAGCGGGGCTTCCATCCGGCGGGCGAGCTCGCGCTCGCGCTGGCGCGCGCGCTTCGGGTCCCGGCCGACCCCCGCGCGCTGGCGCAGCTCCGACCCACGGCCAGCCAGACCGGGCTCGACCGGCGCGAGCGCCGCCGCAACGTGCGCGGCGCCTTCGCGGCCGGCCCGCGTGCGCGCATCCCGCCTCGAGTGGCACTGGTGGACGACGTCGTCACCACCGGCGCCACGCTCGCCGAGGCGGCGCGCGCCCTGCGCCGCGCCGGGGCGCGGCGCGTCGTGGCGGTCTGCGTGGCGCGGACGCTGTAGGATCGCCCCTCGCCGCATCCGGAGGAGTCGATGCCGCGGCGTCCCGACGACTCTCGATCGCGCAGACCCGCCCGGATCGGGCGCGACTTCTACGCGCGGCCGGTGCTCGCCGTCGCGCGCGCGTGCATCGGCAAGGTGCTGGTGCATCGCGGTCCCGACGGCGAGGCGGCCGGCCGCATCGTCGAGGTCGAGGCCTATCGCGGGCCGGCGGACCGGGCCGCGCACAGCTGGCACGGGCTCACCCGGCGCACCGCGGCGATGTACGGAGCGCCCGGACACGCCTACGTCTATCTCCTCTACGGGACCAGCTGGGCGATGAACCTGGTGGTCGCGTCGGAGGGCGAGCCGCACGCGGTATTGATCCGGGCGCTCGAGCCGCTGCGCGGGCTCGAATTGATGGCGCGCCGGCGAGGGCGGGCGGTCCACTCGCGCGAGCTCACCAACGGGCCGGGCAAGCTCACGCATGCGCTCGCCATCGGCCGCGCCGACTACGGCCGCGACCTCTGCCGGGGCGGTCTCTTCCTCGAGGAGTCCGACCGCCCCGCCGGGCGGATCGGCCGCTCGCACCGCATCCACGTGGAGTACGCGGGCGCCTGGGCCGCGAAGCCGTGGCGCTTCTACGAGCGCGGCAACCGCTTCGTGTCGGTGCGGCCGCGCGACTAGCCGGTGGCCTTCGTTCGGCTCCGCGGACTCCGCCTCACTGCGCGGAGGCCCGACTCTCGCGAGTCGGCCTCCTAGCCCGGGCGCTTCTTCGCGAGCAGCTCGACCAGCACGGAGCGCAGCCGCTCGAGGTCCACGGGCTTCTTGAAGATCACGCCCTCGAGGCCTTCCATCCGGCTGCGCTTGATGATGTGGTCCTTGTCGTAGTGAAAGGCGGTCATCATCAGGATCGGCAGATCGGGAAAGCGCTGACGAACGGCGTTGAAGAGCGCGTATCCGTCCATGTGGGGCATCACCACGTCGGAGACCACCACGTCGAAGCGCCCGGACTCGATGCGGCGCAGTGCCTCCGCGCCATCGGCGGCGGTCTCGACCTGGCAGCCTTGCGCGGCCAGCACCTCGGCCAGGCTCGTGCGGATCCCGAGGTCGTCGTCGGCCACGAGCACGCGCGCGCCCTCGAGCCGCGGGTCGCGCGGCAGGCGCCGCTCGCGCTCGCCGCGCGCGCGCAGGTCGATCATGCGAGCGGGTCCGATGTAGTCGACCGTCTCGTAGCGATCGGTGGCCGCCATGTTGCCGAGCCGCTCGAGGATCTCGGCGATGCGCGCCACCTCGCGCCGAACCGCGTCGAGGCGCTCCATCTCGACGACCGTCTCGCGCTCGCCGGCGAGCTGCTGCACATCGCGCTCCAGCAGCTCAGCCTGGTTGCGGATCACGGCGAGCGGGTTGTTGATCTCGTGCGACAGGCCGACCGCCACCTCGCCGAGGGTCGCGAGCTGATCCATGCGCAGGATCTCGCGCAGGTCCTTGGCGAACCCGATGGTGCCGTCCTCGGCGCCCGCCTCGTCGTACAGCAGCGTGCCCGAGATGGCGACCGGGATGTGCTCGCCCTGCTTCGAGAGGAAGGTGGTGCGGAAGGTCTCGACGATGCCGGGGCCACCGTGCTCCGGCGCGCGCATCGCCTCCATCACGCGCTTGGCCTCGGCGAGGTCCGGGTAGAGCTTGGCGACGAACTGCCCGAGGATCTCGCCGGGCGCGTAGCCGAGGATCTTGCTGGCGCCGTCGTTGTAGTAGGTGACCGTGCCCTTGCGGTCGGTCGCCACCACGATGTCGGTGGAGCGCGCGATCAGGCTCTCGAGGCGGTCCTTGTCGAGGGGCATCCGGCTCGGTGGCTACTCCAGACCCTGTGCCGCCAACCAGCGCTCGGCATCGATCGCGGCCATGCACCCGGTCCCGGCCGCGGTCACCGCCTGCCGATAGGTCGGGTCGATCGCATCGCCGCAGGCGAACACGCCCTCCACCGAGGTGCGCGTGCTGCCGGGCTCGACCTTGATGTATCCGACCGGGTCGAGCTGCAGCTGCCCGGCGACCCGCTCGGTGTTGGGCTTGTGCCCGATCGCGACGAAGATCGCCTCGACCGCGAGCTCGCGCTTCGCGCCGGTCCGCACGTCGCGCAGCCGGACGCCGGTTACGAACTCGCCCCCCAGCACCTCGTCGACCTCGGCGTTCCACGCGAAGTCGATCTTCGGGTGGTCGCGCGCGCGCTCCTGCATGATCTTCGAGGCGCGGAGCTGATCGCGCCGGTGGATCACCGTGACCCGGGTGGCGTAGCGGGTGAGGAAGAGCGCCTCCTCCATCGCGGTGTCGCCGCCGCCGATCACGGCCATCGCCTTGCCCTTGTAGAGCGCGCCGTCGCAGGTCGCGCAGGCCGAGAGCCCGCGGTTCATGAGCCGCTGCTCCGACGGGATGCCGAGCCACTTCGCCGTGGCGCCCGGCGCGAGCACGATCGCGTCGGCCTCGAACGCGCGCTCCGGGGTCTCGATCCGGAACGGACGCCGCGAGAGGTCGATGTGGGTGGCGTCCTCGGCGAAGACGCGCGCGCCGAAGCGCTCCGCCTGCGCCTGGAAGCGCTCCATCAGCTCGGGGCCCGTCACCGACTCCGGGAATCCGGGGTAGTTCTCGACGTCGCTCGTCAGCATGAGCTGGCCGCCCGCCATGAGACCCGCGACGACCACCGGGGCGAGCTCGGCGCGCGCCGCATACAACGCGGCGGTGTACCCGGCGGGCCCGCTTCCGACGATCGCGAGCCGCACGCGCTCGGCGCGCGCGCCGCCGCCTCCGCCGGCCATGCCGAGCACCCGATCGAGCTCGCCCGAGTCCTCGAGTGCCGCGAGGTCGTCGAAGCCGCCCACGTGGCGCTCGCCGATCCAGATCTGCGGCACCGTCGAGCGCCGGCTGCGCTCGATCATCTCCGCGCGCCGCTCGGGCTCGGCCTCGATGTCGATCTCCCGCCAGGTCTGCCCCTTCGATGCGAGCAGCCGCTTGGCGCTGTCGCAATACGGACAGGTCGGCTTGCTGTACATCACGATCGAGGGCATCGGGGACCTCCGCGAACCGACGGCTCGGCGGCTGCGGCAGCGGGCAGCGTAACCCTCGGCCCGGGGCCGCGCGAGGACGGGTTGGATGCCGGCCGGGGCTAGAGGGGTTCGGTAATCGGCAGGTCCTCCCACAGGAGCTGCAGGAAGGTTCCGATGAAGAAGGAGAAGAAGGTCATCAGCAGCACGGCGGTCGGATAGGCGTAGACGGGCGCGACGCCCATGATGCGCGGGAGCTGCCCGATGAACGGCGGCGTCACCAGGCGCACCGTCTCGACCGTCTCGGCCGGATTGTCGCTCCCCCAGACGCGAACCACCATGAAGGCGCCGAGCAGCGTGGTGACGACGAGTCCGAGCGCCAGCGCCTCGACCACACCGAGCAGAAACAGGCGCAGCGCGCGCGCGAAGGCCTCGTCGGGATCGTCGATGCGGCGCCGCACCTCGACGTAGATGTACAGGAGCGTCGTGGTGGCGAGCAGGAGAACCGTGACCCCGAGGGGAAACCACGGGCGCCGCGACAGGTCCCAGACCTCGTCGATCAGGAACACGGGCATGTAGCCGACGATGATGCCCGCGCCGATGCGCGGCACGGCGCCGTGGAAGAAGGAGAGGTCGCGCTGCCACACGAAGCGATAGAGCAGATACCAGAGCGCGGTCGCGATCACGGCCGCCGTCTCGAGCGACACGACCGCGTCGAAGAACAGCGTCGCGCGCTGGTAGAGGAAGGCGGCGCCGACGAAGGGCCAGACCAGGAGCGCGATCGCAGCGAGGTAGTTCGACGTGGAGTGCCACGAGAGGATGCCGTCCGGACGGCCGCGGCCCCGGCCGAGGTTCTCGGCGAGGTGGATCACGGCGGCGGCGCGCGGCACGTCGTACTGGCGCAGCAGCCACACCTCGAGCTTGCGCAGGATCCGCTGGCAGTCCCGGCTGCCGCGCCTCCTCAGGAAGGGCGAGAAGTGGCGCGCGCGCCGCAGCCGGCGCGCGGGGTCGATGCTCACCACCGCGAGCACCTCGTCCTCGCGTCGGCCGAAGGGCGAGTCCTCGCCGTCGAAGGCCTGGTTGTCGGTGTCGAGGCAGGTGTCCTCGAGCCAGCGCTGGAAGGCGCGCTCGGCGATCGCGAGCAGCATCGGCTCGAGGTCGCCCTGGGCGTCCGGGTCGCCGGCCAGCGCGGCGAGGAACGCGCGCTCGGAGGGGTCGTGCACGCCCGGAAGCGTTCCGTCCATGAAGGCCTCGAGCGCCCGGGGCGAGACGCGCTCCCGCACGAGCGCGCAGGACGCGCGCCACACCAGCTTGCGCAGGTGCAGTCGCGTGAAGCGCGCCTCGGGGTGCTCGTCGAGCTGCTTCTCCCTGACGAAGCGCGCGATCATGACGGCGAGCACGACGGCGTCGGCGTGCACGCGCTGGCTCACGGCGCCGACGAGCCGCCCGCTGCGCTCGAGCTCGTCGAGCACCCGCTCGAGATAGCCGGGCGCGGCCGCCAGGAGGCTACGCAGCAGCTCCTGCGCCTCGCGCTTCGTCGCGAAGGGAGCCAGCCGGCGCGGATCCGACCAGAGGTCCTCGAGCTGGAGCGACAGCTCGGTGGGGTCGTGCCGGTCGAGGTGGAACGAGAAGGTCTCCGGGAAGAGCGGCACCCACGCCGACGCCTCCTTGCGCTCGAAGCGGATCTCGCGCGCGTGGAACGCCCACGTCATGCGCACGTGCAGGTCGAGGCGCTCGATCACGAGCTCGAGCGGCGCGGTGCCGCTCGGCGCGGGGAGGCCGCGCACCGGCACGAACGGCGGCGGCGTCAGCGCCGGCCGCGTCTCAGAGGACGGGCTGGCCAGGGTTCTCGCCCGTCTGGTAGTAGGACTCGACGCGCTTCGCGAGCGCCTGGACCCGGTCGGGGATCTCCTCGGGCAGCGGCCAGCGCGCCAGGGCGACGCGCATGCGCTCGAGCAGCAGGCGCGCGTCCGGGTATCCCTCGCGCACCAGCGCGTCGTCGACGGCGAGCCAGTTCTCGATGGCAGTGCGCGTGCGCGAGATGCGCTCCTCGAGCTCGAGCATCCCGGGGGATGCGATCCCGCTGTGCTTCACCTTGCCGGAGAAGCCGGCGAGCTCCTGCTGCGCCTGCTCGAGGCGGACCCGCAGCGCGTCGCGCGCCGACTTGATCTCGGACAGGATCTCCTCGAAGCGCCGGCGCAGCGGCTCGTGAGAGATCTCGCGCAGCAGCACCACGCGTCCGAGCGATCGCCCCGCCGCGTCGTTCAGCGTGCGCACCGAGATGCGCAGGCGCAGCGAGACGCCGGCCGCCGCGAGCTCGAGCTCCTCGTACGGCGTCGCCTCGGCGCCCGCGAGGCGCTGTGCCACGTCCCGCATCGGGCGCAGCCGCTCGGTGTCGAGCACCTGGTCGAGCGGACGGCCGCTCGGGTCGGCGTCGAGCCCGAGGTACTCGCGCCCGGGGCGGTTCGCGGCGCGCACGACACCGGCCGCGTCGACCACGAGGGCGCCTACCGGGATCTCGTCGATCGCCGCGCCGAGGAACACGTTGGCGCGGCGCAGGTCCTCGAGCAGCCGATCGTTCTGCAGGCGCAGCCGGTGCAGCTCGACCGCCCGCTGCACGAGCTGCTTCAGCTCCTCGGGCTCCCAGGGCTTCGTCACGTAGGCGTAGACGTGCCCCTCGTTGATGGCGCGCACCATCGCCTCGCCGTCCGCGTAGCCCGTCAGGATGATGCGCGTGGTGTTGGGGTGCCGCTCGTACACCATCGCCAGGAACTCGACGCCGGTCATCTCGGGCATGCGCTGGTCGGTGACCACCGCGGCGACCGGCGCGCGCTCGTCGAGCACCGCGAGCGCCTCGCGGGCGTTCGTGGCGGTCAGGACCTCGTAGTCGTCCTCGAACGTGAACGCCATCGTCTCGAGGATGGCTTCCTCGTCGTCGACGATCAGGATTCGAGCGCGGGGCGGCGTGCTCATCGGGGACTCGCGCGGGGAGTCTACCACCAGGAGAAGGGGCGCTCCTTCTTCCGGCGGTCCACTTCGGCGCGGATCCTCTTGCGTTCGTCGAGGAGCCGCTGCGGCAGGCGCTGCCGGGCGACCACGGTCCATGGCCGCTGCTCGGCGCCCTGGCGGAACTTCGCGAACTTCCGGTAGCCCCACAGCTCGTGCTTGAACTCGGTCTCCATGATCTTGATCATGATCGCGTCGTCGAGGAAGCCGAGGCCCGGGATCTGGTCGGGGATCAGATCCTCGGGGTCGGCGAAGTACGACAGCGCGGCCAGCACCTCGGTGCGCTGGAGACGGGGCAGCTCGTAGTCCGGGTCGTGGATCATCTTGATCAGGTCCTCGAGCACCTCGATCGCGTCCTGCACGAAGCTCGGTGTCTTCTTCGCCTCGCGCACCCGCGCGATCAGGGCCTGGACGGCCGAGATCACCTGCTCGGTGTCCTGGTCCTCGACCTGCCTCCGCGCGTCCTTGAAGATCTTGCGGAAGTACGCGATGTCGTTCTCCTCGAGGGAGAACGAGATCTTGAAGCTCTGTGACATCGAAGCCCTCCTCGGCCGCGCCAAGCAGCCGGGCTGGACGGAGGAATCTATCAGTAGCGCGCGTACTCGATCAAGCGATCCGGACTCCCCGCCCACTCGCCCTGCCAGCGCTCGAGCACGATCTGCCCGGGGCTCTTTCCCCGCTCGACCAGCGCATCGACGGGATCGAGCAGGACGCCCTCGTCGGGAGCGCCGGTGGCCGCCTGCCGGCGCAGCCCGTGGCGCGCGATCGCCAGCAGCTCGCGGGCGAGCACCGCGATCGGAGCGGGGCCTGCGGGGGTCTCGGCGGCGAGGCCGCGCCGCGCCACATCGGCGTGTACCGCGGCGCGCTGCTCGGCGCTCCAGTCGCCGGTGAGCGCGCTCGCCGCCGCCAGCGCTTCCGGGTCGTAGAGGATGCCCTTCCAGAGGGCGGGCACACCGCAGAGGAGCTCCGGCGACACGGCGTCCGCGCTGCGCACCTCGAGCAGCCGCTTCAGCCGCACCTCGGGGAACAGCGTCGTCAGATGGCGCTCGAAGTCGGCGAGCGTAGCGCGCTCGCCCTCGTGGCCCTCGCGCCAGAAGCGCCGGAACGTCTTGCCGTCCATCGGGCGATAGCCGCCCGCGCGCACCAGGAAGAACATCGGGACGTCGAGCGCCCATTCGGCGTAGCGCGCGTAGCCGAAGTCGTGGTCGAAGGCGAAGGGCAGGAGCCCCGTGCGCTCCGGATCGGTGTGGTGCCAGATGTGGAGCCGGCGCGACACGAAGCCGCTCGGGCGGCCGAGCGCGAGGCTCGAGTTCGCGAACAGCGCCGCGGCGATCGGCGTGACGGCGAGCGCCGCGCGCATCTTGGCGACGAGATCCGCCTCGTCGGAGTAGTCGAAGCTCGCCTGCATCGAGGCCGTCGCGTGCATCATGTCGAGCGACAGCTCGCCCCGCGCGGGCAGGTAGCGGCGCATGATGCGGTAGCGCTCGCGCGGTACCTGCGGCAGCTCCTTGGTCGGATGGAAGGGGTGCGCCCCCAGGGCCAGGAACGTGATGCCGAGCGGCTCGGCGAGGCGGCGCAAGCCCGCGAGATGCGCGTCCAGCTCGCGCCGGGTGTCGAGCAGGCTCGCCGACGGGCGGCCGTTGAGCTCCACCTGCGCGCCGGGCTCGAGCGAGACGCCGAGGCCCTCGCCGTCCAGGCCGACGATGTGCCCGTCCTCGGTGAGCGCGCGCCAGCCGGGCTCGTTCGCGAGGCGCCGCAGCAGCGCCTCGATGCCGCGCTCGCCGTCGTAGGGGACCGGCTCCCACGCGCCGCTGCGGAGCGAGAGCTTCTCGTGCTCGATCCCGACTCGCCAGCGCGCGCGCGGCTTCTCGCCGGAGCGGAAGTAGTCGACCAGGTCCTGCAGCGACTCGATCGGCCGATCGAGCTCGCTCGCCGCGGTGCGATCGAGAGTCACAGAAAGGCCCCGGCGGGGGGAATGCCGTCGCCCATGGGCCGCGATGCTCGCACAGGCGGCGGGGAGTCGGTAGGTACGAAGAAGCGGGCGACCGCGGCCCTACATCGCCTCGTCGGTGGCGGCCACCGCGGCCGGGCGCAGGCTCGCGAGCAGGTGATCCCGCACCGTCTCGAAGTCCTGTCGCTGCCGCACCGGGATCGAGACCCCGCTCGGCATCCGCACCCGACCCGGATCGACGTAGCTCCCGTCCTTGGTGACGCGGAAGCAGACGTGCGGGCCGGTCGCCAGCCCGCTCATCCCGACGTAGCCGATGACCTGCTTCTGGCGGATGCTCTTGCCGACCGCGAGGCCGGGCGCGAAGCGCGACATGTGGGCGTAGTAGGACTCGTAGCCGCCCGCGTGCTCGATCTTGACGAGCCTGCCGTAGCCCTCCGCCCAGCCCATGAAGGCGACCCGGCCGTCCGCAACCGACCAGATCGGCGTCCCCATCGGCGCCGCGTAGTCGATGCCGGGATGCGGCCGCCAGACGCCGAGGATCGGGTGGAGCCGGGCGTGGCTGAACGTCGAGCTGATGTAGCTGTAGTTGACCGGGGCGGCGAGGAATGTCTGCTTCACGGAGCTGCCGTCGGTCCGGTAGTAGGCGCCGTGCCCCGGCTCGGTCTCGTAGTAGACCGCCGACCGCTCGACGCCCGCCGCGTTCTTGTAGCTCGCGGCCAGGATGCGGCCGGGACCCAGGTACTTCTCGACGCCGCCGCCCTCGGCGCGCGGCGCGTAGTTTCGCTCGTAGAGGATGTGGAACTCGTCGCCGGGATGGACCGACTTCGCGAAGTCGACGTCCCAGGCGAAGATGCCGACGAAGTCCGACGCGAGCTGCGGGGTCTCGCCGAGATCGCGCACCGCGTCGAATAGCGTGGTCGAGATGGTGCCCGCGAGCCGCGCCCGCCGGCGCACCGCGCCCGCGTCGGCGCGCCACGCCTTCCAGCCCTCGCCGTCGGCCTCGAGCCAGTAGCGCTCCTTGTCCGACACGCGATAGTGGAACGAGATCAGCGAGCCCTCGGCGCCCGCCACCAGGCGGAAGCGGTGGCCGGGGCGCGCGCGGCGGAAGTCGAAGTAGGGCCGGAGCTCGCGGCCGATCACGGCGACGGTCGCCGCCGAGATGCCGTGGCGCTCGAGCGCGGTCGAGAGCGTGTCGCCCGAGCGAAGCTCGTCCTCGACCACGGCGTCGATCGGCATCGAGGCAGCGGCGGGACGCGCTGCGGTCGGGTCGACCGGCGTGCTCGCGGACGGCGCGGCCGGCGGCGCGGGTGCGTCCGCAACGGCCACGGCCGGCGCCTGCGCGTCGGGCACGGGGCTCGCCTCGACCTCGGGCACCTCCGCGAGCAGCGGCGGTGCCAGCGGCTCGGGGACGGCCGAGGTCTCCTCGGGCTCGGGGGCAGGAAGCAGCGGTCCGAGCACCGGGGTGGGCTCTGCGCGCCGGAGCGGGTGGTAGCTCCCGACGAAGGTGGAGAACGCGACGGCGAGCGCGATCCCCAACACCAATCCTGCCACGGCATGGCCGCGGCTCCAGAAGTCCCCCTGGCCGACCCGCAGGTCGCCGTGTACGTCTCCCGAGACGCGCAACGGCCCCCCTCCTGTCCCCTCGGCGCGGACGCTACGGTTAGCGCATCGGCAACGCCGGCGTGCAACTGTAAGTGACACTTGTTCATAAGGTCGTGACGCCTACGTCACTGCGGGGATGGATGCGCAACACGCGCCGGTTCGTTGCCATCTTCCTGCTGCCGTTCTTGCTCGCGCCCGAGGCCGAGGCGGTCTGGCCGTTCCAGGGGCGTAGCTATCCGGATCCGAACAAGGATCTCGGAGGCGCTGCGGCCGCCCTGCTGGCGCAGGCGATCCGCATCGACACCGTGAACCCACCTGGAGATGAGAAGCCGCTTGCGGAGCAGCTCGTGGGGATCCTCGCCGCCGAGGGAATCGAGGCGAAGGTCGTCCCGACCCCCAAGGGAGTGTCGGCGCTCGGACGGGCGGCGGCGTGGGCCCGCGTCCCCGGCACCGGAAAGCGTCCCCCGATCGTCCTCCTCTCCCATCTCGACGTGGTGCCGGCGGAGGGCGAGGGCTGGGCCGTCGATCCGTTCGCGGGGCTCGTCGCGGGCGGGTACGTCGTCGGCCGCGGCGCGCTCGATGCGAAGGGCGTCGCCATCGTGCATCTGCTCGCTCTCATGCAGCTCGCGCGGCGCGAGTCGAAGCTCGACCGGGACGTGATCTTCCTGGCGACGCCCGACGAGGAGACCGGCGGCCGCGACGGCGCCGGCTTCATCGCGAGCGAGCACAAGGAGCTTCTGGGCGGCGCCGAGTTCCTGCTGACCGAGGGCGGCGGGATCCTGCAGGGCGACGGCAACGCGCCGAACGTTTGGGGCGTGGACGTCTCGGAGAAGTCGCCCTGCTGGACGCGGCTCGTCGCGCGCGGCGCGCCCGGCCACGCCTCGACCGCAGGCCCCTACGGCGCGGTGCCTCGCCTGGTCGCCGCGCTCGAGCGCGTGCGGCGGCTCGACATGGAGATGGAGCTGCGCGTCGTGCCCGAGGTGGCGAGCATGTTCGCCGCGCTGGCACCGATCGCCGATCCCGCCGACCGCGCGGGCTATCGCGACCTCGCGGCGGCGCTCGCCAACGACGCCGAGTTCCGCCGCCGCTTCCTCGCCGACCCCGCGCGCGCCGCACTCGTGCGCAACACGATCTCGATCACCGTCCTCTCCGCGGGCTCGCACAGCAGCGTGAACGTGGTGCCGGACACGGCCGAGGCCGCGCTCGACGTGCGGCTCCTGCCCGGCGATCGCTGCGACGCCTTCCTCGACCGGCTGCGCGCGGCCGTCGCCGATCCGACCATCGCGGTGGACCCGGTCCTCTCGTTCGAGACGCGCAGCTCGCCCTCTCGCAGCGAGCTGTTCGACGCGATCCAGCGGGTGGCGGCCGAGCTCGATCCCGGCGCCTGGGTGCTGCCGCGCGTGATCGCCGGCTTCACCGACTCGCACTACTTCCGCGACCTCGGCCTGGTCGCCTACGGCTTCGTGCCGCGCTGGCTCCCGCCGAGCGAGACGCGCGGCATCCACGGGCCGAATGAGCGCATCTCGGTCGACAACCTCGAGCGCGGCGTCCACGCCACGTTGCGGATCCTCGAGGTGCTAGGAGGCGCCCCGTAGCTCCTGGATCGCCTGGTGCAGCGTCTCGAAGAGCGGCTCGATCTCGGCGAGCTCGAGGCACGAGAAGGCGACGCGGATGTCGGTCGGGCTGGTCGCGATGAGCCCGACTCCGTGCCGGTCGAGCAGGTGCAGGCGAAGCGCCTCCGCGTCGACGCCCTTCACCTTGACGCACATGAAGTAGCCGCTGTTGAAGGGATAGGCCTCGAAGCTCGCGCGGAAGGCGGGGCGGCCCACGACCTCGTGGACGCGCGCGGCGCGCGCGCGCAGCGTCTCGGCCTTCTCCTTGCGCTCGGCAGCGATCGACGAGGCGTCGATCGCCCGCTCGACCAGCGTCTGCGACAGCATCGGGCTGTTCGAGAGCGCGCCGCGGATCGCGCCGCGCGCCTTCGCGTCCAGCACCTCGCACGCGATCTCGGCGGTCTTCGCGTCGCCGGGCGCGAACGTCGCGAAGCCGCAGCGCAGGCCCCACACGAAGAGCTCCTTGGTCGCGCCGTCGAGCTTCACCGCGAGCAGGTTCGGGTGGCGATTCGCGATCAGGCCGAAGAGCGACTCGGTCATCGACGGAGCGCCGAGGTGGTAGAACAGGCCGAAGTAGGCGTCGTCGAGGACGGCGACGATGCGCGTGCCGCGCGCCGCCTGCTCGGCGAGCGCGTTCGCGAGCGCTTCGCCCTCGGCCGGCGTTGGCATGTAGCCGGTGGGGTTGTTGGGGAAGTTCAGCAGCACGACGAGCTTGTCGCGCCCGCGCGCCTCGGCGGCGAGCGCGTCGGCGAAGCCCTTCACGTTGAAGCCCGCACCGGCGTAGAACGGATAGGTCGCGATCTCCGCGCCGAGCCGCACCTCGTAGGTGAGCCGGTAGTTGCCCCAGAGCTGGTCGGGCAGGAGGATGCGGTCGCCGGCGCCGACGAAGAGGTCGCCGACCAGCGCGAGGCCGTGCGTCAGCGCGCTCGTCACGATCGGAAGGCCGAACGCCTTGCCGCGCAGCGACGGATTCTCCTCGAGCAGCTTCTCGCGCCAGCGCGCGCGCAGCGTCGGGCGGCCGGCCGGCGGCGCGTACTCGTAGGCGTCGCCCGGCGCGACGTCGACCAGGTGCCGGTGGATCGAGGGCAGGTACATCGGCCCGCCCTTCTCGGTCGCGATCCCGATCGTCGCGTTGAAGCGGCGGGCCTTCTGCTTCGCCTCCGCCGTCTGGGAGAGGATGCCCTTCGGGAAGTAGAGGCGGCGGCCGAGGTCGGAGAGCATCGCGAGCACCTCGGGGGCGCTCGCGGTCAGCCGCTCGTTGAGCTGCTGCGCGATCGGATTCAGCTTGGCGGGCATCGGGTGGACTCCGCGGGCGACGCGGTCGCAAGTTATACCGGTCGGCGTCCCGATCGTCCACGCAGCGCGCTCAGGGCGTGACCTCGCCCCGCTTGAGCATCTCCTGGACCTGCTCGGGGCTCTTGCCTTCGTCGAGGATCAGGTGCTCGATCTTGCTGGTGAGGCGATCGACCTCGGCGCTCGCGGCGCGCGGATCCGTGCTCTGTCGCCGGAACGCCTCCTCGACGCCCTGGCGGATCTGCGCGCGCACGTCGGCGCGCACGTCGTCGGGCACCGGCGAGCCGGGCGCGACCTTGCCGCTGGTGATCGCCTGGATCTGCGCCGCATCCAACGTGAGGCCGGCCTGCGACGCGAACATCTGCATCACCCGCTGGTCCTGGGTGAGGCCGCTGCCGCGAACCTTCTGCGTGTCGCCCGAGCGGATCATGCGGAAGTTGCCGATGCGCGTCCCGTCGCGGTCGAAGCTGCCGTGCAGCTCGTCGGCCGTCACCTCGGTGGTCTTGTACTGGGTGCGGCCCGAGAGCTCCTCGGTGCTGCCCCCGCTCATCGAATCGTCGCGGGTGAAGACGGGCTTGTCCGGAAGTCCCGCGATCGACCAGTGCTCGGTATAGGTGATGACCGTGGCGGAGGCGCCGCTCGCGCCCTCGCTCGAGCTCCAGCCGGCGCCGCCGTCCACCGCGCGCAGCGACTTGGTCTTCATCCCGCGCGGGTTGACCTGCAGCCCGTCCTTGATGTCGGCGAGCTGCGCCGCGCTCGGCTCCCAGGCCTCCACCACCCGCGCGGCGTGATTGCTGCCGAGCGACTCGAAGCGGCCCTTCTCGTCGTCGAACACCACGATCGGATAGTCGGTCCACTCGAGCCGGTCGGCCTTCTGCTCGAACTTCCAGACGCGGTCCTCCCAGCGCCACGCGTCGGGCTTCGGCGACTCCTTGTCCTGGAAGTGCACGAGCACGTACCAGGTGCCCTCGAGCTCGATCGCCCCGGCCGGCGCGGCCGCCAGGAGCGAGCCGGCGAGGAGGAGGGCGGCGCGCCGGCGCATCAGATCCGCCGCTCGACGTCCGGGAAGCTCCGCCACACCGGGATGCCGCAGAAGTGGCTGCCCTCGGTGCAGCGCGGGCGAACGAGCCCGTCGCGCACGAAGCAGGGCGGGCCGACGTGTCGGGCCAGCTCGGGGTGGACCGCGCGCACCTGCTCGACCTCGTCCATCGACGCCTCGTAGATCTCGCGCTGTGCGTTCAGGCAGGTGCGCATCGTCCACTTGTGGAGCAGGTGCAGGAGCGAGCCCGACTCCTCGAAGCGCACCGCGAGCGCGTTGGGGAGCACGTAGAGCGCGAGCTCGGGCGCGACGCCGAGCGCCAGCAGGCGAGCGCGCGCGTCCCACGCGGCCTCCACGGCCTCGCGGAAGCGCGCGTGGCAGGCGGGATCGGCGCGGATCAGCTCGGGCTCGACGACGTCGACCGCGGCCGGCACGCTGCGCGAGAGCAGCGGCCGCGAGCCAGACACCATCCGGTGACGCTGGTCCTGGGAGTCGGCCGCGTGCGAGAGCTTCTTCCGGAAGGCGTAGTGGGCATGCTCCAGCGCGCGCATCACCGGGACGTGGACCGACACGTTGAGCGTGTCGAGGCGGTGCGGATTGCGCGCGGGGTCGAGCGCCAGGGCCAGCGCCTCGGCGTCGTCGAGATCGGCCCGAGCGAGCACGCGGCGGATCGCGTCGGCCACGAGCTGCGGCGCGCGCGGGCTCCAGTCGACCAGGCGCGAGCGGCGGCCTCCCAGCGACTTGTCGAACGCTTCGAGCGCGGCCGCATCGCCGAGCCCCGGCGGCGCGACCTGGTTCTCGAGCGCCTCCTCCGCGCGCAGCGGCGGCTCGCCCACCTCGACGAAGAACGCCGGGTCGACGCGCGCCACCTCGGCGAGCATGCGCTCCACCACGTCGCGGGCCTCGTCGGGCGCCTCGCTCGCGGCCGCCATGCGCCGCAGGCGGTGCAGCACGATGCCCGACACGGTGTAGACCATGGCGGTGTGGCAGGCGATCGGGATCACGTAGCGCGCGGTCTCGATCGCCTTCTTCTCGGCCTCCTTCTCGACGTTGCGCCCGAATGCCTCGCTCTTGCGGTCCAGCCGCCAGAGCTCGGCGAGGAGCGCGCGCGTCACGGGCCGGAGGCGGGTGGTCAGCTCCCGATAGGCCTCCCACGCCTGCTCGACGCTCCGCTCGAAGAGCGCCCGCGCCTCGCCGCCGAGCGCGGGCGGCACGTGTGCGCGCGGCTCGTCGAGCCGCACGTAGCGCTGGCTCTGCTGCTCCGTGTTGTAGAACGGAAACGCGTGGAGGAAGCACCAGACGAGCTGCCGCGAGATCCCCGACAGCGAGAACTCGAACGTCGCGTGCTGGTAGACGGTGTGATGGCCGCCCTCGAAGGTGAGCGGACCGATGTTGCGCCGCTGGCCCTCGGTCACCTCGTCGGCGTCGATCACGCGCGGGGAGTAGCAGGTGCGGGCCGCAGCGATGGCGTCGTCGTAGGGACGCTCGAACCAGTTCCGGAGCCGGACCTCGGGTCCGGCGGAGAGGACGGCCAAATCGGGCTCCGCGCGGGAGATGGGTCTACTCTGGCAGAGGGTACAATCGCGGGCAACCAGCGAACGCGGCCTTCCCACATTGGATAGGAGACTGCCCCAACGCCGCCGCGCGCGGCCGGTGGCGCGGCGGGCGGCGGGATTCACCGTTCCGGCGAGGCCGTGCGCGCTTGCGGGCCGCGCTGCCGCCGGGCTGCACGCTGCAGCGAGGTCGCAGCGCCTGGCACGGCGCTTGCCCCGCGACCCGGGCGGGCGCGTGTGCCCTGCTCCTGGCGAGGATCGATGGCGAGACTCTGGATCATCCACCGCGACGGCGGCTGGCGCGACGCTCTCCGGCGCCTGGCCGGCGACGTGGATGCGCTCACCTCCGATCCGTGCGACGCCGCCGCCCTGGAGCGCGAGCCGCCGCCGCGCGCGATCCTGCTCGGCGTCACGGACGATTTCGAGGCGGAGCTCGAGCTGGCACACCGGCTCGCGCCGCGACTCGCGGCCGCGCGCCCGCTGTGGGTGCTGCTGGCGTCGCCGCGGGATCTCGACGAAGTGCGCCGGCTCTTCGACGCGCTGCCCGCGACCCTGATCTCCACCACCGCCGACGCGAACGAGCTGCGGCGGCGCGTGCGCTCCGCCCTCGCGCGCCGGCCCGGCGCGGCGCTCACCGAGCGGCGCCGCCGCGACGCCCTCGCGGCGCGCATCCGGCGCTGGCTCGGCGACCTGGAGCCGTCTGCCCTGCTCGGCGCGATCGATCCCACCCGCCGCGACGTCCCCCTCCTGGTGCGCGGCGAGCCGGGGAGCGGCCGAGGCCTGGTCGCCCGCTACGTCCACTGGATGAGCGCGGCCGACGCGCCGGGGCCCTTCGCGTCGGTGTCGGCGCTCGCCGCCGCAGACGCGCGGTCGCTCTTCGCGAGGCTCGTACCCGAGACGGGCGAGCTGGGCGCCGGCGATCTCGCGACCGTCTGCATCGAGGACATCGACCACCTGCCCCGCGGCGCGCAGCGACAGCTCCGGAGCTGGATCGAGCTGGGGCCGCCGGCGGGCGCGCTCCCCGCGCTGCGCGTGCGCTGGATGGCGACTGCGGGCCTCGATCCGGACCCGCTCGACCCCGAGCTCGCGCGCGCGCTCGCCGGGCTCGAGATCAGCCTCTCGCCGCTGCGCGATCGGCCGGACGCGATCGAGCGCGTCGCCACCGGGCTCGCCGCCGAGTGGAGCGCCGCGCGCGGCGAGCGGGGCCGCCAGTTCGCGCCCGACGCCATCGCCCGCCTCCGCGCGCATGCCTGGCCCGGGAACCTGCGCGAGCTGGAGGCGGTCGGCCGCCGCACCCTCGCCGCCACCCGCTCGGACCCGATCGGTGCCGGCGACCTCCGCTTCGACCCGGTCCCTCCCCTCGCCCCCGAGCTCGTCGCCGAGCTGGTGGAGGACGAATCCCCCCCGCCCTCGTCAGGGCAGTCCGGATCGCCCCCGTCGCCTCCGGGGCAGCCCGACCGCCTGGATCATCCCCAGCAAGCGCCCGAAGGGCGCGCGCAGCGAGGCGAGGCCGAGCGAAGTTCATCAGGACGTGCTGCAGCTCAGCAACCAACCCCCCCGTCGGACCTCCGCCGCCTCGTCAGCGCGGTCGCCCACGAGGTCGGGAACCCGCTGGTCGGGATCCGCAGCTTCACCCAGATGCTGGGCGGTCGCTTCGACGACCCCGAGTTCCGCCGCATGTTCGCCGAGCGCGTCGAGGTCGACACGCACCGGATCGAGGCCGCGATCGACACGCTCGAGCGGCTCGGCTCGCTCGGCCCGCCCGAGCGGCGATCCATCGACGTGTCGGCGCTGCTGGCGCACCTGCTCGAGCGGCAGCGCGGCCGCATCCAGGAGCGGCGACTGGTCGTGCTCGAGGAGCTCGACCGCGAGCACCCGCTCGCGCTCGGAGACGCCGACCAGCTCCGCTTCGCGTTCGGGCTGCTCTTCGAGCAGGCGCTCGATTGGATCTCCGATCGCGGCGACCTGTACGTCGCCACCCGACACCAGGCCGGCTCGGGAGTCGGCGACCCGCGCCTCCGCATCCTGTTGCGCTTCCGCGGCGGCCCCGGCGCTGCCGAGCGCGCGCTGTCGCTGTCGGAGCACACGTTGGCGGTGGTCGCCGTGGAGTCCGTCGTGCGCGCGCAGGGCGGCTCGTTCCGCATCGAGTCCTCGGAGTCGGGCGAGACGCTCGTCCTGGTCGAGCTGCCCGCGGCGTAGGAGAATCCACCCGCGCGAGCGCGATCGCTCGCACCGCTGCGCGCCGTTGCGAAGTCGCGGTCGGCGGGTGTTACTCTCCCCGCGCCCGATGGCCCACATCCTCGTGGTCGACGACGAACGCGGCGTGCAGGAATCGCTGCGCCTGCTGCTCAAGGACGAGTTCGACGTCACGGCGGTCGGCGGCGTGGACGACGGGCTGCGCGTGCTCGACGCGAAGCCGACGGACCTCGTGCTGCTCGATCTCGTGATGCCGGGCCGGAGCGGCCTCGAGCTGCTGCGCGACCTCGCCGAGCGCACCGAGGCGCCGCCCGTGCTGGTGGTCTCGGCCACGCGCACCGTCGCGACCGCCGTCGAGGCGATGAAGCTCGGCGCCGTCGACTTCGTGACCAAGCCGTTCGAGGTGGACGCGCTTCGCATCAAGGTGCGCCAGATCCTCGAGCACCGCGCGCTCGAGCAGGAGGTGGTGCGGCTGCGCGACGAGGTGTCCGGGCGCTCGCGGCTCGGGCGCCTGATCGGACGCAGCGAGGCGATGCGGGCGGTCTACCGGATCATCGAGCGGGTCGCGACCGCGCGCGCGCACGTGCTGATCGCCGGCGAGAGCGGCACCGGCAAGGAGCTGGTGGCGCGCGCCATCCACCAGCTCGGCCCGCGCCGGGATGCCCCGTTCGTGGTCGTCAACTGCGCCGCGATCCCCTCGACCCTGATGGAGAGCGAGCTGTTCGGGCACGAGCGCGGCGCCTTCACCGACGCGCGCGAGCGGCGCCTCGGCAAGTTCGAGGCCGCCAACGGCGGAACGGTCTTCCTCGACGAGATCGGCGAGCTGGCGGGCGACGTGCAGGCGAAGCTCCTGCGCGCGCTGCAGGACCGCAGCGTCGACCGCGTGGGCTCCGCGCATCCGATCCCGGTCGACGTGCGCGTGGTGGCCGCGACGCATCGCGACCTCGAGCGCGAGGTCGCAGCCGGCCGCTTCCGCGCCGACCTGTACTACCGCATCCACGTCGTGCCGATCTCGCTGCCGCCGCTGCGCGAGCGGCGCGGGGACATCGCGCTGCTCGCCGAGGCCTTCCTCGGCCGGGCACGCGCGGACGCAGGGCGCGGGCCGTCGCGGATCTCGCCGGAGGCGCTCGCCGCGCTGGAGCGGCACGCCTGGCCGGGAAACGTGCGCGAGCTCGAGAACGCAATCGAGCGCGCCGTCGCCCTCGCGGACGGCGAGGCGATCGCCGTCGAGGACCTGCCCGACGAGATCCAGCACGCGAGCCGAGCCGAGGCGCTGCGGGACGCGCTGCGCGCCGGCCGTCTCGATCTCGAGTCGGCCGTGGCGCGCTTCGAGGGCGGCCTGATCCAGGAGGCGCTGCTGCGCAGCCAGGGCAACCAGACCCGCGCCGCGGAGCACCTCGGGATCACGCGGCGCCTCCTGAAGCTCAAGATCGACCGGTACGAGCTCTCCGTGGGCAGCTCCCCCCAGATCGACGAAATGGAGCCGGCGGCAGGCGAGGACGAGCCTTAGCGCTCCGTTCCGATCGGAACGCCGAGGCGGATCTTCGCCGAATCGCGGGGTTGGCCCGCATCCGCCTCCGGGGTCGTTCCGTCCGGAACATTTCGCCATTTCACCCGTGCTTCATCCAGGAGCCGCAACGGAGTTTGATTTCCTCCGGCCCGCCTTGGGTTTATCTGATACTTGCCGGCTCCAGTTGCGAGCTGGCACACGGGTTGCGGAGGGCGCTCCCCGGCCGCGAGCGGGGAGGTGCCGGATGACGGATCGGAGCTCGACCCGCGCCACCGTGCTGGTGGTGGACGACGAGCGTGGTCCCCGCGAATCGCTTCGGATGATCCTGCAGACCGCCTACCGCGTGCTCGCGGTGCCGACCGGCGCCGAGGCGCTCGAGCTCCTGCGCACGACGCCGATCGACGTCGTGACCCTCGACCTGGCGATGCCCGGCGTCCAGGGCGAGGAGCTGATGCGGGCGATCCGCAGCGACTTCTCGGACGTCGAGGTGATCGTGATCACCGGCCACGGGAGCCTGGCCTCGGCGACCGAGGGCATCCGCTGCGGCGTCTCCGACTACCTGCAGAAGCCGTTCGATGTGGTGTCGGTCACGGCCGCCGTGTATCGCGCGATGGCGCGACGGCGCGGCCGCCGCCGCGTGGTGCGCTTCCTCGCGGACCTCGGCGACGCGGTCGGGCGTGACACCGACGTGTCCGCCGTCGTCAGCCTGGTGCAGAGCGACGTCCGCCTGCGCAACCACCTGGGCGAGCTGCTCTCGCGCTCGGCGGCCGACATCCAGCCGCTGCAGGCGCTCGATCCGGAGCGCGCGCTCCCGTTCTTCGAGATGCTGGCGGAGACGATCGGCGTCCAGGATCCCTTCATGCGCGGCCACGCGCGGCGCGTCGCCTTCTACAGCGGCCTGCTCGCGGACCGCCTGTGCCTGGCCGGACCCGAGAAGCGCTCGCTGCGCATCGCGGCGTTCCTGCACGACATCGGCAAGATCGGCGTCCCGAGCGAGCTGCTCACGCGGCGCGGCTCGCTCACGCTGCTCGAGCGCAAGGCCGTCGAGCGGCACGCCGCCATCGGCGCCCGGCTACTGACACCGCTCGGCGTCAGCGACGATCTCATCGCCGCCGTCCGCCATCACCACGAGCGCTGGGACGGCAAGGGATACCCGGACGGGCTGGCGGCCGACACCACGCCGCTGGCCGCGCGCATCCTCCACCTCGCCGACGCGTTCGATGCGATGACCTGCGACCGGCCCTACCGGCGCGCGCTCACGCACAACGCGGCCGTCGCCGAGCTGCGGCGCGAGGCGGGCGCGCAGTTCGACCCGGGGCTGGTGAAGGAGCTGCTCGCGCTGGTCGAGAGCGGGGCCTGCGACGTCGACCCGGAGCAGGTCGCCGACGCCATCACATCGCCGGATGCGGACCCGGAGTCGGCCGCGCCGTCGACGCTGCAAATCCATTGAGGGGGGCGCACGAGATGCTCGAATCAGGGGGCCAGCTCTCGCTGGATTTCGGGAGCAGCGGGAGCTCCGCGGGGTCGCGATCCCTCCGCAAGGTGCGGCGGGAGACGACCGTCCGGCTGGTGCAGTACGCGCCGTTTCCGCGCGCCCATCGGGACGAGCGGTGGCAGGCGGGCTTCACCCTCGACCTCTCGCCCGCGGGCGCGTGCCTGCGCGGAGAGGAGGCCGCCGCGGTCGGAACCCTGCTTCGGGTGATCGTGCGCAGCGTCGACGGCCGGCCTTCTCTGGAGTCGCTCGCGCGGGTCGTCTGGAGCGCCCGAGGGCGGGTCGGGGAGGCGCGCATGGGGGTGGCGCTGCTGGCCGAGCGGGAGCAGGAGCCGCGGCGGGCGCCCAGGGTGGCCGTCGCCGCCGCCTGACGGGAGCGACCGGCGCTCGCCCCTCCGCACGGCTAGATTCGGGCCTCCGCTCGCGGCGAGGTCCCTCCCCATGGTCGCCCCTCCATGTTCGGCATCGGCATGTCCGAGCTGCTCGTGATCCTGGTCGTCGCGCTGATCATCTTCGGTCCGACGCGCCTGCCCGAGCTGGCCCGCTCGCTCGGCAAGGCGATGGCCGAGTTCCGGCGCGCCTCGACGGACCTGCGCTCCACCTTCGACGAGGCGATGCGCGAGCCGAGCGGGCGGCCGGCGGAGACCGCACCGCAGGCTCCCACGCAGCTCTCCGCGGCGAGCCAGGCCCCGGCGGAGCCCACGGCCGCACCGGCCGCCCACGCCGACGCGAGGCCCGCCGAGCCGCGCTCGAGCTAGATGGACGAGACGCGGCTTCCGCTGACGGAGCACCTCGCCGAGCTCCGAACCCGACTGATCCGCTCGATCCTCGCCTGGGGCGTCGGCGTCGCGCTGGCCTGGACCTACAAGGAGGAGATCTTCCGCTACCTGCTGCGGCCGGCGGTCGCGGCGCTCGGAACCAAGGGCCACCTGCAGGCGATCGCGCCGAGCGAGATCTTCGTCACCTACATGAAGGGCGCCGCGCTGGCCGGCTTCGTGCTCGCGCTGCCCGTGATCCTCTGGCAGGCCTGGGCCTTCATCGCACCGGGGCTCTATCCGAAGGAGAAGCGGTTCGCGGTTCCCTTCGTGGTGGTCTCGACGGTGCTCTTCGTCTCGGGCGCATTCTTCGGACACACGTTCGTGTTTCCGCTGATGTTCGCCTTCCTCGGCAACTTCGAGAGCGAGTTCGTGCAGGCGGCCTGGACCATGGAGGAGGTCTTCGGCATGACGACCAGCATGTTCCTGGCCTTCGGCGCAGCCTTCGAGCTACCCGTGGTCGTCTTCTTTCTGGCCTCGGCCGGCATCGTGGACGTGAAGCGCCTGCTGCGCGGCTTCCCGTACGCCGTGCTGATCTGCTTCATCCTGGGTGCCGTGCTGACGCCCTCGACGGACTGGGTGAGCCAGACCCTGCTCGCGGTGCCGATGTGCCTGCTCTACCTGCTCGGCGTTCTGGCGGCCTGGCTCTTCGCGCCGAAGCGCGACGAAGCGCGCTCGAGCGCGGTCGTGCCGAGCCGCTAGCGCGCGGCCAGGCGGTCGACGATCGCGCGGCGCGCGGCGGCCGCGTCGACGCCGGTCGCCACCTGCATCTCGCTGCCGACCGCGCCGCCGGCCGGCGCCTCGAGGGTGCGCAGGATGCCGGCCTGGACCGTCGGCACGATGCGGAGCCTTTCGAAGTGGAGGGGGCTCGGATCGACGAGCGCCAGCGCGGTGAGCGGATCGTGCAGGAACGCCGCGAAGTCGTCGGGCTCGGGTCCGCCCCACGACTCGAAGAGCCGGCGCTGTACAGCCGACCAGGTCCGGATCATCGGGACGAGCGCGCGCGCCAGCGGGCCGCGGCCGGCGAGGCGCTCGACGTCGGCCGGTCCCATCCAGGTCTGCAGGGTCACGTCGGCGGTGACCAGCGTCGTGCGGAAGCCGGCCCCCAGCACCGCGACGGTCGCCTCGGGATCGGAGCAGAGGTTGTAGTCGATGCCGTGCGGCAGCGCCTTGCCCCCGAGGCGCACCTCGCGCACGTGGCCGCCCATCACGCTGAGGCCGCCGACCCGCTCGGGGAGCTTCGGGTCGAGCGCGAGCGCGCGCGCCACGTTCGTGAGGGGGCCGATGGCGACGAGCTCGAGCCCGGGGCGCTCGCGCGCGGCGCGCACGATGCGCTCCGGCGCCCCTTCGTCCGAGAGCCCGGCGTCGGGCCCGTCCGGCAGGCTCTTGCCCTCGTGCCCGAACCAGACGAAGCGGTCGCGCCCGCGCAGGAGCGGCGCCTCCTCGCCCGCGCAGACGTCGACGCGCGTCCGCCCGGCGACGCCGAGCAGGCGCGCGGCGATGCGCGCGCGCAGCCGCGTGTCGCCCGACACCGTCGTGATGGCGACCAGCTCGAGCGCGTCGGGCTCCGCCAGGATCACCGCCAGCGCCAGCGCGTCGTCGACGTCGCTGCCGATGTCGGTGTCGAGCAGGACCGGGCGCAGGGCTACGCGGCTCCCGGCTTCGCGGGCGGCTCCACCACGAACAGGAGCTGGCCGCCCTCCACCGTCTGCCCCTCGGTTACGGCGACCTCGCGGAGCACGCCGTCGACCGGCGCGGGGATCTCGTTCTCCATCTTCATGGCTTCGAGGATCACCACGCCCTGGCCCTCGCGCACCTCGGAGCCCACGGCCACGTTGATCTTCACGACCTTGCCGGGCATCTCGGCCTCGACCCGCTGCGGCCCCGTCGCCACCACCTTCGCCGTCGCGGCGAGCAGCTTGGAGCGCTCGTCGTGGGCCTGGAGGTGGAGGAGCTGGCCGCCGACGAGGACGTCGAAGCCGTGCGCGCCCTGCTCGTCGATGATCACCTCGAACTGGCGCCCGTCCTCGATGATCGAGTAGATGGTGCGGCCGCTCCGCGCGGCGTCGACGCGGACGGTGCGCCCGTCGAGCGTCACCTCGTACTCGTTGTCACCGATCTCGACGAGGCCGACGGTGCGGGTCTCGCCGCCCTTCTCGGAGACCTCGTAGTTCACCGGAGTCCCCCGCGCATCTGCGCGCGACGGCCGAAGCTCTTCCACGGGTCCTGTCCGCCCGCGGCGGGTGCGCCGGCGCTGGTCGACCCCGCGCGCGCCTTGTCGCGCCGATAGGCGGCGATCGCGGCCATCATGAAGGCCACCCGGCGCGCCTCGGCGGCATCCTCGTCGGCGGCGGCCGGCCCGCCGCCCTTGCCACCGGCCATGTGCTGCTCGATGAAGCCCGTGTCGTAGCGCCCCTCGAGGAAGAGCGGGTGCTGCACCACCCGCTGGTGGAACGGGATCGAGGTCTTGATGCCCTTCACCACGAACTCGGAGAGCGCGCGGCGCAGGCGCTCGATCGCCTCCTTGCGGTCGCGCCCCCAGGTGACCAGCTTCGCGACCATGGGGTCGTAGAAGACCGTGACGCGCGCGCCCTGGTAGACGCCGCTGTCGACGCGGATGCCCGGGCCGGCCGCGGGCCGGTAGACCGCGATTTCGCCGGGCGACGGCACGAAGTTGTTGTCGGGATCCTCGGCGTAGATGCGCGCCTCGATGGCGTGCCCGCTGATCGCGAGGTCCTCCTGGCGCAGGCCGAGCGGCTCGCCCGCCGCCACGCGGATCATCGTCTTCACGATGTCGATGCCGGTGATCGCCTCGGTGATGGCGTGCTCGACCTGCACGCGCGTGTTCATCTCGAGGAAGTAGAAGTGCCCGTGTCGATCGACCAGGAACTCGCAGGTGCCGGCGCCCACGTAGCCGACCGCTTTGCCCGCCGCCACGGCGGCCTCGCCCATCCGCGCGCGCAGGTCGTCGCTGATCCGGTTTCCAGGCGCCTCCTCGATCACCTTCTGATGCCGGCGCTGGATCGAGCACTCCCGCTCGAACAGGTGCACGACGTCGCCGTGCGTGTCGGCCAGGATCTGGATCTCGATGTGGCGCGGCTCCTCGACGAACTTCTCGACGTAGAGCGAGTCGTCGCCGAAGGAGCTCTTCGCCTCGGAGCGCGCGCGCGCGACGGCGGATGCGAGATCCTTCTCGTGCCGCACGAGCCGCATCCCCTTGCCGCCGCCGCCCGCGCTCGCCTTGATCATCACGGGCGGTCCCACGTCCTTCACCCAGCGGGCGATCGCCTCGTCGGTCAGGCGCTCCGTCGTCCCCGGCACGATGGGAACGCCGGCCCGCTCCATGGTCTGCCGGGCCGTCACCTTGTCGCCCATGGAGCGCATCACGGAGCCGGCGGGGCCGATGAAGACGATGCCCTCGCGCTGGCAGAGGTCCGCGAACTCGCCGCGTTCCGAGAGGAAGCCGTAGCCGGGGTGGATCGCCTCGGCGCCGCAGCGCTTGGCGATGTCCACGATGCGCTCGCCGATCAGGTAGGACTCGCGCGCCGGCGGCGGCCCGCACGGATACGCCTCGTCGGCGAAGCGCACGTGCAGCGCATCGCGGTCGACGTCCGAGTAGATGGCGACCGTCTTGATCCCCATCTCGCGGCAGGCCCGCATCACCCGCACTGCGATCTCGCCGCGATTGGCGATGAGCACCTTCCGGAACGTCATCAGAGCGGAATGTTCCCGTGCTTCTTGGGCGGGTTCTGGTCGCGCTTGTTGGCCAGCATCTCGAGGGAGCGGATGATCTTGCCGCGCGTCTCCTCCGGCTTGATCACCTCGTCGATGTAGCCGAGCTCGGCTGCCTTGAAGGGATTGGCGAACTTCTCGCGGTAGTCGGCCTCGAGCTCGACGCGGCGCGCGGCCGGGTCGGCGGACTCCTGCAGCTCCTTGCGGAACACGATGTTGACGGCCCCGTCCGGACCCATCACCGCGATCTCGGCGGTCGGGAAGGCGAAGTTCACGTCGGCGCGGGTGTGCTTGGAGCTCATGACGACGTAGGCGCCGCCGTACGCCTTGCGCGTGATCACGGTGACCCGCGGCACGGTGGCCTCGCAGTAGGCGTACAGCAGCTTCGAGCCGTGCGTGATGATGCCGCCGTGCTCCTGGTCGACGCCCGGCAGGAAACCCGGCACGTCCACGAAGGTGATGATCGGGAGGTTGAAGGCGTCGCAGAAGCGCACGAAGCGGCCGCCCTTGCGCGAGGCGTCGATGTCGAGCACGCCGGCGCGGTGGGCCGGCTGGTTCGCCACGATGCCGACCGAGCGACCGCCGAAGCGCCCGAAGCCGACGACGATGTTCTTCCCGTAGAGCGGGTGGACCTCGAGGAAGTTGCCGTCGTCGACGACCAGCTTGATCAGCTCCTTGATGTCGTACGGCTTGTTCGGGTTGTCCGGCACCAGGTTGCGCAGCGCGGGATCCTGGCGGTCGATGGGATCCTCGGTGGCGACGAAGGGCGGATCCTCGAGGTTGTTCTGCGGGATGAAGGAGAGCAGGCTCCGGAGGATCTGGATGCACTCCTCCTCGCTGTTGACGGCGAAGTCGGCGACCCCGCTCCTCGAGGCGTGTGCCAGTGCGCCGCCCAGCTCCTCGGCCGAGACCTCCTCGTGCGTGACGGTCTTGATGACGTCGGGTCCGGTGATGAACATGTTCGAGGTGTTCCTCACCATCACGATGAAGTCGGTCATCGCAGGCGAGTAGACCGCACCTCCCGCACACGGGCCCATGATCGCCGAGATCTGCGGGATCACGCCGCTCGCCAGCACGTTGCGCGTGAAGACGTCGCCGTAGCCGCCGAGCGAGACGACGCCCTCCTGGATACGCGCGCCGGCGCCGTCGTTGAGCCCGATGAAGGGCGCGCCGGCCTTGACCGCGAGGTCCATCACCTTGCAGATCTTCTCGGCGAAGGCGCCGGAGAGGCTCCCCCCGAAGACGGTGAAGTCCTGCGCGAACAGGAACACGAGGCGCCCGTCGACCTTCCCGTAGCCGGTCACCACCCCGTCGCCGGGGATCTTCTGCTCCTCCATGCCGAAGTCGGTGCAGCGGTGGGTGACGAAACGATCGGTCTCGACGAAAGAGCCTGGATCGAGCAGGAGCTCGATGCGCTCGCGCGCCGACAGCTTGCCGGCGGCGTGCTGCCGCTCGATGCGCGCGTGCCCGCCGCCGAGCATCGCTTGCGCGTTCAGCTCCTCGAGTCGCTTCAGCTTGTCTTCGATCGACATGCGCGCAGTGGCTCTCGCTTCCGGCGCAACCTGCGGATCAGAGCTTCGAGATCTCGGCGACCCGCGCCTCGAGCGAGCGCCGGTACTCGCCGAGATCGCAGTGCACGCGCGCCACGCCCGTCTCGACCGCGGCCCGGGCCACCGCCAGGGCGACGTGCACCAGGACGCGCGGGTCGAAGGGCTTCGGGATCAGATAGTCGGGCCCGAACTCGAAGCGCTCGCCGGGATAGGCGGTGCGCACCACGTCCGGGATGCCCTCGCGCTCGCCGAGCCTCGCCAGCTCGGCCAGCCCGTACGCGGCGGCCTGCTTCATCTCCTCGTTGATCTGGCGCGCCCGCACGTCGAGCGCGCCGCGGAAGATGAACGGGAAGCCGAGCACGTTGTTCACCTGGTTGGCGAAGTCCGAGCGTCCGGTGGCCATGATCGCGTCGCCGCGCACCGCCGCCACCTCGTCGGGGGTGATCTCGGGGTCGGGATTGGCCATCGCGAAGATGATCGGCTTCGGCGCCATCGCCTTCACCATGGGCTGCGTCACCAGCCCGGCCGAGGAGAGCCCCACGAACACGTCCGCGCCCCGCATCGCGTCGGAGAGCGTGCGGTCGTTGGTGCGCCGCGCGAACTCCTCCTTGTACGGGTTCATCCCGTCCTTGCGGCCCTCGAAGATCACGCCCTTGCTGTCGACCAGGGTGATGTTCTCCGCCCGCACGCCCAGATCCTTGTAGAACCGGCCACAGGCGATGGCCGAGGCACCCGCCCCCGAGAACACCACCTTCACCTCGCCCACCTTCTTCCCGGTGAGCTCGAGCGCGTTCAGCAGCGCCGCGCCCGAGATGATGGCCGTCCCGTGCTGGTCGTCGTGGAACACCGGGATGTCGAGCGTCTCGACGAGCCGGCGCTCGATCTCGAAGCACTCCGGCGCCCGGATGTCCTCCAGGTTGATCCCGCCGAAGGTCGGGGCGATCAGCTGGCAGACGCGGATCACCTCTTCGGGGTCCTCGCTGGCGATCTCGATGTCGAACACGTCGACGTCGGCGAAGCGCTTGAAGAGGACCCCCTTGCCCTCCATCACCGGCTTGCCGGCGAGGGCGCCGATGTTGCCGAGGCCGAGCACCGCGGTGCCGTTGGTGACCACGGCGACGAGGTTGCCGCGGGCGGTGTAGCGATACACCCGCTCCGGATCCTTGGCGATCTCGCGACACGGCTCGGCCACGCCCGGGGTGTACGCCATCGAGAGGTCGTCGGCGGTGAGCGTCGGCTTGGTTGGAACGACCTGGATCTTCCCGGGCCGCCCCTCGGCGTGGTACGCGAGTGCCTGTTCCTTGGTGATCACGGCTTCGGCTGCTTCTCTCGGTCTCGCTCGCGATCCGGCGCCGCGTCACCGCGACGAATGGCGATGGGGGCGGCAGTCTATCAGATCGAGGGATCCACCGCGAAGCGGACCCGCCCCGCGAGCGGGCCTCGATTCCGCTTTGATTCTGGCGATTTGCGTCGGAGCGGGCGGGTCTAGAGCGCGCTGCCGAGCCGCCGCGAGAGATGGCTCGCGGCGCTTACGACGGCCGGCACGATGCGGCTCTCGAGCTCGTCGCGATCGAGCCGGAACGACGGGCCGGAGACCGAGAGCGCGGCGAGCATGCGCCCCGAGCCGTCGTGCACGGGCGCCGCCGCGCAGGCGAGGCCGCGCCCGCACTCCTCCAGGTCGAGCGCCCAGCCCTGCGCCGCCACCCGGCGCAGGTGCTCGATCAGCTTGTCGCGATCGACGATCGTCTCGTCGGTGCGCGCGGCGATGCCCTTCGAGGCGACCTGCCGGTCGTAGCTCTCGAGGGTGGACGAAGGCGCGCAGGCCAGCAGCACCTTGCCGAGCGCACTGCAGTGACTGGGCAGACGTTGGCCCACCCGAAGCGCCGTCACGACCAGATCCTGCGCCTGCTCGCCGTCGAGATGCACGACCTCGAACTCCCGCAGCACGCCCAGGTGCGCGGTCTCGCCGGTCTCGCGCGCAAGCCCCTCGAGCACCGCCCGGGCGAGGCGGGTGAGCGCGCGCGTACGCGAGAAGGCGTGGGCGAGCTGGAGGCAGCTGTTCCCCAGCCGATAGCACTCGTTCTCGTCCTGCTCGACGTAGCCCTTCTGCTCCAGGGTGGCGAGCAGGCGAAAGACGTTGTTCTTGTGCAGGTTGAGCCGCTTGGCGAGGTCGGTGACCCCGAGCTCCTCCTCGCCCTCGAACGCCTCGAGGAGGCGGAGCGCATTGCTGACGGTCTGGATCGCGTACTCGCTCTTGGCCCGTTGCATCGACACGCCCTTTGCAGGACCCGCGGACCCGGACGCGCTCCGTCTCGAAACCCGTGGTCGTGGAAGAAGGTCGATGGAAGAAGATGCCGCGACGGGGCCCCTCCTCGTCGGTGGCGCCCCTGTATTACACGCGTCTGATTGGGTGTCAACAAGAAGTCGGCAACGTGAACTCGGTTTTTTGCCGGTACCAGATAGGGCTACACCAAGAAGAGTCTGCGCTCTCGCCCGCACGTCCCGAAGATTGCGGAGAGAATCGCGCGCGACGCGCGTTCAGGCGCCGGGCTCGACTCCCGCGGGGTCGGAACGCGTCTCCCCCTCGGTGGCGAGAAGCTCGACGATGAGGAACGCCACACCGACGACGATCGCGCTGTCGGCGAGGTTGAAGTCCGGCCACTCGTAGCCGCCCCACAGTCGGAAGTGGAGGAAGTCGACCACCTCGCCGCGTACCACTCGATCGATCAGGTTTCCGACGGCGCCGCCGAGAATCATTCCGAGCGAGAGCGCGGAGAGTCGGTCCCCGGGGGCGAGGCGGCGGTAGAACGAGACGATCAGCGCGATCGCGACCAGCGTGATGCCGATGAACAGCGTGAGCCGCACCGGCGCGGGCGCTTCGGCGAAGAGGCTGAACGCCGCCCCGCGGTTCCGCACGTTGGTGATGTAGAAGAAGCCGTCGATCATCGGAAGGCGATCGGCGAACGACATCGTGCTCGAGATCCAGAGCTTGGTTGCCTGGTCGAGGACGGCGACGACGAGGAAGGCGCCGAGGAAGATCTTCGTCTTCGGCGGCATGCGACGCGCAGGCTATCACACGACCCGCGGGGCGGCATCCGTTGACTTCGCTCGCCTTCGGCTCGCTGCGTGCGCCTGCTTCGCAGGCACTGGCCGATACTCCAGCCGATCTGATTGCCCGGAGAGGACGGACCTCCAGCTCTTATCGGAGCTCCGCCGGATCCAGGCGCCCGTCGCCCCACACCTCGGGCGCGCTCTGCGCGGCGTTGCGCAGCAGGGGCTCGCCGCGCTCCGCCTTGCCGGACGCGACGAGCGCTGCACCGCGCAGCCCGATCAGGTCGACCTCGACGCCCGGGGATACGGCGCCCTCGGCGCGCAACCTCGACTCGGCCTGGTCGAGCGCGGAGAGCGCGTCGACCGGACGGTCTTCGTCGAGTCGATGGCGCGCGAGCGCGAGATACACCCACGGATTCGTCGGGTCGACCTGGAGCGCGCGCGCGTAGCGGTCGGCGGCGAGCGCGGGCTGCGCCGAGGCGTCGGCGTCGAGCCCTTCGACGGCGAGGCGCGTCGACGCGCGGCGCGCGGCGTCTCCCGTGCCCGCGACGCTGGTGAGTCGGATCGGCACGACCTCACCCGGCGGCATCCGCTGCTCCGGGAGCGGTGTCGGCCGTCTCGGAGACGTCGGCCGCAGCGGGCCCGACGCGCAGGCCGCGAGCAGGCCGAGGGAGGACACGAGCGCCGCGAGCGCGAGCCGGGGCGCGCGCTGCGAGATCACTACGGGCCGCCGAACAGGCGCTCGACGATGCGCCCGAGCCAGGTCGGCCGACCGGGGCCGCCCGAGCCGCCGTTCGGCGCGCCCGGCTCGGCGTGCGGGGACTCCTCCCCGGCCAGCACCGGCACGACGCCGCCCGGACAGCTCGTGCTCGGCTCGGTTCCGGCGATGAAGTACTCGGGCTGCCGGCGCGGGCAGCCGTCGAGCGCGAGCGCGCCGGTCTCCGGATCGATGTCGACGGCGCGCACCTCGGGCGGCGGCACGAACGAGCCGCGGATCTGGCCGCCCGTCGCGTCCTGGATGAAGCGCTGCCAGATCGGAACGGCGAGGCGCGCGGCCGGGTAGCGCATCCCGCGCGGGTCGTCGAAGCCGACCCAGACCACCGCGACGAGATCGGGGGTGAAGCCGACGAACCACGCGTCCTTGGAGTCGTTGGTGGTCCCCGTCTTCCCGGCGAGCGGTCCGCGCAGGCCCGACTTGCGGATCGCGCTCGCGGTCCCGCGGTCGACGACGCCCTCGAGCAGCGAGGTCGCGAGGAACGCGGTCCCCGGGTCGAGGACGCGCTCGAAGGCGACCGAGCGGCGCTCCAGCACGCGCCCATCCGGCTCCGTCAGATCCTCGAAGAAGCGCACCTCGGGGCGGATGCCGCCGTTGGCGATCGTGGCGTAGGCGCGCGCCAGCTCGAGCGGCGTCAGGTCGGCGGCGCCGAGCGCCAGGCTCGGGACGGGGTCGAGATCGCTCTCGATGCCGAGGCGGCGCGCTACGTCGACGACGCGCTCGATGCCGACCGCCTGCGCGAGCCGCGCCGTGGCGACGTTCATCGAGTGCTCGATCGCCGTGCGCACCGACACACGGCCGTGGAACTTGTGGTCGTAGTTCACCGGCGACCAGTCGCCCGACGGCGTGTGGAGCGTGAGCGGGCTGTCGTCGAGGGTGCTCGCGAGGGTGATGACCGGCGGCGGATTCGTCGCCTCGAGAGCTGCGATGTAGACGAACGGCTTGAATGCGCTCCCTGCGGGGCGGCGCGCCTGCGTGCAGCGGTCGAACTGGGTCTCGCCGTAGTCGCGCCCGCCGACGAGGGCGAGCACCTCGCCGGTCTGCGGGCGGAGCGCCAGGAGGCAGCCCTGGATCCGCGGTCCGTCCTCGACGCGCAGGCCGCGGAGCTGGCGCTCGAGCGCATCGAGCCCGTCGTGCAGGGCGACCGCCGCGCGCTGCTGGAGCCGCAGGTCGAGCGTCGAGTAGATCCGAAGGCCCTCGCTCGCGAGCGTCTCGCGCACGTAGACCTCGGGGAGCTGGCGACGGACGGCGTCGAGGAAGTAGCGGGTCTCGCGGGGCTCCGGGGTGCGCGGCGCCAGCGCGAGCGGCTGTGCGCGGGCCACGTCGTAGCTCGATTGGTCGAGCCGGCCCTGGGACAGCATCAGCCCGAGGACCAGGTCGCGGCGCGCGCGCGCTCGCTCCGCATCGGCGAAGGGGGAGTCGCCGCCGGGGCTGTGGATCAGCCCGGCGAGGAGCGCGGCCTCGTCGACCCGCAGGTCGCGCGCCGCCTTCCCGAAGTAGAAGTGCGACGCCTCGCCGACGCCGTGGATCGCCGTCGAGCCCCGCTGCCCGAGGTAGATCTCGTTCAGATAGCACTCGAGGATCTCGTCCTTGCTGTAGCGGGCCTCGACGATCAACGACATCACGGCGGTCTTCAGCCGGCGACCGAACGTGCGCTCCGGCGTCAGGAAGAAGTTCTTCACGAGCTGCTCGGTGACCGTGCTTCCGCCCTGCGCAATGCCGCCGGCGCGCAAGTTGGCCCAGAGCGCGCCGACGATGCGGACGGGATCGATGCCATGGTGCTCTTCGAAGCGCTGGTCCTCGACGGCCAGCACCGCGTCGACCAGATGCCGCGGCAGCTCGCCGAGGCGCACCAGCTCGCGCTGCTCGTGATCCGGGCCGTAGTAGGCGCCCACCAGCTCGGGCTCGAGCATCACCACGGCCAGCTCGCGACCGGACGCGGTGTCGCGGATCTCGTCGACCTGGGTCCCTGCGAGGCGCAGCTCGATGCGGTGCGCCGGCTCGGGGCGCGTCGGGTGCTCGAAGGCGCGCACGTAGAGCAGGATGCGCCCGCTCTCCCAGGCGTAGGTGCCGGGCTCGTCGACGGCGTCCGCGGCGGCCTCGCGATAGCCCAGGCGGCGGAGCGTCCCGTGCAGGTCGGCCCGATCGAGATCGAGGCCCGCGTAGACGATGGTCGGCGCAGAGTAGACCCTCGACGGCACCCGGAAGAGCCGGCCGCTGAAGCGCTCCTGCACCACGCGGTCGAGCCGTACCACGGCGCGGGCGGCGAAGACGCCGACGCCGAAGGCGAGGAGGAGCGCCGAGATGGCGATCGCGCGCCAGAGCCCGAGGCCTCGCCGACGCGGCGCGTCCTCGCGCGCGGCGCCCGCGTCGCGCTTGGCAGCCGACCTGGGCAAGCGACCTCCCCGCTGCCGCATCCGCGTCCTCCAGCGACCGTATCGGCTCGGCAGGGTGAACGCGGAGTGGACGCAGCCGCACCCCGCAACCTTCGACGCCGTCTGGGGGGAACGCCCGGGGCCACAGGAGGGCGGCTCGAGCGGGCGACTTGCAGAAGGCTAGGGGCTTTCCGAGATTCCGCACATGGGGCAGTCAGACAAGCCCTGGGGCGGCCGCTTCTCCGAGGCCACCGATCCCGCGGTCGAACGCTTCACCGCCTCGGTGCACTTCGACCGCGCGCTGGCGCGCCATGACGTGCGCGGCTCCATCGCCCACGCGCGCATGCTCGGCCACACCGGCGTGATCCCGAAAGCGGATGCCGAGACGCTGGTCGAGGGCCTCACCGCCATCGCAGGCGAGATCGAGGCCGGCTCGCTTGTCTTCGATCCGCGCCTCGAGGACGTCCACACCAACATCGAGGCGCGCCTGCGCGAGCGGGTCGGGGCGGTCGCTTCCCGGCTCCACACCGGCCGCAGCCGCAACGACCAGGTGGCCACCGACCTCCTGCTCTATCTGCGGGACGCCGCGCTCGCAGCGCGTCATGGAATCCTCGAGCTGCGTCACGTGCTGGTGCGCCGCGCACACGAGCACGTCGACACGGTGCTGCCGGGCTACACGCATCTCCAGCGCGCCCAGCCGGTGCGGCTCGCGCACCACTGGCTCGCCTTCGTCGAGATGCTCGGGCGCGACGCGGCGCGCTTCCGCGACCTGCGCGGCCGCCTGGCCCGCTCGCCGCTCGGGTCCGCCGCGCTGGCGGGCACCACGCTCCCGATCGATCGCGACGAGACGGCCGCAGCGCTCGGCTTCGAGGGGCCTTCGCGCAACAGCCTGGACGCGGTGGCCTCGCGCGACGCGGCGCTCGAGTTCGCCGCCGCCTGCGCGATCGCGATGGTGAATCTGTCGCGGCTGGCCGAGGAGCTCGTGCTGTGGTCGACCGCGGAGTTCGGCTTCGTCGAGCTCGCCGACGCCTACTCGACCGGCTCGAGCCTGATGCCGCAGAAGAAGAATCCGGACGTGCCGGAGCTGGTGCGCGGCAAGACGGGTCGCGTAATCGGCGACCTCGTCGCCCTCCTCAGCGTCGTGAAGGGCCTCCCGCTCGCCTACAATCGCGACCTCCAGGAGGACAAGGAGCCGGTGTTCGACGCGGCTGCGACGCTGCGCGACTCGCTCTCGGTGCTGGCGGGCGCGCTCGCGACCCTCACCGTGCGCCACGAGCGGATGCGCGCCGCGGCCGAGGACCCGATGCTCCTCGCCACCGACCTGGCCGAGACGCTGGTGCGGGAGGGCGTCGCGTTCCGCGAGGCGCACGAGGCGGTGGGACGCGTGGTCGGCCACTGCGTCGCCAAGCAGATCGATCTGCGCTCGCTCTCGCGCGAGGACCTGCGTGCGTTCCACCCGGCGTTCCCGGCGGCCGCCACCGAGCTGCTCACGCTCGAGGGGGCGCTCGAACGCCGATCGGCTCCCGGCGCGACCGCGCGCGCGCGGGTCGTCGAGGCGCTGGCACACACGGATGCGGAGCTGGCCGCCGAGGCGGAGGCGCTGGCGGCCGAGGGGGAGGACGCGGGTTGAGACGCCGCACCGGGATCGCCGTCGCGATGGTCGGCGCCGCCCTCGCGGCCGCTGGCTGCGGGAGGTACGGTCCGCCCCAGCGGACGCATCCGCTCCCGTCCCCCGCCGCCGCCGGAGGGACAGCTCCCGCGGCCGGGGCACCCGCGGCCGGAACAGCGCCGGCGGCTGGAGCGGCGGCAGGGACGGCGCCCGCGGCGACGACTCCTCCTGCGGCAAGCGAGCCGGCAACGGGAGTGACCGGGGCGCAGGGCGTTCCCGGGCCGATGGACGACGACGACGATTCGGACCCAGCGGAGCCCGATCGATGACGCAGTGGCTCGAGTTCACGAAGATGCACGGTGCCGGCAACGACTTCGTCGTGCTCGACGGCCTGCGCGGAGTGCTCCCGCCGATCGAAGGCCTGGCGCGCAGGCTGGCGGACCGGCACTTCGGCGTCGGGGCGGATCAGATCCTGGTGCTGCGGCCCTCGCGGGTCGCCGACGTGCGCATGGAGATCTACGACGCCGACGGCTCGCAGGTGGAGATGTGCGGCAACGGCATCCGCGCCGTGTTCAAGTACCTGCGCGACCGCGGGCTCACCGACAAGCAGGAGCTCGCGGTCGAGACGCTCGGAGGCGTGGTGCGGCCGAGCTGGGCGGGCGCCGACCGGGTGCGTGTCGAGATGGGCCGGCCGATCTTCGCGCCCGCCAAGATCCCCACCCGACTCGGCACGGGCGACGGGCCGGTCGTCGACGCCCCGCTCGAGGTCGGCGGCGCGACCTGGCGCGTGACCGCAGTATCGATGGGCAATCCCCACGCCGTGCTCTTCGTCGACGACGTCGACGAGGCGCCGGTGACGTCGCTCGGCCCGCGCATCGAGCACCATCCGGCGTTCCCGAACCGCGTCAACGTGGAGTTCATCCAGGTCGTGGGGCGGGATCGCCTCCGCCAGCGCACCTGGGAGCGCGGCACCGGCGAGACGCTGGCGTGCGGGAGCGGCGCCTGCGCCGCCGCGGTGGCCTCGATCCTGCGCGGTGTCGCCGATCGCGAGCTGTCCGTCGAGCTGCGCGGGGGCGCCCTGCAGATCGCCTGGCCCGCCGCGGACGCCGGCGTCACGATGACGGGACCCGCCGCCGAGGTGTTCTCGGGGCGGATCAAGCTTGATGACCCAGAGGGCCGGCTCGATGATCCAGCGGGCAGGGCGCCGGGCGGCGGAGGAGCGTAGGGTGTTCGACGGAGTCCTGACCGCGCTGGTGACGCCCTTCCGCGACGGTGCGGTCGACGAGCGGGCGCTGCAGGAGCTGATCGAGATCCAGATCGCGGCCGGCGTCGACGGGGTGGTGCCGTGCGGGTCGACGGGCGAGGCCGCAACGCTCTCGCACGCCGAGCACCAGCGCGTGGTCGAGGTCGCCGTCGCCGCGGCGCGCGGTCGCGTCCAGGTGCTGGCCGGCACCGGGTCGAACAGCACGCGCGAGGCCGTGGCGCTGACGCTGCACGCCAAGGAGGCCGGCGCCGACGGCGCGCTCCTGATCTCTCCGTACTACAACCGGCCGACCCAAGCGGGCATCTACGCCCACTATGCCGAGGTGGCGCGCCGGACGTCGTTCCCGCTGATCGTCTACAACATCCCCGTCCGCACGGCGTCGAACATCCTGCCGGAGACGATGGCGCGCATCGCCGAGCTGGATCAGGTGGTCGGCTGCAAGGAGGCGAGCCTCGACCTCGCGCAGGTCTCCCGGGTGGTCGCCCGCTGTCCGTCCGACTTCTCGGTGCTGGCGGGCGACGATGCGGTGGCGCTGCCGATCCTCGCCATCGGGGGTCGCGGCGTCATCTCCACCGTCTCGAACGTCACGCCCGGCGAGGTGGTCGAGCTGGTGCGCGCCTTCCGCGCGGGCGATCTGGCGCGCGCGCGCCAGGCGCACCTGCGCCTGCTCCCGCTCATCGATGCGCTCTTCATCGAAACCAATCCGATCCCGGTGAAGGCCGCGCTCGCGATGCGCGGCCTGATCCTCGAGGAGCTGCGGCTCCCGCTGGTGCCCATCTCGGACGCGAACCGCGAGCGCCTGCACGTCGTGATGAAGGAGCACGGGCTCCTTTGAGCGCGCCTCCCTCGCGGCTCCGGGTGGCGTCGGTGGGCGCGCTCGGGCGGATGGGTGAGTGCCTGCGCGCCGCGGTCGCGGCAGCGCCCGATGTCGAGCTGGTCGGCGCGCTCGAGGCGTCGGGCCACCCCGGGCTCGGGCGCGAGCTGGACGGCGTGGTGGTGACCGACGATCCGAAGCGCTCCCTCGGCGGCGCCGACGTCGCGATCGACTTCTCCACCCCGGACTCGACGCTCCGGGCGCTGCGCGCGGCGGCGGATCTCGGCGTGGCCTACGTGTGCGGCACGACGGGCCTCTCGGACGCCCAGCGCGCGGAGATCGAGCGGCTCTCCGCGCGCATCCCGATCGTGGCGACCCCCAACTTCTCGGTCGCCGTGAATGCGCTGGTCCACCTGGTCGGAGAGGCGGCGCGCCTCCTCGGTCCGGACTTCGACGCCGAGATCGTGGAGCTCCACCACGCGGCCAAGCGCGACGCGCCGAGCGGCACCGCGCTCCGCCTCGCAGCGGCCGTCGCCGCGGCGCGCGGCCAGGATCCCGGCAGCGCCGCGGTGCCGGCGCGACAGGGCGACATCGGCCCGCGCCGGCCCGGCTCGATCGGCGTGATGGCGCTGCGCGGCGGCGACAACCCCGGCGAGCACACGGTGCTGCTCGTCGGCCGCGGCGAGCGCCTGGAGCTCGCCCACCGGGCCGCCACGCGCGATCACTTCGCCGCGGGCGCGCTGCGTGCGGCCCGCTGGCTGCGGGGCCGCCCACCCGGACTGTACGGGATGGAGTCGGTGCTGGGCCTCGGCTAGCTGCTGACTTCGCTCGGCTCCGAAGACTTCGCCTTCGCTGCGCGGAGGCCAACTCTCGAGTCGGCCTCCTAGCAGACCTCCTCGACCACCCGGAGCAGGTCGAGCGAGGTCACCACGCCGACCAGGACGCCCTTGTCCAGGACCAGCAAGCGATGGATGTGGCGCTCGCGCATGATGTTCGCCGCCACGGCCGCGCTGGCGTCGCGACCCACGTGGTAGACACGCCGGCTCATCACGTCGGCCACACGCTGCGACGACGGCGCCACGCGGGTCAGCCCGAGCTCCTCGTACTCCTCGACGCTCGTGAAGAACTGACCGGACTTGGCGGCAGTGTCCGGGTGCGCGGTGCTGCGCACCAGGTCGTTCTGCGACACGACGCCGAGCACGCGCCCGCGCGCATCGACGACGGGTGCGCCCGACACCGAGCGTCGCGCGAGCAGATCCTGGGCCTCCGGCACCGTCATGTCGGGCCGCAGCGAGACCACGTCCGGATTCATGAGCTCTCCGACACGCCGTCGCGGCACCATCACACGCCCCGCACGAGCCGCTCGAAGGCCGTCTCGATCCCGTGTCGAAGCTTGTCGAGGTCCGGGAGCAGGACGGCGTCCGCGTTGAGCCCGACGTGCAGCGCCTCGTCGTACGAGAACACCGCCACCCCGAGCCCGATCCCGTCGATGATCGGCACGATCGGATACAGTGCCTCCACCCGCCGGCCGGCGAGCCAGCGCGTCTCGCGCGGACCGGGCACGTTCGTCGCGACGAGGTTAGCCAGGCGGCCGGGCCGGAGCCCGGCGCCGGCCCACGCGACGAGCGGAGCCGGAAGGCCGTCGAGCGCCCCGAGCAGCGCGTCCAGCCCCGTCCAGGCCGCGCTCGTCTTGAGCCGCTCCGTGATGGCTCGGGTCGCGGCGAGGCGCGGCCGCTCCTCGAGTACGTCGACGCAGAGGGGCACCAGCATCCCCGAGATGCGGTTGCCGAGCGCGGCGGCCGAGCGCGCGTCGCGCAGGCTCACCGGAACCAGCGCGACGAGCTCGAGGCCACGCGTCGGAAACCCGTTCGCGACCAGATAGTGGTGCAGCCCGCCGGCGAGCACCGAGAGCACGACGTCGTTCACCGTGCCGCCGCACGCGGCACGGATGCGGCGGACCCCGCGCATCGGGAGCCGCGTGAAGGAGACCCGCCGCGCCGATCCGATGCGCTCGTTCCAGGGCATCACCGGGATCCCGCGTGCCGCGAGCTGGAAGGCGGACCACGCCGCGTCGCGCAGTCGGCTCGCCACGCGGCGCGCAGCCGCCGGCCCGCGGACCGCCTCGAGCGCACCGCCGAGCAGCCGGAGCTGTCCGAGCACGCCGTCCGCGATCGCTCGGCCTGCGCGCTCCGCGACGGGGGGAAGCGGCGCCAGCGCCATCGGTCGCGCAGGCTCGTCGTGGGTCTCTTGTGTGGGGTCGAGCAGGGTCTCGAGGAGCTGGGCTCCCGCCAGCCCGTCGACCATGCAGTGATGCACCTTCTGGAAGATCGCCGAGCGGCCGCCGTCGAGCCCCTCGATCACGTGCATCTCCCAGAGCGGGCGCGCGCGGTCGAGCGGCTGCGCCAGGAGGGAGGCGACCATCTCGGCGAGCTCCGCCTCGCCGCCGGGCTCGGGAAGCGCCCACCGGTGCACGTGGCGCCGGACGTCGAACGAGGGATCGTCCTCCCAGGTCGGGTGGTCCAGCGAGAGCGGCACGGGCGTCACGCGCTGCGCGTAGCGGCGCATGCGGGGAAGGCGGCGCTCGACCCGGGCGACGAGCTCGTCGCGAGGCAGGCACCCGTCGACCACCGCGACGCAGCCGATGTGGAGCAGCGCGTTGGGACGCTCGAGATATAGGAAGCCCGCGTCGCGCGACGACATGCGCCGCGCCGGGGCCGCGACCTGGGTGCGCGCCATACCTCCTCCGCGCGGATCCGGGGACGACCTGGAATGCAGGAGCAATCGACGTGCCGAGGCGAGGCGCTCCGACGCAATGCGAGACGAGGCCGATCGCGCCGCCGCTGGGCTGCCGGTGGGCGCGCGTGCTCAGGGGCTGGGCAGGCTGGAAGCGAGAGGGCCCCGCCGGTCGCACGGACCGACGGGGCTGCTCGGGGTGCTGGGACGTCCGGCTCAGACGTCGAAGTACAGCTCGAACTCGTGCGGATGCGGGCGGAGCCGGACCGGATCGATGTCGTTCTCCCGCTTGTAGGAGACCCAGGTGTCCAGCAGGTCCTCGGTGAACACCCCTCCCTGGAGCAGGAAGTCGTGATCGGCCTCGAGCTCGCGGATCGCCTCCTCGAGACTGCCCGGCATGGTGGGAACACCCTTTGCCTCCTCCGCCGAGAGGGCGTAGATGTTCTTGTCGAGCGGCTCGCCGGGGTGGATCTTGTTGAGCACGCCGTCGATCCCGGCCATCAGCATCGCCGCGAACGCGAGGTACGGATTGCAGGCCGGGTCCGGGTACCGGACCTCCACGCGCTTCGCCTTGGGGCTCTGCGAGTAGGTGGGCAGCCGGCACGCCGCCGATCGGTTGCGCGACGAGTACGCCAGGTTCACCGGGGCCTCGTAGCCCGGAACCAGCCGCTTGTACGAGTTGGTCGTCGGGTTGCTGAAGGCCGCGATCGCGCGCGAGTGCTTGAGCACCCCGCCGATGTACCAGAGCGCCAGGTCGGAGAGCCCGGCGTAGCCGCTCCCCGCGAAGAGCGGCTTGCCGTCCTTCCAGATCGACTGGTGCGTGTGCATGCCCGAGCCGTTGTCCTTGAACAGGGGCTTGGGCATGAAGGTCGCGGTCATGCCGTGGCGGTGCGCCACGTTCTTGACCACGTACTTGTACTTCAGCAGCTTGTCCGCCATCGACACCAGCGTGTCGAAGACCATGTCGATCTCGGCCTGGCCGCCGGTCGCCACCTCGTGGTGCTGGGTCTCGATCTCGATCCCCATCTTCTGCATCTCGAGGCACATCTCGGTCCGGATATCCTGCTGCGTGTCGTGCGGGGGAACCGGGAAGTAGCCCTCCTTGTGGCGGATCTTGTAGCCGAGGTTGGCTCCATCCTCCTCGCGGTCCGTGTTCCAGATCGCCTCGTTCGAGTCGATCCGGTAGAAGCCAGCGTTCGGCCCCGAGCCGAAGCGCACGCTGTTGAACACGAAGAACTCGGCCTCCGGACCGAAGTACGCGGTGTCGCCGATGCCGCTCTGCTTCAGGTAGAGCTCGGCTCTCTTCGCCACGTTGCGCGGGTCGCGGTCGTAGGGCTGCCGCGTGAGCGTGTCGACCACGTCGCAGATCAGGACCAGCGTCGGATGCGCCAGGAACGGATCGATGAAGGCGCTCGTGGGGTCCGGGATCATCAGCATGTCGCTCTCGTTGATCGCCTTCCAGCCGCGGATCGACGAGCCGTCGAAGCCGTAGCCGTCCTGGAAGGTCGACTCCTGGAGCGTGCCGATCGGATGCGAGCAGTGCTGCCAGAGACCAGGGAGGTCGATGATGCGGCAGTCGACCATCACGACGTTGTTCTTCTTGGCGAAGTCGAGGACTTCCTTGCCGTTCTTCAGGGACATTGCGGACGTCTTTCCTTTCCTCGGGCCTCGGGCCGCGGTTGGGGGTTCTCGGGAAACGCGGGTCAGACCGCCTCGGGACCGCTCTCGCCGGTCCGGATGCGGATCACGTCCTGCAGCGCGTAGACGAAGATCTTGCCATCGCCGATGCGCCCGGTGTTGGCCGCCTGCACGATCGCCTGCACGATCTTGTCGACCATGTCGTCGCTGCAGGCGATCTCGAGCTTGATCTTCGGCAGGAAGTCGACGACGTACTCGGCGCCGCGGTAGAGCTCGGTGTGGCCCTTCTGGCGGCCGAAGCCCTTGACCTCCGACACCGTCATGCCCTGCACGCCCACCGCCTGCAGCGCCTCCTTCACCTCGTCGAGCTTGAAGGGCTTGATGATCGCTTCGACCTTGCGCATGGCCGTCCTCTCTCAGGGACCCCCCCGCGGCTAGCGCGGCGCGGTCCTCGGCTCGGGGGAACGCGATGTCTCTCGGCACCACCCCGACACCGGGGTGGGCTGCGGCCGGGCCAACGGTATCACGTCCTCGCGGCGTGCGAGGCCCGGCACACCGCCGGTGGTCCCACAGCGGGCGGAGCAAGGGGCGTGCCAGGGTTGGCGCGGCTCAGGGCGCGGGAGGCGCCCGCCGACGGCTGCAGACAGGGGCTGTTTGCGACAATGTTGTGCAGCCCTGCCCAGGGTCGCGGCAGCGGCGCCCCGAAATGCGAAGGGGCGCGGTCCTCGCGGACCGCGCCCCCAGGCGCTCGAACCGGGTCCCAGAAGCGCTCTACTGGGCCCCGAACTTGTTGAAGTTGTAGACGAGCTCGACGCCGAACACGAGCTGGTTGTTCGGCATGCTCTTGCTGCCCGCCAGGTCGTAGCGGTTGTTCTGGAAGAACTCGTCCTGCTTGCCGTTGTCCTTCCCGATCCAGTCGTAGCGACCCTCGCCGCGGATCATCAGCTGGTCGGTGAGCTGATGGTCGACCGTGAGCGTGATGCCGTAGGTCTGGATCCCCGTTGCGCCGCAGGCGTTCGGACCGCCTGTGAAGTTGGGGTTGGCGGGATCCGCGGGATTGCCGAAGCTGCTGCCGCAGCCCGTGAAGCCGAAGAAGCCCCTCACGTCCTGCGCGTACTCGGCCCGCAGTGCGACCCCGGTCTTGTCCGTGATCCCATAGCGGCCCGCCAGCGAGAGGCCCCACGCGGCTGCCGACGTGCCCTGCTGCCAGGCGTAGTCGCCGTTCAGGTACATCCCGAAGCGGTCGGTCGGGTTCCACTTGATGTAGGCGTTGGCAACGCCGTTCTGGCTCCCGTCGTTGGCGAACTTCTCGGGGCCCCAGATGCCGTTCAGCGCAACCGTGAACATCTTGTTGCTCCAGCCCAGGTGGCCCATCACCGACTTGCCGTCGTTGATGTCGGGCGAGTCCGGAGCGAAGCCGTTGACACCCGCGAGTGTCCAGTCGAAGCCGGAGTCGCCGATCGGTCCGCCGATCGACACGCCGACGTGGTTGATCGGCTCGAACAGCGTCCAGATCGTGCCGCGCGTGATGTTCCAGTTGTAGATCGTCTCGGCCGTCTCCACGCCCAGCAGCGTCTCGAACTTGCCGGCCTTCACGGTGATGCCGCTGCCGATCGGCGCGAGGTACTGGATGTAGGCCTGCTGCACGTAGAACGACGACGTCGAGTCGAAGCTCGCGCGGTTGCCGTTGAACGAGCTGTTCGGCAGCAGCCCCGCCGTCGTGCCGTACAGGATGTCGGCGCGGAAGCCAGCGCGGTTCTCCTCGCTGATCTTCCGCTCGATCCCGAACCAGAGCTGGTCGAGCGAGAAGCTGTTCTGGTCCGGGTGCAGCGGATAGAAGCCCGGTGCATTCGCGTTGTCGCCGTTCACCGAGCCGTTCTGCCCCGAGTAGCCGATGTTGGTGTTCTTGAGGCCGCCGTCCGGGTTCTGGTGGTCGTTCGGGTCGTTGACGTTGTAGAAGTAGCTGGCGGCCGCCCACCCGCTGATGTCGAGCGAGCCGAGGAAGCCGGGCAGACCCGAGCTCGCCCCGCGTGTCTCCGAGAGACCCGAGCGCTGGATCAGATCCTGCTGCTCGTCGACGCGCTTGTTCGCAGCCTGGAGCTGGTCCTCCATCGACTGCATGCGATCCTGCATCGTCTTGAGCTGGGCCTGGGTGCTGTCGTCGTCCGCCCTGGCCGACGGCGCGAGCCCAACGAAGGCCAACATGGCGAAGGCCAACAATGTGGCCGTCCACCGAGAACGCATCTCAACCCCTCCTTCTCGCATCATCCTGCGAAATTCGAACCGCGTCCCCTCAACGCGCGGACCCGTAACTTAACGGAGCGCAAGGCGCTTCGGGAGAGCCCTTGCGAACACTTTTTTGCAATCGACCCGCCGGGCAGCCGGCGCCGGGCGTATCGGCAGCAATCGCCATGCCAATGACTGGGGCTTCCATGCCGCGCCTGGCGTGCCGCGGAGCCGCGGAGACGGCTCCGACGGTGTGCCATGAGGCTCGGCTGCCCACCGCTGCGGCAGCCCGCGGTCGAGAGGGGCTGTGCGCGTGCTGGCGCACAAAACGAGAGAGGGGGCGCGCCCTTGTGGGCGCGCGCCCATCCGGAAGCCGGGTTCGGAAGGCGGGTGGATCCGCTCACGACGGATCGCCCGATGCTACTTGCCACCGAACTTGTTGAAGTTGTAGACGAGCTCGACGCCGAACACGAGCTGATCGTTCGGCATGCTCTTGCTGCCCGCCAGGTTGTAGCGGTTGTTCTCGAAGAACTCGTCCTGCTTGCCGTTGTCCTTCCCGATCCAGTCGTAGCGGCCCTCGCCGCGGATCATGAGCTGGTCCGTCAGCAGATGGTCGACCGTCAGCGTGATGCCGTAGGTCTGGATCCCGGTGTTGCCGCAGAGGTTCGCTTGCCCGCTGAAGGCGGGGTTGCCGAAGTCGCTGCCGCAGCCGGTGAAGCCGAAGAAGCCCCGCACGTCCTGCGCGTACTCGCCGCGCAGCGCGATCCCGGTGGTGTCCGTGATCCCGTAGCGGCCCGCCAGCGAGAGGCCCCAGGCGGCCTGCGACTTGCCCTGCACCCAGGCGTAGTCGCCGTTCAGGTACATCCCGAAGCGGTCGTTGGGCGTCCACTTGATGAGCCCGTTGGCGACGCCGTTCTGGCTCCCGTCGTTCCCGAACTTCTCGGGGCCCCAGATGCCGTTCACGGCGACGGTGAGCTGATCGTTGTGCCAGCCGAGGTGGCCGGTCACCGACTTGCCGTCGTTGATGTCGGGCGAGTCCGGGTTGAAGCCGTTGACGCCGGCCAGTGTCCAGTCGAAGCCCGAGTCGCCGACCGGCCCGCCGACGGACACGCCAACGTGGTTGATCGGCTCGAACAGCGTCCAGATCGTGCCGCGCGTGATGTTCCAGTTGTAGATCGTCCCCGCGCGCTCCACGCCGAGCAGGTCGCCGAACTTCCCGGCCTTCACGGTGATGCCGCTGCCGATCGGTGCGAGGTACTGGACGTAGGCCTGCTGCACGTAGAACGACGACGTCGAGTCGAAGCTCGCGCGATTGCCGTTGAACGAGCTGTTCGGCAGCAGCCCCGCCGCCGTGCCGTACAGGATGTCCGCGCGGAAGCCGGCGCGGTTCTCCTCGCTCACCTTGCGCTCGATCTCGAACCAGAGCTGATCGAGCGAGAAGCTGTTGTGGTCCGGGGTCGTCGGGTAGAACTGCGGCGAATTGGGATTGTACTGAGTCGTGCCGAAGCTATTCGGCGGCGGGTTCTGCCCCGAGAAGCCGATGTTGGTGTTCTTGAGCCCGCCGTCCGGGTTCTGGTGGTCGTTCGGGTCGTTGACGTTGTAGAAGTAGCTGGCCGACACCCAGCCGCCGATGTCGATCGACCCCAGGAAGCCCGGCAGGCCCGAGCTCGACCCGCGCGTCTCCGAGAGACCCGAGCGCTGGATCAGATCCTGCTGATCGTCCACCCGCTTGTTCGCAGCCTGGAGCTGGTCCTCCATCGACTGCATGCGGTCCTGCATCGCCTTGAGCTGGGCCTGGGTCGCGTCGTCGTCCGCTCGGGCCGACGGCGCGAGGCCGGACAGAGCAAATCCGATGATGCCGAGAGTCGAAAGCGCGACGATCCACCGCGATCGCATCCGTACCCCTCCTTGTCGCGTGCCTCGAGACGGCCTGGATCCAGTCAGAAACCTGGATGTGGCGAAATCGACACGCTCATCGATCTCGCGCGCTGCGAACTCACCCCCCTGACGAGCCCGCTCCCTCCAGACCGACACCGGATTGGCTGGCCGACCGCGACGAAGCCGCGGGCACCACCCATCCCGCGTAACATGCCGGGCACCGTGCGAAGCCCCTCCACCGAGAACTCCGACCCCTCGACGACCGACTCGGGTAAGGCCCGAGGGGCCGAGGCCCACGAAGATCGAGGCCCACGAAGATCGAGGCCCCTATTCGGGAGCCGCACAGGCGCACTTTACGCATATTCTGCGTGCGCGTGGTCTCTCTAGCTTAGCTGTGCTCGTCGTGCAACAGGTGGGCCTAGGGGGGCGCGAATGCGGGGCTAAGTACCCGAATCGGGGTCCGAGAAGCGACGCGCATCCAGTGCGGATCGGGCCGGCCACAAACGCTGTTCGTCCAGGAACCCGAGCGTCCTCTGGCACGGGATCGACCCATCCCGGTGTCGGGCGTCCGCGAGCCAGCGGAGGTCCTCGAACGAGTCGAGGTCGAACCCCGTCTCGAGGCGGCCGACCGAGAGCCCCGCGCGTTCGGCGCGCGCGACGGTGTCGCGCAGCACCGTCGGTGTGCTCATCGGATGATCGAACAGATCGCCTGCGCGCGAGAGCGCGCGCGGTCCCAGGCCGAGCAGGTGGTAGCCGCCGTCGCGATCGGGCCCCACCACCAGGTCGGTGCGCCCGAGCTCGCACACGCAGTGGCCGAGCTCGGCGCGCGCGAGAGTCGGGCTGTCGCTTCCCCGCAGCAGGGCGAGAGGCGCCCCCGACGCCGCGGCCTGGCGGGCAACGTGCGCCATGCGGGCGCCGAGGTCGGCCCCGCGCTGGGGCAGGGCGCGGAAGCCGGGAGGGGCGAGCGCTGCCAGCTCGGGAACGGCCTCGGGCGGATCGACGGCGAGGACCGGCTCGAGTCCGAGCGCCCGCGCTGCGTGGGCGGACTCTTCCAGGCCGTCGGCCAGGAGACACCGATACAGCGCCGCCGCCTGCTCGTGCGAGAAGGGCGGACAGAGCCGCGTCTTGACCTCTCCCGAGCGCGGGGCCTTGGCGAACACGGCGAGCCAGCCGCGCCGCGCGGGGAAGCGCCCGACGGTCACTCGCGGCGGACCGAGACGAACGGGAGCGCCGCGACGCGCGCGCCCGCGCCGCCGACCTCGAGCCGGGTCCCCGGCTCCTCGTGGCCGGCTCGCACGTAGCCGAGGCCGATCGATCCTGCGGTGGGCGACTGCGCCGCGCTGGTCACCGCACCCACGCGCGTGCCGCCCGCCGAGAGTGCTGCGCCGAGCTCGGGCAGCTCCTCGAAGGCGAGGCCGACGAGACGGTGGGCGACCCGCCCGCGCGACTCCATCCGCGCGACCACCTCCTGGCCGGTGTAGCAACCCTTGGTGAAGGAGACGGCGCGCGCGAGCACACCCGCCTCCGCCGGCAGCACGTCGGGCCCGAGCTCGCGGCCGGCCCGAGGCACGCCCGCCTCGACCCGCAGCACCTCGAGCACCTCGGGTCCCGCCTCCACGGCGCCGCACGCCGCGGCCGCCGCGCGCAGCGCCGCTCCGACGGCCGATGCCTGCGCGCGCGGGACGAAGAGCTGGAACGCGCGCTCGCCGCTCCAGCCGTACGCTGCGGCCAGCACGTCCGCACCCGCGATCCGCAGCGGCGCGGCGCTCTCGGGCGCGAGCGCAGGGCACACCCCGGCCGCCGCCTCCAGCAGGTCGCCGGCGCGGGGCCCTTCGATCCCGAAGCGCGACGGCTCGCGACCGGTGTCGACGAGCTCGACGTCGTCGGCGATCACGTACTTCGCGAGCCGCGCCATGGCCGCCGGAACGCTCTCCGCGTCGGTCTCGAGCCAGATCGAATCGGGCCGCGCGATCACGTGCAGGTCGACGACGATCCGGCCCTGCGGCGACAGCGCGAGCGCGTAGCAGCCCGAGCGCGGGCCCGCGGCGTCGAGCGCAGCGACGTCGGCGGTGAGCTGACCCTGCAGGAAGCGGACGCGATCGGAGCCGCGCACGTCGATCAAGCCGCGCTCCGGGAGCTCGAACAACGCCGCGCTGCGGCGCGCCGCACGCACCGGGTCGCCGGCGCTCATGCGGTCTCCCGGCTGCCGCCGCGCTCCAGCGCCGGCGTACCGAGCAGCGCCGCCGCGCGCTCCCGCTGGCGATCGCGCCAGACGTCGAAGCGAGCGCGCGCGGCGTCGTAGTCGTGCTCGTTGTCGATGTCGACGGCGGAGCCGCCGACCTCCGTCACGACGAAGCGGAAGCGCCCGCGCAGGAGCGCGCTGCAGCCCGCCTCGACGCGCGACATCGGGATCCGCGCGCGGATCGCGTCGGAGAGGCGCGCCAGACCCGAGCGATCGGCCAGCGCGGCGAGGTGCATCAGCCCGTAGTAGTAGAGCACCGCGAGGCCCCCTTCCTGGAGCCGCAGCAGCCGCCAGCCGAGCGCGATCATCTGGCCGATCTGGCGCTGGTAGCGGTGCTCGTACATCTCCTCGATGTATTGGCGGTTGCCGATGCGGGCGGGCTTGATCCAATGGAGGTTGCTCTGCCGGTAGCGCCCCTCGCGGAGGTTGAAGTACGCCATGCGGATCCCCGGCTCGCCGGGCGCCTCCGGATAGAAGTCGCGCATCGACGCCTCCGTGCACAGGCCGAGCGCGTAGTCGCAGTCGAGCGCCAGGCTCTGGCGCGCGAAGGCCGAGATCTCCTCCGGCGTCGCGAACGGGAGGTCCGCCGACGCATAGAGCACCGCGGTGTCCGCGTCCTCCGGCCCCGGGTCGCGACCTTCCGGCCCCGCCCCGGGCAGCAGCCTGCGATAGGTCTCCCATCCGTTCTCGTAGAGGTTCCGGAACTGCGGCACGACGTGCAGCGGCTTGCGTAGCTCGTCCTTCATCGCCGGGTCGCCGAGCAGGGGCGCAAGGCGCTCGGCATTCCCCACCACCCAGACCGACGAGACCTCGGGCACGCGCTGCAGCGCCGCGACGACGTGGGCGACGAGCGGGCGGCCGCCGAGCTCGAGGTACGGCTTGCTCTCGCCGTACACCGCCTTCGCCGCCCGCCGATCCCCCGCCGTGACGATCGCGGGAACACCCATCGCGATCAGGCGCGCGGTTCCTCGAGGATGAAGATCACCTGCATCGTCACCAGGTACTCGGTGATCCGTCCATCCTCGACGCGTGCCTTCTCCTCCAGCACTTGGAGGCCGGTGATGTTGCGCAGCGTCTTGCTGGCGCGCTCGAAGCCCCGCTCGATGGCGTCCTGCCAGCCGACGGCCGAGGCCGAAGTGATCGTCGAGACCGACGCGATCGCCATGGATCGACTCCCGTCCTCACGCGTTCGTACACCCGTGTGTCACCAGTGCAGCACCGTCTCCGGCGCCATGTCGAACACGAGGCGCAGCCGAACCCGGTACTCGCGGATGCCGCCGCCCTCGATCTTGACCCGCTTCTCGATCACCTCGACGCCGGTGATCCCACGCAGCGTGCGGTTGGCGCGCGCGATCACCGAGCGCGCCGCCTCCTCGAAGCCGTCGGGCGAAGAGCCGATCAGCTCGTTCACCTTGCTGACCCACATCGACGTCCTCCTCCCTCAGGCTGCGCGCGCGACCTCGAGCCCGCCGCGCTCCTCGAGCGTCACGCTTCCCTCGTCGATCAGCAGGTCGAGGTGGCCGATCACCTCCGACATGACCAGGAAGACCTGCGACTGGTAGTGCTTCGGGAAGAGCTTCGCGGCGAGCTCGAACGCGGTGCTCGGCTTCTCGCGCAGCTGGCGCAGCATCTGGAGCTTGCGGCGCTCGTGGTGGAGCCGGTAGCCGGCGATCAGCTTCCGGTGATCGCGGATCACGTCGCCGTGCGCCGGGAACACCAGCTCGCAGTCGAGCCCCTCGACCCGAGCCAGCGACTGCATGAAGCGGACCAGGCTCTTGGGCCGCGGCGCGCTCGCGTCCTCGGGGAACACCAGGAGCGGGACGGGCGAGATGTCCGTGAGCAGATGATCGCCCGAGAACAGGATGCGCAGCTCGGGCTCGTAGAAGACGATGTGCCCGTCGCAGTGGCCGGGCGTATGGATCGCGGTGAGCCGGAGGTCGCCGATCTCGAGCCGGTTGCCGTCGTCGAGCAGGAAGTCCACCTCGATCGGATCCTGGATCCTCCGGGCGAACACCGAGATCTCGCTCTCCCGATCGAACCACTCGAGCGGCACGCCCCAGCGGCGGAAGTACTCGCGCACCACCGCGCGGCGGTCCCCGGACGGCGAGAAGTGCGTGCGCATCAGCGCGGCCTCGCCGCGCGAGGCCCAGACGCGGGCGCCGGAGAGCTGGCGCAGCCGCAGCGCCTGGCCGAAGTGATCCATGTGCGCGTGGGTCACCAGGATCCGGTCGATCTGCTCGAGCGAGACGCCGAACTCCTTGAACCCCTGCCGCAGCGCCTGGAACGCCTCGTCCGTCTTGACGCCGGTGTCGATCAGCGTGATGCCGGCGCCGCCGTCGAAGGAAGGAGGGAACAGCAGGTAGCTGTTGATGTCGCCGACGCCGAGCGGCGTCGGCGTGGGCGTGGGAATGCGGCCGACGCGGCCGAAGCGGTTGCGCTCCGCGAAGCTCCTCATCGCAGATCAGGGTAGATCACGGCGGCGCGCGCAGCCGGGGCGGGCGCCGCGGGCGGCGCGGCTCGCGCTGCCTCGGGCGCGCGCACCACGAGCGGAAGCACGAGCGGACGCGAGCCCATCGCCGCGAACCACTTGACCCCCTCGTCGACCAGGTCGACGTCGAGGCGCCAGGCGCCGGCGCCGTCGAGACCGGGCAGCGGCAGCGCGAGCTCTGCCGACGCGCCGGACGCGAGCTGCAGATCGACGGCGAGCCCGCGCAGCTCGACCGGGCTCGCGGCGCTGCCCGGCGGCGGCTCGAGCCTGGCGCCGAGGTGCACGCCTCGGCCGCCCTCGCGGCCGAACGGGATCGGCTCCAGGCTCTCGTTGGTGACGCGGAAGTGCAGCAGCCGCGGCGCTCCGGGCTCGATCGCCGCGGGCACGTCCAGCGGCTCGATCACCGCGCGATAGAAGCCCGGCGCATAGACGTCCTTCACCCAGGTGCGGAAGCGCTCCGGCGTCGTCTCCGCACCCTGCGCCGCGAGCCAGGCCGCGTACTCGTCGATCACCCGCGGCAGGTCCGAGTTGGCGATGAAGGGGACGAAGCCCTTGGAGACGTCGAACTGGTGACGCGCGGTGTCGAGGTCGCCGCCGGCGAGCAGCACGGTGACGGCGCCGACCAGCCCGCTGCGCTCGACCCCGCCCTTGCAGTGGAGGAGCAGGGGACGCGGCGCGTGGTCGAGGACCTCCACCACCTCGCGCAGGAGCGGCGCCGGCGGCATGCGGTCCGCGTCGAGGTGGATGTCGTAGTGCGCGACTCCGAGCGACGCCGCGACGTGTCGCTCCTCGCGGAGCCGGCGGTTTCCGAGCTCGCCGCGCAGGTTCAGGATCGAGCGCAGGCCGAGCGTCTGGATCCAGCGCGCGAGGTCGTCGGGCTCCGGCTGCGCGCTCCGATAGACCTGACCCTCGAGCACAGGCATCAGGTTGGACTCGAGGAAGTAGGTGTGCAGGGGACCGGGCACGGCCAGCGCGACGGCGAAACCGACGGCGAGCGCGCCGAGCGCCGCCGCGAGCAACACGCGTCCCGGCCGCATCGGCGCAGCATGACGCCCGGCGCCCGGGCGCGCCAGCGCGCGGCGTCTCAGGAGCCGGAGGCGGGGCCGCGGGCGAAGCGGAACAGGCGTCCGAGGCCCACCCGATCGCGCCACAGGAAGTAGCCCGCCGCGGCCGCCATCAGCAGGAACTGCCACCAATGGAAGACGAGCGCGTAGGCCAGGGCGCGCGCGCCGAGCTCGCCGCCCTGCACGCCGAAGAGCGCCAATCCGCCGCGCGCCGCCGCCTCGAAGACGCCTGCGAAGCCGGGCGGCGCGGGCAGCGCGATCCCGAGCATGGTGACGGCGAGGACGCCCATCCCCTGCCCGAAGCCGATCATCGACTCGAGCCCGAAGGCGCGCGCCAGATAGAACGTCGTGAGACCCATGCTCGCGAAGATGGCCGCGGTGAGCGCGCCGAGCGCGGCCAGTCGGCGCGGGCTGCGCAGCGCGGCCACGCCCTCGACGAAGCTCTCCGCGAAGCGCAGCACGAGACGCATCGCGCGGTGCACCGCGTCCGAGCGCACGCGCGCTTCGACGGACGCCGCGACGCGCTCGCCGAAGCGCAGCGCGGCGGGCCCGAAGACGGCGAGCACCACGAGCGCGATCAGGACCGGCGGCAGCACCAGGAGCGCGGCGCCGCGCCCGAGCTCGACCAGCGAGACGCTGCGCCCGACGAGCTCGATGCGCCGGTCCGGCACGTCCACCCAGAGGAGGACGGCGAGCACGGTCAGGAACAGCGCCACGACGTCGAGCAGCCGCTCGACGAAGACGAGGCCGAAGCCCGCGCCGAGCGGAACCCCCTCCTTCTCGTAGAAGAGATAGGGGCGCACCGCCTCGCCGAGGCGGGCGGGAAAGGTGTTCACGCAGAAGAAGCCGATCATCAGGATGCCGAGCTGCGTGCGGTAGCTCGTCGCGGGCGCCTGCGTTCGCACCAGCACCATCTGGCGCCAGGCGCGCAGGCCGTACTGGACCGCGAACGCGACGGCGAGATGGACCAGGTAGATCCAACGCATCTGTGCGAAGGCGTGCCCGAGCTCGTCGACGGGCACGCCCCAGAGCGCCAGCGCGAGGAAGAGCGCGCCCACCACCAGCCCGAGCGCGATGCCGCGGATCACGCCTCGACCTCCCCCGACGACCCGCCGCGCGGCTCAGCTTTCGCTTGACTCGGGCGAACGACTGCGGGTAAACACGATTCCGCAGATCCATTCACGGCGAGAGGGCGTGGGGAGCCAGGATGCGAGAGCAGGAGAAGCCGGAGCGCAGGGAGCAGATCGGGTCCTCTCCGAGAGCCGCGAGCCTTCGGGTCGCGCTCGTCGCCGTGGCAGCCGCCGCCTGGTTGGGCTGCCAGGGTACACCGGAACTCGGACAGGGTGGCTCGATGGTGACGGGGTCGGCGGGGGCCGCCGGCAGCCAGGGAGCGGCGCCGCAGCTCCCCCACTGCGCGGGCCCGCTGGGCACGGCGGCCCTGGTGGAGGCGACCTCCGAGGATCTCTCGCTCCTGCAGAGCCTCGGCCTCCAGTCGCCGCTTCCCCTGCTGCGCCTCATGATGGCCCAGTCGAACTGCTTCACGGTCGTCGACCGCGGCGTCGCGCTCCGCAACATGGAGCAGGAGGAGGCCCTCCGGCAGGCCGGGATGCTCAAGAAGGGGAGCAAGACCGCGCGCGGCCGCATGGTGGCCACCGACTACCTCCTCACCCCCAACATCATCTTCTCGAATCCGAACGCCGGCGGAGGCAACGCGCTCTCCGCGCTCGGGGGCCTCGTACCGGGCGGCGCGATCGCCGGCGCGGTGGCGGGCAGCATGCGCATCAAGGAGGCGCAGTCGACGCTGTTCCTGACCGACGCGCAGAGCGGCGTGCAGGTGGGCGTCTCGGAGGGATCGGCCCGCGTGCACGACTTCGGCGGCATGTCGGGTCTCGGCGGCTTCGGCGGCGGCGTCGCCGGTCTCGCCGGCGTGAGCGGCTACGGCAACACCGCCGAGGGGAAGCTGATCGCCGCGGCCCTGCTCGACGCCTTCAACAAGCTGGTGACGCAGGTCAGTGCGATGAAGCCGGCCGGGAAGAGCTCCCGCTGAGCCCGGCGCCGACCTCGAGCAGCGCGATCTCGCGGCGCGCACCGATGCGGATGCGCGGGCCGGCGAAGCCGAGGCCGCGGCTCACGTAGAGCTGCGAGGCGCCGTCGCGGTACAGGCCGCGCGGGAAGGCGCTCAGGAGTCGCGCGGCGTTCGCGCGCGCGCCGATCGCCACCTGCCCGCCGTGGTAGTGGCCGGCGAGCACGAGCGGAAAGCCGAGCCGAGCCGCCTGCGGGAAGGCGTCGGGCCGGTGCACGAGCAGGATGGCGGGGCCGTCCTTCGGGATCGAGCTCGCGAGCGCCGTGATCGCCGGGAGCTCGCGCCCGCGGGCAGTCCAGTCGCGGCCGGGATCGTCGACGCCGGCGACGTAGAGGGGCGCACCGGTCGGGATGCGCCGCCACGCGTCGCGCAGGAGCGCGATGCCGGGCGCGCGTTCGGCCAGCGCCGCCGCGACCCGCTCCGCACCGACGAAGATGTCGTGGTTGCCGAGGATCGAGAACACGCCGAGCGGGGCGCGCAGCCTCCCGAGCGCGCGCGCGCCGGCGTCGAGGGCGCTCCGGTCGTAGTCGAAGAGGTCGCCGGTCAGCACGACGAGATCCGCCGCGAGCCCGTTGGCGCGATCGACCAGCGCGTCGAGCCGGGCGCCGTCGAGCCCGTTCCCGATGTGCAGGTCGGAGAGATGCGCGATCCGCAGCGCGGGAGCGACGCCGGTCACGCTGACTCCTACGTGTGTCACCTCGAGCCGCCGCGGCTCGACGCCGAAGCCCCAGGCCAGCGCGACCGCGATCCCCGCCGCAACCGCGGCGCTACCGCCGCGAAACGCCGCGGCGCCCGCCTCGGAGGAGAGCCCGGTCGACGCCAGGAGCAGCGCGAGCCCGCCCAGGCTCGCTGCGAAGGCGGCGATGCCGGCCGCCAGCACGAGCAGGGAGAAGCCGATCCCGAAGGCGGCGCGCAGGCCGGCGCGCGCGCCCGGGCTCGCCTTCGACCGCTCGACGGCGCGCGGCAGCGCGAGCGCGCCGGCAGCGGCGAGTGCGGCGGCGAGCGCCGCCATGCACCGCCAGTCCACGGCCGCCGGTCCCACCGCCACGGCCGTGGCCCACGCCGCCAGGATCGCGACGGCCATCCCGATCGCCGCGCCGAGGGCGACGTGGAAGCGTGCGAATACCTGCGTGCGGATGAGATCGCGCAGCACCGAGTCGGCCCCGCCGCCGCGACGCTAACACAGGCCGCGGCCTCCTCCGATTTCGGACGGCGGCGGCCCGGCTTGAGCGTGGTACAGTTGCGGCCCTCGTCGAACGGAGGGCGGTCCGATGGGTCTCAAAGTCGTGGTCGACTACGACCTGTGCGAGGCGAACGCGCGCTGCATGGAAGTCTGTCCGGAAGTGTTCGAGGTCGACGACGACGACAACCTGAACCTCCTGATCGAGCGCCCCGGCGTCGAGCTGCGCGAGAAGCTCAAGGAGGCGGAGCGGGTCTGTCCCCGCCAGGCGATCACCATCGTCGAAGAGTAGGCCGAGCGCCCGTGCACCCGAGGCCCGGCATCACCCACGACAACCGCTTCTTCTGGGACGGCGTCGCGGCGCGCAAGCTCCTGATCCAGCGCTGCACCGCCTGCCACCGGCTGCAGCACCCGCCCGCGCCGGCCTGCCTGGCCTGCCACTCGTTCGCGCTCGACGCGATCGAGGCGAGCGGGCGCGGGCACGTCCACAGCTTCGCGATCGCGCACCACCCGCCGATCCCGCCGTTCGCGTATCCCAACGTGATCGTGCTCGTGGACCTCGAAGAGGGCACCCGAATCGTGTCGCGGCTGGCCGGCGTCGAGCCGGAGGAGGTCGAGATCGGGATGCCGGTCGCGGTCGACTTCGAGACCCTCGACGGAGACCTGACGCTCCACCTGTTCCGGCGCGCCGGCGGGCCGCGATGAGCCGCTCGGGCTTCGCGTCGCGCGCCGCCATCGTCGGCATCGGGCAGACCGAGTTCTCGAAGGACTCGCGGCGCAGCGAGCTGCGGCTGGCCGTCGAGGCGGTGCTGTCGGCGCTCGCGGACGCGGGGCTCGACCCGCGCGACGTCGACGGCATGTGCACCTTCGCGATGGACAACAATCCCGAGATCGAGGTGCAGCGGGCGATCGGCGGCGGCGAGCTCCGCTTCTTCAGCCGCGTGCACTTCGGCGGGGGGGCCGCCTGCGCGACGGTGATGCAGGCCGCGCTCGCGGTCGCGGCCGGCGTCGCCGACGTCGTGGTCTGCTACCGGGCGATGAACGAGCGCTCGGTGCAGCGCTTCGGCATCGGCGTGCAGCAGCTCCGCCTGGCGCAGCCCACCACCGAGAGCGCGCACTTCGGCTGGTACGCGCCCTTCGGCCTGCTGACCCCGGCGGGCTGGGTCGCGATGCAGGCGCAGCGCTACCTGCACGACTACGGCGCCACCACCGAGGACTTCGGGCGCGTCTCGGTGGCCTGCCGGCGACACGCGGCCACCAACCCGACCGCCTGGTTCTACGGGCGGCCCATCACGCTCGAGGATCACCAGGCGTCGCGCTGGATCGTGCGCCCGCTGCGGCTGCTCGACTGCTGCCAGGAGAGCGACGGGGCGGTCGCGGTGGTGGTGACGAGCCTCGAGCGCGCGCGCGACCTGCGGCAGCCGTCCGCGGTGATCCGCGCCGCGGCGCAGGGCGCCTCGGACGACCAGCAGATGATGACGAGCTACTACCGGAGCGGAATCGGGGATCTGCCCGAGATGGCGCTCGTCGCGCGCCAGCTCTACGAGCAGTCGGGCCTGGGCGCCAAGGACTTCGAGACCGCGGTGATCTACGACCACTTCACGCCCTTCGTGCTGGCGCAGCTCGAGGCGTTCGGGTTCTGCGGGAGGGGCGAGGCCAAGGACTTCATGCGCGGCGGGAACATCGAGCTGGGTGGGGCCCTTCCGATCAACACCCACGGCGGCCAGCTCGGCGAGGCCTACATCCACGGCATGAACGGCGTGGCCGAGGCCGTCCGGCAGGTGCGCGGCACCGCAGTGAACCAGATCGACCCGGTGAACCACGTGCTCGTGACGGCGGGAACCGGCGTGCCGACCAGCGCGCTGATCCTGGGCCGCGCGTGACGCTCGGGTAGCCGTTCCCTAGATTCCGCCCGCGATGGGCTCCGAATCGCCCGACGCCGGCGCTCCGGGCAACTTCATCCGCGATCACGTCGCCGAGGACGTCGCGCGCGGCCGGCACGGCGGCCGCGTCGTCACCCGCTTCCCGCCCGAGCCCAACGGCTACCTGCACATCGGCCACGCGCGCTCCATCTGCCTCAACTTCTGGACGGCCGAGGCGTTCGGCGGCACCTGCAACCTCCGCTTCGACGACACCAATCCGGCAGCCGAGGAGGTCGAGTACGTCGAGTCGATCCTGGCCGACGTGCGCTGGCTCGGCTTCGACTGGGGCTCCCATCTCTATTACGCCTCCGACTACTTCGAGCGCCTCTACGGCTGGGCCGTGGAGCTGATCGGCAAGGGGTTGGCCTATGTCTGCGATCTGTCATCGGAGGAGATCCGCGAATACCAGGGGACGCTGACCGAGCCGGGCCGGCCGAGCCCGTGCCGCGGTCGCAGCGTCGACGAGAGCCTCGATCTCTTCGCGCGCATGCGCGCGGGCGAGTTCGAGCCGGGCGCACACGTGCTGCGCGCGAAGATCGACATGGCCTCTCCGGTCCTCGTGATGCGCGACCCCGTGCTGTACCGGATCGTGCGCGCCTCTCACCACCGTACCGGGGACCGCTGGTGCGTCTACCCGATGTACGACTTTGCGCACCCGCTCTCCGACGCGATCGAGGGCGTGACGCATTCGCTGTGCACGCTCGAGTTCACCGACCATCGGCCGCTCTACGACTGGGTGATCGAGCACTGCTCCGTGCCGCACCATCCGGAGCAGACCGAGTTCGCGCGCCTCAACTTCACGCACACGGTGATGAGCAAGCGCTGGCTCAAGCGGCTCGTCGAGGAGGGCTTCGTGCGCGGCTGGGACGATCCGCGCATGCCGACGCTCTCGGGCCAGCGGCGGCGCGGCGTGCCGGCTGCCGCGATCCGCAACCTATGTCGCGACATCCCGCCCACCAAGCGCAACATCGCGATCGAGCTGGCGCGCCTCGAGCACGCGGTGCGCGAGGATCTGAACCGCACGGCGCCGCGCGTGATGGGCGTGCTGAACCCGCTGCGAGTCGTGGTCGAGAACTTCCCGGAAGGCCAGGTCGAGGAGTTCGAGGCGGTCAACAACCCCGAGGATCCCACCGCCGGGACCCGCAAGCTGCCCTTCTCGCGCGTGCTCTACATCGAGCGCGACGACTTCCTCGAGGACCCGCCGAAGAAGTTCTACCGGCTCGCGCCCGGCCGCGAGGTGCGGCTGCGCTACGCGTGCCTGCTCCGCTGTGTCGGCGTGGTGAAGGACGCGCGCGGTGAGGTGGTCGAGCTGCGCTGCACCTGGGACCCCGCGAGCCGCGGCGGCGACGCACCCGACGGCCGCAAGGTGGCCGCCACGCTGCACTGGGTCTCCGCGGCGCACGCGATGCCCGCCGAGGTGCGGCTCTACGAGACGCTCTTCACGGTCGAGGACCCGATGGCCGAGGCGGGCGCCGACCGCCCCTTCACCGACTTCCTGAATCCCGACTCGCTGCGCGTGCTCGGCGACTGCCTGGTCGAGCCGAGCCTCGCCGACGCGCAGCCGGGACAGGCGTTCCAGCTCGAGCGCCTCGGCTACTTCGCGGTCGACCCCGACTCCAAGCCCGGTGCGCTCGTGCTGAATCGCACCGTGACACTGCGCGACGAATGGGCGAAGCTGCAGAAGCGCGGGGGCGGGCGCTAGCGGGCGCCGCCCTCTCGCCGGGGGGTGGGATGATGCGAGCGCCTGGAAGGGCGGCGGGCGTGCTGCTCGCCGCGATCGTCCTCACGGCCTGCGCCTCCACGTCGGTGACGCAGCGCGAGAGCCGCATCGGCAACCAGAAGCTCCCGCGTCCCGATCGCATCCTGGTGTACGACTTCGGCGCGAGCCCGGCCGACGTTCCCGCCGACTCCGCGCTCGCGGGCCGCTACGACCCGAGCCAGCAGCCCACCGCCGAACAGATCGAGGCGGGCCGCGCGCTCGGCGCGGCGGTCGCGCGCGACCTGGCGGAGAAGATCCGCGCCATGGGGCTTCCCGCGCAGCGGGTCACGCGCGGCACGACGCCGCAGCTCGACGACATCGTGATCCGCGGCTACTTCGCGTCGATCGACGAGGGCAGTGCGGTGAAGCGCATGACGATCGGCTTCGGCGCCGGCAGCTCGAAGCTCACGACCGTGGTCGAGGGCTATCAGATGACTCGCCAGGGGCTGCGCAAGCTCGGCTCCGGAACGGTGGAGGCCACCGGCAGCAAGGGACCCGGCGCGGCAGTACCGGCCGCGGTCGCCGTGGCGACGGCGAATCCGATCGGCCTCATCGTCACGAGCGCGGTGAAGGTCGGCGGCGAGGTGACCGGTCGGAGCACGATCGAGGGGCGCGGCGAGCAGACCGCCGAGGAGATCGCCGAGCAGCTCCGCTCGCGCTTCGAGCAGCAGGGCTGGATCCCCTGAGACCCGGGCGCGCATCGAGGGCCGCGGGCGCGCGCGATGGGGTACCGTGTGGGCGATGCGGCAGCTCCCCCACCTGTTCGCCAACAATCGGGCCTGGGCGGCGAAGTGCCTCGCCGAGGACCCGGCCTTCTTCGCCCGACTCTGCGAGATCCAGTCGCCCGCCTATCTCTGGATCGGCTGCGCCGACAGCCGGGTCCCCGCCAACCAGATCGTCGGAATGGCGCCGGGCGAGCTGTTCGTGCATCGCAACGTCGGCAACGTCGTACCGCCCGAGGATCCGAACGCGCGCTCGGTGCTGCAGTACGCCGTCGAGACGCTCGGCGTCTCGCACGTGATCGTGTGCGGGCACTACGGCTGCGGCGGCGTGCAGGCGGCGTTCGGCGGCCCCGTGAAGCCGCCGCTCGACGACTGGATCGAGCACATCCGCCGGGTGCGCAAGGCGCACCAGGCGGAGCTGGATCGACTGCCCGACCAGCAGGCCCAGTGGCGGCGCCTCTGCGAGCTCAACGTCGCTGCGCAGGTCCGCTCCGTGTGCGAGACCGACGTCGTCCAGGCCGCGTGGCGGCTCGGCCGGCCGCTCGTCGTCCACGGCTGGATCTACGATCTGCGCGACGGCCTGCTGCGGGACCTCGACCTCAGCGTCACCGGCTCCGAGCGCTAGGCGCCCGACTCGCCGGGCCTGCGCGCGCGGTGGAAGGCGACCCGCCCGAAGAGCGTGCGCCGGTCGGCCACGCGCTCCACGCCCTCGAAGCCGGCCTCGGCGAGCATCCCCGCCACCCGCTCGTCGCTGTTCTCGCGCAGGTGCTCGACGCTGTGGAGGAGGCGGGCGAGGAGTCCATCCGATCGCCGCTCTCCGCCGTGGCCGAAGTCGAGCAGGTGCATCGACCCGCCCGGGCGCAGCACGCGCAGGATCTCGCGCAGCATCCCGCGCCGGGTGGCGAGTTCGAGGTGATGGAACATGAGCGACGAGGTGGCGCGATCAAAGGCGGCGTCGCCGAAGGGGAGGGCATCGCCGTAGCCCTGCTCGAAGCGCACCGCGACGCCGGCCCGCTCGGCCTTGCGCCCCGCGATCGCGAGCGCCTTCGGGTCCGGATCGAGCCCGACGACCTCGACATCCGGATGTGCGGCGCGCAGCCGCACCGCGAGCGTGCCCGTGCCGCAGCCCACGTCGAGGACGCGCTGCCCCGGCTCGAGGTGGGCCTCCCCGATCAGCTCGTCGTGCAGCGCGGCGGTGCCGATCAGGCGGCAGAGCGGGTCATAGAACGGAAGCAGGAAGTCGCGACCGGCGGCGGGAACGTAGGCTCGATGGGCGGAGCTCACGGCGTGCTCCTCGAGGGCGCGCGGGACACCGCGAGCATAGAGCGGATGCGCCGACCGCGCCTCATCGCGGCGCGGGGATCACATCGCCGGAACCGTGTATCCGTCCTTCACCGGCTCGAGCTTCTCGAAGTGGGGTCCGAGCGCGGTCTGCAGCGACTCGACCGTCCAGCGCGCGTCGCTCTGGAACTTCTGCTCGAGCGTCGGGCGCGAGACGACGGTCACGTCCTTCGCCCACACCACGAACACGTGGCCCGAGACGCGCGCCGCGAGCGGCGACGCCAGCCAGCCGACCAGCGGCGACACGTTCTCCGGCGCGAAGGTGTCGAAGCCGGCCTCCGGCTTCTTGAAGAGCGCCGCGAGCGGCCCCGCCTCGTTCATGCGCGTGCGCGCGCGGGGCATGATGACGTTGGCCGTGACGCCGTACTTCTGCATGAGCTGCGCCGCGCCCATCGTGATCGCGATGATGCCGGCCTTGGCCGCCGAGTAGTTGGGCTGCCCGGGCGGGGCGAAGAAGGCCGACTCCGACGACGTCGCGATGAGCCGGCCGTAGACGGCGCCGCCCGCCTTCGCGCGCTCGCGCCAGTACGCCGTCGCGTGGCGGATCGTGCAGAAGTGCCCCTTCAGGTGCACGCGCACGACGTCGTCGAAGTCCTTCTCGGTCATGTTGAAGAGGATCGCGTCGCGGATGAAGCCGGCGTTGCACACCACGACGTTGACGTCGCCGAAGTGCTCGACCGCGGTCTCGAACATCCCCTTCGAGGTGTTCCAATCCGCGGCGTCGCCGAAGTGCGGCACCGCCTCGCCGCCGAGCGACTCGATCTCGTCGCAGACCGCGCGCGCGGCGCTCTCGTCGCGGCCGCTGCCGTCGGCCTTCGCGCCGAGGTCGTTGACCACGACGCGCGCTCCCTGCCGCGCCAGCTCGAGCGCGTGGCAGCGCCCGAGCCCCGTCGCCCCGCCCGTGACCACCGCCACCTTCCCGTCGAGCACCATCGAGCACCTCCTACTCACCTTGACCGTGTTGGGCGGCCGGTTCCTCCGGCCGGCGCGAGATCATCAGGCGAGCCGCTCGATGATCGTGCCGGTGCCGACTGCCGCGCCGCAGCACATGGTGACGAGCGCGGTCGTGGCGTCGCGGCGCTCGAGCTCGTGCAGCGCCGTCACGAGCAGGCGCGAGCCGGTCGCGCCCACCGGGTGGCCGAGCGCGATCGCGCCGCCGTTCACGTTCACCTTGTCGAGGTCGGCGCCCATGACGCGTGCCCACGAGAGCACGACCGCGGCGAAGGCCTCGTTTACCTCGAAGAGGTCGATGTCGGACATCTTCATGCCGGTCTTGCGGAAGAGCTCGCGGGTGGCATCGATCGGGCCGTCGAGCAGGTAGTGGGGATCGGCGCCGACCACGACGTCCTGCACGATCCGCGCGCGCGGCCGCAGGCCGAGCGCCTTCGCCTTCTCGGCCGTCATCCACAGCACGCCCGCCGCGCCGTCGCTGATCTGCGACGAGTTGCCCGCGGTGTGGATGCCGTTCGGGAGCACGGGCTTCAGCGCCGCGAGACCCTCGAGCGTCGTCGGGCGCAGGCCCTGGTCCTGGGCCACGCGCTTCGTCTCGCCCGTCGGCTTGCCGCCCTCGTCGAGCGCGGGCGCGTCGATCGGCAGGATCTCGCGGGCGAAGCGGCCCTCGGCCTGTGCCTTGGCGGCCTTCTCCTGCGAGGCGAGCCCGAGGCGGTCGACGTCCTCGCGCCCGATGCCGCGGTTGCGCGCGATGCGCTCCGCCGCCTCGAACTGCGACGGCGCCTGGTCCCACGGCCAGTTCGGCGTCTGGAAGTAGCCGGGGCCGTGGATCGCGTTCGCCCCGAGCCCGACGTGGCTCATCATCTCGAGCCCGCACGCGATGCCGCAGTCGATGCTGCCGGCCTGCACGAGCGCGCGCACCAGGTGGTTGGCCTGCTGACCCGAGCCGCACTGCGTGTCGATCGTGGTCCCGCCCGTGTGCCACGTCTTGCCGGCCGAGAGCCAGGCGTGGCGCGCGATGTTGTTCGACTGCTCGCCGGCCTGCGTGACGCAGCCGCCGATGAGCTGCTCGACCTCCTGCGGGTCGACGCCGGCCTTCTCGAGCAGCCCGAACTGCACCTTGGCGAGCAGCGCGCCCGCGTGCAGCCCCGAGAGGTCTCCCCTCCCCATCTTGCCCCGTGCGATCGGCGTCCGAAGCGCCTCGACGATCACGGCCTCGCGCATCGCGGAATCCTCCTAGTCGAGCTTTCCAAGGATCATGCCGCTGGTGGGGACGCCGACGCCGGCGGTCACCAGCACGTGGTCGTTCTTCGCGGGCTGATTGAGCGAGGTGCCCCGGATCAGGCGGACGCCCTCGTTCACCCCGTTCATGCCGTGGATGTAGGCCTCCGAGAGCTGGCCCCCGTGCGTGTTGCAGGGGAGCCGCCCGCCGACCTCGAGGTTGCCGTCGGCGACGAAGTCCTTGGCCTCGCCGCGACCGCAGAAGCCGAACGACTCGAGCTGCCACATCACGACCGGGGTGAAGGCGTCGTAGATGATCGCCGCGTCGACGTCGGACGGGCGGAGCCCGGACATCGCGTAGACCTGCTTGGCGACCAGGTCCATCTCCGGGAGGTGCGAGATGCTCGGCCGGTAGAAGCTCGTCATGTTCTCCTGCTCGGCCCCGGCGGCCTGGCCGACTCCGCGCACCACGGCGGCGCGCGCGCGCAGGTCGCGCGCACGCTCGACCGTCGTCACCACCTGCGCGCAGCCGCCGTCGCTCTCCTGGCAGCAGTCGAAGAGACGCAGCGGGTCGACGATCAGGCGCGAGGCCTGGTGCTCCTCCACGGTGAGCGGCTTGCCGTAGAAGAACGCCGCCGGGTTGTTGACCGCGTGCTTGCGGGTCGACACCGCCACTTGGGCCAGATCGGTGCTCTTGCAGCCGTACTCGTGCATGTAGCGCTGCGTGTACATCGCGACCCAGGAGGCGGGCGTGAGCAGCCCGAAGGGCATGTACCAGCTCCAGTGGATCGCGTCGGCGGTGACGAGCGTGTCGGCGACGCCGATCGAGTAGCGGCGCCCGGAGCGCTCGTTGAAGGCGCGGTACACGACCACGGTCTCGGCCACGCCCGTCGCCACCGCCATCACCGCCTGCTGGATCACGCCGATCGCCGCGCCGCCCCCGTGCGGCACGCGGCTGTAGAAGGTGAGATCGCCGATGCCGACCGCGCGCGCCACCTCGATCTCGTCGCTGGTGTCCATCGTGAAGGACGTCATGCCGTCGACGTCGGAGGGCCGCAGCCCGGCGTCGTCGAGCGCCGCGCGCACGGCCTCGCACGCGAGCTGCAGCTCCGAGCGGCCGGAGCTCTTGGAGAACTCGGTCTGCCCGATACCGACGATCGCGGCGCGGTCCTTGAGCGGGCTCGTCATCGATCGCTCCTCGGCAGCGCGAGCCGCACCGTGCCGGTCACGTGGTTGCCCCAGCCGTTCCGGCCGGTGATCTCGACCACCACCTCGCCCGACGGCTCGTCCTTGCTGCGGACGGCTCCCATCATCTTCATGGTGTCGCCGGGCAGGTTCGGAGCGCCGAGCTTGATCGCGACGTTTCGCAGCGTCGCGTCGGGACCCGCCCAATCGGTGACGTAGCGACCGACCAGCCCGTTCGTCGTCAGGATGTTCATGAAGACGTCGGACATGCCCTGCGCCTGCGCGGCGGCACGATCGTGGTGCACCGGCGTGAAGTCGCGCGACGCGAGCGCGCCGCCGACCACCAGCGTCGCCGTGATGGGGATCGAGAGCTCGGGCAGCGCGTCGCCCACCGAGACCGACTCGAAGCGGACGCTCACGCGCGAGCCTCCCCGCTCCTGGCCCCAGCGGGCGCACCGGGGATGCTCGCGGGCCCGGCGATCTCCGCCGGACCGCTCGCCGCCATGTCGCGGCCGAGCTCGGCCAGGAGCGGCGCCGCGCCGCCGAGCTCGAGCTCCAGCGACTTGGACCAGAGGAAGTAGCGGTGGATCGGATAGTCGACGTCCACGCCCAGGCCTCCGTGCAGATGCTGCGCGGCATTCGCGATGCGCGAGCCGCCCTCGGCCGCCCAGACCTTCGCGACCAGCGTCTCGCGCCCGGCGGGCAGCCCTTCCGCGATGCGCCACGCGGCGCGCCACGCCGTCCAGCGCATCGCCGCCAGATCGATCCAGCAGTCGGCGGCGCGCTGCTGCACGGCCGGGAAGGAGCCGATCGGGGCGCCGAACTGAACGCGCTCGCGCAGATGCCCCGCCGTGATCTCGAGTGCGCGCTCGGAGACACCGACCTGCGTCGATGCCACGGCCGCGAGCGCACAATCCCGGATCCAGCGCAGCGCGCGCTCGCCACCGGCCGCATCGCCGCCCAGGAGGTCGGCCTCGGCGACGCGCACGCCGGCGAGCCGGAGCGCGAAGAGCGGCCCGCGTACCCGCGTCCGGCTCCCCTCGAGCGAGACGCCGGCCGCCCCGGGATCGAGCAGGAAGATGCCCGCGCCATCCGCCGTCGACGCCGGCACCAGGATGCGCCGCGTGCGGCCCGCGGCGGAGACGAGGCGCTTCGCGCCGTCGAGAACCCAGCCGGATCCTTCGCGGCGCGCCCGGACGCTCCCCGCCGGATCGGCGATCGCGGCACTCAGCATCGCCTCCCCGGCCGCCAGCGGCGCCAGCCAGGCGCGCCGCTGCGCATCGGTTCCGAAGCGCGCGAGCGGCAGCCCCGCGAGCACGAGCGCCGGGAGCACCGGCACCGGCGCCAGCGCGCGGCCGACCTCCTGCAGCAGCACGCAGAGCTCGAGGAGCCCGAAGCCCATGCCGCCGTGCGCCTCGGGCACCGCGAGGCCGAGCAGGTTCGCCTCGGCGAGCTTCGCCCACAGCCGGTCGTCGACGCACTCGCCGCTCGCCTCGAGCTCGCGCAGGCGCTCCTTCGTCACCTCGCGCTCGAAGATCCCGCGCGCCAGCTCACCGAGCGACCGCTGCTCCTCGGAGAGGTCGAAGTCCATCGCTACCTCTCCGCCGGACCGGGCCGGGCGGCCTCGACCGGCCGGAAGAACGGAAGCGAGAGCTCGTCGTCCGCGCTCTCGATGTGCGCCTGCACGCGCATGCCGATGTGCACCTCGGCCGGCTTGCAGCCGATGACGTTCGCCACCAGCCGCGTGCCCTCGTCGAGCTCGATCAGCGCGACCGGCAGCGGAAAGTCGTAGCCGGGGATCGGCGGGTGGTGCAGCACGACGTAGCTGTAGACGGAGCCGGCGCCCTTCGACAAGAGCCAGTCCCACTCGATCGACTGGCAGCGGCCGCACATCGGGCGCGGCGGATGGCGGAGCGTCCCGCAGGACTTGCAGCGCTGGATGCGCAGCTCGCCCTTCTCGATGCCCTCCCACCACCACGCGTTGTCGTGTCCGAGCGGCGGGCGAAGCCGGCGCGGCTTGGCGGGCACGGCCGTGCCGGCAGAGGCAGCCGGCGGTGGAGCATTCGGCTTGAAGCGCAGGATCCGGAACGTCATCCACCCGACCTGCTCGCCGTGCTGGTCGCGGAAGGTCGTGCGCGTGTCGATGAAATAGCCCGTCCCGAGCCCCGTGGTCTTCTCGTCCGAGATCGACTCGAACACGGTGGTCGCGACGATCTGGTCGCCGGGGCGCAGGTAGCGCTCGTACTCCTGCTCGCAGTTGGTCGCCACCACCGACGGGTAGCCCGCCTCGACCAGGAGCCGGCCGAGCTGGATCTGGCCGTCGGTCGAGGTGGCCTGCGGCGCCGCCATCTCGACGCCGCGCATGATCCAGACCTGCATCATGGTGGGCGGCGCGACGACGCCACCGTGCGCAGACCGCTTCGCCGCGTCGGCATCCCGATACACGGGGTTGCGATCGCCCATCGCGTCGCACCAGTGGTGGATCATCGCCTCGTTGACGAGCTCCGGCCCCGTAAACGGGGGACCCGTCGGCTGGCCGACGAAGGCGCGGAGCTTCGCCTCGAGCTCGCGCTTGTCCATCTAACGCCTCGCCCGGGGCAGCCCGAGCCCCGCCATCGCGATGATGTCGCGCTGAACCTCGTTCACACCGCCGCCGAACGTGAGCGTGACGGCGCCGCGATACGCCTGCTCGAGCAGCCCACCGAAGAGCGCGCCCGGCTCGCCGGACAGCACCACGCCGGCGGCGCCCGCGATCTCGAGCAGCAGGCGGTAGCACTCGACGAAGAACTCGCTGCCCATCACCTTCACCGCCGACGCCTCGGCCGGATGCGGGTTGCCGGTCTCGAGCGACCACGCCGAGCGCCAGTTGAGGAGCTTCAGCGCGTCGAGCTTGGCGTAGACGCGCGCGAGGTTGATCTGGACCCACGCCTCGCCGATCGCCCCGGTCGCGACGGCGTAGCTCCACACCTCGTCGAGCAGCCGGTCGGCGAGGCCGGGGGTGGCGAGCGCCACGCGCTCGTGGTTGAGCTGCGCCGTGATGAGGGTCCAGCCGCCGTGCACGGGGCCGACGGTGTTGGCCAGCGGCACCCGGACGTCGGCGAAGTAGGTGGCGTTGGTGCGCTCCCCGCCGAGGGTGCGGATCGGCGTCACCGAGAAGCCCGGGGCGTCGGTCGGCACCAGGATGATCGAGATGCCCTTGTGCTTGGGCGCGCCCGGGTCGGTGCGCGCGGCGAGCCAGACGTAGTCGGCGTCGTGCGCATGGGTGGTGAAGATCTTCTGGCCGTCGATCCGCCAGTGCTCCCCTTCCACGACCGCGCGGGTGGCGAGCGAGGCGAGGTCGGTCCCCGCGCCGGGCTCGGTGTAGCCGATCGCGAAGTGCAGCTCACCGCGCAGGATCCTCGGAAGGATCTCGCGCTTCTGCGCCTCGGTGCCGAAGCGCATCAGGGTCGGGCCGATGGTGTTCACCATGATCACGGGCAGCGGCGCGCGCGCGCGGTAGGTCTCGTCCCAGAAGATGAACTGCTCGATCGGACCGCGGCCCTGGCCGCCCCACTCGCGCGGCCAACCGATGCCGAGCCAGCCGTCGCGCCCCATGCGGCCGACCAGCTCGCGGTAGAGCGGGCCGCCCATGTCCTCGCGCTCGGCGTCGAAGGCGGCGCGCACCTCGGGCGTCAGCAGCTCGCGGTAGTAGCTCCGGATCTCCTTGCGGAGCGCGCGCTGCTCGGCCGTGAAGTCAAGTTTCATCGGACGCAGGGGGCATCGGGGGGGGCGGGCTCCGCTCGAGATTGAAACGTGTTTCATTATTGCGGAGGCCCGGCGCCGGTTCAAGCCTGGATCGAGCCACCCTCGCCGGCCGCGCCGGCGGATTCCTCGCGCAGCGCGCGCAGCGCCCGCTGGACGGCGACGCCGAGGTCGCTGCGGAGCCGCATCCAGTTCGGCTCGCTGGTCCAGACCCGCAGGTGGAACTCGGCCGACTTCTCGCCGAACTTCGCGAGGAGGGCCTCGGGCTCGCGGTCGGCGCTGACGCGGGGGTCGCGGCGGGCCACCTCGACGAGCAGGCCGAGGATCCGCTCCGAGTCGGCGTCGAACTCCACGCCGACCTCGAGGTCGACGCGGCGCCGGCGGTCCGAGAGCGTCCAGTTGGTGACGCGGTCCTCGATCATCTTCGAGTTGGGCACGATGACCTCGGCGCCCTCGGGCGTCAGCACCGTGCTCGAGCGGATGCCGATGCGCGTGACCTGGCCGCCGAGGTCCCCGAGCTGCACCGAGTCGCCGACCTGCACCGGCCGCTCGAAGAGCAGGATCAGTCCAGACACGAAGTTGCTGATGATCTGCTGGAGGCCGAACCCGATCCCGATACCGAACGCGCTCACGAGCACGGTGACCTTGGTGAGGTCGAGGCCGAGCGTCCCGAGCGCGACGAGGAACCCGGCGAGGAGCAGCGCATAGCGCGTGAGGGTCGAGAGCGCGTAGGGCACCCCGCGCGGCAGCTCCATGCGCGAGTAGACGTCCTCCTCCAGCAGGAAGACGACGACGCGGGTGACGAGGTAGGCGGCGACCAGGACGGCGGCGAAGCCGAGCAGTCGGCCGATCGCAAGGTCGAGATCGCCGACGTGGAGCCTCGCGCCGAGCGTGCGGTCGACCGCCTCGCTCGCCCACCCGAGCAACTCGAATCGGTAGAGCGCGGTCCACACCCAGAGCCCGACCACAAGCAGGTCGAGCAAGCTCTCGATGCGGCGCTCGACCAGGGTGCGGTGACGCGCCAGTGCGTGGAGCCGGGCGAGCGGCTGCTTCACCAGGGCGATCGCAACGAGGCCATTGGCCGCAAGCCGGAAGGCGAGCAGCACGAAGGCGGCATAGACGAGGTACAGCGCGCCGCCGCCGAGGAAGTCGGCGAAGTCGACATAGCCGAACATGGCGGCTCCCGCGGCGGTCAGACAGGCGAGCGCGAAGAGATAGAGTGCGATCCGTGTCGTGGCGCGGGACCGAGGGGACCACGAGGGGACGATCGCCGGATCCCGCAGCAGCGCGGCGACCCCGACGAGGAGCGCGGCCGTCGCGCCCTTCTCGACCAGCGACACCACCTGCTCGAGCGCCGGCGAGATCGTGGCGAGTGTCTGGCTCGTCAGGTCCAGCAGGAAGAGAGCGGTGAGGCCATAGGCGGCCCGCCGAAGCCCCGGACCGAGGAAGCGCCGCAGCAGAACGACGGCGGCGACCATCCCGATTGCGAGGTTCAGCTGCAGGAGCATCACGGGCGGGTGTGGCCGCAGGGGCCGCGAGATCACGAAGCCGAGCAGAAACGCAGCAGAGATGGGCGTCTCGAAGACCAGCGCGGCCGACGCGAAGAACGCGTCGCGCTCTGCCACGCTCGCCGCCTCGGAGCGCGCCCGCCTCATCACGCCGATCAGCACGAGCACGAGCAGCCCCGAGAGCGCGACGCCCGCCCGGTACTCGCTGAAATAAACGCTGAGGATGTCGAGGCCCGTTCCGAGCAGGAGCCGTGCGCGCGACACTTCCGTGCGCGCCTCGCCCGAGAGATTTCCGGCCTTCCAGAGAGGCGGCTCGTGGGCGCTGAAGATGCGCTCGACCGCCTCGCGTCGCGCGTCGTGGATGCGACCCAGCGCATCGTCGCACGCCTGCATCGAGCGACTCACGCCGTCCTCGAGGACGAGGAGTCGCGCTCGCCGCTGCTCGACGAGCGGCTTCACCGCGTCGATCGACGCGATCGTGGCTCGAACGCGCTCGACCACCGACGACGGCGCATTTCCCTTCTGTGCGACATCGAGCGCCTTGGTCCACGCCTCGCGCATCTGCGCCAGGCTCTCGAGATCCGCGTCGCGCCGCTTGGCGCGCGCGTTGACGTGGGTCGCCGCCTGCACGAGCGATTCGCGCAGGGCCGACCACGAGCTGGCGAGCGAATCGAGCGGTAGGCGCCGGGGCTTCGCCTTGAGCACCTCGGTCGTATTGTTCCAGGTCTCGGTGATGCGCTGACTGAGCGCCTGGATCTCCGCCTCGAGCGCATCGAAGGCAGAGGTATCGGCGAGCGACTCGCGCATCTGGCGGAGCCGGGCTGAAACTTCCTCCGCGTCCCGGCTCAGATCGGGGAGATCGGGCGGCGCGGCGGCGGTCGGGGCCCGCTCGTCGGCAGCCGGCGGCGTCTGCGCGCGGGCTCCGAGCGGCGCAAGCGCACCGAGGACGAGGAGCGCCGCGAGCGCGCGCCGGGTCGCGGAGCCGGTCCCGACGCGCGCTCGCATCATTGCGCCGAGAGCACCTTCCCGCTCGAGCTGTCGATGTGGATCAGCCAGAACGCCGTCGCGTCCTCCTGCGTGATCATCGCGACGACGCCCTGGTTGGGTGCGAAGAAGTAGTACGCGATGTCCTGCGTGTGGGCCGGGCCGACCTTGCCGTCGACGGCGAGCCGGAAGAGGACCGCGGGGAAGGTGCCGGCGGGCACGGTCACCTGGTAGGTCCCCACGTAGGTGAAGGTGCCGGAGAGCGATCCCGAGTAATCGAGATCGGAGGGATCATCGAGGTGGTTGACGGCGACCTGCTGGCTGAAGGAGCGCGCCTCGCCGGGCTTCATGCCGTGCAGGACGAATGGGTTGGCGGGCGTCGTCACGATCACGACGCCCTCGCCGCCGTCCACCACCGCGGGCATCAGGAGGTCGCCCTCCTCGGTTCTGCGGATGAAGCCCGAGATCGAGGGCGACACCTGGAAGCGCCAGCCCTCCTTGCCGCTCGGGCGCCGGGCCTGCCCGAGCCCGAGAGTCTGCGTCTTGCCGGCGTTCTTCCCGCTCGTGACCTGGTAGTGGAGCTCTCGGTTCTGCAGCGGGAAGTAGACCGAGGAGTCCGCGATCGGGACGCTCGGCAGCGCCTTGCCGACGACGCCGGGCCCGAGCAGCGTCGCGATTCGCTGCTGGTCCGCCGCCGGCAGCGGCAGCACGACGCCCTGGGCGCGCGCCGGCTGCGCGCCGAGCGCAAGGAGTAGAACGGTCGCAATCCCGAGCCAGCGCATCATGTCCTCCTCTCCGATCGATCCTGTCACTTCTTCCCGGCCGCCTGTCGCACGCGGGCCGCGATCCCGGACAGCGTGTCGGCCATCATCTTGGAGCCGATCCCGCGCTTCATCGATCCCCCGAAGCCCGCCACCTGCTCGGTCGACACGCGGGAGAGCGCGATGCCGACCGTGCCGCCTTCGTCGGCCGGCACCAGCAGCATCACGTTCTGCTCCGCGTTGTAGCTGGCGCTCACGTAGTACTGGCGCGCAGCGACCGACCAGGCATCGCCGTCCGGCAGCGCGAGGAACTGCACGAGCACGATCGCGCGCTGTCCGTTCGCGTTGTAGAGGGTCCACTGGAACCGCTCGTCGAGGTTCGCAGGGCGGCTCTTCGGATAGTCGACGAGGAGCTGGACCATGCGCGGGGCGTACTTGGCGAAGAGCTTCGAGGCGCGCGTGGCGGCGAGGAGATCCTGATCGGGACGCGCCTCGCCCGAGGCGCGCGCGTAGGGGGCGATCCCGGCGAGCCCCTTCGCGGCGTAGGCCTGGTAGCGGGCCTGGAGCTGCTGGCGGATCAGCCCCTCGACGGCCGCCTTCGGATCGGACGCCGCAGCCGGCTGCTTGGCGAGGGCCTGGAACGCGGCGATCTCGGCCGACGAGAGATTCAGCGAGTCGCCCGGCTTCACCGACAGATACGCCTGCGCGGCCGCGGCATCCTTCAGCTTCACGCCCGCGAACTCGGCGATGTCTCCGCTCTTGATCGCGCCGCGGCCGAGCACGTCGGGGTTCTGGCGCTGGGCCAGGCCGCTCAGGAGCTCCTTCGCTAGATCGGCCGGCGGCCGATCGATCTTCACGGCGAGCCCCACCGCGAGCTCGCGCTCATTCGAGTTGGCCACCGTGCGCGAGACGACCTTCCCCGACTCGAGCTGCGCCTTCTCGCTGCTCGAGAGCGCCAGGTCCTTCTCGATCTCGGCCAGCGTGAGCGCTCGCGCGGGAGCTCCCGCTGCGAGCACCGCGGCGAGAACGGCGAGCCCGAGCCCGGCGCGCACCGCGCTAGGGCGGCGGGGTCGGGGGCACGTAGTGGAGCGACGAGAGATCTCGCATGCCATTCGCAGCATCCTCCGCTTGGAGCTGGACCATGACCATTCCGGGCGGGGCCGTCACGAAGACCTGCAGGTACGACGTCGTCCCCGGTCCGACCCCGATGAAGACCGGGTCGGTTGCGCCCTGGTTGCCGAACGCCCCGAGCGACTTCTTCACGCCCACGCCGAATTGGTGCACGCCTGCGGGCCGGTCGACGTAGAAGAAAGTGCCGGTACGGAGCTCGCCCAGCACCTCGCCGTCGACCGTCAGGATCGGCCAGAACGCGGGAGCCTCGCTCACGTCGGTCAGATACACGAAGATGCGTCCCTGGCCCTCGGGCGGCTTCGGCGCGCTCGCCGCGAACTGCGCGTAGGTCGCCCCCGTCGAGCAGGCGAGCAGCGCGCAGGCGGCGAGCGCGGCGGCGACCCGGAGGGCACCGTGCACCTATTGTGCCCCGAAACGACCCGGGCCCGTCGCGAAACAGCCCTCTCCGCCCTCGGGACAGATCACGACGTACTCCTTGCGCTGCCCGCATCCCGCTACGCCGATCGTGAACTCGGCGCGCTGGATCCCCTGCACCCACGGCCCCTGCAGGGCCGGCTGGACCACCTCCTGCGAGAGGATCGTCGGCGCCGCGCTCGGGCAATTCATCTCGAACTGCGCGCGGCTCATCACCGTCTGCAGCGCCATCGGCTGCTTCTGTGCCAGGAAATCGCTCTGTGTCGCGCACGCTCCCGCCAGGAGCGCCGCTGCGATCGAGAACCGAAGCGCCTTCCGCATCCGTGCCTCCATGGGCCTACTCCCGCCCGCACGCTACATCAAGCTGTTGCTCTGCGGGGGGATCCAGCCTTGCTCCGAGAAGAAGTAACCGAGGAGCTTCGCGACCTTGGCGGCGGTCCGCTCGGAGTCCGCGTCCACGTTAGCGCCGAACGCCTCCGAGGCGACGGACCCTGCCGCCGTCACGGCAGCGGCCGTCGCCAGCGTTCCCGCGGCGGCGCCGGCGCCCATCGTCTCAGCGGCACCCGGCTTGTATCCGCTGCGCGCGTCCACCTCGAACTGGTCGACCACGCGCCGTCCCTCCTGGTACATCTCGAGCACCTGCACCGCGGTGCGCACGTTGCTGTGCCCGGCGCCGAGGCCGATCACCATCCGCATC
>DATJPY010000102.1:0-17689 GCA_035506135.1 Myxococcota bacterium | reverse complement strand
CGACGATGGGCGAGCCGCTGAACCGCATCTCGCGACGCATCACCCAGCCGAAGAGCCAGGGCGCCTCGCAGGCGATGCTCTACGCCACCGGGCTCTCGGAAGCCGACATGGACAAGGCGCAGGTCGGCATCGCGAGCTGCTGGTACGAGGGCAACTCCTGCAACATGCACCTCGGCGATCTCGCGGCGCACGTGAAGGAGGGCGTCGTCGCCGCGGGCCTGGTCGGGATGCGCTTCAACACGATCGGCGTCTCGGACGGCATCTCGATGGGCACCGCGGGCATGAGCTACTCGCTGCCCTCGCGCGACCTGATCGCGGACTCGATCGAGACCGTGATGGGCGCGCAGTGGTACGACGCGCTGGTGGCGATTCCGGGCTGCGACAAGAACATGCCGGGCTGCCTGATGGCGATGGCGCGGCTCGATCGGCCCGCGCTCATGGTCTACGGCGGCACGATCCGTCCGGGCCGCGGCCGCGGCGGCGAGACGCTCGACATCGTCTCGGCCTTCCAGTCCTACGGCGAGTTCGTCGCGCAGCGCATCGATGAGGACGCGCGCTTCGACATCGTGCGCCACGCCTGCCCCGGCGCGGGAGCCTGCGGCGGGATGTACACCGCGAACACCATGGCCGCCGCGATCGAGGCACTCGGCATGTCGTTGCCGGGGAGCTCGTCGACGCCGGCCGAGGACCCCGGCAAGGTCGAGGAGTGCCAGCGGGCGGGCGCGGCGATCCGCAGGCTGCTCGAGCTCGACCTCCGGCCGCGCGCGATCATGACGCGGCGCGCGTTCGAGAACGCGATGGCGGTGGTGAGCGTCCTCGGTGGCTCCACCAACGCCGTGCTGCATCTGATCGCCATGGCCCGCGCGGCGGGCGTCGCGCTCGGCATCGACGACTTCCAGGCGGTCAGCGACCGCGTGCCCCTGCTCGCCGACCTGAAGCCGAGCGGTCGCTACGTGATGGAGGACGTGCACCGCGTCGGCGGCACGCCGGGGCTGATGAAGCTGCTGCTGGAGCACGGCGCCCTCGACGGCGGTTGCATCACCGTCACCGGCCGCACGGTCGCCGAGAACCTGGCCGCGCTTCCCGGGCTGCGCGAGGGGCAGGACGTGATCCGGCCCTGGGACGACCCGATCAAGGCCACCGGCCACATCGCGATCCTGCGCGGCAGCCTCGCGCCCGGCGGCGCAGTGGCGAAGCTCACCGGCAAGGAGGGGCTCGCCTTCTCGGGCCCGGCGCGCGTCTTCGACAGCGAGGAGGACATGCTCGCGGCGGTGGAGCGCGGCGCGATCGACAAGGGCGCCGTGATCGTGATCCGCTACGAGGGCCCGAAGGGCGGCCCGGGCATGCCCGAGATGCTGACGCCGACGTCGGTGCTGATGGGCGCCGGGCTCGGCCCGTACGTCGCGCTCGTCACCGATGGTCGCTTCTCGGGCGGCTCGCACGGATTCATCATCGGCCACGTGGTGCCGGAGGCGCAGGAGGGCGGTCCGATCGCCCTGGTGCGCGACGGCGACCGCATCGCGATCGACGCCAAGAAGCGCAGCGTCGACCTCGAGGTGGCCGCGGACGAGCTGGCGCGGAGGCGCGCGGCGTGGAGCGCGCCTCCGACGAAGGCGACGCGCGGCGTGCTCGCGCGCTACGTTCGCAGCGTGCGCTCCGCCTCCGAGGGCTGCGTCACCGACGAGTAGTGCGGAGGCCGACTCGCGTCGGCCTCCGCACCTCGAACGAGCCCTCTACTGAGGCGCAGTCGGCATGCACGGCTCCGCCGCGCCGTTCGGGATCTCGTACGGCAGGAAGTCGCCGTGCGAGTCGTGCCCGTCGCAGAGCCCGTCGCACAGGTTCACGAGCTGGCCGTCCGGCTTCAGGAACCCGGCGAGCTGATCGAGCTGCGCGGGGATCGTGAGCGTCGCCGCGTGCGGATCGCACTGGTCGACCTGGACGAAGTTCGGCCCGAGCGGCGGGATCTCGGGATCGTCGACCCCGGGGACGAGTCCTCCCGGGTCGTAGACGATCACGGCCGAGTCGAGCGGGCCGGGGAGATCCGGGATCAGCGGCTTCCCGGGCTCGGCGGACCCGATCAGGCTCGGCAGGTGCATCGTGCGGGCCGCGATCTCGGAGGCCTGGTTCGAGACCTGATGGTCGAAGCGGGCGAGCGTGAGCATGATCTTCTTGGGGATCGAGCCCGGCAGCGGCGGCGCGTCGGGGTTCAGTCCCGTCACGTGCGCGACGTAGCCGGCCGGCTCGCCGCGCGTCCAGAGCTCGCCGATCATCGCGAGCAGCAGCTCCTGCGGAAGGATGTCGGGCTGGAAGATCGCGAAGAGCTGCTGCTCGAGGGGCTCGAAGTCGGTCGAGCGCGACAGGAGCATCGAGAAGTTCGAGGATCCGACGTCGATGTTGAAGCGCTCGATGTCGGGCGTCTGCGACGCCACGAACAGGCCCATGATGCCGCCGAGGCTCACGCCCCAGTAGAACTCGGGCTCGCTCGGGCCCGGGAACACGCCCGAGTTGTCGGTGCGCTGGAACCACGAGCTCGAGTTGAACGATCCCTGGCGCATCATGCGCGCCAGGATGAGCGTGTTCGCCTGCGCCTGGCGCAGACGATCGGGCAGCGCGCGGAAGTTGTCGAAGTCGCGGAAGATCGAGCCGAGGAAGCCCTTGAGCTGGAGGATGTTGTCGAAGTCCTGCGAGGCGAGGCCCTCCCAGTCGGTCGCGCCGAGCAGGTTGTTGAAGCTCGTGCTCCCGAGCACCGCCTCGCCCGCCTGATTGACGATGAGGTCCAGGATGCTGTCGCCGGTCTGGCCGAGCCCGTGCCCGATCAGCACCGGTCGCACCGGCTCGCCGCCGGTCGCCTGCGCCGAGCAGGGGATCAGGATCGTGAAGGGCGCGTTCTCGGTGCCCTGGCTCTGCGGGACGCCGTTCGAGTCGAGCTGCAGGAAGCCGATCGTGGCGGGGTTGGCCGCGGGATCCGAGGACAGGAAGAGCGGGACCTGGAAGGTGCCGCGCACGCGGCGCCACAGGAACTGGCCCTGGGTGGTGCAGTCGAACTCCTGGCTGTTCGCCGTATCGACGGCGAAGGTCGGGGTCGACTGCGCGGCGAGCCAGGCGTAGGACTGATCGCGCATCGAGAGCATCTCGCCGGTGGTGTTGTCCTGGCTCGCGACGGTGAAGTCGAAGGCGAGCACGAGCTCGCTCAGGTCCTGGTCGGAGAGCCCGGCGCGGCGCAGATCGGAGAAGATCTGCGCGAACTGCGGGCGCCGCGACTCGATCCCGTAGATCGTGGTCGGCGTGCCGTCGCGCAGCGCCGCGAACGCGGGCTCGGCGACGACCGGCGTCCCGTCCGGGTGGACCAGGTGGCGCATCGCGACGATGTAGCGCTTGCCGTGCTTCAGGTGCTCCGCGGGCCGCAGGAAGAGGAGCTGGTCCGGCAGCGGATCGCCCGAGGAATCGACGGCGCGCGTGTCGACCTCGATGAAGTGGATCACCTGCTCGCCCGTGTCGGCCTCGATCAGCAGCGTCGGGCTGTTGGGCATGAGCGAGGTGAGATCGTAGCTGCGCGTGCTGGGCAGCAGCCGCGACGCGTTCGACTGGACGGGGTCCACGAGGCCGGGGAAGTGCATCAGAACCGGCACCGCGGGGCTGAAGCCGTCGAGGGCTCGGTAGGGCGCCGGATCGAGCGGGGCGACCTGTCCCTTGTCGAAGTTGTAGATCGAGGGCGTCAGGCCTTCCGGGAACTCGAGGCGAAGACCCGTCGGCGTGTCGGCGGGCGCTTCGAAGCGCGAGGACGGATAGGGGAGCATGCAGTCGAGCTCGTTCAGCACCTCGCACTGGTCCGAGTTCGGGAGGTTCACGGTGGTGAACGCGACGTCCGCGTCGCGCTCCACGCCGAGCCCCGCCTGCAGGCTCGCGTGCAGGGCGTGCGCGCCCTCCGCGGAGACCTGGAGGGTACCCTTGGCGTTCCTGCCGGACGCCGAGAACGAGCTGCTCACGTCCTGGCCATCGAGCGTCACGACCAGGGAGCCGGGGACGTAGTCGTTCGGAAGGGTGAGAAGGGCCGAGACCGGTCCGATCTGAGAGAGCTGGCTCGGGGCCGGGGCCACCCAGCTCGGCGCGCCCGCAGCGAGCATCGCGCGGAAATCGCTGAAGCAGCTTCCGAAGGTGGCGACCAAGGCGGCGACGAAGGTGGCGACGAACTGCTGGGTGGGACCCACGTGGAGCTCCTGCCTGCGGGACCGATTTCGGTCTCGGGTGAACTGGGCCGTTTAGCAGATGGACGGGCCTGCTTTCCATACGGTAAGTAGCCAGAATGGGATGGAGGCGTCGTGCCCCACTTGGAGCGGGCGCCGCAGTGCCCGCAGGCCGGCCCGCAGCCCGGCCCGGCAAGCCGCCGGAATTGCTGTTGATTTCCTGCGATCCCGGCTGCCGGCCGGGGACCGGGCTACGCTCGCGGGGACCCGACTTTGCGGAGAGCGTATGTACCAGGAGATCCTCTACGAGGTGGCCGATCCGGTCGCCACCATCACGCTGAACCGCCCGAAGCAGCTCAACGCGTGGACCGATCACATGGCGGTCGAGGTGAAGCACGCCATGGCGCAGGCCGAGGCGGATCCGCGGGTCGTCGTGATCGTGCTGACCGGCGCCGGGCGCGGCTTCTGCGCCGGCGCCGACCTGAAGCGCCTGCAGAACATCAGCGAGGGGCGGCGCGAGTCACCGGTGCCGGAGGGGCTCGACGCCGATCCCGGCGACCCCGCGGTCGGCGATTCCTTCCGCGGCACCTACACGTACCTGATGTCGATCCGCAAGCCGGTGGTGGCAGCCGTCAACGGGCCCTGTGCGGGCATGGCGGTGCCGATCGCGCTGTGCGCGGATCTGCGCTTCGCCTCCGACCAGGCGGTGTTCACCACGGCGTTCTCGCGCCGCGGTCTGGTGGCGGAGTGGGGCATCTCGTGGCTGCTGCCTCGGCTGGTGGGACCGGCGCACGCGCTCGACCTGCTCTTCTCGGCGCGGAAGGTCGACGCGGCGGAGGCCGAGCGGATTGGGCTCGTGAACCGCGTCGTGCCGCACGCGGAGCTGATCAAGTTCACGCGCGAGTGGGCCGAGGACGTCGCCGCGCACTGCTCGCCCACCTCGCTGCGCATCATGAAGCGCCAGGTGTGGCAGCACCTGACCGAGTCGCTGGGCCACGCCGAGAAGGAGGCGATCGAGCTCATGATCGCGAGCTTCGGGCGGCCCGACTTCCGCGAGGGCGTGATGTCGTTCCTCGAGAAGCGGCCGCCCCGCTTCGGCCGCGTCTAGGAGCCGCCGAAGAGCGACGAGCGGCGGTAGGCGTCGAGCGCCTCCTCGGCGAACACCTTCACGACGGCGGCCCCCGGGACGGCGATCAGGAGCCCGAGGAACCCGAACAGATCCCCGAAGATGAGCAGGGCCACGATCACCACCGCCGGGTGCAGGCCCACGCTGTGCCCGACGATCCGCGGGGTCAGCACGAAGCCCTCGAGCGTCTGGCAGAGCGCGTACCAGGCGAACACCGCGAGCAGGTGGCCGTCGAGCCCGAACTTGAGCACGCAGAGGATCGACGCCGTCGCGAGCGCGACGGCGCTGCCGAGGTACGGGACCAGCGCCAGCACGCCGGCCAGCACGCCCACCCCGATCGCGAGGTCGATCCCGATCACCGAGAAGCCGGTCGCGTAGAGGAAGCCGAGCGTGGCCGCGACGACGAGCTGGCCGTGCAGGAATCCGGACACCAGCCGGTTCACGGTCTGCGCCTTCTCGGTGACGTAGGGCAGGCTGCGCGGTGGGATGTAGCGGGCCGCGCGCGCCACCAGATCGTCGAACTCGACCAGCAGGTAGTAGGCGAGGATCGGGATCACGATGAGTCCGACCGCCGCCGAGAGCGTCCCGGTCACGTAGCGGAAGGCGCCCTCCAGCAGCTTGCGCAGCTCCTCGAGCGGGAGGGGGATGTCTCCGCTGCGCACGCGCGCGATCAGATCGTCGAGGGTGTGCGGGAGCTGGACGTGGAAGCGCTGCTCGATCCCGGGGATCACGGCGGTGTTGAGCTGGTCGAGGTAGCCGGGCATGCGCTCCGTCAGCGCGGCGATCTCGCGCTGCAGCTTCGGCATCACGAAGAGCAGGAACCCACCGAGCGCCGCCGCCGAGAGCGCGAGCAGTAGGAAGATCGCGATGCTGCGCCGGACGCCGCGGCGCTCGAAGCGGTCGATCACCGGATCGAGCAGGTAGGCGATCACGAAGGCGCCGGCGAGCGGCGTGAGCGCCGCCTTCAGCACCCAGAGCAGCGCGAAGAACGCGGCGGCCGCCAGCCCCGCGACGATTCCCCAGCGTGCCGAGCGCGCGATGAAGTCGCGGTCCGACTCGCGGGAGGGCGGCGGGTGCGCCATGGCCGGCGAGCCTACCACGGGGGTCGCGCCGCGCATCGGCGCATGCGATCTTCGCCGGGTGCACCCCATCCTCATCCGGATCGGCAGCTACCAGGTCACCAGCTACGGCGTGGCGCTGATGCTCGCCTTCGCGGTCGGCATCGAGGTGGGGCGCCGGCGTGCCCGGGCGGCAGGTCTCGACGAGGAGCGCGTGATCGACACCTGCATGATCGCGCTGGTGACCTCGCTCGTGGGTGCGCGGGCCCTCTGGGTCGCGACGCATCTGGAGGTCTTCAGGCCCCCGCGCGGGAGCTGGGTCGACGCGGTGAACCCGTTCCACGTCGGCGGCATCGGCCTCGGCGGCCTCTCGATGCTCGGCGGTGTCGGGCTCGCGACGCTGTCGGGCCTCGCCTACCTGTACGCGCGCGGCATGCCCGTGCTGCGCACGGCGGACGTGCTTGCGCCCTCGGCGGCGCTCGGCGAGGGGATCACCCGCATCGGCTGCTTCCTGAACGGCTGCTGCTTCGGGGTTCCCTGCCAGCTTCCCTGGTGCATCCAGTTCCCCGCCGGCAGCGGCGCCGGCCAGGCCTTTCCCGAGACGGCCATCCACCCGACGCAGCTCTACGCGTCGGCCCTCGGCTTCGCGACCTTCGCGGCGCTCTCGGCGCTGCTCGCGCGGCGTCCGCCGGACGGCGTCGTCTTCTTCGCCCTGCTCGGTGCGATGGGGCTCGAGCGCGTCGCGCTCGAGCTCGTTCGCTACAGCGAGCCGTCGGTGATCTGGTTCCGCCTCGGCGCGTCGCCGGTCTCGAGCAACCAGCTCCTCGGCGCCGCTGTCGCGGTGCTCGGGGCCGCGGGCCTGGTGTGGAGGATGCGGGCCGGCGAGGCGATGGCGCGCGGCGCTCCGGCGCGCTGAGCCGCGCGCCGCGCCGCTCGATGCGCGTCCTCGTGATCGAGAACCCCGCGGCCGGGAGCGGGCGCGCGCAGCGACGCGCCGCCGGCCTCGTGAGCGCGCTCGAGAGGCGGGGCCACCGCGTCGAGTGGCTCCTGACCGAGCGCCCGGGTGACGCGCGCCGCCTCGCCGGAGAGCGCGAGGGCCGCGTCGACTGCATCGTCGCGGCCGGCGGCGACGGCACGCTGAACGAGGTGCTGAACGGCCTCGCCGACCCGGCGCGGACCCCGCTCGCCCCGTTGGCCCTCGGCACCGCCAACATGCTCGCGCGCGAGCTCGGCATTCCCGTCGAGGCCGAGGCGCTCGCGGCGCGGGTCGAGACGAAGAGCGTGCGGCGCGTCGACATGGGTCGCGTCGGCGACACCCGCTTCCTCTGCGTCGTCGGGGTCGGCTTCGACGCGATGGTGACGGAGCGCGTGGCGCGGACGCGCCGCGGTCGCCTCGGGTACCGCGGCTACGTCGTCCCGATCGCGAGCACCTTCGCGCGCTATCGGCCGCCTCGACTCACCGCGCGCCTCGATGGGGGCGAGTCGGTCGCGTGCGAGCTGGCCATCGTCGGCAACCTGCGCGACTACGGCGGCGTCCTGCGGGTCACGGCGTCGGCGAGCTGCGACTCGGGTCGCCTCGATGCGTGCCTGTTCCGCTCGGCGCGTCGGACGGAGCTCCTGCGCTACGCGCTCGAGGCCTCTCGCGGGCGCCTCGCGTCGGACCCGGGAGTCGACTGTCGGACCGCGACGCGGATCGAGATCGACGCCGCGAGGCCGGTGCCGGTCCAGGTCGACGGCGAAGCGTGGGGACACACGCCGATCGCGATCGAGGTCGAGCCCGGCGCCGTCCCCATCCTCGGCGCTCAGGCCGGGAGCGCCCGGCGCCCCGCGAGCCCGAGGAGCGGCGCGCTCTCGGGGTAGAGCTCCGCGAGGAGCTCTCGGACCGCGCCGCCGAGTGACTCCCGCATCTCGAGGGCGGCGTCGCGCGCGCCGTCGGGGCGCGGGTCGGTGCGCGCGCGGCGGATCGCACCGAGCAGGATCTCGCGCCGCGGGGCGAGCGCGCGCTGGACGCCTTCGCGCCAGGCGGCCGGCGCCACACGCGCTTGGAAGGCCCCCGCGCCGCGCCCGAAGTGCGCGACGGCGAGATAACGCAGGAGTGTGTCCGAGCCGAGCCGCTCGAGGAACTCGGACGACCAGGCAACCCGCGGAGCCTGCGCACCGCCCAGCGATTCGTAGCCCCACGCGAGGCCCCCGAGGCCGGCGGCGCCGAGGATTGCCCCCGCGACGGCACCGCCTCCGAAGGAGAGGCCGCCCGTCGCGATGTCCGCGGCGAGCCCGCCGAGGGCGCCGCCCACCAGCCCGCCGAGCACGCTTCGCTGCCACGGAGGTGGGCGGTCGCCGGGGGCCGAGACGTCCTCGAGGCCGACGCGCAGCTCCTCGGCCGCCTCGCCGCTGAGCCCGTGCAGCGCGATCAGCCGCTCGTTGGTCTCCGCGATCCGATCCTCGAGCCGGTGCGCGAGGGCGTCGGCGGCCCGGCGCCGCTCCAGGCGGCCGAGGCGTCCGGGGCCGACCGGCTCGCCGTCGGCAACGGCGCCTCCCACCAGCTCGGCCATCGCCTCGATCGAGCGATCCAGGACCGCGAGATTCTCCTCGCGCCAGCGCTCGAGCAGCGCGTCGGCCGGCTCGCGCCGTTCGACGGGGAGCGCGTCGCGGATGTGCTCGAGGAGCGCTCCCTCCTGCACCCAGCATCGGGTGAAGGCATCGAGCGAGAGGACCTGGCGCACGCAGGAGCGGCTCGCCGCCCACGACCGCCAGCGCGCCTCGTCGAGGCCGCGCGCGCCGGCGTCGCCGGGCGCGCCGGTCTGGTTCAGCAGCACGATCACGGGACGCGCGATCCACTCGAGGATCTCGAGCTCGGCCGCCGCGTAGCCGGCGGCCTCCGGATCCTCGCTCGCGTTCACCAGGTAGAGCACCGCGTCGGACTCGTCGCGAACATGGCGGACGGCCTGCTGGCTGCAGAAGAGCGCGCGCTCCGCGAAGCGATCCCACACCTGCGCGACCAGCCATCCCACCGGATTCGCCATCCCATGGAGCCGGCGCAGCAGGCGGGCCGAGTCCCCGAAGCCGGGCGTGTCGGCGAGCACCACCTGCGCGCCGTCCTCGCGGTCGAGCAGCACGAAGGTCTCGGTCTGATCGGTGACGTGCGCCTGGTCGAAGACCTCGCCGACCTCGCGCCGCAGCAGCGTGCGGGCCAGCGTCGTCTTGCCCACGTTCGTGTGTGACACGAGCGAGAGTACGAGGGGGCGCGCCGCCGGAGACGCGTCCGCGCCGCTCACGCCGCCTCCCCGCGCACCCCGAGCGCCGCGCGCGCCTCGGCGAGCGACGCATCGCGGTCCGCCGGGCGCGACCGGAGGAGCGCCACGCGCAGGTCCGCCGGCCGCGCGACCCGCTCCCACGCGCGGCGCCGCTGTCCCAGACGGTCGCCCCAGCCGTCGCCGTCGAAGCGCGCGCGATACGGCTCCTCGTCGAGCAGCACGAGCAGCGCGGGGGGACGCGGGCGCTCGGCGCCGTCCTGGTGGAGCGCCTCGAGGAAGACGCCGTGCACCTCCTGCTCGGGAGGCTGGGCCAGGTTGAAGACCACGATGCGGGTGTGCGGGTCGGTGTCGGCCTGCGTCCCGAGCGGAGGCGGATCGGCGCCGTACGGCAGTGGCTCGACGATCGACACGCGCGCGCGCTCGCCGAAGAGCTCGGCGAGCAGCTCGCGCAGCGCCTCACTCGAGCGGGCGTCGAGCCGGTGGCTGTACGGGATCACCTCGACGCGGGTTCCGGCGCCGCGCTCCGGCGCCAGCACGCGGAGCGCATACGGCTCGCTGAGGTCGGGCGCCAGCTCGCGCGCGAAACGCCGCGCACGCCGGCCCGCGTGCAGGGCGAGGAGCGCACGCGGCACGCCGATCCAGCCCGCGGCGGTGAGCGCCCACAGGTGTACCCACGGCGCTGCGGCCCCGTCGCCGACGGAGCTCCGCAGACCGGCGAGCGCCGGCTCGCGAAGCAGGTCGACGGCGTGCGCGCCCGGATCGATCGCATCGAGGACGCGCGCCGCAGGGCCGAGCACCGCGGAGAGCAGCGCCGCGACCTGCCTCGTGTCGAGGAAGGTGCTCTCCCAGCTCGCGCGGTACTCGAACGCGAGGCCGCGCAGGTACATGCCCGCGACGACTCCGAGCGCGAAGCCGAGCGCGCCCACGTGCAGAACGCGCTCGGCGCGCGCCGACACCAGCGAGCCCGCCCGGCGCGCCCAGGCGGCGGAGAAGCGCCGGAGCGAGGCGGCCAGCCAGCGCGCCTCCTCGGGAGCCGCGGACGTCGGCACCCGCTGGACCAGAAGGCCGAGGAGTCGCGCGACCGCGCCGCGCGGACGCGGCTCCCCGGCTCCGTGCCTGCGCCTTCCGCGCGCCAGCAGCGGGCCGATTGCCAGCACCCCATACACCGCTGCGTTCCAGACCAGCAGGCCGAGCAGCGGGAAGGCGAGCAGGTTGATGCGCCGCTCGCCGCCGAGCACGTCGACGGCAAGCCCCACCGCGGTGGTGACGGCCAGCACCGGGAGGGCCGGAATCCGAAGCCGCGCGAGTGAGCGCGCCGCTCGAAGCGACGCGTGCTCGCCCTCGAGGCCCCCGGCGAGCACGCTCGCTCGAGCCGCGAGCAGGCCCGCTTCTCCTTCCGGGCTCGATTCCGCGAGCCGTCGTGCCTCGCGCGTGGCGGACTCGCGCTGGCGGCGGGTCAGGAAGCGCGCTTGCGGATCGCTCTCCTCGCAGGCCTGCACCAGCAGGGTCCGGGAGAGGCTCTCCTCGGGCTCCGTCTCCTCCGAGTCCATTTGGCGCGGAAGGTAGCCGCGCCCGGTCGACCCGCCCCGCGGGTCAGTCGGTCGGATCCAGCTCCCGGCGCACCGACTCCGCGCAGCGATCGAGCGCCTCTACGGAGCGGCCCAGGTTCTCGCGCATGATGCGCACCCGCTCCTTGATCCGACCGGCTCCACTCTCGATCGTGTCCGCGCTGGTCTTGATCGTGTCGAGGCCCTCGATCTGCTTCTCGACGTCCCGGATCGAGCGGTCGAGGGCGGCGAAGTCGATCTCGCTCTTCGCGGGGTGGCGCCGCCGCGTGCACAGGGCGCGGGCCACGGCGAGCGCGGCCTCGAGCCGGACGTCGGTGGCCGGGTCCTCGAAGTCCCAGACCAGGAAGACGTCGTCGCCGAGCGGGTGGAAGCAGGGCCAGCCGGCCGGGGCGACCTTCGCCGACAGCACGAAGATCCCCACCTCGGCGTCCCGGTTCTTGCGCGCCTCCTCGAGCTCGACGCGCGCCGCTGCGAGCGTGTAGCCGGCCTCCTCCTTCGCCTCGACGGCGATGCGCGCGCCGGCCGCCCGATGGCCGGGCCCGAGCTCGATCACGGCGTCGCCCTTCTTGCAGTTCCGGATGCGCCCCGTCGTACGCCCGGTCTCCTCGAAGGCGTCGGCCGACTCCTGCGCGCGCCGCTCGAGCCAGCGCAGCACTCCGGACTCGAACGCGTCGCCGTGGGCCGTCGACTTCGCGTCGCGCGCCCGCGTCGTGGTGAGCTTCGCCATCTCGACCTGGACCTGCGCCTGCAGCGCCGCGAGCGCCTGGTTCTGCTGCTCGGCGATCCCGAGCAGCTCGCGCCGCATGCGCGCCAGCGCCGAGGTGTCCGAGTCGAGGGTGAACTCGCTCGTGATCTGCTGCTGCGCTCGCTCGACGCGCGCCACCAGGCGCGAGAGGGCAGAGTCCTCGGCATCCAGCGAGAACTCCTTCACCACGCCGTCGAGTCGCCCGTGCAGGTCGGCGGTCAGCTTGCCGTGCGTCTGGGTCAGCTCGGCGACGAGGCGCGCGAGCGCGCCCTCGCGATTGTCGAGCGAGAACTCGCCGAGGATGGCCCGGCGTTGCGCGCCGAGCGCGTCCTCGACGAGCCGGGTCAGCCCCGCGACGACGCCCTCGCCGTTGGCCGGATCGAGCGCGCGCAGGAGGGGGCTCTCGGCGCCGACGTGCCGGGCCAGCGTCTGCGCGAGCGCCGAGTCCGAGCCCTCGACGTGGCGGCGGATCACGCGCGCCAGCTCGCCGTCCTCCTGCGTGAGCGCGCGCACGCGCTCCTCGAAGCGGCCGCTCTTCGGGTCGAAGTAGTCGCGCAGCGCGCTGCCGAGCCCGAGCTGGAGCTGGTCGCGGTGCTGGTCGAGCCCCTTGTGCAGCTCGGAGAGCAGGCGCTCCACCTCGCCGCGGAGGGTCTGCGCGTCGACCTGGCCGCGCGCCGTCCGCAGCGCGAGCACGCCGATACGCAGCGCCGAGAGCGCGAAGGACTCGCGCTCGCGCGGGTCGAGGATCGCCGAGAGCTCGTCGACGAGCTCCGGCTCGCGCACCCGCAAGTGGAGCTCGAGCTCGGGCAGGTCCGGGGTGCGGAGCTCTCGGAAGATGGGATCCGCGGCCATGGCGCTTCCTCCTCGTGCCGTGAGACTCCCACCCCGCTGTGACAGGGGCGGTCACGAGTCCACGCGCTCTCTGGAGGAAGGCCGGGGGGCGGCCGACAACACTCTAGCCGAAGGGGGCGGATCCGCTCGGAGGGGGAAAGAAGGGGAAGGAGGGTTGGTAGGGAAGGGAGGGTGCCTGCACTCCTTACCAACCCGCTCCTTCTTCTCCCGCGGCTGGCCCGGGCAATTTGATTGCGCCGGGCACCTCGTCACTCGAGATGAGGCCATGTCGCAGCCAGCCGGCTCGGAGCAGCCAAGACCGTGGACGCGCGACGGCAGGGCGATCCCGCGTTCGGGTTGCCACCCGACAGGGCGTTCCGCACCTGGCGCGGCGAGCGCAGCACGCGGAGGTGATAGCGATCCGCCAGGCACCGGCCCCCGCCTCCCGAATACGCGATTCACTGCCCAGGCGAGGCGGGCGCCGACGGACGGTACACAATCCCTGCGTGGCTCGACCGCCGATTGTGTCACCGATTGCCAGCGATCGCCGTGGCGCATGCCGGCAGTCTGTTCGTTAGCCTTCCGCGCGTGGAAGCCGCAGCGAGCCCGGAGTCGCAGGTGCCGGCGCCCCTGCGGGTGCTCGTCATCGATGACGACAAGAACATCCGGGTGACGCTCGGCGTGTGCCTCGAGGGGATGGGCTGCGAGGTGCGGTCGGTGGCGAGCGCCGACGCCGCGCTGGCGGCGGTGGCGGAGCGGCCCTTCGACCTCGCGTTCCTGGACCTGCGGCTCGGCACAGCGAGCGGCCTCGATCTGGTACCGCGGCTGCTCGCCGAGACGCCGGGCCTCGCCATCGTGCTGGTGACGGCGTACGCGACGGTCGACACCGCCGTCGAGGCGGTGAAGCGCGGCGCGGCCGACTACCTGCCCAAGCCCTTCACGCCCGAGCAGATCCGGCACGTGGTCCAGAAGGTTGGCGCGGCGCGTGGCGCGCATCGGCGCCTGGCCGAGCTCGAGCAGGAGCTCCGTGAGAGCGTGCCGGAGGTCGACGTCGAGACGGCGTCGCCCGCGATGCGCGCGGTGTTCGAGACGATCGCGCGCGCCGCGCGCTCGGATGCGCCCGTGCTGCTGCGCGGCGAGAGCGGCACCGGCAAGGGCGTGCTCGCGCGACTCCTCCACGCGCAGAGCCCGCGCCGCGAGCGCCCCTTCGTCGTCGTCAACTGCCCGACGCTCTCCGCAGAGCTCCTGACGAGCGAGCTCTTCGGGCACGCGCGCGGCGCCTTCACGGGCGCCGTCCGCGACCAGCCGGGGCGGGTCGAGGCGGCCGAGGGCGGCACGCTCTTCCTCGACGAGATTGCCGAGATCGCGCCGCCGCTTCAAGCGCAGCTCCTGCGCTTCCTGCAGGAGCGGCGCTTCGAGCGCCTCGGCGAGACGCAGACGCGCAAGGCCGACGTCCGCATCGTCGCCGCCACCAACCGCGACCTCGCCGCCGACGTGGCCGCCGGCCGCTTCCGCGAGGACCTCTTCTACCGGCTGGCCGTGGTGGAGGTGCAGGTGCCGCCGCTGCGCGAGCGGCCCGAGGACCTGCTGCGCCTCGCGCACCGCTTCCTCGTCTTCTTCGGCCGCGCGGCGGGCCGTCGCGAGCAGACGCTCTCGGACGCCGCCGAGCGCGCGCTCCTGCACCACCCGTGGCCGGGCAACGTGCGCGAGCTGCGCAACGCGATGGAGCGTTGCGCCATCCTGTGGCCCGCCGACGTGGTCGAGCCCGCCGCGCTGCCCGAGCGCATCGAGGGCGCGGAGCATCCGCCGCTGCGCGTCGGGAGCGACGTCTCGCTCGACGAGCTCGAGCGCGAGCACATCCGCAGGGTGCTCGCGCGCGCGGCGACGCTCGAGGAGGCGGCGCGCATCCTCGGCATCGACGACTCGACGCTCTGGCGCAAGCGCAAGCGCTACCAGCTCTAGACCCGTGGAACGCTGAACCAGAACAGGCTCCCGCCGCCCGGCGCGTTCTCGACGCCGATCCCGCCGCCGTGCGCGTGCACGATGTCGCGCGCGATCGAGAGCCCGAGCCCGGCGCCGCCGGGCGCGTCGCCGGGGCCGCGGAAGAACTTCTCGAACACGCGCGCCCGCAGCGCCTCGGGAATGCCGGGCCCCGTGTCGGTCACCTCGAAGCGCACGGTCCCGTTCGCGTCGCGCGCGCGGAGCTCGACGCGGCCGCCGGTCGGCGTGTGGCGGAGGGCGTTCTCGATCAGGTTCGAGAACACCATCTGGATGCGTGCGGAGTCGGCACGCACACACTCCCCGCTCGGCAGCGGATCGGCGGCCAGCGTGATGCCCTTCGCCGCCGCGCCGGCGCGGAAGGCCTTGGCGGCGCGCTCGATCAGCGCCGCCGCGGCCACGTCCTCGACGTCGAGCTGGATGGTGCCCGACTGCAGCCGCGCCAGGTCGAGCAGCTCGTCGACGATGCCCTGCAGACGCTCGCACTCCTCGCGCGCCGCGTAGAGCAGGTCCTGCTGGCGCGGCGAGAGGGCGCCCGCGACACCTTCGAGGCACAGGTGGATCGCCATGCGGAGCGAGGTGAGCGGCGTGCGGAACTGGTGGGCGACGGTCGAGACCAGGTCGTTGCGCAGCTCCTCGAAACGGCGCAGCCGGGTCACGTCCTGCAGCACGACGGTCGCGCCGACGATGCCGCCGCCCTCCTCGTAGATCGGCTCCGCGCGCGGCAGGAACGAGCGCTCGCCGTCGGGGGTCGCGGCTGCGAAGGCCTCGTCGAAGCTCCGCGGCGAGAAGGCGCCCTTGCCCGAGAGCACGTGCGAGCGCACGGCGTCGAGCGCGTCGCGCAGCGCGGGGGCGAGGAGCGCGAGCTCCGGCGCCTCGCGCGCCTTCACCGGGAAGAGCTGCTCCGCGGCGCGGTTCAGGCTGCTGATCGATCCATCGGTCGCGAACACGAAGACGGGGTCGGAGAGGCTGTCGAGCGCGGCCTGGGCCGCGAGCTGCGCCTGGATCATCTCGCCGAGGGAGCTCTTGCGATACTCCGAGATGCGGTCGGCCATCGCGTTGAACGTCTCGGCGAGCTGTGCGATCTCGGCGCCGCCGCGCGTGGCGGCGCGCACCGCGAAGTCGCCGCGACCGAACTGATCGACCGCCTGCCCGAGCGCGGCGAGCGGATGGGCCACGCGCCGCGCCAGCAGCCACGACGAGGCCACGCCGAGCACGAGCGCAGCCAGCGCCACCGCGATCATCGCGGCGCCGATCTGCTCGGACTCGATCCGCGCCCGCTCGCTCTTCAGCACCATCGCGTCCTGGTTCAGCGCGAGGACGGCCTCCGTGCTCTCCTTGAGCGCGCGGAAGCGCGGCTCGAGCTCGCCGAAGTAGCACTTCTCGACCTCGGGGCCGTCCGCGCGCGCGAGGCAGGCGTCGACCGCGCGCTGGTAGTCCTCCCAGCCGCGGCGCAGCGTGGCCGCGGCCTCGCCCTCGCCGGGCTCGGTGATGTTGTTCTCCTCGACGCGCAGCTCCGACTCGAAGATGCGGCGGTTCTCGGCCTGCTGCGCGAGGCCGCGCGCGCGCTGCCCGGTCGCGGCGAAGATCGCGCCGCTGTCGATGCGCTCGAGCGCCTCGTTCATCCGCTGCGCGGCCAGCACGCTCCGGTAGTTCTGCGCCAGGATCGTCTGCGAGCGATGGCCGAGCTGGTTGATCGCGCGGACCGCGAACACCCCGAGCAGCGCGAGCGCCGCGGCGAGGGGCGCCGAGGCCAGGAGCAGGCGCGTCCGGAGCGTCACGTGGCCGCCTCCCGCTCCTGCTCGCCGGCGATGTAGAGGTCGAAGTCGTCCGCCTCGAGCAGCATGCGCTCGGCGAAGTCGCGGCGCCGCAGGCGCCGCCAGCGGCGCGACCCGCCGCGCCCGATCAGGATGTGGCCCACCGCGTGCGAGCGGGCGAAGTCGAGCAGCGTCTCGACGCTGTCGCGGCCGCGCAGGCGCACGACCTCGGCGCCGAGCTCGCGCGCCTTCTCGATGTTCGCGTGGAGCACGCGCTGGGCGGCGGCGTCGATGCGGTCCGGCGCCTCGTCCGGGGTCTCGACGTAGACCACATACCAGTCGGTGTTGAGGCGGCCCGCGAGACGCGCGCCGCGGCGCAGCAGCGCCGCCGCGCGCGGAGACTGCGACGCGATGCACACCATCACGCGTTCGCTCGTCCGCGGCTGTGCGGCGGGCTCGCGCCCGCGCGCCGAATCGATCGCGGCCCGACCGAGGCTCTCCGCGACCTCGCGCAGCGCCATCTCGCGCAGCGTCGAGAGCTTGTCCTGCTGGAAGAAGTTGCCGAGCGCCTGCGTCACCTTCTCCGCGGCGTAGATCTTCCCGGCCCGCAGCCGGTCGAGCAGGTCCTCGACCGCGAGGTCGAGGTTCACCACCTGGTCCGCCTGCTGCAGGAAGGTGTCGGGCACCGTCTCGCGGATCTCGACGCCGGTCGCCTGCTCGACCATGTCCTTCAGGCTCTCGAGGTGCTGGATGTTGAAGGCGCAGATCACGTTCACGCTCGCGTCGAGCAGCGCGTACACGTCCTGGTACCGCTTGGCGTGCCGGGAGCCGGGAACGTTGGTGTGCGCGATCTCGTCGACCAGCGCCACCTGTGGCCGCCGCGCCAGCACCGCGTCGAGGTCCATCTCCTCGACGGAGAGCCCGCGGTACTCGAAGATGCGCCGTGGGACGACCTCGAGGCCGGTCAGAAGGTCGGCCGTCTCGGCGCGGCCGTGCGTCTCGACGAAGCCCACCACGACGTCCACGCCGCGCTTGGCCAGCGCGTGCGCCTCCTCCAGCATCCGGTAGGTCTTGCCGACGCCGGCGGCGAAGCCGATGTACACCTTGAGGCGGCCGCGCCGCGCGCGCTCGACCAGCTCGAGGAAGTCCTCGGGGCGCGCGCGCTCCA
>DATJPY010000101.1:0-14139 GCA_035506135.1 Myxococcota bacterium | reverse complement strand
AACCCAACCGGCCGAAGGCGCCGCGCGCAGCGAGGCGAAGCCGAGCGAAGTCAACAGACGTGCTGCAGCTCAGCAACCCAACCGGCCGAAGGCGCCGCGCGCAGCGAGCGAAGTCAAGCGACCTGGTTGCCTCCCCGGCCGCGGGCCTCGGCGAGGCGCGCGTCGGCCGCCTTGGCGAACTGCGCGGGCTCCTGCATCTCCTTCGAGAGCGAGGCCACGCCGACCGAGAGGGTGACGGGGATGCGCTCGCCGCCGGCTCGGAACTCGCGGTCGGCGACCAGCCGCCGCAGCCGCTCGGCGAAGATGCGCGCGGCATCGAGGTCGTTTTCGGGCAGCGCGATGGCGAACGAGTCGCCGCCGCGGCGCGCGAAGCAGTCCTCGCGCCGAACGCGGCTCCCGACCAGCGCGGCGAGCTGTCGCAGCACGGCGTCGCCCGTCAGATGCCCGAAGTCCTCGTTCACCCGCTCGAACGCGTCGATCTCGAACGCCACCAGCGAGAGCGGCCGGTCGTGCCGCTGGCAGCGCGCCATCTCGCGCTCGAGAAAGTCCGCGAAGTGGCGGCTCGTGTGGGCGCCGGTCAGCCCGTCGAAGACCATCGCGCGGTGGACCTCCTCGAGGTAGAGGGCCTCGAGGTCGCCGCCGCAGAGGAAACGGAAGATGGCGCCGCCGACGCGGATCGCGTCGCCGGAGCGGAGCGGGAGCTCCTCGTCCGGCGCCAGCGCCTGATCGTTCAGGAAGGTTCCGTTCGTCGACCCGAGGTCGCTCACGAGCGCGGTCCCGGCGCGCATCGCGATGCGGGCGTGGCGACGGGATACGGTGTCGAGCGCCACCGGGAGCTCGCAGCCCGCGTCGCGTCCGATCACCAGCTCCGGGCGGTCGAGCGCGAAGCGGCGGCCGACGCGCGGCCCGTAGATCTGGACCAGACAGCTCTCGGCGCCCGCCGCGGCGCGGCCTCCCTCGAGGGCGATCAGCGTCACGTGCGGCGCGTCGCGGCCCGCTTCCAGCATGCTCCCTCCACGGGAGGCGTTTCGGACGCGCGCGCGGGCGACTGAAACGCACGCGAGCTGCGCGCGGGCTGCGATCAGCCGATGGCCGCGAGCTGACGCGACTGCGCGAGCAAGCTGCCGTCGCGGCTCCACACCTCGCCGTCCTCCTCGACGAAGCCCTGCTCGGCGACGCGGGAGTGGAACACCGCCAGGTAGAAGTCCTCCGGCCCGGCGCCCGCCAGCGGGAGGTCGCGGCGGAAGTGGATGGTCAGGTCGACGGTGGGAACCGCGCCGATGGTCGCGCGCTCGCTCGCCCACGAGAAGCAGGCGGGCGGCCACGCGTCGGTAAACGCCGCCACCAGCGGCGCGTCGGCGGTCTGCGGCTCCGCGGCGCGGATCCAGCCGCCGGCGAGCGCCTCCGCGCTCCCCGAGCCGGGCGGCGCTCCGACCGCCCAGCGGTACTGGAAGCGATCGTGGAGCGGGATGCGCCCCGGAAAGGACTCGCACGCCTCGGGCGGGGCGACGGCCGGCATCGCGACCTGGTCGAAGCGCGGCCCCGGGCGCGGGCGCGAGAACGCCGCGAGCGCGAGCGCCAGCACGCGCTCGCCCTGCAGCATGCGCGCCGACAGCGTCGAGAGCGAGCGGCCCTCGCGCTCGACGCGCGTCTCGATGCGGACTGCGCCCGCCTCGGGTCGGGTGAGGTAGTGGATGGTCAGCGAGCGCGGCGCGCGCGCCGCCTCGACGCCTTGCGCCAGCGCGCGCAGCAGGATCGCGGCGAGATAGCCTCCGTTGGGCCCCTGCACCACCCACCAGCCCGGATCGATGCGGCCCTCGTAGACGGAGGGCTCCGTTTCGAGGCGACGCACCGCCGTGTCGAGGTCGAAGCGCGTCGCCATCCGGCGTCAGCACCAGTGCGACAGGTCGCGTCCCAGGAGGTCGGAGAGCTTCTGTACGTCCGAGGCGAACGTGGCGCGCAGCATCTCGCGGGTCCCGCGTCCGAGGGGCGGGCGCGCGACCTTGCGCGTGTTCGACCGCTTCAGCCACTTCTGGAACGCCCGATACGCGCGAGGGGTCCCCCAGCCGTGTCGCTCCCAGACGCCGATCAGGGCCGCGACCGGTCGGGGCGGGTTCATCAGGTAGGCCTGCAGGCGGGGGCTCTCGAACTCCCGGTGCTGGTTCTTGGGGGCGAACTCTGTGCGCTCGTCGTGGTCGAGCCCCATGAAGTCGAGGAGATCGCGGTACACCTTGTCGGGATTCGCGGTCAGGTCGTCGAAGACGGCGACGAAGCAGCGCTCGCGCTCGACGCGGGCGAAGAGCCCCTCGAGCTGCTCGCCGAGGCTGCACGCAGCCCGGTACTGGAGCAGGCGCGCGTCGCGACAGCGCCTCGGGACGCGCTCGCCCCGGGCCCGCGCGGCCTGCAGCGACCACGCCTCCTCGAAGTCCTGCACGTCCTCGTCGAGCGTGTAGACAAGCCGGGCGTGGTACGAGGGGGCCATCTCGACCGGGTTCCGCACGCACACCGCGAAGCGCGCGTCCGGATCGAAGTCCAGGATCCTGCGACTCGCCTCGGGGTCGTAGAGATAGGACGGCGAGCCCTCCGCGATCACGCGATGCGCCCGCGTCAGGTGCGGGTGGTAGCGGTGGAGGTACTCGCGCGGCGACAGCGGGTTGGCTTCTCGCACGAACACGTGCGGCTCTTTCGGCTTGGAGAAGCACACCTGGGGGTGTCGCGCGAGCAGCTTGGCCACGAAGGTCGTGCCGCAGCGCGGGGCGCCCATCAGGAAGAAGCTCCGGACCTCGCCGCCCAGCTCCGCCATGGGGACCGTCACACACCCCTCCTCAGTCGACATGACGGTTCGCAATGTAGCGCGTCGGCGTCCCGCGCTCCTCAGTCCCGATCGCGGGGCGAGACGCCGCGGAAGTCCGCGGGCCGCTTTTCGAAGAAGGCGCGCAGGGCCTCCTGGTTCTCGGGCGAGCCGACGCGTGCGGCGAAGCCCGCGTCCTCGCGGGCTCGCGCCGCGCGGATGCCGTCGGCACGCACCGCGAGGAGGAGCCGCTTGGTCCAGCGCAGCGACCCGAGCGGCTGGGCGGCGACGCGGGCCGCGAACGCCCGCATCTCGGGCAGAAGCCGCTCGCGCGGGAGCGCCCGCGATGCGAGGCCCAGCTCGACGGCCCGCCCCGCGTCGATCCACTCGGCCGTGTAGAGCAGCTCGGCCGCGCGCTGGTGGCCGAGCTGCAGCGGCAGGAGGTAGCTGCTCGCAGCCTCCGGGACGACCCCGAGCGTGACGAACGGCGCGCGCAGCCGCGCGCCCTCGGCGATCCAGACCACGTCGCAGTGCAGGAGCAGCGTGAGTCCGATCCCGACGCCGACCCCGTTCACGGCGGCGAAGAGCGGCTTGTCGAACGCGGTGAGGCGATCCATGAAGCTCGGGAAGCCGGGCGGCTCCCCCGGCGGCGGGGCGGCCATCTGCCCGAGGTCCTGGCCGGCCGAGAAGGCGTCGCCGGCGCCGGTCACGAGCACCGCGCGCACCGCGTCGTCCTGCTGCGCCTCGGCGAGGGCGTCGCGCGCCTCGCGCCACATCACCTCGCTGAACGCATTCTTCTGCCGCGGGCGGGAGAGCGTCAGCACGAGCACGCCGTCCTCGCCGCGCTCCAGGGTCACCGTCTCGCGCACCATGGCGCGGCAACCTAGCAGAGGCGCGCGTACCATCCGCCGCTGTCATGTACCCGCATCTCTTCGCCCCGCTCCGCATCGGTCCGCTCGAGTCGCGCAACCGCATCGTGTTCGGCGCCCACTTCACGATGTACTCGGAGCCGGCGCCGCGCTGGGGCGAGCCCGGCTTCTACGGCGAGCGGCTCGGTCGCTATCTCGCCGAGCGCGCGCGCGGAGGCGCCGGGGTCGTGATCGCCGGGCAGGCGCAGGTCCACCCGACGACGGCGTACCAGATGGCGAACAATGCAGCGGCGTGGCCGGACGAGGCGGTGCCGCACCTCGAGCGCGTGGCGCGCGCGGTCCACGAGCACGGCGCGCTCGCGTTCCTTCAGCTCGCCCACAACGGCGGCGTGAACGGCGGCGCGTGGTCGAAGCGTCCGGCCTGGGCGCCCTCGTCGATCGCCAACTACCACGAGCCCCCGAAGGCGCTCGAGCCCGAGGAGATCCGCGAGCTGGTCGAGCACTTCGCGCGCTCCGCCCGCAACGCGGCGGCTGCGGGCTTCGACGGCATCGAGGTGCACGCCGCGCACGGCTACCTGATCCACGAGTTCCTCTCGCCGAGGAGCAACCGCCGTGACGACCGCTACGGCGGATCGCTGGAGAACCGCATGCGGTTCGCGGTCGAGGTGCTGGCCGCCGTGCGCGCCGCCGTCGGCCCCAGCCGGGCGGTCGGGGTGCGGCTCGTCGGCGACGAGGAGGCAGGGTCCGGCGGCCTCGGACCCGCGGACGCCGCCGAGATCGCGGCGCGCCTCGAGGCGGCAGGCCTGGTCGACTTCGTGAACGTGAGCGTCGGGCTCTCGGGCGTCGGCATGGTGCGCCCGCTGTACGCGAAGCCCGGCTTCGGCGTCTACGCCGCGGCGGCGGTGAAGGAGCGCCTGCGCGGCGCGCCCGTCTTCGCCGTACACCGGATCGTGACGCCCGAGCAGGCCGAGGCGATCCTGGCGCGCGGCGAGGCCGACGCGGTGACGCTGGTGCGCGCGCTCATCGCCGATCCGGACTGGGCCGCGAAGGCGCACCGCGGCGCGGCGTCCGAGATCCGGCGCTGCACCGGGAACAACCAGGGCTGCTACGGAAATCTCCTGCAGGGGCTGCCCGTGACCTGCGTGCAGAATCCGGCGGTCGGCCGCGAGGAGGAGCTCGGCGCCGGCACGTTGGCGCCCGCCGCGCGCCGCAAGCGCGTCGTGGTGGTGGGAGGCGGCCCGGCGGGGCTCGAGGCAGCGTGGGTGGCGGCGGCGCGCGGCCACGAGGTCCGGCTCCTCGAGCGCGAGCACCGCCTCGGCGGCAAGGTGCACGCGGCGGCGCGGCTCCCCGGCCGCGCCGAGCTGATCGATCACGCGCAGTGGCGCATCGAGGAGTGCGAGCGGCGAGGCGTGCGGGTGGAGCTCGGTTTCGAGGCCACGCGGGACTCGGTCCTCGCGCTCGAGCCGGACGCGGTGGTCGTCGCGACCGGCGGCCGCGCCACCAAGACCGGCTACGCCAAGTGGCATCCGTTCGCGATCGCGGGAATCGAGCGCGAGCTCGCGCTCGATCACGAGGAGGCGCTGCGCCGCGCGGACGAGCTCGTCGGCCGCATCGTGATCCTCGATGCGGTGGGGCACATCGAAGGGCTCGGGCTCGGAGAGCTCCTCGCCGCGCGGGGCGCCGACGTCACGCTCGCGACGCCGCTCGCATCGCCGATGCTGCTCGACGCCGAGACGCTTGCCGCAGCGCTGCCGCGCGCGGTGCGCGCCGGCGTGCGCTGGCGCCCGACGCACGGGCTCCTCGCCATCGGGGATCGCGAGGTCACGCTGCTCGACCTGCTCGCCGCGCGGCCCGAGCGCATCGAGGACGTCGACTGGGTGGTGGTCCGCACGCACGGGCTCCCCGAGGAGCGGCTCTATTTCGAGCTGAAGGGCGAGGTCCCCGAGGTGGTGCGCGTCGGCGACGCCGTCGCGGTGCGGCTCCTCGACCGCGCGATCTTCGACGGGCACGCGGCCGGGCGGAGGCTCTGACGCGATCGGGCTAGAGCGGCTGCTCCGGGGGGCGGGCTCCGGCGCCGGCTTGCGGACGAAGCGGACCGTCCCGTCCTCCTCCGTGTACCGGTAGAAGACCGGGCCCGAACCGTCGCCCGCAGGCGGGGTGGACACGCTCCTGCCGGCGGCTCTTCCGGTCGCGGAGGTCCCCATCGCCGCGTTGCCACAGCCGGTCAGGGCGAGCAGGACGAGCCCCAGCCAGAGCGCGGCCGGAGCCGGATTTCGGGGACCTGGCCACCCGCCGACCTCCCTGGCTGGGCTTCGGACGGACGCCGCGGGCGATTGACCGGCCGCCGGGGCGGCCCTGCGCAGGGACCGCTACAGGCGTGCGCAAGAGCTGCCGATCCCCGGAGAGCGGCCGCCCGGCCGTACGGAGGAAGCGTGGACGTCGACGCGTCCAGCCGACGGGTGCTCCTGCTCCACGACGGAGACCTGGCCGACGTGCGCGCGCTCCTCGTGCGCCTCGGGGTCGAGGTCGTCGAGTCGAGCAAGGCCGCCACCGAGGGCGCATGGGAGGTCGCGGTCGCCAACGCCCGCCACGTCCGGGCGATCCCGCGCGTTGCCGCCGGCGCGCGCGGCGTGCGCATCGCCGTGCTGGACCGCAACACGCGCACGCTGCGCTCCCTGCTGCGGCGGAGCGGGGTCGACCTGATCGTGTGTCGCCCCGTGCATCCGGCCGCGCTGCGAGGGCTCCTGCTGCACGCGCTGTACCGCGGGCCGGAGCGGCGCAGCCGGCGCGTCGCGGTCGGCTCGCCGGTGCGCTTCCGGGCAGGTCTGCGCCGCCGCAGCGCGGTCCTCGCCGATCTCTCCGTGCGGGGCTGCCTCCTGATCTCGCGCGAGCCGATGCGCGTCGGCACACAGCTCGTCGTGTATCTCCCCGACATGCGCACGCAGGGGCGCTCGTTCGCGGTGCGCGGCCGGGTGGTGCGCTCGGTGTCGGCATCCGGTGGCGAGCCGGGAGGCGACGGCTTCGCGGTGGCGTTCTCGTCGGTCGACAAGGACACCGCGCTCCTGCTGAAGGACGCGGTCGCGGCACACCTCGAGGGGCCCGCGCTCTGCGCGGACGCCCCGGCGCCCGCGGCCGAGAGCCCGCCCTTGCCGGAGGCGGCTGCGGCGCCGCCGGCCGCGGAGCCCGCCGCGGCCGCGGCGCCGGCCGACGCGGAGGCGGCCGGAACGCGCTACGCCCGGGGCTCGACCCGACGCGAGGTCGTCCGGGCGCCGCGCTCGTTCGAGGTGCCGACCGAGGCGTCGGCTGCGCCCAAGGCGCCGGGCGATCGGCGCGGCGGCCCGCGCGGCGCCATCTCGGGTCGCCGCGTGGTCGCGCTCGGCGACGAGGCGGCGCGCGTGCTGATCGGGCGCGACCTCTCGGCTGGAGGCATGCGCGTCGAGCGCACCCAGGCGCTGCGCCTCGGCCAGCGCTTCCGCATCGCGCTCCACGGAGGTCCGGGCGAATCGCCCCTCGTCGTGCACGCCGAGGTGTCGCGCGACGACGGCCTCGCCGGCTTCGTGCTGCGGTTCCGCGACCTCGGGGAGTCCGCAGAGCGCTACCTCGTCAAGATGGTCGACTCGCTGCCGGTGCTCGCGGCGCGCAACTCCGCGGCCGAGGGCGTGGTGGTCTCCGAGATCCTGGAGGCTGACGAGTCCTGATTGGCAACCGCCTTGCCGGCGGGTTGCAGCCTGCCGGAGCGCCGCTCACTCCGGCGCCGCGTTCGACCGATCCAGACCGGGTGGAGAGGGATCTCGGCATGCCCACGCAGCGCACCGTCCTGGTGATCGACGGCGGCGGCGCCCCGCGCGGTGCGCTGACCCAGCGCCTGCGCCGGCTCGGCTATCGGACGCTGCGCGCGAAGAGCCCCGAGCAGGCGTTCCAGCTCGTAGGAGAGCGCCACCAGCAGGTGGCGGCCGCACTGATCCCTCCCGACCTCGCGGTGATCGACCTCGCGGCGGCGCTCGCGGCGCTCGCCGCCGGTGCGCCGGACGGAATCCTCTCGTACATCGTGGCCGGCGCGGGCCCGGGGCCGGAGGCGCTCTCGGAGCTGCGCGCGGCGGGCCTGGCCCTGGCGCTGTGGGAGCCCTTCGACGACGCGCGGCTGCGCTTCCAGGTGAACCGCGCGCTGGCGCGGTTCTGGGACCACCCGCAGCGTCGCGAGCCGCGTGCGCCGATCGATGCGCCGGCGCTGTTCTTCCACGCGGGTCGCCAGAAGGGCGCTCGGCTCTACACGCTGTCGGCCGGTGGGCTCTTCCTCGAGACGACGCGCCCCGCGGTGCGCAACGCGGCGGTGGAGGTGGAGATCCCGGTCGGGCCCGGCTCGTTGCGGCTCCCGGGCTCGGTGCTCTACACGAACGTGCCCGGAAACCTGCATCGCGCGGACCTGCCGGTCGGCATGGGGGTCGCCTTCGGCGCGGTGGCCGAGCCGGCGCTCGCGGCGATCCGCCGCGAGGTGGCGCAGGTCTCGCTCGGCCTGACGCTCTGATCCCGGCCGCGCCCCCGCTATCCTGATTCTGCGGGCCTCCGCGATCTGATTCTGCGGGCCTCCGCTCAGGCGAGGCTCGGAAAGACCTGCCGGGAGCCCCAGACCTCCCAGCGCTCGAAGACCCCCTGCACCACGTACGGGTCGCGCTGCGCAAAGCTCCGCGCCGCAGCGAGGCTCTCGGCCTCGAAGATGATCACGCTGCCCACGGGCTGGTCGGCGGCGTCGAGCAGCGGCCCGGCGTAGGCGATGCGCTCGGCGGAGGCCAACGGCTCGAGGTTGCGCAGGTGCGCCTCGCGGTGGAGCTTGCGCAGCTCGGCCCCGCGCGGCCCGTCGCGGCCGATCAGCACGTAGAGACCCACGGCGGCCCTCCTCGATTCGCGGATCCGTATAGCTTGCAGCGCGCGGCCGCGCCGCGGCACACTGCGCCCGCGAGGCGAAGGGAGGGCGGCATGACCAGCTTCACCTTGCTCGACGACGGCCGCCCGGTCGCCGTCCTGGCCGTCGCCGACGGCGATCGGGTGCGGATCCCGCCGGCGGCGCTGCGCGAGGCGCTCGGCTGGGAGCTCCGCCCGCAGGGTCTCTGCCGCGGCGAGCGCTGCGTGCCGGTGCGCGACCGCGCCGCGCTGTCCGACGAGCGCGGAGTCGATCTCGCCGCCTTCGCCCGCGCGATCGACCGGCCGCTCGCCCTCGACGCCGCCGAGCGCGCCGCCGCGCTCGGATCCTCGGCGGCCGAGCGCACCGCGCAGCTCGCCTCGCTCGAGGCGCCCGACTTCGCGCTGCCGGACCTCTCGGGCCGCGTGCATCGGCTGTCGGACCAGCGCGGCAGGAAGGTGCTGCTGCTCGCCTATGCCTCGTGGTGCGGCTGTCGCGAGGACCTGCCGGCGTGGCAGGCGCTCTACGAGGAGCTCGGCGCGGAGGGCTTCGTGCCGATCACGGTGGCGCTCGACCAGAGCCCGGCGGACGCGCGCCCCTACATCGAGCGCGCGCGCCCGACGCACCCGAGCCTGATCGACACCGAGCACCGGGTCGCGGAGCTCTACCACGTCGTCAACGTCCCGACACAGATCTGGATCGACGAGGCCGGGCGGATCGTGCGCCCCAACGACACCCAGTTCGGCACCGACACCTTCACGGCCTTCCACGGCAAGCGGTCCGGGCCCTATCTGGCGGCGCTGCGCGGCTGGGTGCGCGAAGGACGCGGCGTCCTCGACGAGGACACCGCGCGGCGTCATCAGCTCCTGCCCACGCCGGAGACCCAGCTCGCGCGCGCGCATCGCGCGTTGGCGTGGTGGCTCCACCGGCAGGGACGCACGGAGGCCGCCGAGCGCCACTTCGCGCGCGCCGCCGAGCTCTCGCCCGGCGACTGGACGATCCGGCGCGGCGCGATGCCGATCCGCGGCGAGAACCCGATGGGTCCGAAGTTCTTCGAGCTCGCGAAGGAAGGCGTGCCCCGCTACCCGATGGAGGCGCTTCCGCCCGACGGCCCGGGCGCCGGGTAGGCGACTGGGCGGAGCGGCCGCGGAGGAGGGCGATCTCGGGGGGCGCGATCCGCGCCTCGACGGCCTGCGCGGGCTCGCGATCGCGCTGGTCGTCCTCTACCACACCACGCACTACGCCCTGGCGCGCGGCGCCTTCGCCCGCGCGCTCACCGTGGTGCCCTCGCTCGGTTGGTCGGGCGTCGATCTGTTCTTCGTGCTCTCGGGCTTCCTGATCACGGGCATCCTGCTGCGCGCCCGCACCAGCCCGAGCTACTTCGGCTCCTTCTACGCGCGGCGCGTGCTGCGCATCTTCCCGCTCTACTACGCGGTGCTGCTGCTCGTGCTCGTGATCGTGCCGCACATCGCCTTCTTCTCGCTCTTCGACGACTTCTGGAACCCGGGCGCGAAGCGCCAGGGCATCTGGTACTGGCTCTACCTCTCGAATCTCAAGGTCGCCCTGGCCGGCGCCTGGCAGCACCAGCTCCTCGACATCACCTGGTCGCTCTCGATCGAGGAGCACTTCTATCTGCTCTGGCCGCTCGCGGTGCGCCGCTGCAGCGAGCGCACCCTGATCGCCATCTGCGCGGCCACCGCCGCGGGCGCGCTCGCGCTCCGCGTGGCGCTGCTCGCGGCGGGCGCGCCGACGGTCGCGATCTACGCGCTGACGCCGTGCCGGCTCGACACGCTGGCGACCGGCGCCGCCATCGCGATCGCCGCGGCGCGCCCGGGCGGGCTCGACGCGCTGGCCCGCCCCGCGCGGCGCCTGCTGCCGATCGCGTTGATCGCCTTCCTCGGCTGCTTCGCGTGGGTCCGGCTGCACATGCCGCCGATCGAGGGCGCCCGCGGCTGGCAGGCCGCGACCGTGAAGGAGCTCTCGTTCACCACGCACCCCGCCATCCTCACCGCGGGGTTCTCGCTCCTCTGCGTCGTGTACGGCGCGCTCCTCGTGTCGGTGCTGACGGCGCCCGCGGGCGCGTGGCGCGCGCGGGCGTTCGAGGCGCCCTGGCTGCGAAGGCTCGGCAAGTACAGCTACGGCGTGTATCTGCTCCACCTCATTGCGGCGTACGCGCTGGTGCAGTTCCTCCCGCCGGGTCGCTATCCCCAGCACTTCCTGATCGTGCAGCTCCTGTTCTGGGCGCTCGCCTTCGCCGGGAGCTACGGCCTCGCGCGGCTCTCGTGGGCCGTGCTCGAGGAGCCGATGCTGCGGCTCAAACGCTACTTCCCGTACGTCCTGTAGATCAGGGGACGAGCAGCAGCTTGCCGGTGGTCGCGCGGCTCTCGAGCGCGCGGTGCGCGTTCGCGGCCTCTGCGAGCGGGAAGCGGCCACCGACGCGAACGCGCAGGCTGCCGTCGGCCACGGCGGCGAGCACGGCCCCGGCGCGGCGCTCGAGCTCCTCGCGGGTGGCGACGAAGTGCGCGAGCGAGGGGCGCGTCACGACGAGCGAGCCGCCCGTGTTGAGCCGCTGGAGGTCGAAGGGCGGGACCGGGCCGCTCGACTGGCCGAACAGCGCGAGCAGCCCGCGCGGGCGGAGCGCGGCGAGGCTGCCGTCGAAGGTGGTGCGCCCGACGCCGTCGTAGACCACGTCGACGCCGCGGCCGCCCGTCGCCTCGCGCGACGCCGCGACGAAGTCGGACTCGTCGTAGCGCACGGCCTGCTCGGCACCCGCCTCGCGCACGAGCGCGGCCTTCTCGGCGCTGCCGCAGGTGCCGATCACGCGCACGCCGGCCCGCTTCAGCATCTGCACCAGCAGGAGACCCGTGCCGCCCGACGCGGCGTGCACGAGCGCGAAGGCGCCGGGCTCGGGCGGGCGGATCGCGTGCACCAGGTAGTGCGCGGTCATGCCCTGCAGCATGACGGCGCCGGCCGTCTCGTCGCTGACACCGTCCGGGATCGCGACCGCCAGCGCCGCCGGCACCAGGGCGCGCTCGGCGTACGAGCCGGGAGCGGAGGCCCAGGCGACGCGATCGCCGACGTCGAAGCCCGCGACACCGGGGCCGAGCGCCTCGATCCGCCCGGCCCCCTCGAGGCCGACGACGAACGGCAGCGGGCGCGGGTAGAGGCCCGTCCGGAAGTACACGTCGATGAAGTTCACGCCAGCGGCCGCCACGCGGACGCGCAGCTGGCCCGCGCCCGGCTCGCCCGGATCGCGCTCGGCGAGCTGCAGCACCTCGGGGCCGCCGGTCTTCTCGACGAGGATGGCGCGGCTCATCGCGGCGAGTCTACCGCTCCGGCTCGACGGAGCTAAGCTCGCGGCCCCAACCGGAGAAGCAGCAGATGGGCCGCAAGGTGTTCGTGGTCGGCGTCGGGATGACGAAGTTCGAGAAGCCGGGCTCCCGGCAGTGGGACTACCCCGACATGGCGAAGGAGGCCGGCCAGAAGGCGCTGGCCGACGCGAAGATCCCCTACGACTCCGTCGAGCAGGTGGCGGTCGGCTACTGCTACGGCGACTCCACCTGCGGCGAGCGCGCCGTCTACGAGATCGGCCTCTCGGGCGTGCCGATCTACAACGTCAACAACAACTGCTCCACCGGCTCGACGGCACTCTTCATGGCCAAGCAGCTCGTCGAGGGCGGCATCGTGGACTGCGCGATGGCGCTCGGCTTCGAGAAAATGGAGAAGGGCTCGCTCGGCATCAAGTACACCGATCGCACCGTCCCGATGGACAAGCACATGAAGGCGATGGTCGAGAAGCGCGGCTTCGCCAAGGCGCCGGCCGCGCCGCAGATGTTCGGCAACGCCGGGCGCGAGCACATGGAGAAGTACGGCACCAAGCCCGAGGTGTTCGCGAAGATCGGCTACAAGAACCACAAGCACTCGGTCAACAATCCGTATTCGCAGTTCCAGGACGAGTACTCGCTCGAGGACATCCTGAACGCGCCGATGGTCTACGAGCCGCTCACCAAGCTGCAGTGCTGCCCGACCAGCGACGGCGGCGGCGCCGCGATCCTCGCCAGCGAGGACTTCGTCAGGAAGCACGGCCTCGAGAGGCAGGCCGTCGAGATCGCCGGCATGGCGATGGCGACCGACACGCCGAGCAGCTTCAGCGAGAAGAGCGACATCAAGCTGGTCGGCTGGGACATGTCGCGCGCGGCCGCTCTCAAGGCCTACGAGCAGGCGGGCGTCGGCCCCGAGAACGCGCAGGTGGTCGAGCTGCACGACTGCTTCAGCGCCAACGAGCTGATCACGTACGAGGCGCTCGGGCTGGCACCGGTCGGCAAGGGCGGGGAGCTCGTGAACGAGGGCGCGACCACCTACGGCGGCCGCTGGGTCGTGAATCCGTCGGGCGGGCTCATCAGCAAGGGCCATCCGCTCGGGGCGACGGGGCTCGCGCAGTGCGCGGAGCTCAACTGGCAACTCCGCGGCCAGGCCGAGAAGCGCCAGGTGCCCGGCGCGAAGGTCGCCATCCAGCACAACATCGGCCTCGGCGGCGCCGCGGTCGTCGGCGTCTACCGGAGGCCGGAGGCCTAGCCCGGAGGCTCGCTCGAAGGCGCGCGCAGCAGACCCGTAACCCGCCACCTGCCCTCGGTGGGTCGTGGTAGCATTCCGAGCACCGTGGGTGATGCGTCACGGAGGCCTCGTGAAGGCGCCCCTTCGGAATCCGATCCACCTTGCGCGCCCGCCCGCGCAGCCGCGGAGCCCGCACCTCTGATGCGCCCCGACCACGTCGATCCCTCGGGCGTCGCTGCCGCGGGCATGGCGACGATGCTGTACGGCCTCGCCGTCGTGATGCAGAAGAGCCAGGCCGAGCGGGTGAGCGCGACGGGTGTCCGTATCCTCGGCTCGCTCGCGCGGCGACCCGTGTGGCTGCTCGCCATCGCGATCCAGGTCGTCGGGCTCGTCTTCCACTCATACGCGCTCACCTGCGTGCCAGTCGCGGTGGTGCAGCCGATCATCGCGTCCGGGGTCGTCTTCGTCGTGCTGTTCGCGTTTCTCATCCTCGGCGAGCGGCCGAGGCGCCGCGAGCTGGCGGGAACCGCGTGCCTGGTCACGGGCATCGCGATCCTCGCGGTCGTGCTCCGCGGATCGGCGGCGATCCGCGACATCGTCCCCGAGGACCTCGGCCTCGCGCTCGGCTCGTGCGTCGTGCTGATCGCCGTGCTGACCGGGAGCGGGCGGATCAGCGGCGTGGGGCGGAGCCTCTCCGCCGTGGCCCTCGCCGGCGCCGCGGGCCTCGGGCAGGGGATGAGCGATGCGATGAACCGCCTGGTGGGCGCCTGGCTCGTCCCGACCCTGGGCTGGGTGCCGCCCGCCTCGATGGCGTTCGCCGCGCTCCTGCTCCTGGTCGGCTTCGGGATCCAGGGGCTCGCCACGGCGCAGAATGCGCTGCGGAGCTATCGCGCGAACACGGTGGTTCCCGCCCTGGTGGCGGCGCAGCTCCTGGTTCCGATCGCGATGGCACAGGCGGTGTACGGTCAGGACGTGCGTGTCTCGTCGCGCGGGGCGCTCGCGCTGGCCGCATTCGGCATCGCCGCCGG
>DATJPY010000100.1:0-2995 GCA_035506135.1 Myxococcota bacterium | reverse complement strand
CGTCGGGGTGCCGACGCGAATCATCTCGGGGATCGAGGAGGCACGCCTCACCTTCTCGGCGTTCCGCCGCCGCCTCCCGATCGGCTCGCGCCTCGCGCTCGGCCTCGACCTCGGCGGCGGGAGCCTCGAGCTGATCACGGGGGACGAGCGGGACGTGCGCTGGGAGACCACCCTCCCGCTCGGCACCGCGCGCCTGCACGCCGAGCTCGTGCGCTCGGACCCGATGTCGCGCGACGAGAAGCGCGCGATCCGCGCACGCGTGCGCGAGCGGCTCGGCGCGCATCGGGAGGCGATGAAGCGCTGGGCGCCTGATCCCTGCATCGCAACCGGAGGCACGGTGCGGGCGCTCGCGCGCCTCGCGCTCGCCGAGGCGCGGCGCAACCCGGACGCCTCGATCCAGGGCCTCGTCATCAAGGCCGACGAGCTGCGCGACCTCGCGCGCCGCCTGGTGCGCTCGACGCAGGAGGAGCGCCTGCGCATGCCCGGCATGCGCCGCCAGCGCGCCGACCTGATCCCGGTCGGCACCGAGGTGCTGCGCTCGGTCGTCGAGGAGCTCGATCTGCCCGGCCTCACCGTCTCCGACTGGGGCCTGCGCGAGGGCGTGATCCTCGAGGCACTCGAGCGCCCCTAGCTGGTGACCTTCGTTCGGCTCCGCAGACTCCGCCTCACTGCGCGGAGGCCGACTCTCGAGTTGGCCTCCTAGCCGGCGGGATCCGCCCGCCGGCGCCGCCCGATCCACGCGAGCGCGCCGATGGCCACCGCGGCGAGCCCGCCGGGGCCGGGCTCGGGCGCGGCCAGGGACAGCGCCGCGTTCCCGCTCCCGCCGTTGTCGCCGGTCAGATAGCCGACCGTGTGGACCTGCGTCCCGAACACCAGGGTCGAGCAGTTGAGCGTCTGGGCCATCTCGTAGAGCGCGATCGAGTACGGCTGCCCCGTTCCCTGCGGATCGATCAGGACCGCCGTGGAGATCGGGCTGATGTTGTTCGCGATCGCGTCGGTCCCGAGGCCGACGTTCGCGGTGTAGGAGAACGTCTGGCCGGTCGAGATCAGCGCGTCGCTGTCGCTGTTCTCGATCACGTTGGGATCGCCGCTCGTCGGAATGTTGTTCAGGTTCAGCAGCCACGCCTGGCCGGCGGTCGGGGTGTCGAGGACGGACTGGGCGTTCGCAATCTGCAGCGGCGAGATCTGCGAGGGATCCCCGTTGGTCGTGAAGCCGATCTGGTATTGCGGCGGCGGCGGGTCGAAGCTGCACTGGGTGAACGAGGCCGCCGGGTTCGGGACGGCGAGCGCCGTGAACCTGGCTCCGATCAGGTTGCTTCCTGCAAACTGCGTCGGTACGGGGAAGCTCGCGACCGGACCCTCCTGCAGGGAATCGATCGGGCCCAGATTGACGATCAGCTCGAAGTTGCTCTTGACCCACACGGCGACGAGGTCGCCGGACGCCTGGTCGCTTCCGCGGACGTACAGGAACGACGCGGCGGGTCGGGCCGCGGCAAGAAGAAGAATCGCGCACATTGCGCCGGAGAATCGTCGAAGCATTGGTGTATCTCCCTTCCATGGTCGAATTGCAGTCGATCATTGCTTCAGGCCGTACGCAACCGCCCGGTATTGCTGGCTGGCGTCCGGTGTCAGCGTCACCACCTCGACCACCTCGCGGCCGTCTTCGAGGCGGGTCCGGAAGCGCAGCGTGAAGAAGATCCCCGGCACTCCGTTCAGGTCCTGGTGGTAGTCCTTGGTGACGGCCTCGCGGGAGGCCACTGCGCCCATGCTCTCGCGCAGGCGACGCGTCGCGTCCTCCCACTCCGATCGGCTCTCGCTGCTGCGAAGCAGCTCGGCGCCCTGGTTCCACGCGTCGTCGAACCGGCCCGCGTCGAGGAGCGCGAGCCAGGATCCGGCCGCGCGCTCGAGCGGACCGTCGCTGGCGCGCGCCGGCGAAGCGATCAGCACCGCGAGGCCGAGCACAGCGGCGACGCGGGCGAGGCGGCTCACGGCTTCGCGTCCTGCGCCGGAGCGCCCGCGGCGACCCCCGGCGCCGGGAGGTCGTACGCCGCGGCGAAGTGGTCGCGCAGGCGCGCCGCCTGCGCGGAGGCCGCCCGGAGCTGGTCTGTCGAAGGCGTGGTCGCGCGGATGGGCGCACGCGCGACGTCCTTGCTCACCACGTCGTCGGGGTACTCGGCGGAGACCCGGGCGGCGAAGTCCGCGAGCGCATCGAGCCGCCGCGTGCTCGCCCACGCCGGATCGCCGGGTCGGATCTCGTTGGCGAACACCGAGGCCTCGTCGCGCACCCAGCCGGCGCGTGCGCGCGCAGCAGCGATCTTCGCGTCGAGCTCCTGGCCCTTCTCCGACCGCTCCTGAACGTGCTTCCCGACCTCGTCGATCTTCGCTCGCACCGACTCGTTGCGCGCCACCGCAGCCGCCAGCGCATCGCGGGCGTGATCGCGGTCGCTCTCGAGCTTGGCGAGATCCTGCTTGGCGGCGTCGAGCTGGCTCCGGCCCGCGGAGAGGGCGGTCTCTGCGTCGGCCGTCTCGTGTTTCGCCTTCTCCACCGCCTTCGCGTCGACGCGATCCTTGTGCGCCTGCTCGATCTCGGCACGCAGCGAGTCGGCGCGCTCGTTGCCGCAGGCGAGCGCCCCGGCCAGGAGCACGGCGGCGGCGAGCGCCGGGCGCCTCACGGTCCCTCGCTCCGCCGGCGGTCGAAGCCGGCGAGCGTCGCCTCGCGCTTCGCGACCTCGCCCTCGATGCGTGCGAGCTCGGCCCGCTGCTCCGCGAGGACCTGCTCCGCACGCGCGTTCGCCTCGCCCGCGCCGGCCACCGCGGCGCCGAGCTGCTGCAGCTCCGGCTGGATGGCGCCGGTCTTCTGCTGGACGTCCGCCAGCTCCGCGTCGATCGCCTTCTTCTGCTTGAAGAGCTCTCCCTTGCGCTCGACCTCGCTCCAGAACTCGGCCTTCGGGCGGGTGCTCTCGAGCAGCGCCTTCTTCTCGGCCTCGAGCTTCGG
>DATJPY010000099.1:0-32664 GCA_035506135.1 Myxococcota bacterium | reverse complement strand
CGGCCACTGGCTCTACACCCATCCGAAGGTGCGGCTCAGCCCACACATCTCGTGGAGCATGCCGGGCGCGTTCGAGCTCCTGATCGAGCCCTTCGTCGAGAACCTGCGCCGCTTCCGCGCCGGCGAGCCGCTCCTCCACGTGGTCGACACGAAGCTCGGCTACTAGCCGGGTCTTCGCGCCGTCCGCGAATCCTGCTCATTGCGCGAGAGCGATCTCCGGATGGCGCGCGCGCACCATGCGCCGCATGCCGTCGCGCCAGGGCACCTTCGTCTCGCCCACGCGCGCGTGCATGCGCGTCACGTCGACCGCGACGCTGGTGATCGTGCGGTCGGTCACCGCGAAGCGCGGCTCGCGGCCGACGAGCGAGCCCAGATAGCCGCACCACTCCTCGATGCTCGCCTGCGCGCTGCCGGCCCAGTTCACGACGGTCGCGGGCACGGAGGCGATCTCGAGCAGCCGCGGCAGCATGGCCGCGATGTCGTCCTCGTGGATCGGGTTGTAGAGGTTCGGCGCCTCGGGACTCACGGCGATCGGGCTCCCGGCGAGGATCTGCTCGAGGTGGATCGCGGGCCAGCCGCCGCCGTCGCCGTAGGGGACGTTCAGCCGCGCGATCGTGGTCGGGATCCCGAGCCCGCGCGCCACGAAGCGCGCCATCGACTCCGCGGCGATCTTGCAGAGGCTGTAGGTCGGCAGGAACACGCGGTGGTTGTCGCCGAGCGGGTGGTCCTCGGCGAGCGGCCGGTGGCCCGCGGGCTGGTACACCGCCGTCGACGAGCAGTGCAGCAGCGCGCGCGCCGAGCGGCAGTGCATCATCAGGAGCCCGAGCCCCTCGGCGTTGGCGGCGAGGTCGCGATCGAAGTCGCCGCTCTTCGCCACCGCGAAGTTCAGCACCTGGTCGAAGTCGCGCGGCAGCCCGTCGAAGCGCCCCTCGGCGAGGTCGCCCGCCGCGCAGCGCACGCCCACCGCCTCGAGCCGCTGCCGGTCGCGCGGGTCGCGGAGGCGCGCCAGCCCCCAGACCTCGTGGGTCCGGGCCAGCACACGGGCGAGCGGGAAGGCGACCTGGCCGGTGGGGCCGGTGATCAGGATCTTCATGGCGGCCTCCGCGGGCACCCGGACCGAGGGGGCCGGCTCGACCCGCGCCGGGAGTGGTATCGTCTGGGGTCTCAACCCCGGGAGATCATCATGGCCGACTTCGAGTCCCTGCGCAGCGCCCAGATGGCGAGCGGCGTCGCCGTCGACGAGCGCGTCACCAGCTTCCTGCGACGGGTGTACGGGTGGATGTTCGTGGGCCTCGCGGTCACCGCCGTGGTGGCCACGGCGGTCGCGAGCTCGCCCTCGATCGTGCACGCGCTCGCCGCGAATCCCATCCTCTTCTGGGGCCTCATGATCGCCCAGCTCGGCCTGGTCTGGGGCGTGTCGGCGCGCATCGGAAGCCTCGCGCCCAGCACCGCGGCGGGGCTCTTCCTGCTCTACTCGGCGCTCACCGGCGTCACGCTGTCGCTGATCCTGCTGGTCTACACCGGCGCCTCGATCGCCTCCGCCTTCGGGACGAGCGCGGCGATGTTCGGCGCGCTCGCGGTCTACGGCACCACCGCGCGCCGCAGCCTGGCCGGCCTCGGCCAGTTCGCCTTCATGGGCCTGGTCGGCGTGATCCTCGCGTCGATCGTCGGGATCTTCTGGAGGAACGACACGCTCCAGCTCGTGATCTCGTTGGTCGGCGTCATCGTCTTCACCTGCCTCACCGCCTACGACGCCCAGCGCCTGAAGGCGATGGCGCTGCAGGTCGACGGCGCGCAGGCGGGATCCTACGCGGTGAGCGGCGCGCTCTCGCTGTACCTCAACTTCATCAACCTGTTCCTGATGCTGCTGCGCCTCATGGGCGGACGCCGCAACTAGCTCGCCGGCGGCTGGTCGACGTAGATCGGCGACGACCAGGCGCGCTCCTGCACCGGCGCCAGGCAGTCGTCGCTCTCGGGCGTCCGCCAGCTCCCACTGCACGGCTCGACGCGCAGCGGGTTCCCGTCGGCGTCGAAGACGGTGCGCAGGTTGGCGCCGTTGATCGCCGGGGTGGGCTCCTGGAGCGCGCGCACGTAGTAGACCGCGTCGCGCCCCGAGGTCGCGTAGTCGGGATCCTCGAACGCGACGCGGCAGCCGGCCGGGTCGGCCGGGCAGGCGAAGCGCCGCCACGGATCCTCGATGAGCGGCGCGATCGGCTCGCCGGGCCGCGCCTGCGGTCGCACCCGCACCACCTCGATCGCGGCGATGCGCTCGCGCTCCTCGGACGGGAAGTAGCACTCGCCGCGGCACAGGTGATCGAGGCGCTCCGGGGAGAGCCCGCTCCGGCTCTCGGGGGGACAGCCGGGGCGTTGCACGAACGCCCCCGCGGCGCGCACCTCGAAGGCGGGCGGCTTCGCCATCGACACCGCGCTCCCCATCGGCGCGCGGCCGTCCGGCCCGTTCACGAGGTCGAACCAGAGCAGGATGCGCGGGCCGCTCGTGGCGTACACCTCGCGGCGCTGGAGCGCGTCCCATATCGCCTCGCGGCTGCGCCCGCTCGCATGCACCGCCACGAGGCCGCCCGGATAGAAGAAGCTGGCACCCCGCTCGAAGTCGAAGAGCTCGCCGAAGCTGCGCTCGGCCGACACCGGTACGGGCTGGGCGCGGCGCGGATCGAGCTGGGGAGTCTGCGTCGCGCGGCGCGCGATCGACTCGACGGACGGCGACGTGAAGCCGCGCGCGTCGGTCATCGCCCGCCGCATCACCTGCTTGTAGCCGGTGCCCGCGCGGGCAGCGTGATCGTCGGACGACGCGATGAAGCCCCAGCGGAAGCGGTCGGGCTCGTCGCCGGCAGCGGCGAAGTTCCGGATCGCGAGGCCGTACTGCGCGGTCTGCTGCGGGCGCGGGCTCATCACCGGCTTGAAGCCGTCGCGGCACTGGTCGCAGTCGAGCCAGTCCTCGGCCGTCGTGTCGGGAAGCACGCGCTCGGGGTGGACGCCGGCAGCGAGGGCGAGCCGCCGCGCCTCCTCCACCCGCTTCTCGCACTCGGCTTCAGGGAGATCGCCGCACCGTGCCCTCACGATCTCGCCGGCGCGCCAGCAGCACGGGAGGAAGTCCTTCGTCGGCGCGGCGCAGACCGGCTCCCCGTCGGCGCCCTCGGCGCCCGGCCGATCGCGGAACTCCTCGCTGTTGCCGTGGCCCGAGAAGATCTCGACGAGGCGTTCGCGGCGCGGGTCGTAGTTGCCGCCCGCGAGCGAGAGATCGAGCCGCGCGCCGGGCGGCGCGTGCGCGCCCCACGCGAGACCGTGCGGAATCACCATCGACGGGTATCCCCACTGCCCGAGCTTCGCGAGCAGCTCCGCCGGCGTCGATGCGTTCTCGCGGCAGTCGGCCGGGAGCTCGCGCGTATCGACGCCGGTCGGACAGTCGCGGAGCCGGGCCACCTCGCCGACGTGCCAGAGGAAGTCGGCATAGGGCCCGAGCCCGAGCGGGCCGAGCAGCGCGAGCGAGCCGATCCAGCCGGCGTTGGCTGCGGCGCCCGGCGGCAGCGCCGAGATCGGGCGCTTCGGCACCTCGTCCTCGGCCTGCCCGAGGAAGACCACGTTGCGGTGTCCGTAGTGGGTCGCCGGCGTCGCCCCCACCTGCGTCCACTCCCAGCCGACGAACGCGACGAGGTCCGGGCTCGCGGGATCGCCCGCGCGGGCGTTGCACTCCCGCACGCTCTCCTTGGTCTCGGCCCAGCGCTCCGGGAAGAGGCCTTCGGAGTGGTCGTTCAGCGAGAAGAAGTCGAGCTCCGAGCAGTAGCGCGCGAAGTCGCACGCATCGGCGGGCGGATGCGCGCCCGTGCCGCCGAGCAGCGGCAGCGAGAAGGCGAACGCGTCGATCGAGAAGGTGGTGTGGACGTGGAGGTCGCCGAACAGGATCGACTTGCCGGGAGCGCCGGGCTCCTGGGTCGCCGCGGCCGGCGTCGTGGAAGGCGGACGCCGCGCTCCCTCGATCGCGCCGGCGCCGCGGTCGGGGTGCCGCCCGACAGCGACCCACACGACCGCGATCGCGAGCGCGACCCCCACCGCGACGCGCCCCGCCCTCGCCACGGCCCGAAGGTATGTCAGGTCCTACGGTCCAGCCGCAAGCAGGTCGGCGACCGAGTCCATGATGTCGCGCTGCACGGAGCGATCGTTCAGGTTGCCGAGGTGGCCGCCGCTCGGGAAGAAGCGCACGTGCTCGGGTCCGATCAACGCGGTGATCCAGTCGACGTCGGCGTCGCTGGTCAGGAAGTCGTTGCGATTCGCGAAGAGCCGGAGCTTCGGATTGCCCTGCAGGGCACCGGAGATCGCGCGGAGATCGTTCTGCGCGATCAGATCGTCCGCCGATTTGACCGTGTGGCGGTCGTCGCGAAAGTACGGCAGCACGAACGCGTAGAGATACCCGGAGAACGAGTAGTCCGCGATCTCCTGATACGAGGCCCAGCGCCGCAGGGACGTGCGCCGCGTCTCCAGCACGCCCGAGTCGAAGCGCGTCTGGCTGTCCCAGATCACGCCCTGCAGGGTGCGGCGGAAGGCGAGCCCGATCAGGTACTCGGCCTGGAGGTTGTCGAACGGGAGCGTCGCGCCGGGCGTGAGGGTTCCGCCGCCGAGGTCCGCCGCCTCGACGCGACTGTACGGGACGTCGGGCTGCGCGAGCGCCTGCTTCCCGACGAAGAGCGCCTTGCGCAGGATGCGCATGGTCTCCGCGTCGCGCTGGTCGGGCGGGAAGGCGAGCGGCGCGTTGTAGAACGCGTCGAGCCGGCGGAGCGCATAGAGGAGATCGACCGGCGAGTCGAGCGCGACGTAGCGGTCGAAGCCGACGAGCCGGTTCGAAGGGTCGCGCTCCTCGGCGGCGATGTAGAACGCGTGGAAGGCGCCGAGGGAGTAGCCCATCAGCACGCGGGGGCCGATCAGGCTTCCGTAGGTCTGCGCGAGGTCGCTCGCGATCGCGTCGAGCGCGACGTGCACGTCGTGGGCGTCGACGGGAGCGTTGCCCGGCAGTGCGACGCTCGCCGCGCGCTCCATGAACTCGAAGTTCAGCGCGCTGCTCACCACGACGACGGAGAAGCCGCGATCCCAGGCCATCTCCGCCAGCGCCATCGCCGAGCTGGAGAGCCGGTGCGCACCGGTCCCGGGAATCAGGAAGAGCAGCGGCGCGCGGCCCGGCTGCATGCGCACCGAGTAGGGCAGCTCGCGGCCGGTCGCCGCGATCCGCACCCGCCGCGTCGCGAAGTGGCTGCCGAAGCCGGCCTCGCGCGGCGCCAGGAAGGCCGCCTGCAGCGTCTGTACCGGCGCCGTGTTCTCGTGGCGGTTCTTGAACTGGAAGTCGTGGATCTCCTGGTCGCGGTTCAGCAGCCACAGGATGCGGGCGTCGTCGTACCAGTCGAAGCTGGTGGTGACGAAGCGCAGGTAGCTGTCGATCGAGTCGACCATGTCGTTGAAGGTGAGGATCGGGCCGGCCGGGAAGTAGTAGGTGGCGGGATCCAGCAGGCTGTCGGGAATCAGCCCGACGCCGTCGCGCACCGTGCTCGGACCGTAGACGGGGAGCACCATGAAGGTCGACGGCTGCCAGCCCCACGTCGCGAACACCTGGCCCATGTCCTCCTCGGCGGGCTCGATCCCCCAGCGCGACTCCGCGGGATCGAAGAAGCCGAGCAGGCCGACGGTGGTGTTGATCGCGAAGCGGGCGGTCGTGTCCCAGGCGCCGCGCCAGCGGGCCTGGAGCAGGTTGGCGACCAGGTTGCGCGGGAAGATCAGGTTGGCGGCGAAGGTGCGCACGTGGTCGCGGACCACGCGGGGGATGACGAGCCGGTAGACGCGGCCCACCGGGTCGGCGACCCAGACGATCAGCTCGTGGTTCACCCCCGACACGATGCGGTTCCAGGGCTCGATCGGGTCCGGGAACGACGGCGGCGGAAGCTGCGGCTCGCGCAGGTAGGCGGCGCCGGGGCCGTCGTAGCTCGACCAGTCGCGCCGCTGGATCGGGAAGGCGCACGCCGCGACGCCGAGGACCAGGACGAGCGCAGCGGCGCGCCTCATCTCCGATGCGCGCGTCGGCTTCAGCGAGAGGAGCCGCTACGGCAGGGGCTGGACACCGAGGATCTTCTCGCTCCAGAGCTTCCAGGAGCCGTTCTGCTGGTGGAAGATCATGATCGAGTCGACGACGTTGTTGACGAAGGCGCTGCCGCCCTTGGCGATGACCTTCGTCTTCACCCGCGCCACTGCGAACTCGTCGTCGTGGCCGATGTACTTGAAGTCGACCAGCTCGGTGTTGGTCTCCAGATCCTTGAACTGCTGCGCGATCTCGGTCTTGGTCGGGTCGTAGTCGGGCGACGCGGTGTCGATGAAGCTCATCGTCGCGTCCACGTCATCGCGGTTGTACGCCGCGATGTTGCCGGCGACCACCGCGCGCAGCGCATCCGCGAGCTGGGTGTCGTCCGCACGCGCAGGGAGCGCGCCGAAGCCGAGCAGTGCCGCACCGACCGCGCAGAGGGTCCATCGACGAAGGCTCATGGCGCTTCCCAGGCGGCTCTCAGTTGACGACATTGTGACCTCGCTGCCGCATGCAGTTCGAGTACGCCCGCCGGAAGTCCGTGTCCGCCTGCGCCGCCCGAGACGCGCCGAGGCCGATGCCGCCGGCCGCCGCGCCGAGCGCTGCTCCCCGTCCCGCGTTGCCGAGCGCGGCGCCCATCGCCGCCCCGCCCGCGGCCCCGACGAGGCCTCCGAGCGCAGCCCCGCGCACGGCCTGGCCCGGCTGAGAGCCCGAGACGCTGCGGGCGAGCGCGCGGCACTCCTCCAGGTCGCGGCTCACGAATTGATTCCGAGAGCTCCCGTAGGTGTCGACGGTGGGAGTCCACGGCTGTGTGGTGACGCACCCGCCGGACAGCAATGCCAGACACGTGCACGCCCCCAACCATCGTCTCATTGCACGCGCTCCATGGCTCGTCCCTCCTCGGCGATCGCGCATTCGCCCGGCTCCCAGGGTCGGCGACCATACTCCAGATGCGAGGCGAGCGCGATCAAATGAGCCGGGCGATCGGGATCGGTGCCCGATCGAAGGGAGTCCCACTTTGTCGCCCCTCGGCGATGCGGGGCGGTGTACGATGGCTCGATCCAGGCACGAGCCGCGGCGCGCCCGCGAGGGAGGACAGTCATGCGATCGCAACGAATCTCCCGATGGGCTGCGGGCGCCATCGTCGCGCTCACGCTCTGCGTCGCCGCGTCGAGCGCGGAGGCACAGCAGAAGTCCTGGGATCAGAAGGCGGTGACGGCGCTCGCGCAGAAGCTCGCGGCCAGCCTGCGGGATCTTCGGGTCACCGTGCGGAGGAACCCGCAGGCGACCAAGGGCTCCCCGCAGCGACAGGCGCAGTTCAGGGCGCGCGACAGCCTGCGGCTGCTCGTGGTCACCTCGCAGCGTCTCGCGACGCAGCTCAAGGGCGGCGCGGACATGGACGAGACGCTCCCCACCTTCCGGCGCCTGCAATCGCTTCGCCGCGACGCCGAGACGGACGGGCGGCGCGCGGACATCCCGGCGCCCACGCTCGAGCGGATCACGTCCGTGCAGGCGCTGATCGACCAGCTCGCCGCCTACTATCAGGAGGCGCCCGCGGCGCCGGCTTCCGAAGCGAAGCCGTAGCGAGAGGGCCGAAGCCACGGCGGGCGCTGCCGCCGGGGGTGGCCTCAGGCCGGCTCCGATTTACAATACGCGACGTATCGTATATGTTCTCGGTCGCCCCGCGACGGAGGACGCCCGCTTGGATTTCGAGTTCTCGGAGGCCGAGAGGGCCTTCGCCGAGGAGGTCGAGGCCTTCCTCGACGAGCACGCCACGCAAGACGTGGCGGACGTGACGCGCGAGAACATGGCGCAGATCGTCGACACGCCGGCGCGCCGCGCCTTCATGAAGAAGCTCGCGGAGCGGGGCTGGCTCGGGATGACCTGGCCGCGCGAGTACGGCGGACAGGAGAAGGAAGGCATCTACGAGTACATCCTGAACGAGGCGCTCGCGCGTCGCGGCGCGCCGCAGATCGGCAAGGGCGTCGGCATCATCGGCAAGACGCTGATCCGACACGGCTCGGAGAAGCTCAAGCGCGAGTTCCTGCCGAAGATCATCCGCGGCGAGATCGAGTTCGCCGTCGGCTATTCGGAGCCGCAGGCGGGCTCCGACGCCGCCAACATGCAGTTGCGCGCCACCCGCGAGGGCGACGGCTGGCGGCTCGACGGGCAGAAGATCTGGACCACCTCGGCGCACTTCGCCGACTGGTACTGGGTCGGCGCCCGCACCGATCCGAACGCGCCCAAGCACGACGGCCTGAGCCTGTTCCTGATCCCGATGGACCACCCGGGACTCACCGTCCAGGCCATGCCGACGATCGGCGACGAGCGCACCAACGCGGTGTACTTCGACGGCGTCCGGGTCCACGACGACTACCGCGTCGGCGAGCTCGGCGGTGGCTTCCGCTACATCTCGGAGGCGCTCGACCTCGAGCGCTTCACCATGTTCACCTTCTCGCCGATCGAGCAGCGCCTCGAGGAGCTGGTCGATCACGTCCGCGCTGCGACGCGCGACGGGGAGCCGCTGCGCCGGAGCCCGCGGGTGCGCCAGCGCATCGCCGAGCTCGCGACGCAGTGCGAGGTCGCGCGCGGGCTCGGGCTCCGCTTCGTAGCGGCCTCCATGCGCGGCGGCAAGCCGCCCACCGTCGAGGCGTCGGAGTACAAGCTCTACGCGACGCAGCTCTCGCAGCGCGTGGCGAACGCGATGCTCGACCTGGCCGGCCCGGGCACACAGCTCAGGGTGCACACGAGCGAGGCACCGCTCCGCGGACGCCCGGAGATGAGCTACCGCTACTCGGTGATCGACACGATCGGCGGCGGCGCGTCCGAGATCCAGAAGAACATCATCGCGCGCCGCAAGCTCGGCCTGCCGAAGAACTTCTAGGCCCCGCCGCATGTCGACTCCTCCCGCACTCCAGGGCGTCACCGTGCTCGACCTCTCGACGGTCGGGCCTGCGACCCGCTGCGCCCGCATCCTCGCCGACTACGGCGCACGGCTGGTGAAGGTGGGCGCCCCTCCGAGCCGAAGCGGCGTGCAGATCGAGCCCGCCTGGTGGTCGTACGGCGCGTCGCGCGGGATGTCGCGCGTGCGCATCGACCTGAAGGCGCCCGCCGGACGCGACGCGTTCCTGCGGATGGCGGCGGCCGCCGACGTCGTGCTCGAGAGCTACCGGCCCGGCGTCGCCGACCGCCTGGGGATCGGCTACGCCGACGCGCGCAAGGCCAACGAATCGATCGTGTACTGCTCGCTCAGCGGCTACGGGCAGCGCGGGCCGGCGTCGCAGTGGGCCGGCCACGACCTCGACTACCTCGCCATGGGCGGCTACCTCGACTGCAGCGGGCGGCGCGCCGACGGAGGCCCCGCGCTCCCAGGCGCGACGATCGCCGACGCCGCCGCGGGCGGCATGCAGGCGGCGATCGCGATCCTGGCCGCGCTGCTGCGCCGCGCCGCGACCGGGACCGGCGAGCACCTCGACGTGTCGGTGACCGACGGCGTGCTCTCGCTGATGGCGCTCGCCATCGACCGGAAGCTCGCGACGGGCGAGGAGTCGACGCCGGGCCGCGACCTCCTGACCGGCCGCTACGCGTGCTACGACACCTACGCCGCGCGCGACGGCCGCTGGCTCGCGGTCGCCGCCATCGAGCGCGCCTTCTGGGCCAACCTGTGCCGCGCGCTCGACCTCGAGCGCTGGATCCCGCACCAGCTCGACGACGTGCGCCAGGGAGAGATCCGCGCCGACCTGCGCGCCGTCTTCGCAACCCGCACGCGCGACGAGTGGGTGGCGGCGCTCGCGCCGGCCGACACCTGCGTGGCGCCCGTGCTGTCGCTGGGCGAGCTCGCCGGGCAGGCGCACTTCCGCGCGCGCGGCGCCTTCCGCGAGGCGAGGCATCCGCGGCACGGGGCCTTCTCCCAGCTCGGCCCGGTGCTGGCCGGCTCGGCGTCCGCCGAAGCCATCGCGGTCCCGGACACCGCGGAGACCGACACCGACGCGCTCCTGCGCGCGGTCGGCTACGCGGAGTCCGAGATCGGAGCCCTGCGCGAGTCGGGAGTCGTCGCATGAGCCAGGAGGAGCGGTCGATGGCGGAGCTTCCCGCGGAGGTGCGGGGCTGGATCGGCCAGAAGCGATACGAGGAGCGCGGCGAGTTCGACGTCGAGCGCGGCTACGTCTTCACGACCTGCGCCTCGGTGCAGAACGGCAATCCGCTCTTCTGGGAGGAGAAGGTCGCCAACGAGCTCACCGACGGGTGGATCGCGCCGCCGACCATGCTGTCGGTCTGGTTCCGGCCGCACCACTGGGCTCCGGGGCGCACCGAGACCGCGCAGCCGCTCCAGGTGCACTTCGACCTGAAGCGCGTGCTGGACCTGCCGGAGGCCGTGATGACCGACAACACGATCGTGTTCGGAGAGCCCGTGCGCCCCGGCGATCGGCTGCGGACCTGGCAGGTGCTGCGCTCGGTCTCCGAGCCGAAGCGCACCAAGCTCGGCAACGGCCGCTTCTGGGTGATCGACGTCGAGTACCAGAACCAGCGCGGCGAGTGGGTCGGCACGGAGACCTACACCGGCTTCGGATATCGGAGGGAGGCGTGACGGGCGGCGCACGACTCGCCTGGGACGCGGTGCGGCCGGGGGACCGGCTGCCCGAGCTCGCGGTCGACGTCAGCGCGACCACCGTCGTGCTCGGCGCGCTGGCCAGCCGCGACTGGCGGCCGATGCACCACGACAAGGACTTCGCGCAGAACCGCAACGGCACCCGCGACATCTTCCTCAACACGCCGAACCAGGCGGCCTGGTTCGAGCGCTACGTCACCGACTGGACGGGACCGAGCGGGCGGCTCGGCCGCATGCAGTTCCGCATGAAGGACTCGGTGTTCCCCGGCGACCGCATGGTGTTCCGCGGGCGGGTCGAGAAGGTCGAGACCGACGCCGCCGGCTGCGGCTGGGTCGCGGTGGCGCTCGAGCTCGCGGTGGGCGATCGGGTCGCGACCGAGTGCTCGGCGCGCGTGGCGGTGCCGACGCACGAAGGCGACAACCCCTGGCGGCGCAAGGGCGAGCGCTGGAAGCCGTAGGAGAGAGCGATGGACCTCGACTTCAGCGAGGAGCAGGAGCTGCTGCGCGACATGGTGCGCGGGATGCTCGCGAGCTACGCGCCGATCGACGTGGTTCGCGCCTGCGAGGACGACCCGCGTGGCTACCCGCCCGAGCTGTGGAAGCAGCTCGCGGAGCTCGGCCTGCTCGGGATCGGGATCCCCGAGGCGTACGGCGGCTCGGCGCAGAGCCTGATCGAGGCGGCAATCCTCTACGAGGAGCTCGGCCGCACGCTCGCGCCCTCGCCCCACTTCCCGAGCGCCGTGCTCGGCGCGGGCGCGCTGCTCGCGTCGGGGAGCGAGGCGCAGAAGCGCGCCTGGCTGCCGCGCATCGCGTCCGGCGAGTCGATCCTGACACCCGCCTGGCTCGAGCCCGACGGCGGCTTCGGGCCACGCGGCGTCCAGCTCGCCGCGACCCGCGAGGGCGGCGACTACGTCCTGCGCGGCGTGAAGCGCCACGTGCCGTTCGCCAGCTCTGCGGATCGCCTCCTCGTGCTGGCGCGCAGCGGCCCGGGCGAGCGCGACGTCGACCTGCTGCTGGTCGATCCGCGGGCTCCGAGCGTGCGCATGACGCAGCAGAAGAGCCTCGCGGCCGACGCGCAGTACCGGGTCGAGCTGGACGGCGTGCGGGTGCCGGCCAGCGATCGGATCGGCGCCGAGGGCTCGGGCTGGGCCACGTGGGACGGCGTGATGCACGACGGCATCGTGCTGCTCGCGGCCCTCGCGATCGGCGGCGCCGAGCGCGCGCTCGAGATCACGGTGCAGTACGCCAAGGACCGCAAGCAGTTCGACAAGCCGCTCGGCGCCTTCCAGTCGATCTCGCACTACCTGGCCGACGCCGCCACCGCGATCGACGGCGGCAAGACGCTGGTCTACCAGGCGGCGTGGGCGCGCGCGACCGGGCGCTCGATCCTGCGCCTGGCGCCGATGGCGAAGCTCTTCGCCTGCCAGACCTGGCGCGACGTCACGGCGATGTGTCAGCAGGTGTGGGGCGGCGTCGGCTTCACCCTCGAGTACGACATCCAGCTCTACTTCCGCCGAGCGAAGCAGCTCCAGATCACCTGGTGGGACGCCGCCTACCTCGAGGATCTCGTCGCCGCGAGCGTGCTCGACGACGGCGCCGCTCCGCTGCGCGCGGGCCTCTGAGCGGTCGATGAGCCGACCCGCTCCGCTGGCCGGGCTGCGCGTGATCGAGTGCTCGCTGCTCGGTCCCGGCGCCGTCACCACGCACCTCGCCGACCTCGGCGCCGAGGTGATCAAGGTCGAGTCGCCGAGCGGCGACTACATCCGCGAGATGACCTGGCCGATCGTCGAGGGAGTCTCGCTGCTGCACCTGCACGTGCACCGCGGCAAGCGGAGCCTGGTGCTCGACCTGCGCAAGCCCGAGGCCGTCGAGGTCTTCCGCGACCTGGTGCGCCGCGCCGACGTCGTCGCCGAGGCGATGCGTCCCGGCTCGCTGGCGCGGCGCGGGCTCGGCTTCGAGTCGCTGCGCGAGGTCAACCCGCGGCTCGTGTTCTGCAACGTCTCCGGCTACGGGAAGACGGGTCCGTACAAGGACCTGCCGGCGCACGGCATCGCCTTCGACACCTGGGCCGGCATCGTGAACGTCGCCCGTGACGAGGAGGGCTTCTGCTACATCGCGGAGCACGCGTCGATGGGGATGCACGCGGGGCCGCTGTTCGGCGCGCTCGGCATCCTCGCCGCGGTGATCCGCGCACGCGCGACTGGAGAGGGCTCCGCGCTCGAGATCGGGCAGAGCGACGCGGCCGCCTACATGGACTGGTACCGCATCGAGAGCTGGAAAGCGTACGAGCGCCCGGAGTCGGAGGTGACCGGCAACAAGGCCGACGACTACGCGCGCCGCGCGCCGGGCACGGCGGGGATGAAGGAAGGCGTCCGCTACCAGATCTACGAGTCGCTCGACGGCTTCGTGCTGTTCATGGCGTCCGAGCATGAGTTCTGGAAGAACTTCTGCGCGGGCGTCGGCCGCAGCGAGCTCTTCGAGCGCTGGCCCGGCTCCCGGTTCGCGGATCACGCGCGCGGCAACCGCGCGCTGCAGCGCGAGCTGCGCGAGATCTTCAGGGCGCGGACCTCGGCCGAGTGGATCGACTTCGGCGGCGCGCACAACGTCCCGATCGCACCGGTCAACACGCCGAAGACCATCGCCGACGATCCTCAGTTCCAGGCGCGCTTCCCCTGGTATCCGCACGAGCGCCACGGCGTCGACATGCTGCCGCTGCCGCTGCGCTTCGAGGGCGAGGAGCTCCCCACCCCGTCGAAGGCGCCGACCGTCGGGCAGCACACCGAGGAGGTGCTGCGGGACGTGCTGGGCTACGACGCGGAGCAGGTTCGGCGGCTGCGCGAGAGCGGCGCCCTCGGCTGACGCCTTCGGCGAGGACGGGGACGGCGCGCCCGAAACCGATCCCTCGCCTCCGGCATCGAAGCGGTCGAAACCGCCTGCTCGTGCCGACCGTACCGTTCTCGGGGGCCGCCCGCGGCCCTGGAGGAGCCCGATGCCCTGGACGCTCCGCGCGCCGCTCGCCGCCCTGCTCGCCGCGGCCACCCTGGCCTTCGCGGGTCCGAGCCCCTCGCGGGCCGACGCGACCGAGACCGCCACCTTCGCCGGCGGCTGCTTCTGGTGCATGCAGCCGCCCTTCGAGAAGCTCCCGGGGGTGATCTCGACGACCGTCGGCTACACGGGCGGCCACACGAAGAATCCCACCTACGAGGAGGTCTCGGCCGGCGACACGGGCCACGCGGAGTCCGTCGAGATCGTCTTCGACCCGGCCCGCATCGGCTACGCGCAGCTCCTCGAGGTCTTCTGGCACAACATCGACCCGATCACGGCCGAGGGGCAGTTCTGCGACCGCGGCCACCAGTACCGCAGCGCGATCTTCTACCACTCCGAGGAGCAACGCCGCCTGGCGGAGGAGTCGAAGCGCCGGCTCGACGAGTCGAAGCGCTTCGACCGGCCGATCGTCACCGAGATCGTGGCGGCCACCGAGTTCTATCCCGCCGAGGAGTACCACCAGAAGTACCACGAGAAGAATCCCGCGCGCTATTCCTTCTATCGCTGGAACTGCGGGCGCGACCAGCGGCTCCAGGCGCTGTGGGGAGAGTCCCGATGACGGCCCCGATGGGAGCCAAGCTCGTGCTCGCGGCGGCCGCGGCCCTGGCCGTCGGAATCGCCGTCGCGCAGAGCCGACCGCAGGCCCCGGAGCCGGCTGCGATCGCGCCCGCCAACAAGGAGTGGAACCCGATGACCTGGAAGAAGCCGACCGACGCCGAGCTGCGTCGAACGCTCGATCCCCTGCAGTACGACGTGACCCAGAAGGAGGGCACGGAGCCGCCCTTCCGCAACGCCTATTGGGACAATCACGCGGCCGGTATCTACGTCGACGTGGTCTCGGGCGAGCCGCTCTTCTCGTCGCTCGACAAGTACGACTCGGGAACGGGCTGGCCGAGCTTCACGCGGCCGCTCGACCCGAAGAGCCTGGTCGAGAAGGTGGATCGCCAGCTCTTCGCGCCCCGCACCGAGGTGCGCTCGGCGCACGCCGACTCCCACCTCGGGCACGTCTTCGACGACGGCCCGGCCCCGACCGGCATGCGCTACTGCATGAACTCCGCGGCCCTGCGATTCGTCCCGGTCGAGAAGCTCGAGGAGGAGGGCTACGGCGAGTACCTGCCGCTGTTCCAGGGGAAGCCGGCACCTCGCTGAGCGGCGGTCTGCGGTGTAGCCTGCCCATAGGCCCTGGACGAGGAGGCGCCATGGACGTCGCGCTCGGAACCACCGATCCCCTGCGCAGGAGCTGGGGGCGGCTCCTGGCCCTCGGCATCTCACTGATCGTCCTCGGCACCGTGGCGATCAGCTACGCCGAGATCGTCACGCTCGCCTCGGTGGTCTTCTTCGGTGCACTGCTCGCGATCGGAGGCGTGATCGAGATCGCGCACGCCTTCCGGGTCCGATCCACGTCGGGCGCGCTGCTCCACGTCCTGGCCGCCGTGCTCTCGATCGTCGCCGGGTTCCTGATGATGACGGAGCCGCTCACCGGCTCGCTCGCGCTCACGGTGCTGGCGGCGGCCTACTTCCTGGTGAGCGGCGCCTTCCGCATCGCGGCGGCGCTGAGCGTCGACCTGCCGCACCGCGGCCTCGCCGTCTTCGGCGGCATCGTGAGCCTCGTGCTCGGCCTCCTGGTGTGGTCCGAGATGCCGGGCTCGGCGCTCTGGCTGATCGGCACCTTCCTCGGCATCGATCTCCTGTTCCGCGGCTGGTGGGCGGTGACGCTGGCCCTCGCGCTGCGCCGGGGCGCCTGACCGCCAGCGCTCGCGAAGCGAGGGCGCGCAGCGAGCGGAGCGAGCGAAGTCAACCGATGTTCGCGCGGCGCGCAGCCTGGGATCTCTCGCCCAACCCGCTCGCCGAGCGCGTGGATGCGCGACACGCGCGGGGCCTGCCCGTCCTCGACCTCGCCGACCCCAACCCCACGCACGGCGGCCTCGCGCCGGCCGGTCCCCTGCGCGACGTGCTGGCGGAGCTGGCCGACGACCCCGCCTCGGCGCGCTACGAGCCGGACGCGCGCGGCGATCCCCGCGCGCGGGAGGCGATCGCCCGCTACCACGGCGGTGCGGTCGTGCCCGAGCACGTCGTGCTCACGGCCGGCACCAGCGAGGGATACGCACATCTGTTCCGGCTGCTCGCAGACCCCGGCGACCGCGTCCACCTCCCGGCGCCCGGCTACGGGCTCTTCGAGCACCTCGCCGCGCTCGAGGGCGTGGACGCCGAGCGCTATCCGCTGCGGCCGCCCGCGGGAGATGCGTCCTGGCGCATCGACCTCCCCGCGCTCTCCGCCTCGCTCGACGTGCGCAGCCGCGCGATCGCGGTGATCCACCCGCACAATCCCACCGGCTCTTTCGTGCACCCGGACGACTGGAGCGCGCTCTGCGCGATCGCGCGCGAGCGCGGCCTCGCGATCGCCTCGGACGAGGTCTTCGCGGACTATGCGTTCGACGGCGCTCGGCGCCCCGGCGCGCTCGACATCGCTCCCGACGGCGCGCTCCACTTCGCGCTGTCGGGGGCCTCCAAGGTGCTCGCGCTGCCGCAGCTCAAGGTCGCATGGATCGCCGTCGCGGGCCCGCCGAAGCTGCGCGACGAGGCGCTGGCGCGGCTCGAGTTCGCCGCCGACGCGTATCTCTCGGTGTCGCCCATCGCCGCGCGCGTACTGGCGGCGCTGCTGCCCCGCCGCGAGGAGATCCAGCAGCCGCTGCGCGCGCGCCTCGGCCAGAACCGACGCCTGCTCGCCGACCGGCTGCGCGGCGTCGGGCGGGTGCGCCTCCTCCCGGCGCAGGCCGGCTGGTCGGCCGTGCTCCGCGTGGCGGACGCCGGCGACGAGGAGGCGCTGGCGCTCGACCTGCTCGACCGCGCCGGCGTGCTCGTCCAGCCCGGGTTCGTCTTCGACCTCGTCGACGAGGGCGAGCCGTGCGCCCATCTGATCCTCTCGCTGCTGCTCGAGCCCGGCGCCTTCTCGCGCGGCGTGGATGCCCTGCTCGAGTGCCTCACCGAGGGGCCCGCGCCCGGCGCCTGAGCGCGCGCACGCCGGCGCCGCGCGGAGCGACGGGCGCCTCGCCGGCCAGTCGCTCGAGTACCGCCGCGAGATCCGGCGCGAGCGGCGCCTCGATCCGGAGCGGCGCGCCGGTTCGCGGGTGTGCGAGCTCGAGCGACGCGCAGTGCACGAACGGGCGATCGAGCCCGAAGCGCTCGAAGAGATGCCGGTTCGACGACGTGTGGCCATGGCGATCGTCCCCGAGGACCGGCTCCCCGATCGCCGCGAGCCGCCGGCGGATCGAGGGCGCGCGCCTGCCTTCCCAGCACACCTCGAGCAGCGCGTGGCCTCCGATCACGTCGAGCCTGCGATGGCGCGCACCTTCCCCGAGCCGACCGTGCGCGCGCGCGACGCCGCGCACCAGCGCGAGCCAGCGGCCCGCGGCGTGCGCCTCGCGCAGCGCGGCGGCCGTCGTGCGGTCGCGCGCCACGAGCGCGACCCCGCTCGCGCCCGGCTCCGCTCCCCCGAAGAGGCCCGTGCCGCCCGGTCCCGGCGCATCGCCGGGGGCGTCGATCGCGCGCAGGTGCTCGTCCTCGAAGAGGAGCGGAGGCTCCACCGGCGCGGCGCGCTCGAGCACCGCGACGCTCTCGACCTCGGCGGTCTGCGGCAGGAGGTCGAACGGCGCGAGCCGCTCGGCGCGCAGTCCGAGGCGGGCGAGGTGGGCGAGGTCGCGCGCCAGCGTGGTCGGCTCGCACGAGACGTAGATCACGCGCGCGGCACCGAGCGCGGCGATCGCTGTGCGCACCTGCGGCGCGAGGCCCCTTCTCGGCGGATTCGCGATCACCGCGTCGTAGCGCTCGCCCGAAGCGGCGAGGCGCGGCAGCCAGTGCTCCGCGCTCCCCGCGCGCGCATCGAGGCCCGCGATGCCCTGCGCGCGCGCCGCCTCCTCGGCCGCGCGGGCAGCCGGTGCGAAAGCTTCGACCGCAGTGACCCGCGCACCCTCGGCCGCCAGCGCAAGCGCGAGCGATCCGCTTCCCGCGTAGAGCTCGAGGACGCGGCGCCCGGGCAGCGGCGCGAGCGCGCGCTCGACCTCGTCCTGGATCGCTGCCGCCTGCTCGCCGTGCGCCTGGACGAAGGCGCCATGCGAGGCGAATGACCAGGGCCGCCCCGGACGCAGCCGGTCGCGATGCCGGCCGGGGCCGAGGAGCACGCGCGGCAGCTCGCCGAGCACCTGCGGGCTCCGGCCGGCGTGCCGGCTCACGGCGACGCCCCGGAGTGTCGGCACCGCCCGGGCCAGCGCCTCGCACGCTGCGGCGAGCGCCGCGTCGGTGTCGCCGCCTTCGCGAAGCACCAGCGTCACGAGGACGGCCGCCTCGCCGTCCTCGTACACCGCGCGCAGATCGACGGCGCGGAGCCGCCCGTCTCCATCACCCTCCGCACGCAGCGCATCGCCCGCCTCGCGCGGCGGAGCGGCGAGGACCTGGCGCAGGCCCGCGGCCGCGGCGCGTAGCGGTGGCGCGAGCACGCGGCATCCGGGCAGGTCCACGACCTCGTGGCCGGGCGCGAAGAGACCGAGACGCGGCGGCACGCCCGGCGCCACGACGAGCTTCGCGCGGGTCCGGTACTCGACGTCGCTCGGCGCAGCTCGCACGGGCTCCGGCTCGACGTCGAGCCACGCGGCGAACGGCGCGAGCGCCCGCGCCAGGCGGTGCGCCTTGGCCTCGAGCTGCGCATCAGGGGCCTGGCCGATCAGCGGGCAGCCGGGACAGCGATCCGCGTGCGGACACTCGACGCGCGCGGCGGGGGGCATGCCGAACGATACGCGCAGGGTCCCGTACCGCCAGTGTGCGAACCTCCTGGCGTGCGAACCCGGCCGCCGCTCCGCGCCGCCGCCGCGACCCTGGCCGCGCTCGCCGTCGGATCCGGCTGCGCCTATCTGCGCCCGCCGCCGGCACCCCGCCCCGCGCCGCCCGCCGAGCTCGAGGTCACCGCGACCGCGTACAACTCGCTGCCCGACCAGGCGGCCGAGGCCACCGACCCGACGCGCACGGCATCCGGCGTCCGGCTGCGGCCCGGCATGCGCGTGGTGGCCGTCTCCGACGACCTCTACGAGATGGGCCTGCGCTTCGGCGCGCGCGTCCGCATCGAGGGCATCGACGGCGAGTGGAGCGTGGCGGACCGCATGGCACCGCGCTGGCGACGACGCATCGACGTGTATCTCGGCGACGACGCGGAGGCAGCCCGCCGCTTCGGCGAGCGCCGCGTGCGCATCCGCTGGGAGCCGCCGCCCTGAGTCAGGCGCGCAGCTCGTGCGTCAGCGTGGCGGCGAGCAGCGCCAGCTCGGCGGGGCGGACGCGCGCGCCCCGGCCCTCGAGCATCAGGGTCGAGGCGAGCCCCGACAGCACCGAGATCGTGTAGTGCTGCAGCTCCCCGTGGCGGCGGCGCGAGATCGATGCGGCACCGAAGTAACGCGCCCACACGCCGTCCCACGCCCGCGACATCCGGGCCTGCCAGCCGACGCCCGTCGGGTGCGCGCGCCGAAGGTGGTCGAGCAGGATCTCGAAGGTCGAGGCGTACTCCCGGCTGGCGAAGTGCTCCCAGGCGCGCTCGACGAAGCGCGCGCAGCGCGCCTCGAGCGGGAGCCCCTCGATCGGGAGATCGGCCATGCGCGCGGCGAAGCGCGCGAAGGAGTCTTCGAGCACCGCCATCAGGAGCTCGTTCTTGCCGCCGAAGTGGTGCTGGACCGCGCCCCAGGTGACGCCCGCGCGCCGCGCGATCTCGACGGCGGTGGTGCGCGAGAGGCCGCATTCGGCGACGCTCTCGACGACGGCGCCCAGGATCTTGGCGCGCGTCTCCGCGGTGCGCTCCGCGTGGCTGCGGCGCACGCGCGGCGGCGCCCGCCGCAGCCGGTCGGCGCTAGCCACCCGCGCCCGCCTTGTCGCGCTCGGCTCGGAGCTGGCGGACGATCTGGCTCGACACCGCGGCGACCGGCCAGCCCGCGTAGTGCGCCGCGTGCAGGATGAGCTCGTCGATCTCGGCGTCGGTCAGCTGCTTCTGGCGCATCGCCGCACCGAAGTGGAGCTTGAGCGTCTGCTCGTTACCGAGCTGCATCAGGACGGTGAGCGTCACCAGGCGGCGCTCGCGGATCGACAGGCCGGGGCGCGACCAGACCGCAGCGAAGAGATGGTCGATGGTGGCGTCGAGGAACGGGTCCTCGGGCACGGCAGGCGGCCGGAAGCCCATCACCTTCTCGAACCACTCCAGTCCCCGGCGTCGGGTCTCGGGATCGGACATCGGCTCTCCTCCGCGGCGCTCGGCGCCACCGCCGAGGCTACCACATTTGCATTGCGTCCATAATGGAAATGATGGTATGCTCGCCGGGCCGCAAGATGGCCGCCGCATCCCTCGCGCCGCTCGAGTTCGACCCCTACGCCTACCAGGTGCACGAGGATCCCTATCCGGTCTACGCGCGGCTTCGCGCCGAGGCGCCGGCCTATCGCAACGAGGCGCTCGGGTTCTGGGCGCTGTCGCGGCACGCCGATGTGCTCGCCGGGTTCCGGGACTGGCAGCACTTCTCGAACCGCAACGGCGTCTCGCTCGACCTCGACGCGTTCCACGCCGACGCCGAGACGACGATGTCGTTCCTGGCGATGGATCCGCCGCGACACGATCGGCTGCGCGCGCTGGTGTCGCGCGGGTTCACGCCGCGGCGCGTGGCGTCGATCGAGCCGCACATCCGCGCGCTCTCGGTGCGCTACCTCGAGGCGTTCGCCGACTCGGGCTCCTGCGACTTCATCCGCGACTTCGCGGGCAAGCTCCCGATGGACGTGGTCAGCGAGATGCTCGGCGTCCCGGCCGCCGACCGCGCGACCCTGCGCGGCTGGGCGGACCTGGTCGTGCACCGCGAGGAAGGCGTGCAGGGGCTGCCGCCGGCCGCGGCGCAGTCGGCCCTGCGCATGCTCCACTACTTCACCGAGATGCTCGCCGAGCGCCGCGCGGGGGCGCCGCGCGGGCCGGACGACCTCACCAGCGCGCTGATCGCCGCGGAGGCCGAAGGCGATCGGCTCTCCGACCGCGAGATCATCGGCTTCCTGTTCCTGATGGTGGTCGCGGGGAACGAGACCACCACGAAGCTGCTCGGCAACGCGCTCTACTGGCTCTGGCGCAACCCGGCCCAGCGCGACCGGCTCCGCGCCGATCCGGGGCTGGTGCCGCGCTGGGTCGAGGAGACGCTGCGCTACGACAACTCGACGCAGGCGCTGGCGCGGGTCGTCGCGAGCGACCTCGAGCTGCACGACCAGAAGCTGCGGGAGGGAGACCGCGTGGTGCTGCTGGTCGGCTCCGCGAACCGCGACGAGCGCGTGTTCCCCGAGCCCGACCGCTTCGACCTCGCGCGCGACACCAGCGCGAGCCTCGCCTTCGGCCAGGGCGTCCACTTCTGCCTCGGGGCATCGCTCGCGCGGCTCGAGGGCCGCGTGGCGCTCGAGGAGCTCTGGAAGCGCATCCCGGACTACGAGATCGACCCGGCCGGGCTGGTGCGCGTGCACTCCGTCAACGTGCGCGGCTTCGCCGCGCTGCCGATCGGATTCTGAGGAGCGCACCGATGGCTGTCGCAGCGCGCACGGTGATCCTCGCGGGAGCCTCGTCGGGAATCGGCGCGGCCATCGCGCGCAGCTTCGGGGCGCTCGGCTGGCCGGTCGCGCTCGGCGCGCGGCGCACCGACAAGCTGCTCGACGTGGCGGTCGAGGTCGAGAAGGCCGGCGGGCGCGCCTTCGCCCATCCGCTCGATCTCGCCGAGCCCGCCTCCATCGACGCCTTCTTCGACGCCGCCGAGCGCGCGCTCGGTCCGGTCGACGTGCTCGTCGCGAACGCCGGCATCTGCGTGCCGGGGCTGCTGCACGAGGTGGAGCCCGCGGACTTCGAGCGCGAGATCGCGACGAACCTGGTCGGGCCCGGGCTCCTGGCGCGCCGCGCCGTCGCGTCGCTGCTCGCGCGCGAGGCGCCGGGCGACCTCGTCTTCGTGTCGTCCGAGAACGCCGTCGCGCCGCGGCCGTTCCAGGCGGGCTACACCGCCAGCAAGTGGGGCCTCGAAGGGCTCGCGCGCACGCTGCGGCTCGAGCTCGAGGGCACCGGCGTCCGCTCGACCATCGTCCGCCCCGGCCCCACCGCGCCGACGGACTTCGCGCGCGGCTGGGATCCGGCGCTGGTGAAGCGCCTGCTCACCACCTGGAAGTACTTCGGGATCCAGCGGCACCTGCGCTGGATGCCGCCCGAGAGCGTGGCGCGCGCCGTCGTCGCCGCCGTGACGGCCCCGGCCGGCACGCACGCGGACGTGATCCAGCTGATGCCCGAGGCTCCGCCCGAAGGGCGCATCCCAGGAGGCGGTCGATGAGCGCCGCGATCCCCCGACTCTCCGGCGGCCTCCCGCTGCTCGGCCACCTGCTCGAGCTGCGGCGCCGGCCGACCGAGCTGCTCCAGCGGACCCGCGACGAGTGCGGCGAGATCGGCGAGCTGCGGCTCGCGCACCAGCCGCTGGTGATGCTCTACGGCGAGGCCGCGCAGGAGGCGTTCTTCCGCGCCCCCGACGAGCAGCTCGACCAGGCCGCTGCCTACCCGTTCATGAAGCCGGTCTTCGGCGCGGGCGTCGTCTTCGACGCGACGCCCGAGCAGCGCAAGCAGGCGCTGCGCAACCGCTCGCTGCGCGACCAGGCCATGCGGGGCCACGCCGAGGGCATCGCTCGCGAGACCGAGCGCGCGCTCGCGGGCTGGGGCGACCGGGGCCAGGTCGACCTGCTCGACTTCTTCGCCGAGCTCACCATCTACACCTCGAGCGCGGCGCTGATCGGGCCCGAGTTCCGCGAGGAGCTCTCGGCCGAGCTGGTGCCGATCTTCCACGACCTCGAGCGCGGCACCGACGCCATCGCGTACGTGAACCCGAACCTGCCGCTGCCCTCGTTCCGCAAGCGCGACCGCGCGCGACGGCGCCTGGTCGCGCTGCTGCAGGGCATCTTCGAGCGCCGCGAGCGCACCGGCCGCAAGACGCAGGACCTGTTCCAGATCCTGCGCGGCATCCGCAATCCGGACGGGAGCCCGCGCTACACCGTCGACACCATCACTGGCATGTTCATCTCGCTGATGTTCGCCGGCCACCATACCACCTCGACCACCGCATCCTGGGCGCTGCTCGAGCTGTGCCGGCATCCCGAGTGGATGAAGCGCGCGACCGAGGAGCTCGACGCGCTCTACGCCGACAGCCGCGACGTCTCGTACCAGGCGCTGCGCGAGATCCCGGTGCTCGAGAGCGTCCTCAAGGAGACCCTGCGCCTGCATCCGCCGCTGATCCTGCTGATGCGAAAGGTGGTGCAGCCGTTCGCATACCGCGACTGGACCGTTGCGCCGGGCAAGATGGTCGGCGTATCGATCGCCACATCGAATCGCGACCCCGCCCTGTTCCGCGACCCCGAGCGCTTCGACCCGAGCCGCTTCGAGCCGGGGCGCGAGGAGGACCGCAGCACCTTCGGCTACATCCCGTTCGGCGCGGGGCGCCACCGCTGCGTCGGTGCGGCCTTCGCGATGATGCAGCTCAAGGCGATCTTCTCGCTGCTGCTGCGCCGCTACGAGTTCGAGCTCGCGCAGCCGGCCGAGAGCTACCGCAGCGACCACTCGAAGATGGTGGTCCAGCTCGCCCAGCCCTGCCGCGTGCGCTACCGGCGCCGCGCGGTCGAGGCGGCGGTCGCGGCGTGAAGATCCACGTCGACATCGATCTGTGTCAGGGTCACGGCGTGTGCGCCGGCGAGGCCCCCGAGGTCTTCGCCGTCGATCCCACCGAGTCGCGCGTGGTGGTGCTCGACCCGGATCCGCCCGAGACGTTGCGCGCGAAGGTCGAGGCGGCCGTGAAGTACTGCCCGACCCGCGCGCTGCGCATCACCGAAGATCGATAGAGGAGGACCGATGCCCGCCTTCCCCCGCGCCGAGCTCGAGGAGATGATCCGCCGCTTCGTCGCCACCAACGACGAGTGCGGCCGCACGGGAGACTGGGAGCCGCTCGCGCGCTTCTACGCCGAGGACGCGCTCTATACCTGGAACAACGGCCCGAAGTACGAGTTCGTCGCGCGCGGGCGCGAGGAGATCCGCAAGCACGTGATGGGGACCGAGATGGCCGGGCTCGACAAGTGGACCTATCCGTACGTGCGAACGTTGATCGACGACCAGAAGGGCGAGATCATCGGCATCTGGCGGCAGATCGCCCCGATCCGCGGCGACGACGGCAAGGCCGTGGAGATCGGCGGAACCGGCGGCTCCTGGTTCCGCTACGCAGGCCGGTGGCAGTGGGCCTGGCAGCGCGACTTCTTCGACCAGAGCTGCGCCGGCGCGGTCTTCCTCGATCTCATGCAGAAGGGGAAGCTGTCGCCGCAGATGGAGGAGCGCATCAAACGGGGCTCGAAGATGCCGGGCTGGGTCAAGCGGGCCGACTTCGACTGGTACGGAACGATCGCCGACCGCGAGGACGGCTAGGCGCCGCAGGCACCGCGCCCTGGATCGTTGGAACCCGAAGCAGCGTTTCTGGTTGCGAAGCCGGCTCTCGAAGCCGATGACGGCGGGATGACGCGCCCCGGCGGGCGGCGCTTGGTTTTCCGCGACGCAGCGTCCAACACGGTGCAGTGGCCATCTCGCCGCTTGCGGAGGTCAGGGCATGCGTCGCGCAGTCGTAGCGTTGTTGCTGCTGGTCGGATCGGTGCTCGGATGCGCCGGCTACATCCATGCCGGCCCCATCGGGGCAGGGGTCAGCTTCGGAAGCCCCTACTACGCATCTCCCTACGCGGGCCCTGCCTACGGCCCGTCCTACGGGCCGCCTGCCTACTACCGCCCGTCGGGCTACGGCTGGAGTCCCTACGGCTATCGCTGATGGACCGGCCGTGACGGCGTACTCGTCGGTGCGTCGCTGACGATCGGAGACGGCGGGCTCCGCCGGCGCGCGCCGGGAGTCCGCCTCAAGCAGGCGCGCCATCCCGCCGACGACACGGGTCGGAGAGGGGTCGGATGGCGGACCTGCTGGGGCTCGTCGGCTTCGCGTCGTTCATCGGGGCGAGCCTCGTGGTGGGGATCCGGCTGCTCGCGCTGGCGTGGCGCACGCGCAAGCTCCCGGAGCTCGCGATCGGGCTCGACCTCGTGCTGGCCGGCGCGCTCGGCTACTCGCTGCTGCTCGCCGCGGAGTCGCTGCGCCTGATCCCGGCGCCGCTGGACGGCCTCGGCTCCTTCGCGGGCGTGCTGGCAATCTCCGTCGGATCCGGCTTCGTCGCGCTCTTCTCGCGCCAGGTGTTCCGCCCCTCGAGCGCGGGCGCGCGGGCCGCTCTCCTCGCCGTGCTCGGGTGGCTCGCGCTCGGCATCTACGGCTCGTGGGGGCTCCACGTGCGCGGCCTCGACGGCGGCGTCGGCGGCTGGCTCGGACACTGGGCGCCCAACATCGGGATCCTCATCGCCTACGGCTGGTCGACCTTCGAGTCGCTCCGCTACCACCTGCTGATGCGCCGCCGCGTTCGCCTCGGCATCGCGGACCCGCTCGTCACGAACCGCTTCCTGCTCTGGGGCCTCGGCACGCTGGCGGTCTCCGCCGTCGCGCTGCTGCACCTCGTCGCGCAGATGCTCGGCGCCTACGAGCTCCCGGAGGCGATGGTCGGCGTCGTCTCGCTGCTGGTGCTCGTCGCGGCGGTGGCCGAGTGGCTGGCCTTCTTCCCACCGCAGGCCTACCGGCGCCGCTTCCGCTGGCGCACCGCGCTCGAGGGCTAGCCCCCTTCGGGTCGCCGGAAGGGCGGCTTCCCGAGCTGCTCGCGGATCGGTACAAACTCGGGCTGGAGCATCGCCCGGCGCTGCCAGTTGGCGCCATCGACGGCGAGCGTACACCCGCTGATGTAGGACGCATACGGAGACGCGAGGAACGTCGCCGCCCAGCCCAGCTCGCGCGGCCGCCCGACCCGTCCCGCCGGCGCCCGGCGGTCCTCGCGCCGACCGCGCTCCGGCACCCCCTCGACGATGTGCCGCGCCTCGTCCTCGTGCGGCATCAGGCCCGGCACCAGGCAGTTGACGCGGATGCCGTACGGCCCCCACTCGACGGCGAGCGTCTCGGTCAGGTTCTTCACGCCCGCCTTGGCCGCCGCCGAGTGCGCGAAGCCTGGACCTCCGGTCCAGGAGTACGACGCGCCGACGTTGACGATGCTGCCCGGCGTCCCCGCGGCGATGTGCCGCCGCGCGAACTCGCGCGCGCAGAAGAAGCTCCCGTTCAGCACGATGTCGACCACCGAGCGCCAGCCGTTCGGCGAGAGATCCTCGGCCGGCACCGGGAAGTTGCCCGCGGCGTTGTTGACGAGGACCGCCGGCAGCCCGAGCTCCGCCTCGACGCGGTCGAAGGCGGCGGCGATCTGCTCGGGCTGGCGCACGTCGCAGGCGACCTCGAGGGCGCGCGCGCCGAGCGCCTCGATCGCCGCCACGCCGGCCGCCCGGTGCTCGGCACCGCGTGACAGGATGGCGACCGCGGCGCCGAGCCGGGCGAACTCGGCGGCGATCGCCTTGCCGAGCCCCGTGCCTCCCCCGGTCACCGCCACCGCGACGCCCTCGAAGGTTCCCCTCGGCAGCGCGGTGGCGCCGAGGGCGGGCGGCTCCGGAAGTCCCATCCAGTGTCCTCCGTCTGGCGGCGGGAGTGTCCGGGGGCGGCGCGAGCCAGTCAATCGCCGCGCTGATAGCCTGTGCGTCGAGCGGAGGCCCTGCGCGATGCGCGCCATCGACACCGGAACCCCGGAGCTGCTGTGCCGGGTCGAGGACCGCGTCGCCGTCCTGACGCTCCACCGTCCCGAGGCCCGCAACGCGCTCACGCTCGAGATGAAGCGCGCGCTGGCCCACTGGGTGCCCGCGCTCGGCGCAGATCCCGGGGTCGGCGCGCTGCTGCTGATCGGCGCGGGCGCCGCCTTCTGCGCCGGCGGCGACACCAAGCGGATGGCGGAGGACGGGCGCCTGCCCTCGCCCGCCGAGCGCAAGCAGCAGCTCCGCTGGGAGCACGGCATCCCGGCCGCGCTGCATGGGATCGCGAAGCCGACGCTCGCCGCGCTTCCGGGCGCGGCGGCGGGCGCCGGGCTCTCGCTGGCGCTCGCCTGCGACCTGCGCATCGCCGCCGAGAGCGCCTTCGTCACCACCGCCTACGCGAGGCTCGGTCTCTCCGGCGACTACGGCGGGAGCTGGTTCCTGTCGCGCCTGGTCGGCACGGCGAAGGCGCGCGAGCTCTACTTCACGGGCGACCGCGTCTCGGCCCGCGAGTGCGAGCGGCTCGGGCTGGTGAACCGCGTGGTGCCCGACGCCGAGCTCGAGAAGGAGGCGCTCGGCTGGGCGAAGCGGATCGCCGCCGGGCCGCCGATCGCCCTCGGCTGGATGAAGGACAACCTGAACCGCGCGCAGGGCGAGCCGCTCGACGCGCTGCTCGAGCTCGAGGCCGAGCGCATGGTCGACGGCGCGCAGACCGAGGACTACCTGGAGGCGGTGGCCGCCTTCGCCGAGAAGCGCGCACCGGTCTTCAAGGGGCGCTGAGCGCCGACGACGGATGGGAGTGGCGATGAGCAGCGAGCCGATCACGCTCGAGTACGACGGGCCGATCGCGATCCTGAGCAACAACCGGCCGGAGAAGCACAACGCCGCCAACGACGCGATGGATGCGCGCCTCTGGGAGCTGCTCGCCGAGCTGCATCGCCGCGAGGGTCTTCGCGCGGTGGTGTGGCGCGGCAACGGGAAGTCGTTCTCGTCGGGCCGCGACACCACCGAGCTCGGCGTGCGCACCGAGGACGTGAGCCACCTCGACTTCATCGAGCGCGGACACCGCGGCGCCCAGCTCCTGCTGTCGATGCCGTGCCCGATCGTGGTGGCGCTCAAGGGCTGGGTGATCGGCGGGTCGTTCGAGCGCGCCCTGCTCTGCGATCTCCGCGTCGCGGCGGCCAGCGCCCGGATGCGGCTTCCCGAGGTGCTGCACGGCGTCGTGCCCGACTCGGGGGGCACGGCGCGGCTCTTCCAGATGGCCGGGCCCGGCGTCGCGGCCGACCTCGCGCTCAGCGGGCGGGTGATGGATGCCGAGGAGGCGCTCCGACACGGGGTCGTGTCGAGGGTGGTGCCCGACGAGCAGCTCGACGAGGCGGTGCTCGAGATCGCGCGCGCCATCGCCCGAAGCCCTGCCCTCACGGTCAGGATGTTCCTCCGCACGCTGCGGCGGATGGGCGACCCGCTGGTGCGGCAGTCGCTGCAGGAGGAGGCGCTCACCCAGTCGATGGTATTCGCGTCCGAGGACTACGCCGAGATGAAGGCGGCGCGCGCGGCGAACCGCGAGCCCAAGTACCGCGGGCGCTGACCGTGGCGACGAGCCCCCTCGCGGGCCAGCCCGCGCCCGAGTCGCTGCTGGTCGACGTGCCGCGCCTGGTGACGGCGTACTACGCCGAGCGCCCCGACCCGGCCGTCCCCGCCCAGCGCGTGGCCTTCGGCACCTCGGGCCACCGCGGCTCCTCGCTCGAGACGGCGTTCAACGAGGCGCACATCCTCGCCATCAGCGAGGCGATCTGCCGCTACCGCAAGCAGCAGGGGATCGACGGGCCGCTCTACCTCGGCATCGACACGCACGCGCTGTCGGCACCCGCCTTCGCGAGCGCGCTCGAGGTGCTCGCGGCGCACGGGGTCGAGCTGATGATCGACGCGGGCGGCGGCTACACGCCGACGCCCGCCGTGTCGCACGCGATCCTCGCCTGGAACCGCGGGCGGAAGGAGCACCTGGCGGACGGGATCGTCGTCACGCCGTCGCACAACCCGCCCGACAGCGGCGGCTTCAAGTACAACCCGCCGAGCGGCGGCCCGGCCGACACCGACGTCACGCGCTGGATCCAGGACACCGCCAACCAGCTCATCGCGGACGACCTGCGCGGCGTGGCGCGCATCCCCTACGCACAGGCGCTGCGCGCCGCGACCACGCACCGCCACGACTTCCTCGGCGCCTACGTCGGCGACCTCGACGCCGTCGTCGACCTGGCCGCGATCCGCGACGCGCGGGTGCGGATCGGCGCCGATCCGCTCGGCGGCGCGAGCGTCGCCTACTGGGCCGCGATCGCCGAGCGCCACGGCCTCCAGCTCGAGGTCGTGAACCGCTCCGTCGATCCGACCTTCCGCTTCATGACGGTCGACTGGGACGGCAAGATCCGCATGGACTGCTCGTCGCCCTACGCGATGCGCAAGCTCGTCGCGCTGAAGGACCGCTTCGACATCGCCGTCGCCAACGACACGGACGCGGACCGGCACGGCATCGTGACGAAGAGCGCCGGCCTGCTGCCGCCCAACCACTACCTCGCCGTCGCCATCGACTATCTCTTCGCGAACCGGCCCGGCTGGCCGGCGGCGGCCGCCGTCGGCAAGACGGTCGTGAGCTCGTCGATGATCGACCGCGTCGCCGCGCGCCTCGGACGCCGCCTGGTAGAGGTCCCCGTCGGCTTCAAGTGGTTCGTCGCCGGGCTGCTCGACGGGAGCCTCGCCTTCGGCGGCGAGGAGAGCGCCGGCGGCTCGTTCCTGCGCCGCGACGGCTCGGTCTGGACCACCGACAAGGACGGCCCCATCCTGTGCCTGCTGGCGGCCGAGATCACCGCGCGCACCGGCCGCGACCCGGGCGAGCGCTACCGCGCGCTCACCGCCGAGCTCGGCGACCCGGCCTACGAGCGGATCGACGCGCCCGCCACCGCCGCGCAGAAGAAGGTGCTGCAGGCGCTCTCGCCCGAGCAGCTCGCTGCGACGGAGCTCGCCGGCGAGAAGATCGAGAGCGTGCTCACCAAGGCGCCCGGCGACGGCAGCCCGATCGGCGGCCTCAAGGTGGCGACGGCGAGCGGCTGGTTCGCCGCGCGCCCCTCCGGCACCGAGGACGTGTACAAGATCTACGCCGAGAGCTTCCGCGGCGAGGCCCACCTGCGCCGCATCCAGGCCGAGGCGCAGGCGATGGTGTCGAAGGCACTCGGTTGACTTCGCTGGCCTGCGGCTCGCTGCGCGAATCGGCCTCCGGCCGATTGGGTTGCTGAGCTGCAGCACGTCCTGATTGACTTCGCTCGGCTTCGCCTCGCTGCGCGAATCGGCCTCCGGCCGATTGGGTTGCTGAGCTGCAGCACGTCCTGATTGACTTCGCTCGGCTTCGCCTCGCTGCGCGCGATCGCTTCGCGATCGCTTGCGGGATGATCCAGACGATCGCCTTGCCTCGGAGGCGGCGGGAGGGCGGCGCTCAAGGCCTCGGGCCGTACCTCCGCGGGCCGCGCAGCGGGAGCTGGCGCAGCCGGGGCTCGATCTCGTCGAGCCAGTCGCAGAGCACGGGCCGCGTGTCGCGCGGGTCGATCAGGTGGTGCACGCCGAAGTCCTCCGCCCGCGGAAAGACGGACTGCGCGGCAGCCAGCTCCTCCTCGAGCTCGCGGCGGCGCGCCTCGGGATCCGGCGCGGCGGCGATCTCGCGCCCGTAGGCCAGCTCGACGCCGCCCTCGACGGGCATCGAGCCGCTCTGCGCCGAGGGCCAGGCGATCACCGTCGGGCTCGGGCCGAGATGGATGCCGAGCGCCACGCCGAAGGCGCGGCGCATCACGACCGCCGCCCACGGCACCTCCGTCTGAAGCACCGCGAACATCGCCTCCATGCCGAAGCGGATGGTCCCGGCGCGCTCGGCCTCGGGACCGATCCAGAAGCCGGGCTCGTCGACCAGGCTCACGATCGGGAGGCTCATGCCGTCGCAGAGCTCGGCGAAGCGGCGCACCTTGCGCGCACCGTCCGCCGTCATCGAGCCGCCCTCGTGGTGGCAGTCGTTGGCGAGGACTCCCACCGGACGGCCCGCGAGGCGCGCGAGGCCGGTCACCTGCGAGCGGCCGTAGAGGGCGCCCATCTCGAAGAAGGAGCCGCGGTCGACCACGGCCTCGATCGCCCTGCGCACCTTGTAGGCCCGCCGGCGCTCGCGCGGGACGAGCGAGACCAGCTCCTCCTCGCGGCGCCCGGGCGGATCGCCGCCGTCGAAACGCGGAGGCGCCTCGCCCGCGTTCGAGGGCAGATAGCCGAGGAAGGCCTTCACCTGCCGCCACGCGTCGGCCTCGTCCTCGGCGAGGTTGTCGACGACTCCGCTCCGCAGGTGCACCTGGGCCCCGCCGAGCTCCTCCTTCGAGACCGCGCGGCCGGTGGCGCGCTCGACCAGCGCGGGCCCGCCGGTCAGCACCTGCGCGCCGCGGGTCATGATCGAGAGGTGCGAGGCGACGAGCCGCGCAGCCGGGAAGCCCGCGACCGGACCCAGCGCCACGCACACGACCGGCACCGTGGCGAGCGCCTCCATGCAGAGGAGGTTCAGGGGCGAGGCGGCCACCCAGTCGTAACCGGAGCGGCCGCGCACGCCCGTCGCGCCGGCCACCGAGGCACCGCCGCCCTCGAGAAGCCGCACCAGCGGAATGCGCCGGCGGACCGCCAGCTCGTCGCCGTAGATCCCCTTGCGCAGGCCAGCGGGCGAGTAGGAGCCGCCGCGGATGGTGAAGTCGTCGCCGGCCACGACGACCGGGCGCGCGTCGATGCGCGCCGTCCCGACGACCACGTTCGCCGGCGTGAAGCGCTCGCGGCCGTCGGCGCCGACCTCGACCTGCCCCGCCACCTCGCCGTGCTCGCGGAAGCTTTCGGCGTCGACCAGCGCCCCGATGCGCTCGCGGACGGTGAGCCGGCCGCGGGCGTGCTGCTTCGCCACCGCGTCCGCCCCGCCCTGCTCGCGCGCGGCGGCCCGGCGGCGCTCGATCTCGTCGCTCTCGGGCTTCCAGCTCATGATCCAGCGGGCCTTCGGCTCATGATCCAGCGGGCCTTCGGCTCACAGATTGGCGGTCGTGTTGCGCATGCGGCGCGGACTATACCGCCCCGGCCGGGCGAGAAGCCTCTTGCACAATCGCTCCGAGAGACGCACCCTGAAGCTCGCGGCCATCCCCCGCGTCGCATCCACATCCCCCGCCAGTCCCGACACATCGATCCGCGAGGGCTCGTGAAGCTCCATCTGGTTCGACACGCCAAGGCGGCGCGACGCTCGCGGTGGGGCGGGCCCGAGGCGCTGCGCCCGCTCACCGAGCCCGGCCGCGCGCAGGCGCGCGCGATCGCAGAGGCTCTCGAGAAGCAGGGCGCGGCGCGCCTGCTCTCCAGCCCCGCGGTGCGCTGTCGCCAGACGCTGGTCCCCCTCGCCGAGGAGACCGAGCTCGCGATCGAGGTCGACGAGCGCCTCGCAGAGGGCGCGGATCCGGCGAAGGCCTTCGAGTGGCTCTCGGCGCTGCGCGGTGACACGGTCGTGTGCAGCCACGGCGAGCTCGTGTCGGGGCTGCTCGAGCGCTTCGGGGCCGAGGGAGTGGCGCTCGACGAGGAGCCGCGGTGCGAGAAGGGCTCGATCTGGACGATCGCGCGGGAGCGGCGCAGCGGGCCCGTCGCGGCCGTCTATACGCCGCCGCTCGACGCCCCCGACGCGGAGGACGAGCCGACGCTCCGCATCGCGGTGCTCGACCTCGGCAGCACCTCCTTCCACCTGCTGGTGGCCGATGCCACCGCGGAGGGCGAGATCGAGCGCGTGCTCTCCGAGCGCGTGATGCTGCGGCTCGGCTCGATGCTCCCGGAGCGCGGGCGCGTGCCCGAGGAGGTGGCGCGGCGAGCCGTCGACACGGCGCGCGAGCTGGCGGCGATCGCGCGCCGCGAGCACGCCGACCTGCTGCTCCCGGTGGCGACCGCGGCGCTGCGCGAGGCCGAGAACGGGCGCGCGGTGGCGGAGCGCATCGGCGCGGCCGTCGGGGTGCCGACGCGAATCATCTCGGGGATCGAGGAGGCACGCCTCACCTTCTCGGCGTTCCGCCGCCGCCTCCCGATCGGCTCGCGCCTCGCGCTCGGCCTCGACCTCGGCGGCGGGAGCCTCGAGCTGATCACGGG
>DATJPY010000098.1:0-16809 GCA_035506135.1 Myxococcota bacterium | reverse complement strand
AGCGCCAGGCGGCTGCCGTCGACGTGGAGGTCGGGTGAGAAGATCATCTCGCGGAGGCCGGCCTGGCCGGTGGCGAGGCGCACCAGGAACGCGCGCGTCAGCTTCACCGTGGCGGCCGCGCCCGGATCCGGGTCGCGCTTCGCGTGGTGGAGGACGGCATTCTCGACCGTGACCACGTGAGACTCGCCGAGATCGGTGAAGACGAAGTTCAGCGTGACGTCCTTTCCGACCGCCTTCGGGCCGTTGAGCCGCACCGCCATCGAGTCGAAGAAGCGCTCCGCGGGCAGGTGGAGCAGCACGTCCGCGATGCTCGCCGGGGTGAGGGCGGGGCTCGAGACGCCGTGCCGGAGCTCGTACGCGCCGGTCAGGTACTCGTCGCGCCACGGCCCCGACTCGGCCTGGTAGCCGAGCTGGTCGTAGGCGCGCGCGAGGAGCTCCTTCGCCTCGCGGTCGTCGGGATCGGCGAACACGACGTGGTTCATCACCATCGCGACCCAGCGGTACTCGCCGCGGTCGAAGGAGGCCTGCGCCTTGCGCTTGACCTCGGCCGCACCGCCCATGAACTCCACGTACTTTCTGGAGGCCTCGACCGGGGGCAGCGGATCGAGGTCGGCGGGGTTGCCGTCGAACCAGCCGAAGTACATCTGGTAGACGGCCTTCGCGTCGTGGCGCACGGTGCCGTAGTAGCCGCGGTCGGCGAAGGCGCTGCGCAGCGAGTCGGGCAGCTCGAGCGTCTCGGCGATCTCCTCCGGCCCGAGCCCCTCGTTGGCCATGCGCAGGGTCTGATCGTGGATGTACTTGTACGTGTCGCGCTGCTTCTTCAGGTAGTCGACGACGCGATCGTGGCCCCACACCGGCCAGTGATGGCTGGCGAAGACCACCTCGACGTCGGGGAAGAGCGCGATCGACTGATCGATGTATCCGCTCCAGCGCAGGGCGTCGCGCACCTTGGCGCCTCGAAGCGTGTACAGGTTGTGGAGCGTGTGCGTCACGATCTCCGCGCCGCAGAACGCCTTCGCCCGGGGGAGATAGAACGCGAGCTCGGCCGGCGCCTCGGACTCCGGCACGTACTCGAACACGAACGGGACGCCGTCGATCTCCATCGCCTGCGGCGTGCGGTCGACCAGGTCGGTCGGCTCGAGGATCCCGATCGTGCCCTGCGCGGGCGCCTTGCCGAGGCCCGAATCGACGTGGCCGCGCGCGCTCCTCGGCAGCGGCATGCCGTACATGAAGCTGGCGCGGCGCCCCATCGCCGGCCCCGCCAGCACGTTCTCGCTGGTCGCCTCCTCGATGAAGCCCCGGGGCGCCACGATGCGGAGGCTCCGCCTCGCCTGCGGATCGGGAACCAGCGCCTCGAGCCCGCCGAAGTGGTCGATGTGGCTGTGCGTCACCACGATCGCCGAGATCGGGTGATCGCCGAGCTTGCGGCGCGCCAGCGCGAGCGCTGCCGCCGCGGTCTCCTGCGAGGTGAGCGAGTCCACCACGATCCAGCCGCTCCGGCCCTCGATCAGCGTCGTGTTCGAGAGGTCGTAGCCTCGCACCTGATAGACGCCGTCGGTCACCTGGAAGAGCCCGTGGGTGCCGTCGAGCTTCGCCTGGCGCCAGAGGCTCGGGTTCACGCTGAGGGGCGCGTCGCCTGTCACGAACGCGTAGGCCTGGAGATCCCAGATGCGCCGGCCGCCCGGGCCGGGGATCACGAGATCGTCGTCGGTTGCGAGGAGCCCGCGCGTCGCGTCCTCGAAGTCCTGCCGGTCGGCGAGCGGGAGCGAGCTCGCAACGGCGGCCTGCGCCTGCTCCGTGAACGAGGTCGGCGCCGTGGCGCCGCTCGCGTCGGGCGCGGCGGCCACGGGGACCGGCGCGCCTTCCTGCGACTGGCGGCCGCAGGCGGCGAGCGCGGCGGCCACCACCACGAGCAGCAGCGCGCGACGCCGCACGTCCGCGCCTCGCCGGTGACCTTCGTTCGGCTTCGTAGACTTCGCCTCGCTGCGCGGAGGCCGACTCTCGGGTCGGCCTCCTCTAACCGCCCGCCTGTGCCTTCTGCAGGTAGAAGCGCACCAGCTCGAAGCGGTCGTTGCCCCAGAACATCTCGTCGCCCACGAAGACGGTCGGCACGCCGAAGACGCCGCGCGCGATGGCCGCCTCGGTGTCGCGCGTGAGGCACTCCTCGAGCGCGCTCGAGCGGGCGCGCCCGAGCGTCTCCTCGACGTCGAGCCCCGCCTCGCGCAGGAGGCTCCGCAGCACCGCCTCGTCGGAGAGGTCGCGCGCCTCGGCCCAGCGCGCCCGGTACGCCGGATGGTGGAACTCGCGGAAGCGCCCGGCGTCCTTCGCGGCCAGCGCGCAGCGCAGCGCGAGCTGCGTGTCCGAGCGGTAGAGCGCGTCGGGCGAGATCTCGACGCCGATCATCTCCGCCCAGTGTCGGACGTCGCTCGTGGCGTTGCGCTGCTTGCGCGGCCCCAGCTCGGGCGGCTTCCCGACGCCGGGCTCGACCAGCCGGCGCAGGTGGACGGGCCGGAAGTCGATCTCGACGCCGAGGTCGCGGAAGTAGGCCTCGGCGCGGCAGGAGCCCAGGTAGGCCCAGGGGCAGGCGTAGTCGAAGTAGAGCGGAAGCTGCATCGCGTCGTCCTCCGGCCGGAGCGTACCACCGCGAAGCCGCCCGCGGGCCGCGGCGCTGGCCGGCGCCGGCGGCGGCCGCCATCCTCCCGCCTCGACGGGAGGGGCGCATGGGCCGGCTCGAGTCGAAGGTCGCGATCGTGACGGGGGCGGCGCGTGGCACCGGCGAGGCGACCGCTCGCCGCTTCGCGGCGGAGGGCGCGCGCGTCGTGCTCGCCGACGTCCTCGACGAGCCCGGCCGCGCGGTCGCCAAGGAGATCGGCGACGCCGCGAGCTTCGTGCATCTCGACGTCGGCGCCGAGGCGGAGTGGCGTCGGGCGGTCGCGGAGGTCGTGCAGCGCTTCGGCCGGCTCGACGTGCTGGTCAACAACGCCGCCGTGCTCCACATGGCGGCCATCGCCGACACCGAGGTCGCCGACTTCGAACGCGTGGTGCGGGTCAACCAGCTCGGCACCTTCCTCGGCATCAAATCGGCCATCGAGCCGATGCGCGCGGCCGGGGGCGGCTCGATCGTGAACGTGGCCTCGGTCGACGGGCTGCGCGGACAGAACGGCATCGTGGCGTACGCCGCGAGCAAGTGGGCCGTGCGCGGCATCACACGCGTCGCCGCGCTCGAGCTCGGCCGCTACGGGATCCGGGTGAACGCCGTGTGTCCCGAGGCGGGCAGCGCGCACATGATCCAGCCCTACATGCCGCCGGGAGTCGACGTCGAGAAGGTGATCCCGCGCCTGCAGCCGCACCTCGCGACGCAGCGCGGGCGCAAGCTCGACGAGCTGATCGGCGACGTCGCGAACGCGATCCTCTTCCTCGCGTCCGACGAGAGCCGCTCCTGCACCGGCTCCGACCTGCTCTGTGAGGGCGGCAACCTCGCCGGTCGGATCACGAAGGGAGCGCCAGGCGCTGCCTAGACCAGACTCGTCCCCTCCGAGGCGATCCGATCGCCTGGATATCCCCGCAAGCGCCCGCGAAGCGGGCGCGCGCAGCGAGCCGCAGGCGAGCGAAGTCAATCAGGACGTGCTGCAGCTCAGCAACCCGATCGGCCGGAGGCCGATGCGCGCAGCCGCAAGCGCCCGAAGGGCGCGCGCAGCGAGGCGAAGCCGAGCGAAGTCAGCAGCTGGAAGGCGAGCGAAGTCAACAAGGATGTGCTGCAGCTCAGCAACCCGATCGGCCGGAGGCCGATTTCGCGCAGAGCTAAGCCGCCCGGCGCAGCTCCAGGCTGCGCGGGCCGCGCACCAGGAACGACTCGACCATCTCGCGCGTGGCCGAGGCGCGCTCGAGCCGCGCGAGCTCCGGGACGAGCGCCGCGAGCGCCTGCTGCGCCTCGAGCCGCGCCAGCGCCGATCCCAGGCAGAAGTGCTCGCCGAAGCCGAAGGCGAGGTGCCCGCGCGCGTCGCGCGTCACGTCGAAGCGGTCGGGCGACTCGAAACGCCGCTCGTCGCGGTTGGCGGACGCGAGAAGCACCGCGACCGTCGACCCGGCCGGGATCGGCGTGCCGGCGACCTCGACGTCGCGCGTGGTGGTGCGGAACACGGTCTGTACCGGCGCTTCGTAGCGCAGCGCCTCCTCGACCAGGCTGGGAACCAGCGAGGCATCGCACCGCACGCGCTCGAGCTGATCGCGGTGGTCGAGCAGCGCCTGGACGGCGTTGCCGATCAGGTTCGTGGTGGTCTCGTTGCCCGCCACCAGCAGGAGCTGGACGAAGGCGATCACCTCCATGTCCGAGAGAGCCGCGCCGCCCGGCGCGTCCGCGATGATGCGGCTGATCAGGTCGTCGCCCGGTGCCCGCCGGCGCGCCCGCACCACGTCGCGCAGATACGAGAGGAACTCGAGCACGGTGTCCACGAACTCGGGCGCGAACGGCCGCGCGCGGCCAGGTCCCGTAGCGCCGGCGATGAAGGCGTCGCTCCAGCGCTTGAAGTCGTCGCGCCGCTCGCTCTCGATGCCCAGCATCTCGGCGATGATCGTGACGGGCAGCGGGATCGCGAGGTCGCGCACCAGGTCGAAGGGCTGGCCGCTGCGCAGCGGCGCGACCTGCTCCGCGACGATCTCGCGGATACGCGGCTCCCAGGCCGCGATCAGCCTGGGGGTGAAGCCCCGATTCACGACGTTGCGCAGGGTGGCATGGACGGGCGGGTCCTCGGCGATCAGGTTGCGCGCCTTGGGGAACGCGAATGGGTTCATCCGGATGCGCAGCGGGAAGAGCACGAGGAAGCGCAGGACGTCCCAGTTGAGCGGCGGGAAGCCCTCCTTCCCGTTGTTCATCAGCATGGTGAACATCGCGCGCGAGGAGAACGCGTCCGGATGCTTCAGCACGAAGAGCGCGTCCTCGTAGCGCGAGATGCACCAGACGCCGGATCCGGGCGCCCGGTGGACCGGCGCCTCGTCGCGCAGCACCCGGTAGGCGGGATAGGGATCCGGCCAGAACTCGGGAGCCATCGGATCGTAGTTGCGCATTCCCGACCTCCGGGTGCTCCTCGGATGTGTCAGGAAGGCATCGGCCCGCCCGGAGGCCGAGTTGAGCGCCGTCAGCCCAGCTTTCTGATGACCTCGTCGCCGAAGCGGCGCATGGCGTCGCGCTTCTGCTGGAGGGTCGACGTCGGTCCGATCGTGTAGCTGAAGGGCCAGGCGGTCGTCGCCGTCATCCCGTCGGCGGCGAGCGAGCGCAGCACGTCGCGGTCGGCCGGCACGGCGAGCGGCACGATCACCTCGAAGGGCGTCGAGGCGCGGCCCGCCTCCTGGCGCAGAGCCCGCATGCGGCCGAGCAGCGCGCGCGCCTCGTCGGGACTATGGCCGGTGCCGATCCAGCCGTCGCCGAGCCGCGCAGCGCGGCGCATCGCCGCGTCGCTCGTGCCGCCCATGTAGATGGGGACGGGCTCGCGCGGCGCCGGGCTCATCTGGAAGGAGCCGAGGTCGAAGAAGCGACCGCGGTGCTCCACCATCTTGCCGGTCCACGCCTTGCGCATCACCTCGATCATCTCGTCGTAGCGCCGGCCGCGCGTCTTCCAGTCGACGCCGAGCGCGTCGTACTCCTCGCGGATCCATCCCGCGCCGCAGCCGAGCATCACGCGCCCGCCCGAGAGCACCGCGGCGGTGCCGACCGCCTTCGCCACCTCGAGCGGATGGCGCAGCGGCAGGATGTAGACGAGCGTCCCGAAGCGGAGCTCCTTCGTCACCGCGGCCATCGCCCCGATGGCTGTCCACGGATCGGGGAACGGCATCGAGCCGTCGAATGCCGGCTTGCCGTCGGGCGAGTACGGGTACTTCGAGCGCAGCACGCCCGGGAAGAAGAGGTGGTCGGAGACGAGCACGCCGTGGAAGCCCGCGTCCTCCGCGCCGCGCGCGATGTCGGGGAGCTGCTCGGGCTCGCTGAACGAGGCCACCTGCCAGAACTTCATCGCGCGCCTCCCACCGCGGGGTAGTAGCGGCTGATGGTGTCGACGACGCAGGCCGGCCGCTCGCTCCCCTCGATCTCGACCGTGACCCGGATCTTCGCCTGCACCGCGCCGTCCCTGGTGTCCTCGACCTCGACCAGCTCCGCCCCGCCGCGGATGCGCGACCCGACCGGCACCGGCGCCGGGAAGCGGATGCGGTCGGCGCCGTAGTTGACGCCCATCGAGATGCCCCGCACCTCGACGATCTCCGGCAGGAAGCGGTTCACCAGCGAGAGCGTCAGATAGCCATGCGCGATGCAGGCGCCGAAGGGCCCCTTGCGCGCGCGCTCCGGGTCGACGTGGATCCACTGGTGGTCGTCGGTCGCGTCGGCGAAGCCGTCGATGCGCTCCTGTGTCACCTCGAGCCAGTCGCTGTGACCGAGCGTCTGGCCGATCGCGCGCTTGAGATCCGCGGGCGTCTCGAACACCGTCGCCACCGGGGCCTCCTTCAGGGGTGCTGGCTGCTGACGGCGAGCACCTCGCCGGTCAGGTAGGACGAGAGGTCGCTCGCCAGGAACACGATCGCGTTGGCCACCTCCCACGGCTCGGCGGCGCGGCCGAAGGCCTCCTTGCGCTCCAGCTCCTCGAGCAGCCCCGGTGGCGTCACCTTCGAGAGGTGCTCGTGCCGCGCGAGGCTCGGTGCCACCGCGTTGACGCGCACGCCGGCCGTGGCCGCCTCGATCGCGGCGCAGCGGGTGAGCGCCATCACGCCCGCCTTCGCGGCCGCGTAGTGGGCCTGACCCGCCTGCGCGCGCCAGCCGAGCACGGAGGCATTGTTGACGATGGCGCCGCTGCGCCGCTCGGTCATGTGCGGCAGCACCGCGCGCGTCATGCGGAACGTTCCGGTCAGCGTTACGTCGAGCACCCGGCTCCACTGCTCGTCGCTCATGTCGACCAGGTGCGCGAAGCCGCCGAGCCCGGCGTTGTTGACGAGCACGTCGATGCGGCCGAGCGCGTCGATCGCGCCGTGCACCAGCGCGTCGACCTCCGCTTGGCGGGTCACGTCGCACCGCTGCTGCGCGGGCCGCGCGCCGGTGGCCGCCTCGATCTTGTCGACGGCCTCGGCGAGCCGTCGCTCGTGGAGGTCGCTGATCAGGATGCGAGCGCCCTCCTCGGCGCAGCGGCGCGCCGTGGCGAAGCCGATGCCGGTTCCCGCCGCGGCGGTGACGACCACGGTCTTGCCCGCGAGCAGGCCGCGGCCGGCGGGGTAGGGCGGTGCGGCGCTCACCGCGGCTCTCGCGGCAGGCCGAGCGCGCGCTCCGCGATCAGGTTGCGCTGGATCTCGTTCGAGCCGGCGTAGATCGTGTCGGCGCGGCTGAACAGGAAGAGTCGCTGCAGGCGGCCGAGCTGGTACGGCGCGCCGTCGGCGACCTCGGCGTCGGGCCCGAGCACGTCCATGGCGAGCTTGCCGAGCTCGCGGTGCCAGCTCGCCCAGAAGATCTTGGTGATCATCGCCTCGCGCGAGAGCTCGGCCCGCTCCTCCCGGCCGAGCGTCCGCAGCGCGGTGTAGCGCTGGATCTGGAGCCCCATCCAGGCGTGCGCCAGCCGCTGGCGCATCACCGGATCGGCCGCGGCGCCGTTCGCGCGCGCCGCCGCGAACACCTGCTCGAGCTCGTTCTGGAACTGGAGCTGCTGGCCCAGCGTCGAGGCGCCGCGCTCGAAGGCGAGCGTGCCCATCGCCACCTTCCAGCCGTCGCCGGGCGCGCCCACGACGTGCTCGGCGGCGGTGCGCGCGCCGTCGAAAAAGACCTCGCTGAACTCCGAGTCGCCGGTGATCTGGAGGATCGGCCGCACCTCGATGCCCGGCTGGCGCATCGGCACCAGCAGGTACGAGAGGCCGCGGTGGCGCTGCGAGCCGGGCTCGCTGCGGCAGAGCGCGAAGCACCAGTCGGCCCACTGCGCCCACGAGGTCCACACCTTCTGGCCCGAGAGGACCCACTCGCCGCCCTCGAGATGCGCGCGGGTCTGGACGTTGGCGAGGTCGGATCCCGCGTTCGGCTCCGAGTAGCCCTGGCACCAGATCTCCTCGCCGCGCGCGATTGCCGGCAGGAAGCGACGCTTCTGTGCGTCGCTGCCGAAGGCCAGCAGCGTGGGGCCGATGAGGCCGGCGCCGATGTGCCCGAGCCGGCCGGGGCCGCCGGCGCGCGCGTACTCCTCGTGGAAGATCATCTGCTCGACCAGGCTCGCGCCGCGGCCGCCCCACTCGACCGGCCAGCCGGGGCAGCAGAGGCGCGCCGCGCCGAGCGTGCGCTCGAACGCGCGGCGCTCCTCGACGAAGGCGTGCTCGTCGCCGGGGCCGCCGCGCCCGCGCAGCACACCGAACTCGCCCTGCAGCGCGGCTTCGAGCCACGCGGCGATCTCGCGGCGGAAGGCCTCTTCGGCCTCGCTGAAGCCCAGACGCACGCGGCCTATTATGATACGCTCCGTTTCGTATGCAAGCAGCGCAGCGCGCGCTCGCGGCCGAGACCATTCCCGAGGTGGTCCTGCAGGCCGCCGCCCGCTTCGGCGACCGCCCCGCGATCGAGGACGGCGCGGCCCGCCTCTCGTTCGCCGCGCTCGCGGACGCGATGCTCGGCGCCGCGCGCGCCTTCCTCGCGGCCGGCGTCACCCGCGGAGACCGGGTCGCGATCTGGGCGCCCAACCAGTGGGAGTGGATCGTCGCCGCGGTCGGGCTCCAGGCGGCCGGCGCCGTGCTGGTGCCGCTCAACACGCGCCTCAAGGGACGCGAAGCGGGCTACATCCTGCGCAAGAGCGGCGCGCGCATCCTGCTCACGGTCGGCGAGTTCCTCGGCGTCCGCTACGTCGACCTCTTGCGCGGCGAGGAGCTGCCGGCGCTCGAGCAGGTGGTGGCGCTGCGCGATCCGACACCGGGGGCGGTCGCCTGGTCCGATTTCCTGGCCCGCGGCGCGGCGATTCCGGAGCGCGAGGCGCGGGCGCGCGCCGCCGCGGTGTCGCCCGACGACCTCTCCGACCTGCTCTTCACGTCCGGCACCACCGGGAATCCGAAGGGCGTGATGACCGCGCACGGGCAGAACCTGCGCGCGTTCGCGAGCTGGGGCGAGGTGATCGGGCTGCGCGAGGGCGACCGCTACCTGATCGTGAACCCGTTCTTCCACGCCTTCGGCTACAAGGCCGGTTGGCTCGTGTCGCTGCTCCGCGGGGTCACGGTGCTGCCGCACGCCGTCTTCGACGTGCCGGCGGTGCTCGAGCGGGTGGCGCGCGAGCGCGTCTCGATGCTGCCGGGCCCGCCGACGCTGTACCAGTCGATCCTCGCGCATCCCGACCGCGCGCACTTCGACCTCCGCTCGCTCCGGCTCGCGGTGACCGGCGCCGCGGCGATCCCCGTGGAGCTGGTGCGCCGCATGCGCGAGGAGCTCGGGTTCGAGACGGTGATCACCGGCTACGGGCTCACCGAGTGCTGCGGCATCGTGAGCATGTGCCGCTACGACGACGACCCCGAGACGATCGCCACCACCTCGGGCCGCGCCATCCCCGGCATCGAGGTCCGCTGCGTCGACCGCGACGGCAAGGAGGTGCCGCGCGGCCAGCCGGGCGAGGTGGTGGTGCGCGGCTACGTCGTGATGAAGGGCTACTTCGACGACCCGGAGGAGACGCGCCGGACGGTCGACGCCGACGGCTGGCTGCACACCGGCGACGTCGCGGTGATGGACGAGCGCGGCTACCTGCGCATCACGGACCGCATCAAGGACATGTTCATCGTCGGCGGATTCAACTGCTATCCGGCCGAGATCGAGAAGCTGCTCTACGACAGCGGCCGCTTCGCGCAGGTGGCTGTGATCGGGATCCCCGACGAGCGGCTCGGGGAGGTCGGGTTGGCCTTCGTGGTGCCCGCGCCGGGCACGCGGCCGACGCCGGAGGGCGTCATCTCCTGGTGTCGCGACAACATGGCGAACTACAAGGTCCCGCGCCGCGTCGAGGTGGTCGAGTCGCTCCCGACCAACGCGTCGGGCAAGGTGATGAAGTTCGCGCTCCGCGAGCGCGCCGGCGGCACCTCGTGAGCGCCCGGCCCGGCGCGGGAAGGCGATGAGCGGGCTCGCCCCCGCGTCGCAGCGCGCCTTCCACGAGCTGCTCGATCTGCTGCGCGAGATCGGCGACACGCACTTCACGCCGCAGCGCGGGGTCATCGAGGAGGGGACCGCGGCGGAGGGCTTCCGCTACCTGCTGCACCTGCTCGCGGCCGGCTGCGAGCATCACCTCGAAGGCGACCCCGATCGGCCGATGTTCACGCGCGTCGTGTCCCCGCAGCGCAAGGTGCTCGGCGACAACCCGGACGCGATCTATTTCTGGACCCGCGTGCGCGGCGACCGCTCCTACCGCATCCGCGGCGCGATCGGCGGTGCCGCCTACACCTCGTTCACCGTGCACGGCCGCGACGCGGCCGGCGGCAGCATGGAGCGGGTCGTGGCAGACGTGAGCGACCGCGACCTCGCGATCGGTGCCGACGGGCGCTACGAGATCGTCCTCTCACCGGAGCCCGCCGTGGGCAACTGGCTCCGGCTCGAGCCCGACGCGACGTCGCTCGTGACGCGCCACTACTTCGAGCGCGCGGAGAGCGTCGCGGCCGACCCGGACGTGTCGATTGCACTGCGCATCGAGCCCATCGATCCGCCCACCGCTCCGCCGCCGCTCGACGACGCAGCGCTGGCCGCCCGTCTGCGCGCTCTCGCCGCGTACCTGCGCGCCAACACGCTCGGGATGCCGGCGCCCGCGGAGGCGCCCGCCTATCCCTTCGTGTCGCGCACGCCCAACGTGCTGCCGCGGCCCTCGAGCTTCCGGGCCGCGGGGACCGCGACGCTCGGCGCCGTCGACATCCACTACGCGATGGCTCCGTACCTGCTCCAGCCCGACGAGGCGCTCGTGATGGAGGGGCGGCTCCCGCCCTGCCGCTTCGCCAACGTGATGCTGTGGAACATGCACATGCAGACGCTCGAGTACCGCTTCCACCGCACGTCGCTGAACCGCCGCCAGATGTCGCTCGCGCCCGACGGCTCGTTCCGCGTGGTGATCGCGCACCGCGATCCCGGTGTTCCCGACTGGCTCGACACCGAGGGGCATCGGCTCGGGACGGTGTTCTGGCGCATCCTGCTGCCGGAGTCGCCGCCCGAGGAGATCCGGTCGCGCGTGGTTCGGCTCGACGAGCTGGCGACGGCGCCGTGAGCCCGCCGGGCGCGGGCGGCGCGCGGGTGATCGTGGTCGGCGCCGGGCCGGCCGGCGCGGCGCTCGCGTACCTGCTCGCGCGGCGCGGCGTCGAGGTGACGCTGCTCGAGCGCCACACCGACTTCGCCCGCGAGTTCCGCGGCGAGGTGCTGCTGCCGGGCGGGCTCGACGCGATCGACCAGATGGGCCTGTGGGACGCGTTCGAGCGCATCGACCACGTGAAGCTCGAGGCGCTCGAGGTCTACGTGAACCGCGAGCGGCGCCTGCACATGCAGTTCGCGCCCGAATCCTTCGGGCGCTTCGCGCCGCGCTGGGTGTCGCAGCCGGCGCTCCTCGAGATGCTGGTCGGGAAGTCGGCCGCCTTCCCGGGCTTCCGGCTCGAGCGCGGCGCCACGGTGCGCGCGCTGCTCGAGGACGGCGGCCGCTGCGCGGGCGTGCGGGTGCTCTCCGCCGCCGGGGAGAGCGAGCTGCGCGCCGACCTCGTGGTCGGCTGCGACGGGCGGGGCTCCGTGGTGCGGCGCCGCGCCGAACTCCCCGAAGCGCAGGACCCCGTCCCGATGGACGTGGTCTGGTGCAAGCTGCCGCTCCCCGACTTCGCGGCGCGCGACCGCAGCTTCCGCGGCTATCTGGGTGGCGGCCACCTCCTGCTCGCCGCGCCGGTGTACGGCGGGCTCATGCAGATTGCCTGGATCATCCGCAAGGGCGCCTTCGGCGCGCTCCGCGATCGCGGGATGTCTGCCTGCCTGGAGGAGATGGCGAAGCACGTGTCGCCGGACCTGGCGGAGCACCTGCGGCGCCATGCCCACGACGCCGTGCATCCCTTCCTGCTCTCGACGGTGTCGGACCGCGCGCTCGCCTGGACCCGCCCGGGCGTGCTGGTGATCGGCGACGCGGCGCACACCATGTCGCCGGTCGGCGCGCAGGGCCTCAACATCGCGCTCCGCGACGCGCTGGTCGCGGCCAACCGACTCGTTCCGGTGTTGCTCGAGGGGGGTGGTGCCGCCGCGCTCGACGCCGCCGCTCGCGCCGTGCAGGACGAGCGCGCGCCCGAGGTGCGCGAGATCCAGCGGCTCCAGGCGCTGCCGCCCCGCGTGCTCTTCCGCGACGTGTGGTGGACGCGGCTCTTCCTGCGGCTGGTCCCGCTGCTGCTCGGCTCCGAGCTGGCGCGCGGCCGGCGCGCGCTCGTGGTGCGGCGCTTCCTGTTCGGCGCTCGCGAGGTGCGCCTGGCGGTGTGAGGCTCAGCGCGCCTCGCTCCGCGGCCTGCGGATCCCGCCGAGCGCCATCTCGACCAGCGGATCGACGAGCTTCGGGTGGATCTTGCGGCCGGTGAAGAAGAGCCGAACCGAGATCGGGCCGACGATCAGGTCGGCGGCGAGGTCGAGGTCGAGGTCGGTCGGCAGCTCGCCGCGCTTCTGCGCGCGCTCGAGGGCGGCGACGAGCGGCCGCCGGCGGTGTCGCAGCACGGGATCGAGCAGCTCGGTCAGCTCGGGGTTGTGGCTCCGCTCGCCCACCAGGCTGGGGAACACGCCGGCGAGCGGCGTCTGGTTGAAGAGCTGGAGGTAGCTCCGCAGCATGATCTTGAGGTCGCTCACCAGGTCGCCGGTGTCGGCCTCCTCGAGCGCCGGGAGCTGGCCGAACGCCTCGACCACCAGCGGCAGCTTGGAGGGCCAGCGCCGGTAGATCGTCGCCTTGCCGACGTGGGCGCGCGCGGCGACGCCCTCGACGGTGAGCGCCGAGAAGCCGACCTCGGCCAGCAGCTCGAGGGTGGCGTCGAGGATGCCCTGATGCGCCTCTTCGCTGCGCGGCCGTCCGGCGCCCGAGCCGCCCGGCTTTCGCTTCGCCGCAATCCTCTCCACCGGAATCCCTTGGGTCGGTTCGCGCATTACGATACTATACGTCTCGTTCTCAATCATGACCCGGGGGTTGCGTACCCTCCTGTCGGTCCGTCATCTCGATCCGTCCTTCTCGCGTCGATCTCCTCGACGGATCGTCTCGCGACGGGAGCGCGGCGATGGCTGAAACCGCTTCGAAGCCCTGGGACCTCGAGGTCGACCTCGTCGCCGTGGGGTCCGGCCTCGGCGCGATCTCGGCCGCGATCGCCGCGCACGACCGCGGGCTGCGCGTCGCGGTGCTCGAGAAGGCGCCGCGCCTCGGCGGCGTCTCGGGCTTCGGCGGCGGCGAGGTCTTCGTCCCCAACAACCGGCCGATGCGCGAGCTCGGCATCGAGGACTCGGACGAGGCCGGGCGGCGCTACTTCGAGTTCCTCTCGGCCGGCTTCGCCGATCCGAAGCTCCAGGCCGCGCTGCTCGAGAACATGAAGCCCGCCATCGAGTACATGGGCAAGGAGGCCGGGGTCCGCTGGATCGCCGTCGAGGGCCTGCCCGACTACTACTACCCGGACGCGCCCGGCTCGCACGCGGGCGGGCGCTACCTGTCGGTCGATCTCTTCGACGGCAAGACGCTCGGCGAGTGGCAGACCCGCACCTACCCGATGACGCCGCACGTGCCGCCCGGCGCCCTCCACCGCGAGATGTACGCCTGGGGGGGCCTCGCCTGCGTGACGACGTGGGACTACCAGCTCATCGGCCAGCGCCTCGCCGACGACCAGCGCAGCTTCGGTCCCGGCCTGATGGGCTGGTTCGTGAAGGCCGCCATGGTGGACCGCGGCATTCCCGCCTTCGTCGGCGCGCCCGCCCGCGCGCTGGTGTCCGACGCCGGCGCGGTGATCGGCGTGGTCGCCGAGCGCGAGGGGCGCGAGTTCCGCGTCCGCTCCCGGCGCGGGGTGGTCCTCGGCGTCGGCGGCTACGACCACAACCGCGAGCTGGCGCGCCAGTTCGAGGCGATGCCCGACTGGAACTCGGCGTGTCCGCCCTATCTGCACGGCGATCATCTGGTGATGGCCGGCGAGGTCGGCGCGGCCCTCGCGGCGGTGCCGCCCACCGATCTCGCGATGTTCTACGGCTACCGCATCCCGGGCGAGGAGAGCGACGGACAGCCGCTCTACCGCTCCTCGTGGGAGTGCGGCTGCCCCCACGCGCTCTGGGTGAATCGCGCCGGCGAGCGCTTCTGCGACGAGTCGTTCTACAAGGACTACCAGCCGCGGCTGCGGCTGTGGGACGGGCAACGGCAGACGATGCCGAACCTGCCGCCCTTCCTGATCTTCGACCAGGGCTATCGCGACCGCTATCCGCTCGGCTCGTTCATGCCCGGCCAGCCGCTGCCGCCCGAGCTGGTCGCGCAGGCCGAGACGCCGCGGGAGCTGGCTCGGCAGCTCGGCATCGACGCCGACGGGCTCGAGCGCACGCTCGCGCGCTTCAACGAGTTCGCGCGCAAGGGGCAGGACCCCGACTTCCGCAAGGGCTCGCGCCCCTGGTCGGTGCGCCTCACCGGCGACCAGAGCTACCCGAACCCGTGTCTCGGTCCGGTCGAGAAGCCGCCGTACTACGGCATCCGACTCGTTCCCGTGTCGGTCGGCATCAACTCGCACGGCCTGCGGACGAACGAGTCGGCGCAGGTGATGCACGTTCGAGGCCGGCCGATCCCCGGGCTGTACGCGGTCGGCAACTCGGCTGCGCTGCTCGACATGGGCGGCGGCTACCAGAGCGGGACGTCGAACATGCGCGCGATCACCTGGGGCTGGATCGCGGGCCGCCACGCCGCCGGCAGCCGCTGAGAGCGCCCGTGGCCGAGGCCGAGTACTCGACGACGACGCGGCTCCCGGCGGATGCCGTCTGGCGCTTCGTCGAGGACATGGACAACTGGGCGCGCTTCGTGACCGGCTACCAGCGCCACGAGAAGCAGAGCGCCACCGATTCGACGTGGACGCTGAAGGGCGACCTCGGGGTGATGGCGCGCACGCTCACCTTCAAGGTACACATCACCGAGTGGAACGGGCCGAGCCGGGTGGCGTTCCAGCTCACCGGCGTGAACGAGCCGATGCAGGGCGAGGGCGGCTTCCGCATCGAGTCCGGCGAGGCGGCCGCGGCGCCTGAGCCGGCGCCCCCGCCCCGCCGCGGCCTCGCGGCCTGGCTCGAGGCGTTCTGGCGCTGGCTGCTCGGGCGCGCCGGCGGTCCGATCGACCGCGCGGCACCGCCCGCCGCGGGCGCGCCGGCGACCCGCCTCGCGTTCCGGCTGCGGCTCGATCCCGGCGGCCCGATGGCGCCGATGATCAACGCGATGATCCAGCCGATGCTGCGTCCCGCCGCCGAGGACCTCTCCAACCGGATCCTCGCGCACCTCGAGGCCAGCGAAGGAGCGACACATGATCGAGTATGACCCGTTCTCCGAAGTGGTGATGCGGGATCCCCATCCGATCTACGCGCGCCTGCGCGAGGAGGCCCCCTGCTACCACCTCGAGAAGTGGGACGCCTTCGCGCTGTCGCGCTTCGAGGACATCTGGCAGGCGTCGATGGACGCCGAGAGCTACACCGCGACGCTCGGCACGACCTCGTCGCAGCTCCTGACCCGCGTCCAGCCGCCGTCGCCGATGATCAACCTGATGGACCCGCCGCAGCACACCCAGCTCCGCTCGCGCATTGCGCGCTTCTTCACGCCCGGCACGGTGCGGCGCCTCGAGCCGCAGATCCGGCGCTTCGTCGAGGACGCCTTCGCGCCGTTCCTCGATCGCAGCGACGGGGACCTCTTCAACGACTTCGCCGCCAAGGTGTCGGTGAAGGTGGCGTGCCTCGCCAACGGCTTCCCGATGGAGGACGCCGAGATGCTGAACCGCCTGGTGTGGCGCTTCTTCGCCCGCCAGGAGGGCGTCGAGGGCATGACTCCCGACGGCCTCGCCGCGATGGGCGAGATGTTCGGCTACTTCGCCGAGCTGATCCGGGCGCGCCGCAAGGCGGGGCTCGCCGACGGCTCGGTGATCGACGCGCTCCTCGCGGTCGAGGTCGGCGGCCGCCGCTTCTCGGACGAGGAGGCGAGCTCGCACCTGTCGATGTTCATCATCGGGGGCTCGGAGACCTTCCCGAAGGTGTTCTCGAGCACCGTGCATCGGCTGTGGCAGCACGCCGACCAGCGCGCCCGCTGCGCGAAGGATCCGGCGCTGATTCCGGGTGCCTTCGACGAGGCGCTCCGCTACGACATGCCCACCCAGTTCCTGATGCGGACGCTCCGGGCCGACGTGACGCTGCACGGCGTCACGATGCGGAAGGGCCGGCCGGTGATGTTCCTGTACCCCTCGGCCAACCGCGATCCGCGCGAGTTCGAGCGCCCGGACGCCTTCGACATCGACCGGAGGCCGCCGCGCATCCTGTCGTTCGGGCACGGCATCCACGCCTGCATCGGTCGCCACTTCGCCAACCTCGAGGGCCGCCTCTGTCTCGAGACGCTGCTGCGCCACGCGCCCGACTACGAGGTCGAGGAAGGCAAGCTGCGGCGCATCCGCACCGAGTTCGTGCAGGGCTGGGAGTCGATGCCGGTGCGCTACCGCGCGGTCGCCTGATGCCCGCGGGCCTCGCCGACTCGGAGGCGGCGCTGCTCGCGGCCGCCTCCGAGGCCACCGGCCTCGACGACTTCGGCCCCGGCGCGTGGCGCGACCACCTGCGCACCCTTCTCGCCTGCTACGACGCGGAGTCGCGCCTCA
>DATJPY010000097.1:0-9420 GCA_035506135.1 Myxococcota bacterium | reverse complement strand
CGGTTGACTTCGCTCGGCTTCGCCTCGCTGCGCGCGGCGCCTTCGGCCGGTTGGGTTGCTGAGCTGCAGCACGTCTGTTGACTTCGCTCGGCTTCGCCTCGCTGCGCGCGGCGCCTTCGGCCGGTTGGGTTGCTGAGCTGCAGCACGTCTGTTGACTTCGCTCGGCTTCGCCTCGCTGCGCGCGGCGCCTTCGGCGCCGCTTGCGGGATGATCCAGGCGGTCTGGTTGCCCCGGAGGCGACGGGATACCGTGTCCTCACACGTGGAGGCCCGCGATGCCGCTCGATCCCCAGGCGAAGTTCGTGCTCGACCAGCTCACCGCGCAGGGCGGCCTCGCCGTCGAGGATTCGACGCCTGCGGAGGCCCGCAAGGCGTTCGACTCGATGCGCATGCCGCTGCCCGGCGAGCCGGTCGCCCGCATCGAGAACCGCACGATTCCCGGTCCGGGCGGCGCGCTGCCCGTGCGCGTGTACACGCCGGAGGCGGCGCGACCGCCGGCGCCGGCCGTCGTCTACTTCCACGGCGGCGGCTGGGTGATCGGAAGCCCCGACACGCACGACAACCTCTGCCGCGCGCTCGCCAACCGCGCGCGCGCCGTCGTCGTCTCGGTCGACTATCGACTCGCTCCCGAGCACCACTTCCCCGCGGCAGCCGAGGACTGCTACGCCGCCGCGGGCTGGGTCGCCGATCACGCCGCGGAGATCGGCGCCGACGGCGCGCGCCTCGCCGTGGCGGGCGACAGCGCAGGCGGCAACCTCGCGGCGGTGGTCGCCCTGATGGCGCGCAACCTCGGCGGTCCGGCGCTGCGCCAGCAGACGCTGATCTATCCGGTCACGAACGCAGACTTCGAGACGCCCTCGTACCGCGACAACGCCGAGGGCTACATGCTCACCCGCGACGCGATGCGCTGGTTCTGGGACCACTACGTGCCCGATCGCGCGCGGCGCTCGGACCCCTACGCGTCGCCGCTGTGCGCCGAGAAGTTTGGCGAGCTCCCGCCCGCGCTCGTCGTCACCGCGGAGTACGACCCTCTGCGCGACGAGGGCGAGGCGTACGCGGCGCGGCTCGCCGAGGCGGGCGTGCCCAGCCAGCTCTCGCGCTACGACGGCCAGATCCACGGCTTCGTGTCGATGTTCGAGCTGCTCGACGCCGGCCAGCGCGCCGTGGAGCAGATCGGCAGCGCGCTGCGCACCGCGCTCGCGTAGACCCGCCGGGGCGCGCGGATGTAGACTCTCCGCCGATGTCCACCCCGTCGGCGCCCCGCCCGCCCTGGCTCTTCGGGCCGCTGCCCGACCTGCTGCTGGGCTGCGGCCTCGGCTACGCCGCCGTCTTCGGCGCCCTCGCCTTCGCCGGCCCGTCGGTGCGGGGCGCGATCCCCTTCGAGTACGGCCCGCTCCTGCTGCTGGTCTCAGGGACACCCCACTACGGCGCGACGCTGCTGCGTGTCTACGAGCGGACCGAGGACCGGCGCGCCTACGCCCTCTTTGCGGTCTGGCTCACCGCGCTGATCGCCTCGCTCTTCGCGATCGCCCTGGTTCGGCCCTTCGTCGGCTCGCTCCTGCTCACGCTCATGCTCACCTGGAGCCCGTGGCACTACACCGGGCAGAACTACGGCATCGCGCTGATGTTCATGCGCCGCGCCGGCGTTCCGATCTCGCCGGTCGCGAAGCGCGTCGTCTACGCCTCCTTCTTCCTGTCGTTCGTGCTCACCGTGCTCGCGGTCCACGGGCAGCGCCCGGCCGGACAGTACGCCCCGACCGGCTTCGGCGGCTCGGTGTACCACTTCATTCCGCTCGGCATCCCCGACGCGTGGTGCCGCGCCGGCTTCGCCGTGGTCGGCGCGGCGTACGCGGCGGCGACGATCGCCGCAGCCGCCGTGCTCCTCCGGACGGCGCGCCCGCGCCAGCTCGGACCCGCCGCCGCGCTGGTCGCGACGCAGGCGCTCTGGTTCGCGGTGCCCGCGCTCGTCCGACACTATCAGCTGTTGACGGGCGTGGAGCCGCTGGGCCTCGAGCAGGCGGCCTACGCATTCCTGTGGGTCGCCATCGGTCACTCCATCCAGTACCTGTGGATCTCGGCCTACTACGCGCGCCAGCGGGCCGCCGCCGGCCGCCAGCCGCTCTATCTCGCGAAGTGCGTGCTCTCCGGGGCGGCGATCTGGGCCCTGCCGGCGCTGGCGCTCGCGCCGGGCGTATTCGGGCGCGTGCCCTACGACCTGGGCCTGTCCGCGCTGATCTCCGCTGCGGTCAATCTCCACCACTTCGTCCTCGACGGCGCGATCTGGAAGCTGCGCGACGGGCGCGTGGCGCGCGTCCTCCTCCGGTCGGCGAGCGAGGGCGCGCCGCAGGCGCCCGCGCGGCGGCCGCCGCGCCGCGCCTTCGCCGCGGCGCTCTGGGCGGTGGGAGCCGTGTGCGCGCTGGCGATCGCCGGGCCGGTGCTGGAGCTCGAGCTGGGCTTCCGCCCCGCCCTCGCCCGCGACGACGTCGACGCCGCGGAGCGCTCGCTCGAGCGGCTGGTGTGGATGGGCCGCGACAGCCCGAGCCTGCGCGCGCAGCTCGCGCTCCTGAAGGCACGGCAGCGCGACCTCGATGGCGCGGAGCGCGAGGCCGATCGCGCCCTCGCGCTCTTCCCGAGCGCCGACTCGTGGAGCGCGAAGGGCTGGATCGCGCAGCGGCGCGGCGCGCTCGCGCCCGCGATCGGCGCGTACGAGCACGCCCTCAAGCTCGAGCCGAGCTCGATGGAGGCGGCCAACAACCTGGCCTGGCTGCGCGCTACCACGCCCGACGCGACGCTGCGCGACGCGTTGCAGGCCGTGCAGCTCGCAGAGATGAACGCGCGCGCGACGAGCATGCAGGAGCCCTGGGCGCTCGACACGCTGGCGGCGGCGTACGCGTCCGCGCTCCGCTTCGACCTGGCGGCGCGCGTCGGCGAGCGGGCCGTGGAGCTGGCCCGCGGCACGGACGCGGCGCTGGCGGATCAGATCGCGCAGCGCGTGGCGCTCTATCGCGCGGGGCGTCCCTTCCTGCAGTCTCCCGACGACCTCGCCCGCGACGTCTCCGAGAGCCGCGCGCGGCCCGCTCGCGTCGACTACCGCCTCCAGTGAGCCGGCGGGCGGGTCAGCGGCAGAGCCGCGCGACCGCGTTCGCGAGCAGCTTCAGTCCCAGATCCCCCGGCGTCAGGATCGACTCCGGGTGGAACTGCACGGCCGCGATCGGCAGCCGCTCGTGCTCGATCGCCATCACCACGCCGTCGTCGCTCTCGGCCGTGATGCGCAGCTCCGCGGGGAAGGCGTCGCGCAGCGCGTGGAGCGAGTGGTAGCGGCCGGCTCGGAAGCGCTTCGGCATCCCGTCCCAGAGCCGCCCGCCACGCACCTCGATCCACGACGGCTTGCCGTGCACCGGCACCCCGAGCACGCCGAGCTCCCCGCCGAAGTGCTCGACCATCCCCTGCAGGCCGAGGCATACGCCAAACACCGGAAGGTGTCGATCCGCGAGCGCGGCCAGCGTCCCGGAGACGTCGAAGTCGGCGGGCGCTCCGGGTCCCGGCGAGAGGACCACGAGGTCGGGCCGCAGCGCGTCGAGCTCGGCTAGCGGGAAGCCCGATCGCCACGTCGACACCTCGGCGCCGGTCTGCCGCAGGTAGTTGGCCAGCGTGTGGACGAAGGAGTCCTGGTGGTCGACCAGCAGGATGCGGCGGCCCTCCCCGACGCGGCTCTCGTAGCGGCGCGGCACCTCGAGCTCGACGCCGGCCGGCCGGCGGATCGCGTCGAGCAGCGCCGACGCCTTGACGTGGGTCTCCTCCTCCTCGGCCTCCGGGTCGGAGTCGTAGAGCAGCGTCGCGCCGGCGCGCACCTCCGCCACCCCGCCGCGGACGCGGATCGTCCGCAGCGTGAGACCCGTGTTCAGGTTGCCGTCGAAGCCGATCAGGCCGACCGCGCCGCCGTACCACGCGCGCGCGCTGCGCTCGTGGTCCTCGAGGAACTGCATCGCCCATGTCTTGGGCGCCCCCGTCACCGTGACCGCCCACGCATGGCACAAGAACGCGTCGAGCGCGTCGAACCCCGGCCGCAGCGTGCCCTCCACGTGGTCGACGGTGTGGATCAGCCGCGAGTAGAGCTCGATCTGCCGGCGCCCGATCACGCGCACCGAGCCCGGCTCGCAGATGCGCGACTTGTCGTTGCGGTCGACGTCGGTGCACATCGTGAGCTCCGACTCGTCCTTCTCCGACGTGATCAACGCCTTGATCTGCTCGGCGTCCTCGATGGCGTCGCGGCCCCGCCGCACGGTGCCGGAGATCGGGCAGGTCTCGACGCGGCGCCCCTCGACCCGCACGTACATCTCGGGCGACGCGCCGACCAGCCACTCGTCGTCGCCGAGGTTCATGAGGAAGCCGTACGGCGACGGGTTGCGCGTGCGCAGCCGGCGGAAGGTCTCGGCCGGCGAGGCGGCGGCGGCCTCGAAGAAGGTCTGGCCCGGCACCACCTCGAAGAGATCGCCGCGCCGGAACGACTCCTTCGCGGTGCGCACCAGGTCGGCGTACTCGCCGGGCGCGTGATCGCACGGGCGGGCGACCCTGCCCGGACCGGCGAAGCGATGCGCCTCACCGCCGCGGGCGAGGCCGCGCGTCGAGCGGCCGTCCACCTCGAACTCGTAGCGGCGTCGGCTCGCCAGCTCGCGGCGATGGTCGACGACGATCAGCTCGTCGGGCAGGAACAGCACGAGGTCGCGCTGCGCCGCCGGCCGCTCGAGCCGCAGGCGGAGCGGCTCGAACTGGAAGGCGAGGTCGTAGCCGAAGGCGCCGTAGAGGCCGAGATGCGAGTCAGCGTCCGAGAAGAACAGATCGACCACCGCGCGCAGCAGCGAGAACACCGAGGGCTGCTTGCTGCGCTCCTCCTCGGAGAAGCGCCCGGCGGGCTCGCGCAGCACGCAGCGCACCGAGTCGGCCTCGGACGCGGTGGACGCGACGGCGGGCAGCGCCGCGAGCGCGCGCGCGACCGCCGGAAGCAGGACGCGGCCGCGCGGATTCAGCGCCTCGACGCTCGCCCCCCGCCCGCGCCCGATGACGGCCAGCGGCGGATCGACGAAGCCCATGTCCCAGCGCGTGTAGCGCCCCGGATACTCGTAGCTCGACGCGAGCAGCGCGCCGCGCCGCTCGTCGAGAGACGCCGTCAGCGCATCGAGCGCGGCGGCGCCGTCGATCTCCTCGACCTCGCGCTCGACGCGCACGCCGCCGCGGGTCACGTAGCTCCGGTCGTTGCTCAACGGGACTCTCCTGCCGCGTCCCGGGGCGGTCCGACGCGGGGCGCCGGAAGCACAAAGGCCGCCTCGGGAGAGGCGGCCTTCGGGATCTCACGCGCGCGCAGTTCGGCGGGCCGCCTCAGGAGCAGGGGCGCCACCACCAGCCATGCAGGAACGCGCGCATGGGCCGCAACTTCCCACACCCCGCGCGCCTCGTCAAGGCGCGGCCGCACTCGCTCCGCGCAGCTCGGCGAGCGCCTCCTCGAGCCGGCCGAGGGCGTCCTCGACGTCGTCGGCCGCGAGGTCGAGGTGCGTGACCGCGCGGAAGAGGCCCGGCGCGATCGGGTTGATCAAGAGCTTGCGCCGCTGCATGGCGCGCAGGAGCGGAAGCACGTCGCCCACAGAGCCCGCGGGCTCGACCGCCCGCCCCGCCCGCGCGGGCAGCCGGAACATCACCATGTTCGTCTCGCAGGCTCCCTCGACGGCGAGGCCGATCTTCGCGATGCCGTCCGCGAGCCGGCGCGCGTTCGCGTGGTCGGCCGCGAGGCGCTCGACGTGGTGCTCGAGCGCGAAGAGCGCGCCCGCCGCGAGGATGCCCGCCTGGCGCATGCCGCCGCCGAGCATCTTCCGCACCCGCCTCGCGCGCAGCATCGACTCGCGCGTGCCGCAGAGCACCGAGCCCACCGGCGCGCCCAGCCCCTTCGAGAAGCAGAAGGCGACGGTGTCGAAGGGAGCGGCCCAGCGCGCCGCGGGAATCCCGCTCGCGACCTCGGCGTTGAAGAGCCGCGCTCCGTCGAGGTGCGTGCGCAGGCCGAGCTCGCGCGCCGCCGCGGCGGCCGCGGCGAGCCGCTCGAACGGGAAGACGCGGCCGCCCGAGGTGTTGTGCGTGTTCTCCGCCGTGAGCAGCACCGTCGGCGCGAGGTGCACGTCCGCGGAGGGTACGAAGGCCGCGCGCACGTCGGCGGCGTCGTAGAGCCCGGCCCGGCCGATGGTGGTGATCTGCACCCCCGAGAGCGCCGCCGCGCCGCCGCCCTCGTAGCGCAGCACGTGGGCGCCCTCCGGCGCCAGCACCGCCTCGCCGTGGTGGCTGTGCAATCGCACCGCCATCTGGTTGGCCATCGTGCCGGACGGCACGAAGACCGCGGACTCCTTGCCGACGCGCGCGGCCGCCTCGGCCTCCAGCCGCCCGACGGTGGGGTCCTCACCGTAGACGTCGTCGCCGACCTCCGCGCGCGCCATCGCCTCGCGCATCGCCGGGGTCGGGCGCGTCACGGTGTCGCTGCGGAGGTCGAGGGTCTTCACGCGAGCCCGATCCGCGGCGGGTCGCCCTCGCGGCGGAAAGGCACCACCGCGCGCCGGTCGCGTCTGCGGAGGCGATCCCATCCATGCGGGTCCGCCGCCGGCGCCGATTTCTGCATGACAGACACTCCCGCCAGTATAGACTCGGGTTCGAACCCATCGGGAAAGGGCCAAGCATGTCGATCGGCACTCGCTCCGCGGCGGAGTTCCTGGGGACCTTCTGGCTGGTGCTCGGAGGCTGCGGCAGCGCCGTGATCTCGGCGGCGTTCCCGCAGGTCGGGATCGGCCTGCTCGGGGTGTCGCTCGCCTTCGGCCTCACCGTCTTCACGATGGCGCACGCCGTCGGCCACATCTCGGGCGCGCACCTGAACCCCGCCGTGTCGATCGGGTTCTTCGCGAGCGGGCGCTTCCCCGCGTCGGATCTCGTGCCCTACATCATCGCGCAGGTCGCGGGGGGCATCGTCGGCGCGTTCGTGCTCTACCTGATCGCCAGCGGCAAGCCCGGCTTCGACCTCTCGGCGGGCTTCGCGGCGAACGGCTACGCGGAGCACTCTCCGGGCAAGTACGCGCTCGGCTCCTGCTTCGTCAGCGAGTTCGTCATGACCTTCATGTTCCTCATGGTGATCCTCGGGTCGACGAGCGAGCGCGCCTCCACCGCGCTCGCGCCGCTGACGATCGGGCTCTGCCTCACGCTGATCCACCTGATCAGCATCCCGGTGACGAACACGTCGGTGAATCCGGCACGCAGCACGAGCCAGGCGGTGTTCGTGGGCGGCTGGGCGCTGGCGCAGCTCTGGCTCTTCTGGGTGGCGCCGATCGCGGGCGCCGCGACGGCGGGCGCCGTGCACCGCGCGCTGTTCGGCGATCGCGCCTGACTCGGAGAAAGCTCGCCGCGGTGCTCACGGCCGCGGCGGTCGCGGCGGCGGGGCCCGCGCGGGCGACCTGGTCGATCGTCGCCGTCGACTCCGAGACCCGCGAGGTCGGGATCGCCGGCGCCTCGTGCATCGCCGGCGCGGCGGTGATCGCCGGCGTGGTGCCCGGCCACGGCGTGATCGCCGCCCAGGCGTTCACCAATCGCGACGGCCGCGACACCGGGATGGATCGACTGGCGCAGGGGGCGAGCCCGCAGGCGATCGTCGGCGAGATCGCGAGCGCCGACTTCGACTGGCTGGGCTTCCTCCCGCTGCACCGGCTGCGCCAGTACGGCGTGGTCTCGCTGGACTTCCTCGACGCGCCGGCCGCCTACACGGGGGCGTGGTCCCTCGACTGGCACGGCGACGCGCACGCGCGCGGCGTCTCGGTGCAGGGGAACACGCTCTACGGACCGGAGGTCGTCCGCGACGCGCTCGCCGCCTACGAGGCCAGCGCGCCGCGCTGCCCGCTCGTCGACCGCCTCCAGCTCGCGCTCGAGGCCGGCGCGGCGCGCGGCGGCGACCGCCGCTGCTCGCGGGAGCAGGCGGCGCTCTCCGCGTTCCTGATCGTCGCCAAGCCCCGGGACCACGTGTCGGCGCCCTGGCTGCGCCTCGCCGCTCCCGACCAGGACAAGGGCCAGGCGAACCCGGTGGCGGTCCTGCGCGGGATCCTCGAGGCGTGGCGCGCCCGGCAGGCCGACGCAACGCCGCGCTGCGCGCCCGGGCCGTGAGGCGGCCGGGCGGCTAGCCCTCGGCCTCCGGCAGGAGGCCGAGCGCACGCGCCCGCGCGAGCTCCTCCTCGTAGCGGGGATTCGGGCGGCAGAGATGCTTGGAGGTGCCGGTCGCGAGCAGGCGCCCGTCCTCGGTCCAGAGCCGCGAGACGCAGCCGACCATGCCGTCCGCGGCGAGCGGGACGAAGCCGTCGGCCAGGATCCACTCGCAGTCGGGCGCGAAGCGGTGGAACTGCACGGTGAGATCGAGGTTCGGCGCCAGGAAGTGGAACGGCCACGGATGCGCGGAGGTCGTCGCGTTCCAGCCCGGGAAGTCGAGCCAGAGGGTCTGGCGGAGCGCGTCGGCGGCGCGGTCGGGAACGGCCGTGTCGGTGAAGCGCATCCAGGTGTGCCACTGCGGCGCGCCCGGCGGCCCGCGCCATCGCAGCGGGCGCCCTTCGATGCTGCGCCAGATCGGGTACCAGTCGACGTAGTCCTCGGCGAGGTCCTGGTAGCCCTTCAGCGCGCCGGGCGCAGTCACCTCGGGCGCCCTTCCGAAGTCGTGCTCGAAGCCGCGGAGCCCGTCGTCGACCATCCAGACCGTCGCGCCGAGGAGAGTGCGATCGCCCTGGGTGACGTCGACGCAGAGCGACTCCGCGCGCTTGCCGCCGCCGCGCGACTCGACGCGCAGCTCGACCGGCGCGAACTCACCCACCGCGAGGAAGTGGCAGTGGAGGCTCGCCGGGCGCGGGAGGCGGCTCGCGGCCATCGCCGCGCGCAGCGCGATCGCCGCCACGTAGCCGCCGTTCGGGCCCCACACGGCCCACTCGGGCGAGAGCGTCGCGCGGTAGCGGCCCGGCCCGAGGGCCTCGACCCCGGTGTCGCGAAGGAAGTCGGCCACGGTCCGACCTCCATAGCACGCACCCGCGCGACGAGGCCACGCCCTCGAGGCCGCCCGCTGGCGGCGTCACCGCCGGCGGCGCATCCAGCCGAGCAGCGGCAGCACGAGCACCAGCTCCGCCCCGAGCCCGCAGGTCGGGATCTTCTCCCAGTACGGCCACTCGCGCGTGCAGTTCGGGTCGTCGAAGTCGACCAGGCCGTCGCCGTTGTTGTCGATGCCGTCGTCGCACTGCGGGTTCTCGTAGGTCGCATGCGGGAACGGGCAGCCGGGGTCCAGCATGTCGATCTTCCCGTCGCCGTCGTTGTCGATGCCGTCGTCGCACGCGAGCCGCGGCGTCTTCTCCGACGGGTCGTCGGGGCTGTC
>DATJPY010000096.1:0-83413 GCA_035506135.1 Myxococcota bacterium | reverse complement strand
ACGTACCCGAGGGCGCGGAGCTGGTTGAGCTCCATCTCGTTGAGCTTCACGTCCTGGGGAGTGACGCCCCAGGGTGGCTTGGTGGGCACGAGGTAGGCGGTGAGCGCCGCCTGGAGATCCGCCGGGATGGGAGTGCCGTCGGCAGCGAGATCCCGCTTCTCCCAGGGGTCCGTGCGGTGGTCGTAGAGCTCGGTCGCGCGCGCCTTCTCGACGGGAGTCTCGGGCTGCGCCGCGCCGGGGCCGTCGTCGGCCATGGCGGTGGCGGCCGCCTTCTCGAGCGCGGGCGCGACCTTCTCCGGATCTCCCGTCTGGTGCCCCTTGTCGGGGGAAGGCCGGATCACGCGGTACGGGCCGAGGGTCACGGCGACGAGGGGATCGGGGTCGCCCTTCGGCTTGCCCCACGAGCGATCGATCTCGGCGTAGTAGGGGCGGTCGGTCGCCGGAGCCGGAGCGCCGGTCGCCGCCGCCTGGATCAGCGGAGCGGCCGAGCGGCCGTCGATGTCGTGCTCGGGCGGGAGCCCGAGCAGGTCGAAGATCGTCGGCCAGATGTCGACGTTCCCGACCGTCGGCTCGACCACGACCCCCGTCTGGAGCTCGAACGGGAAGGCGATGATCCAGGGGACCTCGGCGACCTCCCGGTAGAGGGTGCGCGCGTGGCCCTCGAGACCGTGCTCGCGGAAGCCCTCGCCGTGGTCCGAGGTGACCACGACCAGCGTCTTGTTCCAGATCTTGTGCTCCTGCAGGGCCTCGAGCAGCGAGCCGATGTTGCGGTCGACCCAGTGGATCGCGTTGTCGTAGGTATCGGAGTAGCTGGTGCCGAAGCGCGCCGAGGACTCGTCGTACGCGTACTGATGGACGTCCATGTAGTGGACGTACAGGAAGAACCGCTGGTTCGCGTAGGAGTTCAGGAACTCGCGGGCGGCGCTGGTCAGGTCCTCGTCGGTCCCCATCACCGTCGAGGGCGCGTGGTGCTGGAACCGCGCCGGGTCGCGGCCCGACTGGGGCCGCAGGTAGGTGTCGAAGCCCTGGTCGAAGCCGAAGTTGGGAGCCACCCAGCCGTTGCGCCAGATGCCCGCGGTGTGGAAGCCGGCCTTCTGGAGCAGCTCCGCCGGCATGTTCGCCTCGGGCGGGATCCGCTCCGACCAGCGCAGGATCCCGTTGCGGGCCGGCCAGGTCGAGGTCCAGAGCGACGCCATCGAGCTCTTCGTCCAGCTCGACTGGCTGATGACGCGGCCGAAGCGCACTCCCGTCTGCGCGAGATAGTCGAGCGTGGGGCTCGTCTCGCGCTCGTAGCCGTAGCCGTGCAGGCGATCGGCGCGGAGCGTGTCGACCACGATGAAGACGAGGTTCAGGTCCTTGCGGTCCTTGAGCGACGCGATGTCCGCGGCGGTTCCCTTCGGACGCGGGGGCGGGCGGATCTCGAACTGGGTCATGATCATGACGACGAACAGGACGCCCGCGAGGCTGAAGTAGGTCCAGGGACTGTCGAGGAGACGCCGGAGCAAGTGAACTCGTCCTCCCGTCGGGCTCCGAAGAGCGCAGCATACTAAGCAAGCCACGGCGGGCCGGCTATGGGGACGGCTCAGCCCGGCGGCGCATTCGAAGCGAGCTCGACGCGCAGCTCGCGGGCGTCCTGGCGCCAGCGCTCGCCGGGCGCGGGAGCGGCCGCGAGCGCCTGCGCGAGCGCGGCGCGCGCCTCGCTCCGACGGCCGGAAGCGCTGAGCGCACGGGCGCGGAGGTAGAGGAGATGCGGGCGCTCGAGGGAGCCGGCGCGAGCGAGCGCGCCGTCGGTCGTTCGCAGGACCTGGTCCATCTCCGCCCGAAGGAGCTGCACGGTGGCGAGGGTGTCGAGCGCGGCCACGGCACCTTCCGACTGCTCGACGGCGTCTCTCGCCAGCGCGAGCGCGCGGTCCCGCTCGCGCCCGAGCAGAGCGAGGCCCCAGGCCACCTCGTTCTTGCGCTGCCAGTCGTCCGGCGACTGGCGCAGCGCCGCCTCGCGCACGCGCTGCGCCGCCTCGAGGTGCCCGCCCGCCTCGAGCACGGCGGCCGTCGGGCTCGCGAGCGCGAGCGGCACCGAGCCGCTGCCGAGCGCGCGCTCGAGCTCTGTGGCCGCGGCGTCCGGGTCGCCCGCAGCGAGGAGGGCCGCTCCGGCGCGGAGGGCGGGATCGACGGCCGGGGGATCGGGCGCGGCGGCGAGCAGCGCGCGACCTCCTGCGACGTCGCCCGCAGCGATGCGGATCGCCGCGAGCCTCCAGGTCGCCTCCGCATCGCCGGGCCGACACGAGAGCGCGTGCTCGTAGGCGTCGGCCGCACCGCGCGGATCGCCGGTGGCCTCGCGCACGCGGCCGAGCCCGTTCCAGGGCGCAGGCGCCTTGGCGTCGGCATCGGCCGCGGCGCGGAACGCGTCGGCCGCGGCGCCGTAGCGGCCCTGCGTCTCGAGCGAGGCGGCGAGGATCAGGCGGTACTCGGGCCGGTCGGGCTCGGCGCGCAGCGCCTCCCGCGCGTGGCGCTCGGCGTCGGCGGCGAGCCCGGCGTTCAGCGCATACGCCGCGCGCGACGCCTCGAGCGCGGGCCCCGCGTCCTCGACGGCGTTGAGCGCGGCGTAGGCGTCGGCGAAGTGCCCGGCGTCGGCGAGGCGGTCCGCGCGCTCGAGGGCGGCGAGGGCGCCGATCCGGTCCTTGGGATCCGGCCCCGAGAGGTCCGAGCCGACGCGCGCGGGCGCAGGGACGACGTAGCCGAGCGCCTCGAGCCGCGCGCGGTCGTCGCTCGAGAGCGCATCGCGCATCGCGAGGGGACGCGCCTGCGAGAGCCGCGCGTCGAGCGCGGCCGCGAGCTCGCGCACCACGTCCGGATGATCGGCCGCGACGTTCGCGAGCTCCTTCGGATCGGCGGCGAGATCGTAGAGCTCCGGCCGCGGCGCACGGATGTACTTCCAGCGATCCCCGCGCAAGGCGAAGAGCGCCGCCCAGCCGAAGTCGAGGTGCGTCGCGAGCGTCTCGTGGTAGGCCGGCTCGCCCGAGCCGCGGCCCCGCAGATCGCGGCCGCTCGCCCCGCTGATCGGCTCGGCGCCGGCCTCCGCCAGCAGGGTGGGCGTCACGTCGGCGAGGCGCGCCAGCTCGTGCGCGACGCGGCCGCCCGTGAAGCCCGGCCCGCGCGCGACGAGCGGCACCCGCTGCGTCGCCTCGTAGACGCCGTAGGAGTGGGAGAGCTCGCCGTGCTCGCCGAGCGACTCGCCGTGGTCGCTCGTCACCAGCACGAGCGTGCCGGCGGGATCGAAGCGCGCCGAGAGCGCCTCGAGCGCGCGCCCGAGCTGCGCATCGACGTAGGCGATCTCCCCGCTGTAGAGGTCATAGGGGAACGAGAGCTTGAAGCCCTCCGGCGGGTCGTAGCTCGCGTGCGCGTCGTAGTAGTGCAGCCAGACGAAGAAGCGCGGCGGTGCGGTCGCGAGCCAGCGCTCGAAGGAGTCGGTCACCTCGCCGGCGCGCCGCTCCGCGAAGCCGACCAGCGAGCTCCGCCGGCCGCCGAGCTGGTCGTCGTAGAGGTCGAAGCCGCGCGCCAGGCCAAAGCGCCGGTCGAGCACGAAGGCGCCGATGAAGGCCGCGGTGGCGTAGCCGCGCGCGCGCAGGCGCTCGGCGAGCGTCGGCACGCCGGGGTCGAGCGAGAACACCGAGTTGTGCCGCACGCCGTGCTGGTCGGGATCGAGGCCGGTCATGATCGTCGTGTGCGACGGCAGCGTCAGGGGAACGGGAGAGAGCGCGACCTCGTAGCGCACCCCCTCGGCGGCGAGGCGGTCCAGGGTCGGCGTGTGGGCGCGCGCGTAGCCGTAGCAGCCGACGTGATCCGCCCGGAGCGTGTCGATCGTGACCAGCACGATGCGCTCCGGAGGAGCTGCGCCGAGCCTGCACCCGAACGAGGCGACCGCGAGGAGCACCGCGAGGCGCGCGAGGCCGCCGCCTTGCCGCGCGAGGTGCGCGATCGTTACCACGGTGCCCACGTCACGTCTCGAGGCATGCCGGCCACTCAGCAGGGGATCCAGATGGACACTCGGATGGACACTCAGCAAGGGACTCGCGAGGGGACTGGGCGCCGCGCACGGACCCCCGGGCGACGGCCTCGAACGTAGCGGAAATCAGAGGGATTTGACTGGCCTTCCGTCGGACGCCGCGTATACTGCCGCGTTCACTCGACGGAGGGAGGGAGCAGACGATGCGCCTCGGTCTTCGCCTCCTGGCTCACCGATGGGCCCGCACGAGCGCGCTCGCGCTCGTCGCCGCCGCGATCGGGGTCGGCTGTGCGGGCAGCGTCGAAGACCGCCTGACGGAGGTGCGCGCGCTCCAGGACGCCGGGCAGTTCAACGAGTCGATCGAGCCGCTGCGCCAGATCCTCGCGCGCGACCCGGAGCTCGGCGAGGCGAACTACCTGCTCGGCGTCGCGCTCGTCCAGACCGGACAGGCGAGCCTCGCGGTATGGCCGCTCGAGAAGGCGGCGGGGACACAGGACCACGCCGTGCCGGCGGGCCTGCTGCTGGCCTCGACCTTCCTCACCCTCGACGCCTACGGCGACGCCATCCGCGTCGCCAGCAAGGTGCTCGAGAGCAAGCCCGACAACCTGAACGCGCTGCGCATCCGCACGCAGGCGAAGCTCGGCAACAACCAGCGCACCCTGGCGCTCGAGGACGCCATCCGGCTGCGGCAGCTCGCGCCGGACGACTTCCAGGCTGCGCTGATGCGCGCCACGATCCTGGCCGAGCTCGGCCGCATCGACGAGGCCGAGAAGGCGCACGAAGAGCTCGAGCAGATGACCGCGAAGAACCCCGACCCGTCCGCGTCGATCCGCGGCTGCCTCGCGCGCGCCTCGTTCATCGAAGACAACGTGAAGGACTCGAAGCGCGCCGAGGAGCAGTACAAGCGCTGCCTCGACAAGGTCCCGACCGATCCGCTCGGCCTGCGCCTCATGACGAAGTTCTACGACGGACAGGCGCGCGGCGCGGAGGCGACGGAGCTCTGGGTGCGCGCCGTCGCGAAGGCGCCCGAGAACCTCTCGTTCCGCGTCTCCCTGGCCGACCGCTACGAGGCGTCTGGCAAAGTGGACCAGGCGCGCAAGCTCCTCACCGAGGGCGTCGAGAAGCTCGGCACCGCCGCGGCCTGGGGCACGCTCGCGGAGTTCGAGCGCCGCAACGGGCACTCCGACAAGGCGCTCGAGGCGATCAACCAGGCGACCAAGGTGCAGCCCGCGTCCGCCGAGGGCCTCGCGTTCCTCAAGGCCGACGTCCTGATCGACCTGAACAAGCTCGACGAGGCCCAGGCGCTCGTCGACCAGATCAAGGAGCCCGCGTCCCGCGATCTGCTGAAGGGGCGCGTGCTGCTCGCGCGCGGCCAGCCGCAGGCCGCGCTCGCCGCGTTCGACTCCGGCCTGCGGCGCTGGCCGAACAACGCCGGCGGGCGCTACCTCGCCGGGCTCGCCGCGCGCGACGTCGGCGACTACGACCGCGCCGCATCCGAGTTCCGCGAGGCGATCCGGGCGGACTCGAAGGCGACCGACGCGGCCCTCATGCTCGCGTACCTCGAGCTGTCCCGCGGCAACTACAAGGACGCCACCGAGTTCGCGCGCAACTTCATGACCAACCGCAGCGGCGCCCGGCCCGAGGGCTACGACATCTACATCCGCGCGGCGACCGCGCAGGGCCTCTACGACTCGGCGCGCCGCACGGCGGACTCGATGGCGAAGGCGGGCTTCCAGCGCGAGGCCGCGGTCTCGCGCGCCGGGATCGAGGCCGCCGCGCAGGGTCACGAGGCCGCGGCGCGCTCGCTGCAGAAGGCGGGCCTCGATCTCGCCGATCCCGCCAACGAGATGGTGCTGCGCGCGCTCGCCGAGCAGCTCGTCGCGGCGGGGAAGCCGGACGAGGCGCTGGCGCCGATCGCGCGCGCGCTCGCCGCGCATCCGGACGCAGCGTCGCTCTACGAGATCCAGGGCACGGTGCTCGTGAACGCCAAGCGCTACCCGGAGGCCTCCAAGTCGCTCGAGAAGGCGCTCCAGCTCGATCCGAGCCAGGGCCGCGCCAAGACGGGGCTGGCACAGATCGCCGCCGAGAACGGCGACCCCAAGAAGGCGATCGCGCTCTACGACGAGGCGGCCAAGGCGCTGCCGCAGGACGTGACCCCGGCCTACCTCGCGGCTCAGCTCGTGCTGGCGAGCGGCGATCGCGTCGGCGCCAAGCAGCGACTCGAGGAGGTCGTGCGGCGGGATCCCGGACACGCGGCGTCGCGGAACGACCTCGCGTGGCTGCTCGCGGAGTCCAACCAGGACCTCGACCGCGCGCTGCAGCTCGCCGAGGCGGCGCACAAGATCGACCCGCGCCCGGAGGTCACCGACACCCTCGGCTGGGTGCACCTGCAGCGCGGCGAGCTCGATCTCGCCGTGGCGTCGTTCGACGAGGCGCTCAAGGCGCGGCCCGACTCGCCGTCGGTCCGGTACCACCTGGGCATCGCCCTGGCGCGCCAGGGCGAGCACCAGCGCGCGCAGGCGACGCTCCAGCAAGCGCTCGCGGACGGTCCGTTCCCGGAGGCCGACGCCGCGCGCAGCGAGCTCGCCAAGCTCGAACAGAAGTAAGGAGGATCGCGGTGAGGTCGCGGATCGCCGGGCGTCTGGCCGTCGCGCTCGCGGCGGGCGCGCTGCTCAGCCTGGCTGCCTGCTCGTCCGCCCAGGATCGCTTCGCCCGCCATCTCGAGAGCGCGCAGAAGTTCCTCGACGCCGGCCAGACCAAGGAGGCGCTGCTCGAGCTGCGAAGCGCGCTCCAGATCGACCCGAAGAACGCGGACGTGAACTTCCGCATCGCGGAGGTGCTTGCGAACACCGGGAAGTACGCGGACGCCGCGTTCTTCTACCACGAGACGAGCCGACTCGACCCGAAGCGCATCGACGCCATGCTGGCCGAGGCGAAGCTCGTCATGTTCGATGACCGCGCGCGCGCCGATCAGCTCATCGACAAGGTCCTCGAGCTCGACCCGACCAACTCGACTGCCTACGAGCGGCGCTCGGAGATCGCGCTCTCGGCGAACGACGCGGACGCTGGGCTGAAGGCCGCGCTCACCGCGGTCGAGCTCGGACCCAAGGACGGCCTCGCACAGATGCAGCTCGGCATCGTGCAGCAGGCGCGCATCCGCCTCGCCCAGCTGAAGGGCGAGAAGCCGAGCGACGATCTCTACCAGGCGGCCGAGGCGGCGTTCCGCAAGTCCGACGAGCTCTACGGCGGCGACTCGAATCCGCGCATCGAGCTCGGCCGCCTCTACGCGGCGTGGCCCGGACACGCGGAGCAGGCCGAGGCCGCGTTCCGCAGCGGCGTCGAGGCCGCGAAGGTGCCGCTGGCGCGCGGGCGCGCCGCGGGAGTCGTGATCTCCTACGCCCAGACGAGCGGCAACCAGGAGCTGCTGCGCTGGGCGCTCGAGCAGATGACCGCCGCGGTTCCGCGCAACCTCGACGCCTGGGAGAGCCTGGCCGAGGTCGCGGAGCAGCAGAAGACGGGGAATGGGGACGCCGTCTACAAGCGCCTGCTCGAGCAGCGCGCGGACGACGAGGAGGCGCACGTGCGCTACGCGCGCTTCCTCGACGACCACCAGCGCATCGCGGACGGGTTGGCGCTGCTCGAGGCGGAGGGCAAGAGCGGCTCGGATCCGCCCGTCGCACTCGAGGCGATCGTCGAGCTCAAGATCAAGGCCGGCGACGGCAAGGCGGCCCGCGCGGTGGTCGACGACATGCAGCGGCGGTATCCGGACCATCCGCGCACCTGGCGGGCGCGCGGCCGCCTGGCGCTCGCGCAGGGGCGCTACGACGAGGCGGCCGAGGCGCTGCGTCACTACGTCGGCCTGGAGCAGAGCCACGAAGGCCAGCGCCTGCTGGCTCTCGCCGAGGCGGGCCGCCGGAACTACCCGGCCGCGGTGGCGGCGGTGGACGCGGGCCTGCAGATCGGAAACACGCCGACGCCCGAGCTGCTCCGCCTCAAGCTCTCCATCCTCGACAGCGCCGGCGACTACCAGCAGGTGCTCGCGACGACCCGGCGCCTGCAGCAGGGCGGGCCGCTCACTCCGACCGACCGCCTGCTGCTCGCGCGCGCTCTCTACCAGACGGGGCGCGCGCCGGGGGGCCGCGATCTCCTCGTGCAGCTCCTGTCGGAGCCGAACCCGCCGCTGCTCGCGTACATCGAGTACGCCTTCCGCGAGGGCCGCACCGATCCCGTGAAGTCGCGCGAGTACCTCGAGCACGTGCTCGCCGAGTCGCCGCGCCAGCAGGAGGCGCTGCGCCTGCTGGTCACCATGGACGTCGAGGCGGGCAAGAGCGACGAAGCGCTCGCGCAGATCGACAAGGCGGGCGAGGCCGGCCGGCTCTCGCCGCAGATCCTGCTGCTCAAGGCGCAGGTGCTCGCGAGCCGCAAGGACTACAAGGGGGCCGAGGATGCGGCGCGCCGCGCCTTCGCAGCGGCTCCCACGCTCACGCCTGCGCTCGATCTGCTCGCCAGCATCTACACCGCCGAGAATCGGCTGCCGGAGGCGGTCGCCTCGTTCCAGGAGGCCGACAAGGCCGGCGCGCTGCCGCCCTCGGGCCAGGAGCTGCTCGCGCGCCTGCAGCTCGCGTCCGGCCACCGCGACGAGGCGCGCGCGCTCTACGAGCGGGTGGTGACCGCGCGCAGCGATCTGCCCGGCGCGAAGAACGACCTCGCGTTCCTGCTCGCCGAGGACGGCCAGCAGCTCGACCGCGCGCTGTCGCTCGCGCAGGAGGCGCAGCAGGCGGAGCCCGAGAACCCGGAGATCGTCGACACGCTCGGCTTCGTCTATCACAAGAAGGGCTTGAACCAGCCGGCGGTCGAGCAGTTCAACTACGCCATCGAGCTCTCCGAGCGGGCGAACGCGCCGCGCGCCGACTACCCGTATCACCTCGGCCTGGCGCTGCGCGCCCTCGGCAAGGACGCCGAGGCCGCGACCGCGTTCGAGCGCGCGCTGAAGCTCGATGCGAGCTTCCCTCACGCGGCGGACGCGCGGCGCGAGCTCGAGGCCGCGAAGGTCGAGGCCGCGAAGAAGACCTCCGCCGCCGCCCAGTCGGGCTAGCCGAAGGAGCCGGCGCCCCGATGCGGCGCAGCACGGCGCTCGCGGCCCTGCTCGCGGTGGTGGCGGTCGCGTTCGCCGCGCGCGCCGTCGGCTTCCGGGAGGTGTTCGCCGGGGGCGCGATCGTGTTCCCCGTCGGCGATCCGTACTACCACCTGCGCCGCGCGCTCTACACGATGCAGCACTTCCCGCGGCCGCTGCTCTTCGACCCGCTCGTCGGCTACCCGGACGGCGCCGCGATCCCGTGGCCACCTCTCCACGACCTCCTGCTCGCCGCGCTCGGCCGCGCGTTCGGAGGCACCGTGCGCGACCTCGAGCTCGCCGCGGCCTGGCTGCCGCCGGTGCTGGGCGCGCTCACTGCCGTGCCCGTGTACGCCGCCGGCGCGCTCTTCGGAGGGCGCCGGCTCGCCCTCGGCGCCGCGGCGATCTACGCCCTGCTCCCGGCCGCCATCTTCTACGCGAACGTCGGCGATGCCGACCACCACTGCACCGTCGGTCTGCTGGGCGCGCTCTGGCTGCTGGGCGCGCTCGCGAGCGCGCGCCCGAGCAGCGCGCAACGCGCTCGCGTCGCCGCGCAGGCGCTCGTGACGGCCGCACGCACGGCGCTCCTGCTCGTCTGGCCGGGGAGCCTCCTCTACGTCGCGCTCGCCGACGGGGCGCAGCTCGCCGTCGAAGGGCTCGCCGGGCGCGTCGAGCGGCTCCGCGAGCACGCCGCCGGGCTCCTCGCGAGCGCGGCGCTGGTGGCCGCCGTCGTTCCGGGCCTCGGCCCGCCGGTCGGCGGCCCGTTCTCGGCCGGGGCGCTCTCCTGGCTGCAGCCGACGGCGATGGTCGCGCTCGCCCTCGTGATGCTGGGCGCGGCGGAAGTCGAGCGGTGGCGGCCGGCCGCGAGCGTGCGGGCGCGCGCGCTGCGCATCGCGCTCCTCGGCGGAGCCGGCGGCGCGGCGCTGCTCGCTCTTCCGGTCGTGCGCGAGGCCGTGGCGCATGGCCTCTCCTTCCTCGGCAAGAGCGAGCCCTGGGCGGCGCTCAACTCCGAGCAGCTCCCGCTGATCCGGCCCTGGCTGCCGCACCCCTGGCGCCTGCCCATCCGGTACTTCGGCGGCTTCGGCTATCTGCTTCCGCTGGTGCCGTTCGTCGCGCTCTGGCGCGCGCGCGATCCGGGCGTCCGCGAGCCGGCCCTCCTGCTGGCCGCCTGGACCGCGAGCTTCGGGCTGCTCGCCGCCCTTCAGGTGCGCTACGGCAACGACTATGCGGCCGCGGCGTCGATCGGCTTCGCGCTCCTGATCGACGAGGCGCGCCGCGCGCTCGCCCGCGTGCTGCCGCGACCTGCGGCGCTCGGCGCGACGGCGCTGCTGGTCGTCGCGACGTGCGGACCCCTCGTCAGCGTCGCCGCGCTCCCGGCGTGGTACGAGCTGCGCGCGCTGCCGCCGCTCGGCGATCCGCTCCTCACGACGCCCGACGGCTCGCTCTATCGGTTCGCCGAGCAGGTGCGCGAGGCGACGCCGCCGACGCCCGGCTTCGCCGATCCCACCGAGCGGCCCGCATACGGCATCGTGTCCCCGCCGAACATCGGCCACGTGCTGCACTACGTCGCCGAGCGCGCCACCACCGCGGACAACTTCGGTCCCTACGCGGGCGCGCGACACTTCGAGGAGGCGTTCGCCTTCCCCACGCTCGAGTCGGAGGACGAGGCCGTGGCGCTCGCGGGGCGGCTCGGAGCGCGGTACGTCGTCACCATGGAGTACGGGCTGGTCGCGCCGAAGAGCCTCTCCCAGCGGCTGCACCGCGAGGACGGGCTCGAACGCGAGGGCGCGCCGCGCTGGGAGCACTTCCGCCTGATCACCGAGGGACCGACCGGCGGCATGCCGCTCTCGGAGATGTTCCACGCGAACGTCCCGGCCGGGGCGGTGCCGTACAAGCTCTACGAGGTCGTGCCGGGCGCGGTGCTCGAGGTCGCCGCGCCCGCGGGCACCGAGGTCGAGGCGAGCACGGCGATCCGCACGCCGGGGGGCCGCCGCTTCGTCTATCGCGCGCACGCCCCCGCCGGCGCCGACGGGATCGCGCGCCTGCGCGTTCCGTACGCCACGGAGACGCAGGCCCCGGCGCACCCGATGGGTCCCTGGCGCGTGCGCGTGGGCGACGAGATCCGTCGCGTCTCGGTGTCGGAGGAGGCGGTGCGCGAGGGCGCGGTCGTCCCGGTGGGCGGTCTCCCGGGGTGACGCGCGGGCGGCGATCCCCCTGGCTGGCCAACGCGGCCCTCGCGATCGGCTCGCTCGCCGTCTTCGCCGGCGCCGCCGAGCTGCTGGCGCGCGCCTTCGACCTGCGCCCGGCCTCGGGCACGGCGCTCGCCAACCCGCCGTGGCTCGGCGACCGCTGGCTGCTGCGCGACGACTACCGCGACGAGTTCGCCAACGCCGGACAGCTCGCGCGCTACTACGACCTCTACGAGTGGGACCGCTACCTCTTCTACCGCCTGCGCCCGGACACGAGGCTCTCGCTGCTCGACGTGTTCGCGCCGCCTGCGGCTCGCGAGCGCACGCGCTGGCAGGCCGCCACCAACTCCCGCGGCTTCCGCACCCCGGAGTTCGAGGATCGGCGCGCGGCGGACGCGATCCGCGTGGTCGCACTCGGCGACTCGTCGACCTTCGGATGGGGCGTCGAGGACGGCGAGACGTATCCCGCGCAGCTCCGCGCGGCGCTGGCGGCGCGGCTCGGCATCCCGCCCGAGCGGGTCGAGGTGATCGACCTGGGCGTCCCCGGCTACTCGACCTTCCAGGGGCTCACGCTGCTGGAGCGGGTCGGGCTCCCGCTGAAGCCCGATCTCGTGATCTGGAGCTACCTCTCCAACGACGGCGCAGCCACCGGCGAGGACGACGCGGCGACCTATGCCCACCGGCTCGGGGCGACCGGCGCGCTGCTCGAGGTGCTGCACCGGAGCCGCGCCTTCGAGGCGCTGGAGGGCTGGATCGCAGTCGCGCGCTCGCGCATCCGCCCGCCGGCTCCCCCCGACGCGCGCGATCCCTCGCAGCGCAACGTGGCCAGCTACGACGTCGCGCGGGAGAACGTGCGCGCCGCCGTCGAGGCGGCGCAGCGCGCCGGGGTGCCGATCGCGCTGCTGGGCGAGTGCATCCGCGGCGCGCCCGCCGAGCTGATGGCCGACGTCGCGCGCGAGACCGGCGCGCCCCACCTCGATGCGGCCCGGCTCCTCGACGCGTCGATCCCGGTGATCGCCGGCGACCCGCGCTTCGCCGCCGATCGCGAGCGCATCGCCGCGCGCTATGGCGCCGACGAGCTGGCGAGCCACCCGCGCTGGCTCGCCTTCCTCCCCGACCGCTGCCATCCGAACGCGCTCGGGCACCGCCTGGTCGCCGAGGCGCTCGCGGACCTTGCCGCGGGGATGCTCCCCAAGCCCACCCGATGAGAGCGACCCGATGAGGGCGCCTCGATGAGCGCGCGCGCGCGCTGGATCGCGATGCTCGCCTGCTTCCTCGGGTCGGGCTTCGCCGGGCTCCTGTATCAGATCGCCTGGACGCGCGAGCTCGACGCCGTGTTCGGCACCTCCGAGCTCGCCGTCGCGAGCGTGCTCGCGGCCTACATGGGCGGCCTCGCGATCGGGGCCGCGCTGGCTGCGCGCGCCGTCGGCCGCGTGCGGCGGCCGCTGCGCGCGTACGCGCTCCTCGAGCTCGGCGTCGCCGTCTCGGCGATCGCCGTACCGATCGCGATCGCGGCCGCCTCGCGCCTCGAGATCGCGGTCCTCGGGGGCCGCGGCGCGGGCGGGACGGCGAGCGCGCTCTTCCACCTCGTCTGCAGCCTCGCGATCCTCGGCGTGCCGACCGCGTTCATGGGCGCCACGCTGCCGCTCCTCGTGCGCGCGGCCGTGCGCGGCGATCGCGAGGTCGGGTGGCGCGTCGGCGCTCTGTACGCGGCGAACACCGCCGGCGCGATCGGTGGAGCGATCGCCGCGGGGTTCCTGCTGCTGCCCGCGCTCGGGCTGCGCGACACGGTGTGGATCGGCGCCGCGGTGAACGCGTCTGCGTGCGCGCTCGCGCTGGTGCTCGGCCGCGGCGAGATCCTCGCGCTCCCGCCGGTGGACGGCGCCACCGCGAAGGCGGTCCGCGGCCCGAGCTGGGTGCTGCCGCTCGTCCTCGCGTCCGGCGCGGCCTCGTTCGCGTACGAGGTGCTCTGGACGCGGCTCCTCGCCCAGGTGCTCGGCAGCAGCGTCTACGCCTTCTCGACCATGCTGGCGAGCGTGCTCCTCGGAATCGCGGTGGGCGGCGCGCTGGCGGCGCGATTCGCGGGCGATGCCGCGCGCGCCGCGCGTCGCCTCGCCGCGGCCGAGCTAGCGACCGCTGCGCTGGCGTGGGCCGCCTTCCGCGCGGTCGACCGGGTCCCGGCGCTCGCCCAGCGCCTGGACGCGGGCGCATCCGCGGCGCTCGGCGCCAACGCCGCGCTCGCCCTCGCGATCCTGCTTCCGCCCTCGATCGCGATCGGGGCCAGCTTCCCGTTCGCCGTGCGCGCGTTCACGCGGGACGCCGTCGACGCCGGCCGCGCCAGCGCGCGCGTCTCCGCCTGGAACACCGCGGGCGCGATCGCGGGCTCGCTGGCCACCGGCTTCGCGCTGCTGCCTCTCGTCGGCTTCGCCGGGACGCTGCGCTGCGCGGCCGCCCTGAACCTCGCCCTGGCGGCGGGCGCCGCGTGGCTCGCTCCGCGCCGCGCGCCGGTGCTCTTCACCGCGGCCGCCCTCGGCGCGGGGGCGCTCCTCCTCGCGCCCTCCTCCGAGCCGTGGCAGCTCCTGCGCGCGTCGCCGCTCTCGCTCGAGCCGCTCCGCGGCGAGCTGTCGTACTTCGGTGTCGGACGCGCGGCGACGGTCATGATGCTGCGCAGCGACGGCCGGCTGCAGCTCCGTAGCGACGGGCTTCCGGAGTCGGCGATCGCGCTGCGCGGGAGCCGCGCCCAGGCCGACCCGCTGGCCGCGTGGCTCGGCGCACTGCCGTCGATGGCTCGGCCCGACCTGCGCCGCCTGCTGGTGATCGGGCTCGGCGGAGGCACCGCGCTCGAGGCCGTGCCGGCGAGCGTCGGGACGATCGACGTGATCGAGCTCGAGCCGCAGGTCGCGGCCGCGGACCGCGCCGTCGCGCCGCTGCGCCGCGCAGACCCGCTCGCCGACCCGCGCGTCTCGCTCGAGATCGACGACGCGCGCAGCGCGCTCCGGCTCGGAGAGGGGCGCTACGACGCGATCGTCTCGCAGCCGTCGCATCCGTGGAACGCAGGCGCGTCGCACCTGTACACCCGCGAGTTCTTCGAGCGGGTACGCGCCCGCCTCGCGCCCGACGGCGTCTTCGTGCAGTGGATCGGGCTCGCGTTCGTCGACGAGGATCTCCTGCGCAGCCTGCTCGCGACCCTGCTCGCCGTCTTCCCACACGTCGAGGTCTACCGTCCGGCCGCCTGGGGCGTGCTCCTGCTCGCGTCGCCGGCGCCGCTCGCGGTCGCCGAGGCGCTGCCAGCGGCGCTCGCGGCGGCACCTCGCGACCTCGAGGCGATCGGAGTCGTCGGGCCCGAGGACGTGGCCGCGGCGCTCTCGCTCGACGAGGCGGGCGCTCGCTCGCTGGCCGAGCGGGGCGTGGTCTCCACCGACGACCGGAACCGGCTCGCGATGCGCTCGCCGCGCGTGCTCGGCCGCACGCTCGGAGCGCAGGGAGCCGACGCGCTCTTCGCCGACCTCGACCCGCTGCAGCCTCCGCCCGCGGGCCTCGACGCCACCTACCTCGTGCGCCGGCTCGCCTCGCTCGGCCAGCGCGCCCGCGCGGAGCGGGTCGCGCGCGCGATTCCCGACCCGGCGGAGCGCGCGCTCGCGCGCGGCGCCCTCGCGCTGCAGCAGGGAGACCGCGACGGCGCGCGCCGCTTCGCCGAGGAGGCGCTCGGCGTGGGAGGAGACCCGGAGCGCGCCCGCGAGATCGCGCTGCTCGCCGCAGGCGAGGCCGAGCTTCCCGGCGGCTCTCTCGCCGAGAGCGCCGGTGGCGTGGAGGTGCTGCGCCAGGCGCGGCGGCTCGAGACGGAGGGCGCTTGGGAGTCGCTCCGCGGGCTCGATGCGCGGCTCGCTGCGGTGCCGCCGCGATCGCTGCTCGCTCCCGAGGCCGCCCGCCTGCGGGGTCGATGGCGACTCGCGATCGGAAGGCCGGACGGCGCTCGAGAGGGGCTCGCGATCCTCGATCCGATGCTCGCGCGCTTCGCGACGCGCGAGGCGCTCGCGCTGCGCGCCGATCTGGCCGCCGCGGCGGGAGACCTCGGTGGCGCGCTCGCGACCTGGATGGAGCTCGCCGCGCGGAGCCCCCGACCCGCTCGCCAGACGCTCGCACACCGCGCGATCGAGCGGCTGCAGAGCGGCGACGCAGACGCGCTCTCGGCCGGCGAGCGCGCGGCCTGGATCGCGGACTGGGAGGCGCAGCTGAATCGACACTGATCTTGCTGAGCTGGAGCACGTCCTTCTGAACTTCGCGCGCCTTCCATCTGTTGACTTCGCTCGCCTGCGGCTCGCTGCGCGCGCCCTTCGGGCGCTTGCCGGGGTACTCCAGACGCTCGCCTTGCCCCAGAGGCTGCGGGGCCGTTGGTTTCTGAGTGCAGCACGTCCTGTTGAACTTCGCTCGCCTTCGGCTCGCTGCGCGCGCCGCCAGGGGCGGCGCTTGCGGGATGCTCCAGGCGCTCGCTCTGCCCCGGAGGCCACGCTGATCAGGGCGGCGGGGCGCGGAGCTGCGCGAGCTCGTCGCGCAGGCGCGCATCGAGCGGACCGCCGCGGGCGAGGGCGCGCTCGAGCGCCTCGATGGCCGCCGCGCGCTCGCCCCGCGCCAGGTGGGCAGCGGCGAGCGTGCGGAGCTCGATCTGCGTAGGGTCGGCGGTGGCAGAGAGCCGGTCGACCCACCAGCCTGCCATCTCGCGCACCAGCGCGGCGAAGCGCGGATCGGCGCGGATCCCGTCGAACGCGGGATCGCTCTGGAGCTGCTCGTAGCGGTTGAAGCCGAGGTCCCGCGCCGCGCGCAGCTCGGCGACGGCGGAGTCGGCATCCGCGAGCTGGGCCGCGCGCACAGCCTTGAGCAGGTGCGCGGTGCGGCCCTCGGGATAGTGTGCGGCGGAGTCGGCGATGAGCGCGCGAGGCGACGCCCAGATCTCGGCGCGGGCCGCGCTGCGCGCGGCGAAGACGACCGCCAGGGCGAGCCCCACGGCGAGGCCCGCGTTCGCCAGCCGGCGGCGGGCCGGCTCCGTCGCCCGATGCGCCGATGCATCGCGCAGGACGAAGAGCGCGCCGCCGATCAGGCCGGGCAGGATGAAGTAGAGGTAGCGGTCCGCCATCGGATACAGGAACGGGAAGAGCTGGGAGACGGGAAGGAAGGAGACCGCCGCCCACACCCAGAAGGCCGCCTCCGCGCTGCGCCGCCGCAGGGCCACGGCGCAGCGCGCGCCGAGCGCGGCGACTGCGAGCGCACCGGCGAGCCAGAGCGGATCGCTCCAGCCCCTCGACGGCGCCGGCTCGTGGAACGCCGACACCCCGAGCGAGGTCGCCGCCATCCAGAGGTAGCGCGCCGCGATCGCGACGCTGCTGCGCAGCCGCACCGCGAGGTCCTCCGCGACCGGCTCGGCGGCACCCGAGCGCTGGTGCGTCCAGAGCTCGACGCCGCCGTAGGCGGCGAGCAGCGCCGCCCACGCGCAGAGCCAGCCGATGCGGACGCGGCCGTCGCGGCTCCAGTCGAGCAGCGCCGCGACCGGCAGCGCGAAGGCGGCGGTGGGCTTCGCGAGGAGCGCGAGGCCGAAGAGCGCCGTCGCCAGCGCCGGCCGCCGCGGGTGGGCGAGGAGCGCGGTCATCGAGAGCGCGAACGAGGCGGGAGACTTGAGCTGCGAGACCCAGGCGACCGCCTCGACGTTCGCCGGGTGCACCAGGAAGAGCAGGCCACCGAGGGCGGCCGCGGCCGGCGCCAGGCCGGCGCGCGCGAAGACGAGCACCAGCAGCGCGGCGCCCAGCGCGTGCAGGAGGACGTTGACGACGTGGTAGCCGGTCGTGTGCTCCGCGAAGAGCTGCCACTCGAGGGCGTGCACGAGCATCTGCACTGGCGCGTAGTTCACGACCATGACGCTCGCGGGGCTCCAGGGATCGAGGATCGCCGCGACGTTCGCAGGGCTCGGGTCGTGCACGTACGGGTTGGTGGCGACGTAGTGCAGGTCGTCCGAGACGAAGGGGCCGCCGAGCGCCGGCGCGTAGAGCGCGAGCGCCAGCAGGGCGAAGAGCGCGGCGAGCAGCGCGACACCGAGCGGCGTCGCGAGCGCGTCGACCCGCCGCGCGGCGCTGCGCGTCGGCTCGCGGCTCCTGCGGGCGCCCCGGCTGCGAGCCGGCTCAGGGCGTCGCTTCGCCACGCGCGCCCCCGCCCGACGCGCCGGGCGGCGCACCGTCCTCCCCCTGCCCCGCCTGCTCGGTCGCCATCTTTGCCCGCACCTCGGCCAGCTCCGAGCTCGCCTCGTCGCTGCCCGGCCCGCCGCTCGCGACGGCGCGCTCGAGGCTCCGCGCGGCGAGCTCCCACTCGCCGCGCGTGGCGTGCGCCTGGCCGAGCACGAGGAGCTCGAGGGACGTCGGGTCGGAGCGCGGCTCGACCGCGGCGATCCAGCGGCCCGCGATGTCCCGGACCGCCGCGCGGAACGCGGGATCGTCGCGCACGCTCGCGAACGCGGGATCGCGGTCGAGATCCATGAAGCGGTCGAAGCCGTGCGCGCTCGCGGCGCGGAGCGACGCCGCAACGGTGTCTGCGTCGCCGCGCCGCGCAGCCGACTGCGCGCGCAGCAGGTTCGCCTGCATGCCGTCCGGGTAGTGCGCGGCCGCGTCGATCATGAGCGTGATCTCCGAGCGCCAGACGTCGGCGCGCACGCTGCTGCGCCACGCGCAGGCGGCGAGCACCGCGATCGCGAGCACGGCTGCGGCGCGCCGAAGCGCGGGCTGCGCGCCGGGCGGCACGACGCGCGCGAGCGCGGCGCGCAGCACCAGGGCCGACCCGCCGATCAGGCCCGGCAGGATGAAGTAGAGATAGCGGTCCGCCATCGGATACAGGAAGCCGAGGAGCTGCGACACCGGGAGGAAGCCGCCTGCCGTCCACGTCCACCACGCCGCATCCTCGCTGCGCCGCCGGAACGCGAGCACCGCGAGCGCGCCGAGCACGGCGGTGCCGACGAGGCCGAGCGCGCACCACGGGTCGGCCCAGGAGCGGGGAGCGTCCGGCTGGTGGAAGGTCGACGTCCCGTAGGCGCTCGCTGCCATCACCAGGTAGCGGCCCACCAGCGAGAAGAGCGCGCGGAGCCGCTCGACCGGGCCGGCGGCACCCGACAGCTCCACGTGTCCGCCGCGCTCGAACGCTCCGAACTCGGGGAGCCACGTGAGCGCGAGGAGCAGCGCCCACGCGGCGAGCCAACCGAGGCGCGCCCCGCGCGTCTGCGGAGAGGCGGGATGGCCGAGCCACAGCCAGACGGCCGCGACCGGGAGCGCGAAGGCCGCCTGGATCTTCGCGAGGAGCGCGAGCCCGAAGAGAATCGTCGCCAGCGCGGGCCGCCTCGGCTCGGCGAGCAGCGCTCCGCACGCGAGCGCGAGCGCGGCGATGGTCTTGAGCTGGAAGATCCAGGCGACCGCCTCGACGTTGGCGGGGTGCAGGAGGAAGAGCGCACCACCCACCGCCGAGGCCCGGAACGAGAGCCCCGAGCGCGCGAAGAGTGCCGCGACCAGCACCGAGGTCAGCGCGTGGAGCACGACGTTCACCACGTGGTGCCCGAGCACGTCGGCGCCGAACGCCTGCCAGTCGAGCGCGTGCAGCAGGAGATGCACGGGCGCGTAGTTGATCGTGTGCTTGGCGGCGGGCCCGGTCGGATCGAGGATCGCCCAGAGGTTCTCGGCGCTGAGCTCGTGGATCCACGGATTGCCGAGCACGTAGCCGACGTCGTCCGAGACGAAGCTCCCGTGCAGCGCCGGGCCGTACACGACGAGTGCCGCCGCGGCAAAGGCCGGGAAGAGCGCGGCGAAGCGCCGCCACGAGCCGGGCGATGCCATGCCCGGCGGAGTGTACCAATCGCGGTCCCGGTATAATGCGCCGCCCCCGCCGAGGAGATCGCCGCGCCGCGCCTCGCCCTGCTCGCTCCGGTCGCCTTCGCGCTCGCTGCGTTCGGCTGTACGGCGCAGCCGGAGCGTGCAGTCTCGGGCCGACCTTCGGACGGGCTCGTCTTCGTCCGACCGAGCGGATCGGGCGACGCGCTCTTCCGGGCCCGCCTGTCGGATGGCGCCGTGCACCCGTTCCTGTCGTCGCCCGGCCTCGACGCCACGTGGCCCTTCTGGAGCGAGCCGAGCCGGCGCCTGGTGTACCAGACCGAGCCGCACGGCGGCGGTGCGGCAGACCTCCAGCTCTGGGAGCCCGGGGAAAGCGCGCCTCGCGCGCTCACCCGCACCCCGACGCGCGACGATCGCTGGGCGGCGTGGTCGCCCGACGGCACCCGCGTGGCCTTCGCCTATCGCGAGCTCGCGCAGTCCGGCGCGCTCGCCGCGATCGACGTGGCAACCGGTCAGGAGACCGTGCTCGCCGCCTCGGGCCCGCGCGACTTCTTCTTCCGGCCGAGCTACGCGCCCGACGGCCGGCACATCGTGGCGCAGCGCCGCAAGCCCGACGCGCCGGGCTCCGAGCTATGGCTGCTCTCCGCGGGCGAGTCGCCGCGCCGCCTGACGCACGAGGACGGCTGGTCCGAGGACAAGCCCTTCTTCACCCGCGACGGCGCGCGGATCGTCTTCACGCGGCAGCGAGGCCCGGCGGCGCGCGGGATCGCGCGCACCGGGGCCGACGGAGAGGTGACCGCGCTCCCCGCGGCGAAGGCCGACGCCGACGAGCACTCCGCGCGCCCATCGCCGACGCGCGACGAGATCGCGTTCGTGTCGGACCGCGACGGCAGCCGCGACGTCTTCCTGGCGCCCCTCGACGGGGGCCCGGCGCGCAACCTGACGCGCACGCCCGATCGCGACGAGCTGGCGCCGCACTGGTCGCCGGACGGGGAGCGTCTGGTGGTGACCGCCGTGCCGCGCCAGCCGCCCGGCCGTGCCGGCGAGAAGCTCGATCCGGCGGAGACGAGGCTGGTCGTGCTCGATCGCGAGGGACGCGTCCTGCTGGAGACGCCGGGCATGATGGCGGACTGGATGCCGCCGTTTTGAGTCGCGAGGCCGCCGCTCCCCTCAAGGCCGGACGCGCGGCGCTCGAGCTCGCGGCGCTGGGCGCCGTCTTCGCGGCCGTCGCGCTCGCGCTCTACGCGCCGAGCTACGGCGGTCCATTCGTCTCGGATGACTACCTCTACCTCGAGTACAACCAGACGCTCTCGCTTCCGGTCGGCGCCGCGCTCCACCGCATCCTGATCGAGCGCTCCTTCTGCATGGGCAACTGGTCGCCGCTCCACCAGCTCTGGCTGCTCCTCGAGTGGCACCTCTTCGGCGCGGATCCGCTTCCGTACCGGATCGCCAACGTGATCCTGCACGCCGGGGTCTCGGTCGCGCTCGTCGCCACCGCGAGGCAGGCGGGGCTCTCGCGCCGCGCCGCCGTCGCCGCCGGGGCGATCTTCCTCGTCCATCCCGTCGGCGCCGAGGTGGTGGCATGGATCAACCAGAGCAAGACGCTGCTCGCCGTGGGCCTCTGCCTGATCGCGCTCGAGCGGTGGCTCGCCTGGCTGCGCGAGGGGGCGCGCCGGCAGATCGTCGCCGCGACGGCGGCCGGGGTCCTCGCGCTGCTGGCGAAGCCGGCTGCGCTTCCGCTCCCCGCGATCCTGCTGGCCGCGGCGTGGACGCATCGGGGAGACGTTCGCCGGGCTGCGCTCGACCTGATCCCGCTCGCGACCTTCGCGGCCATCGCCTTCCTCCTGAACCTGGAGGCGCAGTGGACGCAGGGTGGTGTCGCACCGTGGTTCGGCGGCTCGCCGGCCGCGACGGCGCGCATGCTGCCGTGGGTCGCATGGCGCTACGTACGGGTGGCGGCGGCCCCCTTCGACCTGGCCTTCGGCGTCCATCCGGAGCCGACCCACGGCTGGGGCGATGCGCGCATCTGGCTGCCCCTCGCCGCGCTGGCCGCGACGGGCGCGCTCACCGCGGCGGCGGTCCGCGCGCGGCGCGAGCGCGCGCTCGGGGTCGCGTGGTTCGCGCTCATGCTGCTGCCGGTCGTGCAGCTCGTCCCGATGATCGAGATCTTCGCCGACCGCTATCTGTACGCCGCGCTGCCGGGAGCGCTCGGTCTGGCCGCCGACGTGGCCGACGGCTGGGCGCGGCGGGCCGGACGGAGCGCTGCCCTCGCGCTCGTGGCCGCCTTCGGCGCGGCGACGTTCGGCCTCGCGGCCCTCACCGTCCAGCGCGCCGCGCTCTGGGGCAACCCCGAGGCCCTCTACCGCGAGTCCGCCGAGCGCTACCCGCTCGGCCGCACGGGCTGGACCGGCCTCGGCGCCGAGCGACACCGCAAAGGCGACCTGGACGGAGCCGCCGCCGCGTACCTGCGCTCGCTCGCCGTCCATCCCGACGACGGCCACGTGCGCCAGCTCCTCGGCCGCGTGCGCCTGCGCCAGCAGCAGCCCGAGCGCGCGCTCTATGATCTCGAGGAGTCGCTGCGCCTGGCGCCCGTCGAGGTGGACGCCCAGGGGACGCGCCGGCTGGTGGACCAGCTCCGCGCGAGGGGCGTGGCGCCGCAGGAGGATCCGCCCCGATGAACGCGATCGAGATCCGCCGCATCGACCACGTGGTGCTGCGCGTGCGCGACCTCGCCACCTCCCTGCGGTTCTGGCGCGACGCACTCGGGTGTACGATCGAGCGCAGCAGCGACGCCCTGGGCCTCCACCAGCTGCGGGCGGGCGAGAGCCTGATCGACCTGGTGCCGGTCGACGGTCCGCTCGGGCGCCACGGCGGCGCCGCGCCCGGCCGCGAGGCGCGCAACGTCGACCACGTCGCGCTCGCGCTGGCGCGCTTCGACGCCGCCGCGATCCGCGCCCAGCTCGAGGCGCACGGCTTTTCGCCCGGCGACGTCGCGCCGCGCTACGGGGCCGAAGGCCTCGGTCCCTCCCTCTACGTCGCGGATCCCGACGGCAACGTCGTCGAGCTGAAGGGCCCGCCGGACGGGCCTGGGGCGTGACGCGCGCGCGGCTCGGCGTCCTGCTCATCGCCCTCCTGGCCGGTCTGCCGGGGTGCATCCGCGCGCCGGAGCCGGAGCCTCCGGCCCCGGAGCCCGAGGCGTTCGCGCCCGCCTGCCCCAACCCAGCGCCCGCCATCGACCGCGCGATCGGCCCGGCGCTCGCCGAGGCGCTCCGCGGTCTTCCGACCTCGATCGAGGGCGAGCGGCAGGCGGGCGGCCTCGCCGGCGTCGCCGTCGGCGTGGTGCAGGGCCAGACGCTGGTGTTCGCCGCGGGCTTCGGCTGCGCCAACCTGGAGCGCCGCAGCCCGATGACACCGGACACGGTCTACCGCATCGGCTCGCTCACCCAGGTCTTCGAGGCCACCGCGATGATGCAGCTCCGCGACGCCGGGCACTTCCGCCTCGACGACGCGCTCGAGCGCTCGGTGCCGGACGTCTGGTATCGCGACGCGGCCGGCGCGCGGGTGTCGCCGACCTGGCGGGAGCTGGCGGCTCACACCTCGGGGCTGCCGCGGCCCGTCCCGCTCGGGCTCGAGACCGTCTCCCACCTGTTCCGCTACGTGCAGAGCCGGACCGCGGCGTCGAAGCCCGGCACCCGCTACGCCTTCTCCGATCTCGGCTACGTCGTCCTGGGTCAGTCGCTCGCGAAGGTGGCGCGCCTGTCCTACCACGACCTGATGCACCAGCACCTGTTCCGGCCGCTCGCCATGGAGAGCACGGGCTTCGAGGCCGGATCCGTCGATCCCGCGCGGCTGGCGGTCGGCTACAAGCGGCTCGAGCTCGAGGACGACGGCTGGCGGGGCCGGGACGCGAGCACGAGGGTCGCGTTCCCGCCCTCCGGGACGATCCTCTCCAGCATCTCCGACCTCAGCCGCTTCCTGATGCTGCAGTTCCGCGGGGACGCCTCCGCCGGGAAGCCGGTCCTCGCGGCCGCCTCGGTGCGCGAGATGTGGCAGCCCGTGGCGGCGACGAACGTCGAGGGGCGCTCCGCCGGTCTCGGGTGGTTCGTGCGGCCGTACGGGCGCTACACCCTGGTGAGCAAGGATGGCGAGCTGCCGGGCTACACCACGCGGGTCCAGATGGTCCCCGAGCTGGAGCTCGGCGTCGTCGCCTTCGTGAACGAGACGCCCCGGGTGCAACGCCATCGGGGGCACGGCGTCGAGCGGATCGCGCGGCAGGTCCTCGCTGCGCTGCTCCCGGCCCTGCAACCTGCCGCCGAGGCGGCCCACTGAGGAGGCTACGAGCCCGATGTCCAACCACTACCACGATCCCGACGACCTGAAGCGCCTCCGCGAGATGGGCCAGCTCGCGCCCGAGGAGTTCAAGGCCTGGGCCGACCTCGATCGCATCGTCGCGCGCGAGGACGGCGCGATCCCCCGCAAGTACCGCGAGCTGGTGGCGGTCGCCGTCGCCCACACCACGCAGTGCGTGTACTGCATCGAGGTGCACACCAAGGGCGCCAAGAAGGCCGGGGCGTCGAAGCGGGAGGTGGCCGAGGCGGTGCTGCTCGCGGCCGCTCTGCGCGCCGGCGGCGCCGCCGCGCACGGCTCGCTCGCGATGAAGTTCTACGACCAGTCCTAGCTCCCCCAGACGAAGCGCACGGCGCCGCCCGGCACCACCGGCACCTCGCCGGTCTTCGCGAAGCCGGCGTCGCGCAGCGCCTGGTGGACGTCCTGCACGGCGGGGAGGCCGTGCAGGTTTCGGTGGAGCCGCAGGAGCAGGTCGAAGAGGGCGGCGCCCGCCTGGAGGCCGAGGAGGCTCGGCAGGAGCCCCTCGGTGAGCACCAGCGTCTGCACCGCCAGGACACCCTCGTCGTCCAGCCGCCCGCGCGCGCGTCGCAGCAACGCCACCCGCTCGCCCGGCGCGAAGTAGTGCAGGTTGTGGTTCAGCAGGATCAGGTCGAAGCGGCCCTCGGGCAGCGCCGCGCTGCGGAAGTCCCCGACGCGGATCTCGGCGCGCCGCGCGACGTCGGCCTCGACGAGCCGCCGCCGCGCCTCGTCGGCCACGCGAGGGTCGATCTCGACGCCGAGCCCCATCGCGTCCCGGTGTCGCCGGAGCAGGTCGGCGAGGTAGCTCCCCTGCCCGCAGCCGATGTCGAGCACGCGGCGCGGGCGCCGCGCCCCGGGAAGGCGCTCGAGGGCTCGCAGCGCCCGCGGCTCGACCAGCTTGGTGATCGCCGCCATGCGGAGCGCCTCGTCCCGATCGCCGAAGAGGGGCCGCTCGCCGCCCTTCATCAGCTCGGGCAGCGCGCGCAGGCGCGGCGCCATCGACTCGACCGCGTGCTCGACCAGCGACGAGAGGGCGGCCGCCTCCGGCGCATCGAGCAGCCACAGGAGGGGCGGGCCGATGCGGTAGGCGTCGCCCCGCTTGGCCAGCCAGCCCTGCGCGTGGAGCATGCGCGCCCACGCCGCGACCAGGTCGGGCGCGAGGCCGAGCCGCTCCGCGAGCGCCTGGGGCTCGAGCGGCTGCCGGAGCGCCTCGAAGAGCCCGAGCTGCAGCCCCGCGCGCAGGAGCGGCACCTGCGCGAAGGCGTCGAGGGCGCCGGCGATGGAGCGCGCGTGGCGGGCCGCCTCGAACGGATTGCTCATCTCAGAGCGGTTCCAGGTTCGCGAAGCGCACCAGCAGCGTCTTGGTCCCCACCCGGTCGAAGCGCACGCGCAGCTTCTGCGCCAGACCGTGGCCGCTGGCCTCGAGCACCGTGCCCGCGCCGAACACCGGATGGCGTACGCGGAGGCCGACCGGCACGTCGCCGTCGGCGCCCTGGGCGTACGCGTAGTCGAGCCGGCCTTCGGCGGACGATGCGTCGCCGGCGTCGCGGAGGACCGGAGTCCGCGCGGGCGAGCCGCCCGCGATCACCGAGTCCGGGATCTCGCGCAGGAAGCGCGACGGCACCGCGAAGCTGCGCGACCCGAAGCGGCGGCGCTCGCGCGCGCAGGTGAGGTGGAGCCGCTCCATCGCGCGCGTCATGCCGACGTAGAAGAGCCTCCGCTCCTCCTCGAGGCCCGCTGCGTCACGCGACGACGACGCGTGCGGGAGGATTCCCTCCTCGAGCCCCACCAGGAAGACGACCGGGAACTCGAGGCCCTTGGCCGAGTGTGCGGTCATCAGCGAGACGGCGTCGGCGCGCCGGTCCCAGCCGTCGATGTCGGAGACCAGGGCGACCTGGTCGAGGAAGAGCTCGATGGCCGAGCGCTCCTCGTCGCCGGAGCCGCTCTCGGCGGCGAAGTCCTCGGCGCCGGCCACGAGCTCGCGCAGGTTCTCGAGGCGCGTCTCGGCCTCGGGTGTCCCCTCGCGCTCGAGGTGCGCGAGGTAGCCGCTGCGGCGGAGAACGGAGGCGATGCCCTCGGCGGGCGACGCGCTGCGCAGGAGCGCCGACAGCTCGTCGACCAACGCCGAGAAGGCTGCGATCGGGCCGGCGGCGCGGCCGGCATCGGCCGACGCACCGAGGCGGCGGAGGCCTTCGAGCAGCGAGACGCCGTCGCGCTCGGCGAGCTCCTGCGCGCGCTCGAGCGTGGTCCGGCCGATCCCGCGCGGCGGCAGGTTGGCGATGCGGAGGAGCGCTGCCGCGTCGGCCGGATTCAGCGCGAGCCGCACGTAGGCCAGCGCGTCCTTCACCTCCGCGCGGTCGTAGAAGCGCACGCCGCCGACCACGACGTAGGGCACGTCGTAGCGCAGCAGCTCGTCCTCGAAGGGGCGCGACTGCGCGTTGGTGCGGTAGAAGATCGCGAAGTCGCGCAGCGCGCGGCCGTCGCGCTGGCGCGCGGTCAGGATCTCGCGCACCGCCAGCGTCGCCTCCTCGCGCTCGTCCGCGACCTCGGCGAAGCGGATCGGCTCGCCGTCGCCGCGCTCGGCGCGCAGCCGCAGCGCGGGCGCCGCCGGATTGTTCGCGACGACGGCGGACGCCCCCTCGAGGATCGGCCGGCGCGAGCGGTAGTTGCGCTCGAGCTTCACGACCGCCGCGCCCGGGAAGTCGCGCTCGAAGTCGAGGATGTTGCGCACGTCGGCGCCGCGCCATCCGTAGACGCTCTGGTTCGGGTCGCCGACGACGCACAGGTTCCCGTGCTCGCGCGCGAGCTGGTTCACGAGCCGATACTGCACGCGGTTGGTGTCCTGGTACTCGTCGACCAGCACGTAGCTCCAGCGCCGCTGGTAGTGGCCGAGCACCTCGGGGAAGCGGTCGAAGAGCTCGACGGTCTGCAGGATCAGGTCGCCGAAGTCGAGCGCGTTCGCGTCGCGCAGCAGGCGCTGGTAGACGGCATAGGTCTCGGCCGCCTCCTCGGCCTCGAGATCCCCCGCCTGATCCACCGCCCCCGCCGGCAGCACGCCCGCGTTCTTCCACTGGTCGATGCGCCAGCGCAGGCGCCGCGGGTCGTGCAGCTTGGGGTCGAGGCCGCGGCGGCGCAGCGCCTCCTTCACGGTCGACAGCGAATCGCTCTCGTCGTAGATGGCGAAGCCGCGCGACAGGCCGAGGTGCCCGATGTCGCGGCGCAGGATGCGCACGCAGGCAGAGTGGAACGTCGTGACCCAGAGCCTGCCGGCGTCGGGGCCGAGCAGCTTCTCGACCCGGTCGCGCATCTCGCCCGCCGCCTTGTTCGTGAAGGTGACGGCCAGGATCGACTCGGGCGGGATGCCGCAGGCGCCGATCAGGTAGGCGATCCGGTGCACGAGGACGCGCGTCTTCCCGCTGCCCGCGCCGGCGAGGACGAGCAGCGGACCCTCGGTGGTCTCGGCCGCCCGGCGCTGCTCGGGGTTCAATCCGGCGAGGATCGTCTCGGCGCTCAACGGGTCCCCATCGGCGCGCAAGGTAACCGCCCGACCGCACCCCCGCAGCGGAGCGGCCGACGCTATCGTCCGCCGCCGTGTCGAGCGACAGAAAGCGCCTGCTCGCCTCCGGGGCGCTCTTCGCGATCACGCTGCTCGTCTTCGAGCCCGTGCGCCACCACGACTTCGTCGCGTTCGACGACAACGCCTACGTGACGGACAACCCGCATCTGCGCAAGCGCGATCTCGGACGCGAGGGGCTGCGCTGGGCGTTCTTCCAGCCGTACGAAGCGAACTGGATCCCGCTCACCTGGCTCTCCTTCGAGCTCGACCACGCCCTGTTCGGCGTCGATCCGGCCGGCTATCACGTGACCAACGCCCTGCTGCACGCGGCGAGCGCTGCGCTCCTGCTCTGGGTGCTCGCGGGCGCCACCGGGGCGCTCGGCCCGAGCGCGTTCGCCGCGGGTGTCTTCGCCCTGCATCCGCCGCACGTCGAGTCGGTCGCCTGGGTGGCGGAGCGCAAGGACGTCCTCTCCGGCCTCTTCTTCGTGCTCACGCTCGGGGCCTGGTGCGCCTACGCGCGCCGACCCGGCGCCCTGCGCTATGCGCTGGCCCTGCTCTGCTTCGGCCTCGGACTCCTCGCCAAATCCGTCGGCGTGACGGTGCCGTTGCTGCTGCTGCTGCTCGACGCCTGGCCGCTCGGCCGCGCGCGGTCGGCATCGAGCCTCCGGCGCGCGTGCCTCGAGAAGCTTCCGTTCCTCGCAATCAGCGCCGCCATCGCGGTCGTCACCTACCGGGTGCAGCAGAAGATGGGCGCGATGTCGACGCTCGACGGAATCCCCCTCGGCGTGCGCGTCGAGAACGCGCTGGTGTCGTACCTCGTCTACCTCCGGCAGGCGGTCTGGCCCGCGCGCCTCGCCGTCTTCTACCCGCACCTGATGCGGCCCCTTCCCGCCTGGCAGTGGCTCGGCGCGGCTGCGCTGCTCGCGCTCCTCACGGCGGGCGCGCTCGCGGTGCGGCGCAGCCGGCCGTGGCTCGCAGTCGGCTGGCTCTGGTACGTCGGGCTGCTGGTCCCGATGATCGGCCTCGTCCAGGTCGGCCTGCAGGCGCACGCCGACCGCTACATGTACCTGCCCCTGATCGGACTCTCGATCGCGGTGGGGTGGGAAGGAGCTGCGCGCCTCCCGAAGGGGAGCACGGGGCGGGTCGCGGGCGCCGCCATCGGCGGCCTCGTCCTCGTCGCGCTCGCCGCGGCGACGCGCGTCCAGCTCGGCTACTGGCGCGACACCGAGGCGCTGTTCCAGCACGCGGCGGCGGTCACGCGCGACAACTTCGTCGCCCATCAGGGGATCGGACAGGCCCGCCTCCAGCGCGGCGATCTCGACGGCGCCCTCGAGGCAACGGTCGAGGCCGTGCGCATCCGCGCCGACTGGTCCACGCGCACCGCCCTCGGCGACGTGCTCGCGAAGCAGGGCAAGCTCGACGAGGCGCTCTGGAACTACGGCGAGGCCGTGCGCGACAAGCCGGACTCCGAGGGGACCCGCCTCGCCTACGGCAGGACCCTCGAGCAGCGCGGCTGGCACGACGAAGCGCTGGAGCAGTACGGCGTCGCACTCGCTCTCGACGAGCAGGTGCGCGGCGGTGCGCGCGCGGGATGGATCTACGCGCTCATCGGCGATGCGTGGGGCGCGCGCGGTCAGGCCGGGCGCGCAGCGGAGGCGTACGAGCGGGCGCTCGCCCGCGATCCCGACCTCACCGAGGTGCGCGCCAAGCTGGCCCTGGCGCGCCTCGACACGGCGGACCCCGCGGAGGTGGTGCGGACCCTCGAGGCGTCGCTGGCGGGCGGCGTCGACTGGCCCGAGCTGCACTTCGGGATGGCGGATGCCCTCGGGCGTCTCGGCCGCGAGGCCGAGGCGATCGACCAGTACGAGGCGGGGCTGCGCTCTCGGCCGGACTCGAAGGAGGCCGCGAACAATCTGGCGTGGCTGCTCGCGACGGCAAACGACCGCGCGCTTCGCAACCCGGCGGAGGGACTGCGCTGGGCGGAGCGCGCGGCCGAAGCCAACGGCCGCCGGGACGCGAGCGTGCTCGACACGCTCGCCGTCTGTCAGGCCGCGAACGGACGGTTCGACGATGCGGTCGCGACGATCGACGCAGCCGTGGCCGCGGCGACGGACCCGAAGCTCGCCGACGAGCTGCGCGCGCACCGCGCCCTCTTCGCCGCGCACCGGCCCTTCGAGCCCGCCGTGCCCGAGGGCGCACCGATGCGAGCCGGGTCACCGTGACGTCGCTCGACGTCGCGCTCGCGTCGTCCGGGACGCTCGCGACGCTGAAGGTGGCGCTCGCGCTCGCCGGCGCGGCGCTGCTCGGCTGGAGCTGGGCGCTGCGGCGCGCCGGCCGCGAGGGCGAGCACGCGCGGCTGCGCGACCGGCTGCTGGCCGGCGTGGCGGTGCTCTCCGCGCTCGCCTGGTGGGACTTCGCGCCGCAGCACATGCTGGACCGGCGCCACGAGTGGGAGTTCTACCACCACTTCGTCGGCGGCAAGTACTTCCGCGAGCTCGGCTACACGCGCCTCTACGACTGCACGCTCATCGCCGACGAGGAGGCCGGCTTCGAGTTCCCGGCGGCCCAGCGACCCGTCCGCCGCCTCGCGACCAATCGGGTCGAGATGGCCGCCGGCGTGGTCGCCGACCCCGAGGCGTGCAAGAGCCACTTCACGCCGGAGCGCTGGGAGGCCTTCCGCGCGGACGTCGGATTCTTCCGCGAGCGGATGACGCCGCGCCGCTGGGCCACCGCGCTGACCGACCACGGCTTCAACGCAACGCCCGTCTGGGCGATCGCCGGCTCGACGCTCGCCAACACCGGCCCCGCCAGCGAGACGCGGCTGCGCGCGCTGGCGCTCATCGACCCGCTGCTCCTCGCGCTCCTGTGGGGCGCTGCGTGCTGGGGCTTCGGCTGGCGCGCGGCGGCGGTGGCGCTGATCTTCTGGGGCACGAACGAGCCCGCGCGCGGGATCTGGATCGGGAACGCCTACCTGCGACAGGACTGGCTGGCCGCGACCGGGATCGGGCTCGCGCTGCTCCGGCGAGGGCGCATGGCGGCCGGCGGCGCTGCGCTCACGGTGGCGACGCTCCTGCGCATCTTCCCCGGCTTCCTGGTCGCGGCGCTCGCGCTGCGCGCGGCGGTCGGATGCTGGCAGCGGCGCTCGCTTCGGCTGCCGACCTCGCAGCGGCGCTTCGCGCTCGGCTGCCTCGCGGCGCTCGCGATCGCGCTGCCGCTCTCCGCGGTCGTGTGCGGGGGCTTCGGCGCCTGGAGGGGATTCGTCGAGAACAGCCGCAAGCACCTGTCCTCTCCGCTCACCAACTTCGCGGGGCTGAAGACGGTCGCGGCCTTCTCGCCCGCCTCGACCATGCTGCGCGTCCGCGACTTCTCGCTGCCCGATCCCTACTCGCCCTGGCACGAGGCGCAGCGCGCGACCTTCGCGCGCCGCGAGCCCTGGTTCTGGACGGCCGTCGCCGCGTACACGGTGCTGCTCGCCGTCGCGGTCGCGCGCGAGGAGGAGTGGGCGGCGCCGATCCTGGGCACCGGCCTCGTGGTGATCGGGGCGCAGATCGGCGCGTACTACTACGCGCTGCTCTCGGTGTACGGCTTCCTCGGTCCGCGCCGCGAGCCGGCCGCGACCGGGCTCCTCCTGCTCTCCGCGGCGACCTGGGCGATCGCCTCCTCCACGCGCGCCATCGACGAGGCGAGCATGGTCCAGAGCCTGGCCTGCGTCGTCTACGTGCTGGTGGTGACGGCGCTCGCCGCGCGCCGCGGCGCCCCTACTCCACCGTGACGCTCTTCGCGAGGTTGCGCGGCTGATCGACGTCGGTGCCCTTCAGCATCGCCACGTGATAGGCGAGGAGCTGCAGCGGCACGACGGCGACCAGCGCCGTCAGGAACTCGCCGACCTCGGGGATGTACAGCACCTCGTGCGCCTTCTCGGCGATCTCGCGGTCGCCCTCGCTCGCGATCGCGATCACCTGGCCGTCGCGAGCGCGGACCTCCTCGAGGTTGGAGAGCACCTTGTCGTAGACGGCGCTCTTCTCCGCGATCACCACCACGGGCATGTCCTCGTCGATCAGCGCGATCGGACCGTGCTTCATCTCGCCGGCGGCGTAGCCCTCCGCGTGGATGTACGAGATCTCCTTGAGCTTCAGCGCGCCCTCGAGCGCGATCGGGTACATGATGCCGCGACCGAGGTAGAGGAAGTCCTGCGCGTCCTTGTAGCGATGGGCGACCTTGCGCACCGCCTCGTCGAGCTCGAGCGCCTTCTCGACCGCCCGGCGCAGCCGCTGCAGGTCGGCGAGGCGCTTGCGCAGCTCCTCGTCGGAGAGCACGCCCCGCGCGTGCCCGAGCTTGAGCGCCAGCAGGTACAGCGCCACCACCTGCGTGGTGAAGGCCTTGGTCGAGGCCACGCCGATCTCGGGCCCGGCGTGCGTGTAGAGCACGTCGTGGCTCTCGCGGGCGATCGTGGCCTCGCGCACGTTGCAGACCGCGAGCACGCGCGCGCCGCGCTCCTTGCCCTCCCGCAGCGCCGCGAGCGTGTCGGCCGTCTCGCCCGACTGCGAGACGGGGATCAGCAGCACGCCGGCATCGACCACCGGCTTGCGGTAGCGGTACTCGCTGGCGAGGTCGGCCTCGACCGGCAGCTTCGCGAGCTGCTCGATCATGCTGCGCCCCACCAGGCTCGCGTAGTACGCGGTGCCGCAGGCGATGAGCTGGACCCGCTGCAGCGCCTTCGCCCGGGCGGGCGAGAGGTCGATCCCGTCGAGATCGAGCTCGGCACGCCCCTCCTGCCAGAGGACGCGGGTGCCGATCGTGTCGGTGATCGCCCGCGGCTGCTCGTGGATCTCCTTCTGCATGAAGCGGTCGTAGCCGCCCTTCTCCGCGGAGACCGGGTCCCAGGCGATCACCCGCGCCTCGCGGCGCACCGGGCGGCCGGTCACGTCGGTGATCTCGACGGCGCCGGCGGAGATCACCGCGAAGTCCCCGTCCTGCAGGAACATCATGCGCCGCGTGTAGGGGAGGATCGCCGGGATGTCGCTGCCGAGGAACGCCTCGCCGTCGCCGATGCCGAGGATGATGGGGCTGCCGCCCTGCTTCGCGGCGACCAGGCGATGCGGGTCGCTCTCCGACGCCACCGCGATCGCGTACGAGCCCACCATCTCGCCGGCCACCGCGCGCACCGCGTCCGGCAGGTCGGCCCCGGCGCGCAGGCGCCGGTCGATCAGGTGCGCGATGAGCTCCGTATCGGTGTCGGACTCGATCTCGCGGCCCTCGTCCTCGAGCTGGTGCCGGATCGCGCGGTAGTTCTCGATGATGCCGTTGTGCACGACCACGACGGAGCCCGCGCGGTGCGGATGCGCGTTGCGGACCGACGGCTTGCCGTGGGTGGCCCAGCGCGTGTGGCCGATCCCGATGGCGCCGGGAAGCGGCTCGTCCTTGAGGATCTCCTCGAGCGCGGAGAGCTTGCCCACCGCGCGCCGCAGCGCGAGCGTGCCCCGGTCGAACACCGCGACGCCCGCCGAGTCGTAGCCGCGATACTCGAGCCGGCGCAGCCCGTCGATCAGCACGTCCACCGCCCGCCGATCCCTTCCGACGTAGCCGACGATTCCACACATGGCGCCCTACTCCTTCTTGTGGCCCTTGCCGGATCGATTCCGGCGTAAGCGCCATCCCTCGACGTTCCGCTGCTTCGCGCGAGCCACCGCGAGCGCATCCTTCGGCACCGGCTCGGTGATCGTCGAGCCGGCCGCCACGAAGGCGTTCTCCTCGATCACGACCGGGGCGACCAGGTTCGCGTTGCAGCCGATGAAGGCGCGCTCCTCGACGCGGGTGCGGTGCTTCTCGATCCCGTCGTAGTTCACCACGACCGACCCGCAGCCGAAGCTCGCGCCGGCGCCGACGTCGGCGTCGCCGATGTAGGAGAGGTGGTCGGCCTTCACGCCCTCCCCGAGCCGGCTGTTCTTGACCTCGACGAAGTTCCCGATCCGGACGCTCGCGCCGAGCCGGGTGCCCGGCCGCAGGTGCGCGCTCGGGCCGACCGCGACATCGTCGCCCAGCTCGGCGTCCTCGATCACGCTGTGCGCCCGGATCCGGCAGCGCTCGCCGATGCGGCTCCTCCCCGAGATCACGCAGCCCGGCTCGATCACGGTGTCGCGGCCGACCTGCACGTCGGTGTCGAGGTAGGTGGCGTCGGGGTCCACGAGTGTGACGCCGTCCGCCATCAGCCGCTCGGCGGTGCGCCGGCGCATCACCGCGGCGGCGCGGGCGAGCTCGGCGCGCGAGTTGATGCCGAGCGCCTCCTCGGCGTCCGTGAGGGGAAGCGCGTCGAGCGGCCGGCCGTCGCGCACGGCGATCCCGACGATGTCGGTCAGGTAGATCTCGCGCTGGGCGTTGCGATCGTCGACCTGGTCGAGCGCCTTCCAGAGGAAGTCGGCGTCGACCAGGTAGGTGCCCGTGTTGCCCTCCCGGATGCGCAGCTCCTCCTGGGTCGCGTCCGTGGTCTCGACGATACGCGCCACGCGCCCGGAGGCGTCGCGCACGATGCGCCCGGGGAGGGGCTCGAGGGCGGACAGGATCAGGAGGTCGAGGCGGCGCTCGGCCTTCTTCGCGCGCATGCGCTGGAGCGTGTCGGCCCGCAGCAGCGGCGTATCGCCGTAGAGGATCAGGACGTCGCCCGCGAAGCCCTCGAGCGCCGGGCGCGCCATCTGGACCGCGTGTCCGGTCCCGCGCCGCTCGGCCTGCTCCACGAAGCGCGCGCGCCCGGCGAACGCCTCGCGCACGCGATCACTGTCGCGGCCGATCACCACGACGAGGCGCTCCGGGCCGAGCGCCTCCGCGACCTCGAGCGGATACGCAAGCATCGGGCGGCCAGCCACCTCGTGGAGCACCTTGGCCAGGCCCGACTGCATGCGCTTGCCCTGGCCGGCGGCCAGCACGACGACGGCCAGAGGGCGTTCGGTCGCCTGCATCGGCTCTCCTATCGTCCGCCGTTGCCCGCTCGTGAAACCGATTCCGCCTCGCGGGAGGTCGGAGCGGAGCCTGCCATGCTAGTGCCGGCCGGGCGGTTCGGACCACCCCGGTCCCATCGTCGCGACCCCTCGGGGATCGATTGCGACTTCGAGTCGCCCGTGGGCTAGAGTCCCCGACTGACGGGAGCAACCTCAATCCGCGTCTTCGGCAACACCCAGGGCCTCAAATCGAGCCAGGTCCGCGCGATCGAGCGCCTCTATCGGCGCCGCCTCCCCTCCGACCGCCTCATCACCCACGAGTTCGCCCGCGAGCTGACCGAGCTGTCGCACGAGATCCGGCGACAGGTCGGCGTGTTCGTGGACCGACGCGGCGCCGTGACGCACGCCATGGTCGGCTCGGCCCGCTCGATCGAGCTGCCCGACTGGGGCCGCCTCCGCGCCGGGCAGGGCCGCCTGCGCGGCCTGCGCTGCATCCACACCCACCTCGGCGAGGAGGCCCTCACCCACGACGATCTGACCGACCTCGCCAAGCTGCGGCTCGACGCGATGGTCACGATCGGCCTCGATGCGGAGGGACTGCCGCGCGACGCCCACGTCGCCCACCTGCGCCCGGCCCAGGCCGACGAGGCCGTGGTGGAGCAGATGGCGCCCACGCCGCCCGCGCGCCTCGACCTGGACTTCGCCGAGTGGATCCGCGCGCTCGAGGAGGAGCTCTCGCGCTCCACGCGCACCCGCGAGGTGGGCACCACCGAGCGCGCCGTCCTGGTTGCGGTCAGTGCTGGACGCCCGCGGAGCGAGACCGAGGACTCGCTCGACGAGCTTCGCGAGCTGGCGCGCTCGGCCGGCGTCGAGGTGGCGGACGTGCTGCTGCAGCAACGCGCGCAGCGCGATCCGCGCACCGTGGTGGGAGAAGGCCGCCTCGAGGACCTGGTGCTGCGGGCCTTCCGGCACGACGCCGAGCTGGTGATCTTCGACAGCGATCTCACGCCGGCACAGGCGCGCAACCTGGGCGAGCGCCTCGACCTGCGCGTGATCGACCGCACCCAGCTGATCCTCGACATCTTCGCCCAGCGGGCGCGGTCGCGGGACGGCAAGCTGCAGGTCGAGCTCGCGCAGCTCCGATACCGGCTGCCCCGCCTCGCCCAGCGCGACGACGGCCTCTCGCGGCTGGCCGGCGGGATCGGGGGGCGCGGCCCGGGCGAGCAACGCCTCGAGGTGGACCGCCGCCGCGTGCGCGAGCGCATCGCGCGGCTCGAGCGCGAGCTCGGCGGTCTGCGCCGCGAGCGCGAGGGGCGGCGCCGGCGGCGCACGCGCCGCGGCGTCCCGGTGCTCTCGATCGTCGGCTACACCAACGCGGGCAAGAGCACCCTCCTGCGCGCGCTCACGGGCGCCGAGGTGCCGATCGGGGACCGGATGTTCGCGACGCTCGACCCGACCTCGCGGCGCCTGCGCCTGGCGGACCCGCGCGGGCCGAGTGACGGGGGGCTCGGGCGCGACGTCGTCGTGACCGATACCGTCGGCTTCATCCGCGACCTGCCGCCCGATCTGCGCGACGCCTTCCGCGCCACGCTCGAGGAGCTCGGCGACGCCGACGTCTTCCTGCACGTGGTCGACACCGCGGCCCCGGACTTCGAGGAGCGCATCGACGCCGTCCGCGGGGTGCTCGAGGAGATGGGGCTCGGCGACACGCCCGAGCTCCTGGTGTTCAACCAGGCTGACCGCCTCGAGCCCGGCGTGGGTGCGGCAATCGCGTCGCGCCACGGCGGCGTCGCCGTCTCGGCGCTGCGGGGCATCGGGCTCGATGCGCTGCACGAGCGCGCCGCGGCGCGGCTCTGGCACGAGGATCCGGGCGAGGCCTCGCGCCGACAGATTGCAAGGGGGGTGGCATGACGACGCGAGCCAAGATCGTGGGGACCGGCCTGTGCGTGCCCGACCGCGTGGTGACGAACCACGACCTCGAGCGCCTGATGGACACCAGCGACGAGTGGATCCAGCAGCGCTCGGGCGTGCGCGAGCGCCGGCACATCTCGGAGGGCGAGACGCCGGCCAGCCTCGCGGAGGGCGCGTCGCGCCGCGCGCTCGAGGCTGCGCACGTGGCCCCCGAGGACCTCGACGGCATCATCCTCGCCACGCTCTCGCCCGAGCACGACTTCCCCGGCACCTCCTACTTCCTGCACCACCGGCTCGGCGTGCCGGAGATCCCGTGCTTCGACCTGCGCGCGCAGTGCAGCGGCTTCCTCTACGCCCTCGCGGTGGCCGACTCCTTCATCCGCTCCGGCGCGATGCGGCGGCTCCTGGTGGTGGGCTGCGAGGTGCACTCGACCGGTCTCGACCTGACCACCCGGGGCCGCGACGTGGCCGTGCTCTTCGGCGACGGGGCCGGCGCTGCGGTGGTCGAGGCCACCCAGGACTCGAACGACCGTTCGGCGCTGCTCGCGATCCGGATGCACGCCGAGGGCGAGCACGCCAAGCGGCTCTGGATCGAGGCGCCGGGGTCGTCGTTCTACCCGCTCCGCATCACGCGCGAGCTCGTCGACGAGGGCCGCCACTTCCCCAAGATGGAGGGGCGCTTCGTCTTCAAGCACGCGGTGACCCGCATGCCCGAGGTGCTCCGCGAGACGCTCGACGCCGCCGGCATCAAGCTCGACGACGTCGACCACTTCCTGTTCCACCAGGCGAACCTGCGGATCAACGAGTTCGTCGCCCAGCAGCTCGGGATCCCGCTCGAGAAGTGCCCGAGCAACATCGAGCGCTACGGCAACTGCTCGGCCGCCTCCATCCCGATGCTGCTCGACGAGCTGGTGCGGAGCGGGCGGCTCGTCGCGGGCCAGCTCGTCGCCATGACGGCCTTCGGCTCGGGCTTCACCTGGGCGAGCGCCATCGCCCGCTGGTAGCCATGCCGCAATGCATCTAGACGGCATCTTGGCCGGCCCGAAGCCAAGATGCAAGATATTGATATATCGATAGAATCAGTCGATATTCCGGTCTCCTTGACTCCATGACGCGGCGTGTTAGATTGACCGCGCATTCGCAACCACATCGACGAGAAGCGACGAGCAGGAGGAGACAGGACGATGGCTCAGCAAGCCAGCGTGGTTCGAGACGGCGTCGACCAGCTCCGCACCGCGGTGCGCCGGTTCGACCGCCAGTTCCGCAAGATCCAGCGGCAGGTCGAGACCCGCCGCAAGCAGCTCGGCCGGGAGGTCGTGACCCGCCGGAAGGCGATCGAGAAGAGGGCGCAGCGCGAGATCGCCCGCTTCCAGCGCGAGCTCCAGCGACGGCCGCTCGTGAAGCGCGCCGAGTCGATCCGGGCCGATGCGACCCGCCAGATCGAGCGCGGCGTCGCCAGCTTCCTCGGCGTGCTCCCGATCGCCACGCGCGGCGAGCTCGAGCGCATCGACAAGAAGCTCGCGGGCCTCTCGCGCAAGCTCCGCGAGCTCGAGAAGGCGCACGGCGTCGCGGGCGAGGCGTAGCCGGCGCTCGACCTCTGGGGTGAGCCGAGAGCCCGGGACCGACGGTCCCGGGCTCTTCGTCTATGCTGGAACGGACCGGCGCGCCGCGGTCGAGATCGGGAGGAACCGGTGGCCGACTTCGACGGCGTCGACTTCCTGCGGCTCGAGGAGCTGCTCTCCGAAGAGGAGATCCTGGCGCGCGACACGGTGCGGGACTTCGTCTCGAAGGAGTTCCTGCCGCTCGTCCGCGAGCACGTGCGGCGCGACGGCTCGTTCCCGATGCAGCTCGTCCCGCGCCTGGCGGAGCTCGGGCTCTTCGGCGCCAATCTCGAGGGCTACGGCTGCGCCGGCATGAACAACGTCGCGTACGGGCTCGTGATGCAGGAGCTCGAGCGCGGCGACTCGGGCCTTCGCTCGTTCGCGTCGGTGCAGGGCGGCCTCGTCATGTACCCGATCCACCGCTACGGCTCCGAGGCGCAGCGGGAGCAGTGGCTTCCGGCTCTCGCCGCGGGCCGTGCGATCGGATGCTTCGGCCTCACCGAGCCCGACTTCGGCAGCCACGTCTCCGGGATGCGCACCAAGGCCGAGCGGCACGGCGCGTCCTGGCGGCTGAACGGCACCAAGCGCTGGATCACGAACGGGACGCTGGCGCAGCTCGCGGTGATCTGGGCCCAGACCGCGGAGGGCGTGCGCGGCTTCCTGGTCGAGACCGACCGTCCGGGCTTCGAGGCGCGCGACATCAAGGGCAAGATGTCGCTGCGCGCGTCGGTGACCTCGGAGCTGTTCCTGCACGACGTCGAGGTGCCGGAGTCGAGCCGGCTCCCCGACGCGAAGGGCCTGCAGGCCCCCCTCTCGTGCCTCACGCAGGCGCGCTACGGCATCGCGTGGGGAGCCATCGGCGCCGCCATGGCCTGCTACGACGAGGCGCTCCGCTACACCCGCGAGCGGATCGTCGACGGCGGGCCGCTCGCCGGCAAGCAGCTCACGCAGCAGAAGCTCGTGTTCATGTTGACCGAGATCACCAAGGCGCAGCTGCTCGCCTGGCGGCTCGGCCGCCTCAAGGACGCCGACAAGCTCGAGCACGTGATGGTCTCGATGGCCAAGCGCAACAACGTGGACATCGCGCTCCGCATCGCGCGCGAGGCGCGCGACCTGCTCGGCGCGAACGGCATCGTCGACGACTACTGCGCGATGCGCCACATGGTGAACCTCGAGACGGTGCGCACCTACGAGGGCACCCACGACGTCCACATGCTGATCCTCGGCGAGCACGTGACGGGGCTGCGCGCCCTCTGAACAGCCTCACGGCCCCGCGACGAGCGGGTTCGAGGGCGGCGGGCAGTCCATCCCGATCAGCAGCTGCTTCTCGACCTTGGAGCCCTCGCCGGGCGGCAGCGTCGTCTCGTTCATGAAGTACATCTCGACCCGCTCGAGGCGCTCGGCGGCCGGATGGCTGCGGTTCCAGTTCCGGCACGTCCACTCGATCCAGCGCCGACGCAAGGGCGTGTTGGCAGGGTCGCGGATCTGGACCATGTAGATCAGCATCCGGAACGACGGATAGTCGCCCGAGATCAGCGCGGGCTTGCGCCAGGTGAGCGCCGGCCCGTGCACCGAGAGGTCGACGACCTCGCCGTTCGCGAGCCGGCCCGGGATCACCCACCAGCCGTGGTCGTGCGGAGGGCTCGGCGTGAACATCCGCCACTGCTGGTTGATGCGGATGCGGAGGCCGGCGTCCGTCAGCCACCCCGGCATCGGGAAGTCCTGCCAGACGCTCTTGATGTTGCAGCCGAGGACGTAGAGCAGGATGGCCCCCGCGCTCACGGCGAGGAGCGGCGCGAAGCGCCCGCCGTCGGGCTGCGGCGCGCGCGCCGGCTGCGGAGCGCGACCGACGAGGCGCTCGAGCCGATCCCAGACCGGCGCGGGCAGGAACGGGACCAGGATCACGAGATCCGTCCAGGGGAAGATGCCGAGGCGATACGAGGCGGCGATGCCGAGGTGCAGCGACCAGAAGGACACCACCGCCGCGGTGCGGATCGGCCACCACGGCGCAAAGAGCAGGAACGGCCCGACGAACTCGAGGGCCAGCGTCGCCCGCGTCACCAGCATGAGGAAGGGCGGGAACTGGCGGAGCCACACCCCGAGCGGGGTCGCCAGGTGATCGAGGTTGAGCGCGTAGTAGAGCGCCGTGCCGTCGCGGTGCCAGTCGTCGCCGCTCTTCAGCAGCGCGGTGAAGAGGTAGACGAACGCGACCTGCAGGAGGTAGGCGAGACCGGGCACCGAGCACACGGGCGCTGCCGCCGGCTCCCGGCCCGGACGCGCGCGGAGCGCATCGACCGACCAGCAGCGGCCGAGCGGCAGGAACAGGGTCCAGAACAGACAGACGCGGAGGATGTCGTCGCCCAGGTCGTTGACGATCGGGGTCCGGGCCTGCATCGAGGTGAGCAGGAGCCACGACGCGACCGCCGAGACGCGGCTCTGGAAGCCGGCCGCGAGCGACAGGGCGAACAGCGCCGCGATGGCGAAGAGCGAGGCCTCCCAGCGGAAGGAGCCGTAGAGCCAGTGGAAGGGTGCGACCATCTGCCACATCCACGGATCCATGCGCTCGCGCGGGAAGACGCCGAGGTCGGTGTAGAGCGTGGTCAGGTTCTGCGCGCGCACGCCGAGGTCGATGAGCAGGACGACGCCGAAGCCGATGCGCATCACCGCGAGCGCGCGCGGATCGATGCCGATCGCGCGCTCGAGCCAGCCGCGCCGATGCGGCGCGGGTTCGGCGCGCGGCGGCAGCCCCGGCAGATCGGGCCGCGCAGCGCTCCTCGGGTCGGCCATGGCTGCATTCTACCCGCTCGCTCGGCTCCGCGCGGCGCAGGCCCGTCGGTTGCAGGCGCCGGTCGAGCGCGTCAGGCTCGCTCGACCGGCGGAGCGGACGCGGAGATGCAGGTCTCGCGGCGAACCCTCGAATCTCTCGAGTGGCCGCTCGTGCTCGAGCGGCTGCGCGCACACGTGCAAACGCCCGGCGGTCGCATGCGCTGCGCCGTCGAGTCCGACACCGCCCTGTTCACGGCGGACGCCGAGAGCGCCCGCGCGCGGCTGGCCGAGACGGCCGAGGCGCGCGCTCTGCTCGAGCTCGAGGCGCCGCCCTTCGGCGGCCTCTCGGACGTCGGGGCGGCGCTCGCGCGCGCCGAGCGCGGCGGCGAGATCGGCGCGGGCGACCTGCTCGACGTGGCCGCCGCGGTCTCCGCGATCGACGCCACCGCGCGTTGGCTCGCGCGCCGCGCCGAGGGGGCGCCGCGGCTGGCGGCGCTGGCGGCGTCGCTCGGGCGCCACGTCTCGCTCGCCGACGCGGTCGAGGCCGCGATCGACCCCGAGGGCCGGCTGCGCGACACGGCGTCGGCGGCGCTCGCCGAGGCCCGCGCCGAGGCGCGGCGACTCGGCGGCGAGCTTCAGCGCCTGCTCGACTCCGCGCTGCGCGATCCCGAGATCGCACCGCACCTCTCCGACTCGTTCGTGACGCTGCGCAACGACCGCTACGTGCTCCCGGTGCGCGCCGACGCGCGCGGACGGGTGCGCGGCATCGTCCACGACGCGTCGGCCTCGGGCACCACGCTCTTCATCGAGCCGCAGGTCGCCGTCGACGCCAACAACCGGCTGAAGCAGGCCGAGCTGGCGATCGAGCGCGAGACGGCGCGCATCCTGCGCGAGCTCTCGGCCGCGCTGCAGCGCGAGGCACCGGCGCTGCGGGCGAGCCTCGAGCAGCTCGCGGAGATCGACCTCGCGTTCGCGCGCGGAGCGCTCGCGCGCGACTGGAACGCGGTCCTCCCGGAGCTGCGCGACGCCGGCGTGCTGCGGCTCCCGCAGCTCCGCCACCCCCTCTTGCCGCCGGACCGCGCCGTGCCGAACGACGTGCACCTCGGCGCGTCGCACCGCGTGCTGGTGCTGTCGGGTCCGAACGCCGGCGGCAAGACGGTGGCGATGAAGGCCGTGGCGCTCGCCGCGCTGTGCGCGAGCGCCGGCCTTCACGTGGCCGCGGCGCCCGGCGCGCGCGTCGACTTCCTCGCGCGCGTGCTCGCCGACATCGGCGATGCCCAGAGCCTGCGCGAGAGCCTCTCGACGTTCTCGGCGCATCTGGCGAATCTCGCGCGCATCGTGGATGCGGCCGACGAGCACGCGCTGGTGGTGCTCGACGAGATCGGCGACGGCACCGACCCGGGCGAGGGCGCCGCGCTCGCGCAGGCGGTGCTCGAGGCGCTCGCCGGTGCGGGCGCGCGCGTCATCGCGACCACGCACTACGGCCTCCTGAAGGAGATGGCGGCCGTGGATCCGCGCTTCGAGAACGCGAGCTTCGAGTTCGACCCTGCCACCCTGGCCCCGACCTACCGACTGCGCCCGGGCGCTCCCGGCGCGTCGTCGGCCACCGCGGTGGCAGCGCGCATGGGTCTGCGCCACGACGTGCTCGACCGCGCCAACGAGCTCCTCGATCGCGAGGATCGCCGCCTGGAGCGGCTGCTCGCGGAGCTGAATACGAGCCGCCTCGCACTCGACCAGGAGCGGGCCGAGGCCGCGCGCGCGCGCGCCGAGACCGAGACCGAGCGCGCCGAGCTGGGCCGCCGGCTCGAGGAGCTGCAGCGCCGGCGCGATCGACTCTACGGCGAGATGCGGCGCGACCTCGAGTCGTCGTTCCGCCGCGCGCACGAGGAGGTCGCGTCCGTGATCCGGACGCTCCAGCAGGGCGGCGGCGCGCGGGCGGCCGCCCGCGCGCGCGACGAGCTCCGAGCCATCGAGGAGCGGGCGCCCGCGCAGCCCGAGCTCGCCGACGACGAGGGACTCGCGTCCGCTGCGCGCGGGGGCGCCGTCGCGCCCATCGACTGGCGCGAGGCGCGTGCCGGCGCCCGCGTCTCGATCGCGGGCGGCGGCGTCGGCGTCCTTCTCTCGCTTCCGGATCGGCGCGGCCGGGTGGGCGTGCAGGTCGGCGCCGCGCGGCTCGTCCTGCCTGCGGACCGGATCGGAGCGGCGCCCGAGGCGGTCGCGCCCGCGCGCACGGCGAGGGTCTCGATCGAGGCGGGCGATGCGCTCCGCGCGGACGATTCGGCCGGCACCGCGGCGCGCATCGACCTGCGCGGCCTGCGCGTGGAGGAGGCGCTCGCGCGCGTGAGCCAGGCGCTCGATCGGGCCGCCGTCGAGCGCCGCGCGCATCTCACCATCGTGCACGGGCTCGGGACGGGCGCCCTGCGCGCCGCCGTGCGCGAGCACCTCGCCGGCTCCCCCTACGTCCTCCGCTACGCGGCGGCGAGCCTCGAGACGGGCGGCGAAGGCGCGACCGAGGTCACGCTCGCCTAGGCGAGATCGGCGAGCAGGTCCTCCGCAGCGCGGAGCCCGGAGACCACGGCGCCCTCGAGCGTGGGTGCGATCAGGTAGTCGCCCGCGAGGTAGAGGCGCCGGCCGGCCCGCCGCTGGTCCTCCTGTACGGCGCGCAGGCGCGCGAGCGCCCGGTAGCGGCCGACCTCGAAGCGCGGCCACGCCTGCGGGAAGCGAGCCAGGGCGCCTGCGGCGCCGGCGTGGCAGGCGCCCGGCAGGAGCCGCGCGACCTCGTCCGCCAGGTCCTTGGCGAGCGCGTCGTCGGGCGCTGCGGCGCGCGCGCGGCTCCAGGGCTCGCGCGCGACGGCGGTGATGCGCCCGCGCCCTCCGCCCGCCGGCTCGAGCGCGAGGACGGCGAACGGGAGCCCCGCGCTGCGCGGGACGCGGACGCGCGTGGCGTCCGACACCGGAAGGCGACAGTCGCGCGCGACCCAGACCAGCGAGGCGGCGTAGCGCGTGGCGCCGAGCACGTCGCGCTCCGCGCTCGCGAGCAGCGGCGCCGAGAGCCGCAGCGCCTCCGGGGCCGGGACGGCGAGCACCGCGGCGTCGACCTCGAGCGTCTCGCCCGGGAGCGCGACCTCGAGGCCGCGGCCGCGCGACGCCACGCCCTCGGCCGCACAGCCGGTGCGCGCGCCGACGCGCGCCGCGAGCGCCTCGGCGAGCCGGCCGGCCGGCTCGCGAAGCGCCGCCGGCGCGGCGGCGGCCTCCATCGCGAGCAGGAAGCTCGCGCGGCTCGCCTCGCCCTCCTCCACCGGCGTGCGCTCGGCGAGCCAGGGCTCGATCCAGTCGCCGACGACGCTGCGGCCGAAGTAGAGCGCGCCGAAGTCGGCGAGCGAGCGGTCGTCGAGCGGCGCCGCCCGCTCCGGCCGCTGCGGATCGAGGTGCGGCCGATAGCGCCGCAGCAGGCGCGGCAGGCGCAGCACGCGCAGCGCCTCGAGCCGCCGCACGCCGGGGAGCCGCGCGATCGACCCGATACCAGGCGCGCCGACGGGAACGAGGCGCCCGCGATGCCACTGCACGGGGCGCCACGCCCGCAGCGGGAGCAGCTCGCCCTTGAGCCCGAGCGCGGCCACCAGCGCGAGCAGGCTCGCGTCGCGGGTGTCCACGCACGCGGCGATGGGATCGACGAGCTCGCCGTCGAGTGCGAGCGCCGCGGCGCGCCCGCCCGGGCGCGCCGCCCGATCGACGACGGTGACGCGCTGGCCCGCGGCTGCGAGCCGCCACGCGGCGGCGAGCCCGGCGAGCCCGGCACCCAGCACGGCGACGTGTCGCGCCGGCTCAGAGCCCACGCCGCAGCCACTCCTCGAGCCGCTCCACCACGTCGCGCAGCGTGTTGAAACGCTCGAACGGAAGCCCGCGCTCGGCGAGCTCCTCGGCGAGCGTGTCCTTGGCGAAGACGCGATCGGCGGCCTGCGCGCCGCAGAGATCGGAGACGCGCCCGTTGCCGATGTGGACCACCGGCACGCCCGGGTATCGGCGCCGGAAGGTCTCGATGCGGCCCCGCTTGCAGGTCCCGGTGCCGCAGGGACAGCTCGGATCGGGATGTCCCGCGGCGATCTTCCACGCGCCGTGGTCGTAGCGCAGCCGGTTCGCGTCGTAGGCGAAGCGCACGCCGTGGAGCTGCTGCAGCCGGTCGAGGTTGCGGTCGAAGCCATCCGAGAGCACGCGGAAGGGAACGCGATGGCGCTCGCACCAGCGCACCAGCTCGGCGGCGCCCGGGTCGAGCTCGACGCTGCGCAGGAACTCCTCGAGCTGTGCCTCCGGCAGATCGAGCCCGTCGAGCAGCTCCAGGTTGTACTGCCAGGGCGTGAGCTCGCCGCGCTCGAGCCGCCGCCAGAGCGCCGGGCGGCGATCGCCGGCGTGGCGCCGCGCCAGCGTCGAGCCGACGTCCTGCACGGCGAACGTGCCGTCGAAGTCGCAGAACACCGCGAGCGGCGGCGACCCGCGCACCCGATAGAGGGCGGCGCCGTGCGGCGGGAGATCGACCCCGATCTCCGCGCTCGAGTGCATGGCCGGCTTCGGCGAATCGAGCAGCGGCTCCGGCACGCCGTCGAGATCCACGGCGTGCGCGGACAGGTCCAGCCGCTGGCGAGCCGGGGCGTCGCCGGGGTTGAAGACGGCAACCAGCCAGTCGGCGCCGGCGCGTGCCACGGCGCCGGGAGCGATCTCCGCGGAGAGCAGGTCGACCGCGCGCCCCGTGCCGACCTGGCCCGACTCGTCGACCTCGCGCGCCAGCTCGAGCGCCTCGCGGATCAGCGCGCGCTCCGCGGACGCCAGCGCGGGCACGTCGTCGGAGAAGATTGCCATGCCGCCCGTCACCGCGATCGAGATCGCCAGGGTCCGTACCTCGTCGCGGCTGAGCTTCGAGTCCTTCGAGCGCGCCAGCAGGCAGTCGGGATCGTCGAGCCAGAGGCGGCGGTGCATCCAGGCGCGGGCCAGCGTGTTGCGGAGCGCGTTGCGGCCGGCCGGCAGCGTGGGCTCGAGGCCGGCGATGCGCTGGCCCTCGAGCGGCTGCCACCACGGCGCGGTGTCGGGTCCGATGCGCATGCCGTCGACCACGCCGACCGCCGGTCCGAGCGGGCAGCCGCAGCCGAGCAGGAATGCGCTCTCACCGGCGCCGGCGCGAATCGCATCGAGACCGCGCCGCAGCCGCTCGGCGCGCGTCGCGCACGGGTCGCTCGCGCGCGCCTGCAGCGCGGCGGTGTAGAGGAAGTCGAGCTTCAGATAGTGGAAGCCGAGCTCGAAGAGCGCGCGGAAGGTGCGCTCCAGGTGCGCCCGCACCGCCGTGTGGGTGGGATCCAGCACGAACACCCAGCCCTCGCGGGTCCACGCGCCGTGGTGCAGGCCGCGCAGCTCGCCGCCGTCCTCGCTGCGCAGGAGCCAGTCCCGTTGCGACTGGTAGACGCGGCTCTCCGGGACGACGCAGAACGGCGCCGTCCAGATGCCCGCGTCGAAGCCGGCGTCGCGCACGGCGCGCGAGATCCGTGCCAGGCCGCCGGGGAACTTCGGGTCGGTCTCGAGCCAGTCGCCGATCGCGCGCTGGTAGCCGTCGTCGAGCTGCACCAGCTCGATCGGGATCTCGTCGCGCGCGGCGGCGAGCGCGTCGAGGTTGCGCAGGAAGGCGTCCTCGGTGACGCCGTGGAAGAAGTGGTACCAGCTGCACCAGCCCGCCTGGAACGGCGCGCAGCGACGTGCGCCCGCGTGCGCGCCCTGCGCCTCGGCGTGCGCCTCGAGCAGCGCGCTCGCCTCGTCCCCGAGCGCGACGCGCACCGGCTCGAGCACGACCGTCTCGTGCGACTCGAGGGGCCGCTCGAGCCGCTGCTCGACCTCGATCCGGACCGCGCCCGGCTCGCGGCGCAGATACACCTGGCCGAAGGCGCGCCCGCTCTCGAGGACGCCGGCGCTGCAGGTCGCGCCGCGCGGCGAGATACCGACGGCGGCGAGGCCGTCCGACTCGTGCCAGCCCGCGCGGTCGGTCGGCGGCGCCCCGATGCCGTGATGGAAGCCGCGCAGCCAGGGACCCGACGGGAACGCTGGCGTCCCGTCCGGACCGAACGGCGCACCCCCGGCGAACGACCACGACTGATGCCCCTGGCGGAAGAGCCGAAGCCCCGCCCCGGACGGCGCGCGCCACGCGAAGCCGAGACCCAGGGCCTCGATCTGCACCGGCCGCGCGCTCGCGTTCTGGACGCGGAGGGTCCAGGTGGCAGACTCGCCGCCGGCGGCGGCGCCGAGCGTCACCCGGAACGGACCGAGGGACGTCTCGCCCGCGCGCAGAGCGCACTCGTCGAGCGCCTCGCCACCCGCGCCCGGCGGCGCGGAGCGCGCCAGCGGCCGGTGCCGGACGAAGAGGCGGGTCGGCTCGAGGGCGCCGGCGGTCGGGTGGCGCAGGAGGGGCGCGATCGCGGGCATGGGCGCGCCATTATAGGGCCGGGATGGGACGAGGGCCGATGGACCGGGACCGCCGCCAAGCCCTGCTCGCCCGTCTGGCCGCAGGGCCTCCCGTGCTGCTCGACGGCGCCACCGGCACCGAGCTCGAGCGGCGGGGCGCGCCGGCGCGGCTCCCGCTGTGGTCGGCGGCCGCGCTCCGAGAGCAGCCGGAGCTGGTCGCGCGAATCCACGCGGACTACGTCGGGGCGGGCGCCGAGATCGTGACGGCCAACACGTTCCGCACGCAGGAGCGCACGCTGGCGCGAGGCGGAATCGCCGCGCCGGGCGCCGCGCGCGAGCTCTGCTCGCTCGCGGTGTCGCTCGCGCGGCGCGCCGCCGACGCGGCACCGCACCTGGTGTGGGTGGCGGGCTCGATGCCGCCGCTCGAGGACTGCTATCGCCCCGATCTCGTCCCCGAGGCCGACGCACTCGCGCGCGAGCACGGCGAGCACGCGCGCCACCTCGCCGAGGCCGGTGCGGACCTGCTCCTCGTGGAGACCATGAACACGAGCCGCGAGGCGCTCGCCGCCGCGCGCGCCGCACGGGCGACCGGCCTCCCGGTGTGGGTGAGCTTCGCCTGCGACGGCGAGGCGCAGCTCCTCTCGGGCGAGCCGCTCGGCGAAGCGCTCGCGACGGTTGCACCCCTCGACCCCGAGCTGGTCGGCGTCAACTGCCTGCCGCCCGTCGCGGCCGAGCGCGCGCTCCCCGTGCTGGCGGCCGCGGGTCGACCCTTCGGCGTGTATGCAAACCTCGGCCCGCCCGAAGGCGATGGCGCCCGTCGCCGCGACGACTGCGCCCCCGCCGAGTTCGCCGCGCACGCGCTGCGCTGGCGCGCAGCGGGCGCCCGCGCGGTGGGCGGCTGCTGCGGCACGCAGCCCGCGCACGTCCGCGCCATCCGCGACGCCCTGAAATCCTGGACCTGAGGGCCCGGCGCGGGGCGCCCTGCCCGATCCTGCCCGCCGACGCAATCTGTTGCGCGGGTGACGAACTTTGCGTCACCCGCGGGAGCTGGCTGCGCGCAGCCTGCGCGCGCGCTGCCGCCACTCTGCCCGGCCGCTGCACGCCCGCTGCCGAACTCGGGCGGATCGCGGCTCGGCATGCCGCTTGCTCTCTCCATCGATCACAACAAGAGCCTCGCGGTCCACCGCGCCCGGATTGGCAACCCCTCCCCCCGCACTTCGGTGCGGGGTGCCAGTCCGGGCGCATCGCCCTTGGCGCGAGCGCCCGATCCACTAGCTTGCCGGCCGTGACGACCCGAGACCACGCGCTTCCTCCGCTCTTGCCGCGACCGCGCCAGGCGCGGCGGCTCGCGGGCCGCTTCGCGCTGCGCGACGGCCTCCCGATCGTCCTGGAGCCCGCGGCGGACGACGCGGACTACGCGACCGCGCGGCGACTGCGCGACGCGGTGCTGCGCGCCTGCGGGCGCCGGCTCGCGATCGAGACGCACGCCCGCCGCGACGGGCTCGGCCCCCGCATCGAGCTGCGCCGCGAGGCCGACGCGGGCGACGCCTATCGGCTGCGCGTCGAGTCGGACCGGGTGGAGGCCGCCGGAAGCGGACCGGCGGGCCTGCGCTACGCCGTCGAGACGCTGGCGCAGCTCGCCGACCGGAGCGGATCGCTGCCGGCGTGCGAGATCGACGACGCGCCGGACTTCCCGCGGCGCGGCGTGATGCTCGACGTCTCACGCGGCAAGGTGCCGACCCTCGAGGCGCTGAAGGAGCTGGTCGACCGCTGCGCAGAGCTCAAGCTCAACGTGCTGATGCTCTACGTCGAGCACACCTTCCGGTCGCGCCGCCACCCCGAGATCGGCGCGGATGCCTCGCCGCTCGAGGCCGAGACGCTCCGCGCGCTCGACGCCTACGCCGCCGAGCGCCACGTCGAGCTGGTGCCGAACCTGCAGTCGCTCGGCCACATGGAGCACGTGCTCCGGCTGCCGGCGTATTCGCACCTCGCGGAGACGGATGCGCGCTGGACGCTCGCGTGCGTGGAGCCCGGAAGCTACGAGCTGCTGCGCGACCTCTACGAGGAGTACCTGCCGAACTTCCGCTCCCGCCTCTTCCACGCCAACTGCGACGAGCCGTGGGACCTCGGGCGCGGGAAGTCGAAGGATCGATCCGACGCGCTCGGCCCCGGCGGCCTCTTCGCGGAGCACGTGCACCGCGTCCGCGAGCTGGCGCGCGGGCTCGGGCGGCGGACGCTCGTCTGGGCCGACTTCGTCTTCGCCCATCCCGAGCGCATCGCCGAGCTCGATCGCGACCTCGTGCTCTGCGACTGGTGGTACGAGGCGGACTTCGACTACGACCGCGTGCGCGCGCTCGCTGAGCGCGGCCTCGAGTTCTGGGTGTGCCCGGGCACGTCGAGCTGGAACTGCCTGTTCCCGCGCATGGAGAACGCGCTCGCCAACATCGCGCGCTGGGCCGACGCGGGGCGCCGCCACGGCGCCTCGGGCCTGCTGGTGACCGACTGGGGAGACTTCGGCCACTACAACCTGCTCGGAAACTCCTGGCTGGCCTACGCGTGGGCCGCGCAGCAGGCCTGGTCCGGCGACGAGGACGCGCGCGACTTCGACCGCGCCTTCTCGCGGCTCCTCTTCGGCGACGCGAGCGGCGAGGTGGCGCGGCTCTACCGCGAGCTCGGCGCGCTCCACGACGCCGGCTTCCGCGTCTTCAACGCCTCCGCGTTGCAATTCCTGTACTTCGACGAGCTCGACCGGGCGTGGTTCGTGCGCGGCGCCCGGCCCGCCGTGCTCCGGCGCACGCTCGCGAAGCTCGATCGCGTCCGCGCGCGCATCGCCCGCGCGCGGGCCCGCTTCGGCGACGACGCGACGACGCACGCCGAGCTGCTCCTCGCGGCGGACGCGTCGATCCACGCGGTGCGCAAGGCGCTGGCGGGGCAGCGCTACGTGGCGTGGAGGGAGCGGCCCGCGCGCCTCGACCGCGCGGCGCGCCGCACGCTGGCGCGCGAGCTCGGATCGCTGGCCGATGCCCAGCGCGCGCTCGCCGCGAGGCTGCGAAGGCTCTGGCGGGCGCGCAGCCGCCCGTCCAACTTCGAGATCACGGGACGCCGGCTTTCGCGCTCGATCGCGAGCCTGCGCCACGCGGCGCGCGCGCTCGAGCGCGATCGACCGCCCGCGCCTCCGCCGCGGCACGAGGGATTCACCACCGCCGCGGTGTTCGCCGAGCTCAAGCGCGCGGCGGCGGCGGGGTGAGCGGCGCGGGGGCGGGCTCGCGGCGCCACGCTCGGCGCGCCAGGCCCGCGAGGTAGATCGAGCCGGTCGCCACGAGCAGCCCGTCGCGCGCGACGGCCTCGCGCGCGGCGCGCAGCGCCATCTGCGGGTTGGGGACCACGCGCAGCGAGAGGCCGGGCGCCGCGGCGCGCACCGCCGCGGCGATTGCCTCGGGTGAGAGCGAGCGCGTCGGCTCCGCGCGCGTCACGGTGACCCGCTCGGCGAGCGGCAGCAGCGCGTCGAGCATCGGCGCGAGGTCCTTCCCGGCCGACACCGAGAGGACGAGCTCGGCGCGGCGATCGGCGAGCGGCGCGAGCGCGCGCGCGAGGGCTCGCGCCGACGCCGCCGTGTGCGCGCCGTCGATCACGATCCAGGGCGCGCGCGAGAGCACCTCGACGCGGCCGGGGAGCGTCACGGCGGCAAAACCGCGCCGCGCTGCCGCCGCCAGCGCGTCGGCGGGATGCGCCCCGAGGCGCCGCACGCAGGCGAGCGCGAGCGCTGCGTTGTGGGCCTGGTGGCGGCCGAGCACGGGGAGCACCGCGTCGACGGCGAGCTCGCCGTCGCGCAGCGAGAGGGCGAGGCCGCCCGCGTCGGCCTCGCGCACCACGACGTCGAACTCGCGCCCCAGCCTGGCCGTCGGAGCGCCGACGTCGTCGGCCCTCTCGAGCACCGCCGCCTCGGCCTCGGGCGGCAGCGAGCCCATCACGAGCGGCCGGCCGGGCTTCGCGATGCCGGCCTTCTCGCGCGCGATCGCGTCGAGCGTCGCGCCGAGCTTGTCGGTGTGCTCGAGCTCGATCGTGGTGACGCAGGTGACCGCGCCGTCGATGGCGTTGGTGGAGTCGAGCCGCCCGCCGAGACCGACCTCGATCACGGCGCGGTCGATGCGCTCCTCGGCGAACAGGAGGAGCGCGGCCGCGGTCGTGACGTCGAAGAACGTGGGCGCGCGCAGGGGATCGTCCCGGCGGAGCACCTCGACGTGCGGGCGCAGGCGCTCGAGCGCGGCCGCGAGCTGCCCGCCGTCGACCTCGCGGCCGTCGATGCGGAAGCGCTCGGTCCAGCGCTCGAGATGGGGCGACGTGAAGGTCCCCACCCGCTCGCCCAGCGCGCGCAGCACGGCCTCGGCGAGGAGCGCCGTGGATCCCTTCCCCTTCGAGCCGGCGATGTGGATCGCGGAGAGCCGTGCGTGGGGGTCGCCGACGCGCGCGAGCAGGCTCCGGATGGGCTCGAGGCCGAGTCGCGCGTAGGGGACGTCCGGACGGCGCTCGACGTCGATCAGTCCCTCGAGCCAGGCGCTCGCCGCCACGAGCGAGCCGAGCGCTTTCGGCCCCGCGGACATCCGACGCGCGCCCCGCCTACTGCACCATGTAGCGCTTCCACTGCCGGTAGTTCTGCACCGCTTCGCTGGTGCCCGTGGTCGCCGGGTAGTAGAACTTCAGCGCGTAGCCGCACACGCGGCAGATCTTGTAGGCGAACTTGAAGCCATCGATTTCGCGCGTAGACCCCACGATCTCCCGATTCTCGTCCTTGCAGCACGGAGAGGGGTTCGGCGGCGACACGATCCGCTTCGGGTACTCGTTCCGCGGCCCCTCTTCGTCGGTGTAGCGGATGATGTTCCTCACGACGCGATGGTTCTTCGCGTCGGAGTTCTGCTTGCGGATGTTGCTTCCGATTCGCCTCAACTCGCAATCCTCGCCGCCAGCTCTCCGGGGCGAGGTCCGACCGCATGGCCGAGCTCCGCGAGGAGAGGAGAGAAGTCCCGATACGCGGTCGTGCACGGAGGCCCGTCCGCGTGCCAAAGCCACCCGCGCTCCGCACCCAGGCGCAGGAGCGTCGAGCTGCGCGTTCCGTACCCACCTCGGTGTACGCAGACGCCCGCGAGCGGATCGCCGGACGTGTCGTGGACGCGCAGGATCGCGGCGAGGCCGTCGGCGATCGCCTCCGCCGGGCCCTGCGCCACGGCCTGCGCGCGCGCGCGGGTGTCCGCGATCTTGCCCACCTCGACCGCGTTCGGATCGACGTTGCCGATCACGTGCACGCCGGGCTCGAGCGCGACCCGGCGCGGTGCGCCCTCGTAGACCACGGCGAAGGCATCGCGCCCGTCCGCCGCGAAGAGGTTGAAGGGGTTGTAGAGATCGGGGCCGAGCGCCGCGGCGACTGCGGCCGCCTCGCGCGCGCTCGCCGCCGCGAGCACGTCGAGCACGAGCTGCCCGCGCGAGCGGCGCGAGCGATCGGGGGCGGCGCTGGGCCGGTTGGTCACCGCCGCGAACACACCGGCCCGGTTCACGCCCCACCAGGTGCCGCCGGCGCGCCGGTCGAGTGGCGCCACCACGAGAGCGCCGTCGCGGCCCGCGCGCAGCGCCGGTCCGTCCGACGGGCGATCGAGATACTCGTCGCGATTCGCCGCGATCCAGAGCGGCGCATCGCGGGTGCAGCGATCCAAGGCAACGAGCGTACACATGGCTCGGCTCCAGCCCGCGAGGTCCGGCTCGCCCGGGAGTGCCCGGCGAGCCGATGCACCTCGGAGGGGATTCGAGGTGGAGGAGCGGGCGCAGTGTACAGGAGTTCACCCCGCGGGGCAAGCCCTCGCGGATACCGACTGCAGGATCAGCCCGATTCGGTCTGCACCAGGCGCAGCGCCGCGCGGCTGCGCGCCGCCCGGGGCGCCTCGCCTGTCGGCTCCGGCCAGCCGAGCTCCGCCCGCGCGCGTTCGGCCTTGCGGCGCGCCGCGTCGCGGCTCATCTCGAGCCCGTAGCTGGCGAGCACCTCCTGCACCGCCTCGAAGTTCTGCTCGAGCGTGGTGCGCACGGATTCGAAGCCGTGCTGGATCGCGTCGCTGCGCTTCCAGAAGGCGAGCGGGTTCACGTTGAAGAACTCGGAGTCGCGCTCGCGCGGCTCGAGCAGCAGGATGTCGCCCTGGAAGCGGTCGTCGGTCAAGTAGCGCTGCAGCCCGAGCTTGAGCCGCGAGTGGAGCAGCGTCCGGAACACCTGGTTCAGGACCATCTTCATGCCGCGGTCGGCGAGGTAGCGCCCGTTCGCGAAGTACGGCGCGTCGCCGCCGCCCTCGGCGTCGATGCGGTTCAGGAACGGGCGGAAGGGGTTGTAGCAGATGATCAGGTCGGCGCCCTTCTCGATCGCCACGTCGATGCTCGCCGTGTGCCGCACGCCGCCGTCGACGTAGTCGACGCCGTTGATGCGCGCGGGACGGTAGAAGAGCGGAAGCGCCGTCGACGCCTGCACCGCCTCCGAGATGGTGATGTCGCAGCGCTCGTCGGGACCGAAGGTCTCGCGCTCGGCCGTGTCGAGGTCGCACGCCGTGATGTAGAGCTTGCGGCCGCGCTTGCGCGCGAAGGCGCGGAAGTCGTTGGGCACGCGCATGCGCTCGAGGTTGCGGCGCAGCCAGCGCTCGAGGCTCGCGTTGTCGAACAGGCCCGACGGGATGTGGTTGGTGAGCGCCGGGATCTCGCGCGACGGCGAGATGTGCTCGAGCACGGCCAGCGCGGCGGCTTCGAAGTGCCGGTAGCTCGGCTCGCGCACGAACGCCGCGAGCGGCGCGCGGACGGCCTCCGGCAGGCGCGGGAGCGCCCGCGCGAAGTCGATGCCGACACCGGGCAGGTAGGCGAGCAGATCGTAGAGCAGCTTCGCGGGGCGGCCGATGAACTCCCGCCAGTTCGGGTTGTAGAAATCGATCGGGCGCAGCTGGTCCATGCGGCGGCTGGTGCCCTCGAGCACCTTCACCATCTCGTTCGGCGACACGCCGCTCGCCAGCGCGACTGCGAGGATCGAGCCGGCGGAGAGACCGACGTACGTATCGAAGTCGGTGATGCGGCGGTCGACCAGGAAGTCGTCGAGCGCCTTCAGGCCGCCGACCTTGAACGCCCCCCCGGACACGGCACCGCCGGCGAGCACCAGGGAGATCTTGGGGTCTCGCTTCGCGCGCATCCCCCGGCTCTTCCGAATCAGCGTGAGACCCAAGCCCAACCTCCGCTCGATCCGCCCGTCTCGACATCGGCCGATCCGGGCTGCGAGCATCGCCCGTTCCCGCTGGGGAGCGCGACGAGAGAGGCCGTCCCGGGTGCGAACGAGACCGTCCGCTGCACCGCGTTACGATACTCCGAGCCAACTCCCGAGTCGACGACTTTCTGGCGCCCTGTTCCTCTCCGTTGCGCATCGGTGGACCGCAAAGGGCACGGGATCGCTCGCCTTTCGAGGACGCCTCCGTCCTCCATGCAGAACGTGCGAGGGGGGAAGGACCGGTGCCGCGGCGCGTCGCACCGGCGGCTCGGGCCAGATCGCTGTGGGACTGCGGCCCCCCGTGTGGTAGCACTTGGGGTGCGCCCGGGAGGCAGGGGGAGGCGGCTGGCTCTCCGGCGCGTGACCGGATCCGCGTGAAGTTGTCCGACTGCGAGGCGATTGCGGATGGCGCGCCCCCCCGTGCACCGACTCGATGCTCCGCTCGTCTTCGTGCTGGCGTTGAGCCTGAGCGCGTGCGCGACGAATCGCACCCAGAGCACGACGACACAAGCGCCGGGCTCCACGCCGACCGCGACGAGCGCTCCGCCCGCGAGCACGAGCACGAGTGGCTCCGGCGGCACGAGCGGCTCGACGGCGAGCGGTCCGGTCGGCACCGGCTCGACGACGCAAGCGCCCGCACCCGGCATTCCGGCGGGCCGCCGCATGCAGAGCGCGATGGAAGGCGCACTCATGGGCGCGATCATCGGCGGGCAGGCGGGACCGATCGGCGCGGCGGTCGGCGCCGCCACCTTGTTGGTGTACAGCGCCATCACGGGCAACGTGCCGCTCTCGATGGGAGGAGGCGGCGGCTACGGCGGCGGCTATCCGGGCGGAGGCGGTGGTGGGGGCGGCGTCGGACAGGCCGAGCAGAGTCGCGAGGCCCAGGTCGACGACGAGCTCAACCGCCAGGCGTCGCTCGAGACCGAGATCCAGGACGAGCTGAAGCGCCAGGAGGATCTGCTCAAGCAGATCGACAAGCAGGAGGCGTCGAAGCAGCCTGCCAACGGCGCGGCGAAGGCGCCCGCCGCCGCGGCCGAGCCGGCTGTGCCCACCGACCCGCGCGCGGCCCCGCTCGCGCCCAAGCCGCGCGATCTCCCCACCTCGATCTTCCAGGAGCAGCGGGTCACGATCCCGGCGGGCGCGTGGGGCAACAAGGACAAGCTCACCGTCGTGAAGCGCTCCCTCGACGCCGACCGCGACGGGAACCCCGAGGAGATCCGCTACTTCGACGAGAAGACCGGCGAGCTGCTGCGGATCGAGGAAGATCGCAACTACGACGGCAAGATCGACGCGTGGAGCCGCTACGAGAAGGGCGCGCTCGTCGAGCGCGACCTCGACGAGAACGGCGACGGCAAGCCGGACGTGTGGGAGCACTACACCGCCGGCGTGATGGTGTCGAAGGAGGTCGACCGCGACGGCGACGGCGTGCGCGACGCCTTCTACCGCTACGAGGCGGGCTCGCTCGTCGAGGAGAGCCACGACAGCAAGAACAGCGGCCATCCCGACCGGGTGATCTACTACGAGAGCCGCCGCATCGTGCGGATCGAAGAGGATCGCGACGGCGACGGCGCGATCGACACGTGGTCGTACTACGCGCAGGACGGCGGCGCCGAGGTCGTGACCCGGGTCGAGCGCGACACCAAGCACCGCGGCAAGCCCGATACCTTCGAGTACTTCGAGCAGCAGGGCGGCAAGACCGTGCTCGTGAAGCGCGAGGAAGACATCAACGGCGACGGCAAGATCGACGTGACGTCGATCTACCAGAACGGCAAGCTGGTGAAGCGCGAGATCGCCGATCCCTCGCTCACGCCGCTCTAGTTCGAGGGCCCCGTCGGCTTCCCGTCGTTCTTCTCGATCTGCAGCTCGAGGCCCTTCTTCTCCTGGCTGCGGAAGTCGTCGATGCGCTTGCGCTCGCGGAGCAGGAGGAGCTCCTTGTTGACGCGTCGGATCTGCTCGAGCTGGAGCGCCAGCTCGCGGTCCGTCAGCGCCGCCTTGCCGAATTCGAGATCGACGGTCGCGTTGCCCTTGGAGCCATCCGAGGCGAGCGCGGTCACCCGCACCTGGTTCTTGCCCTCGCGCACCGGGACGAAGCCCACGAAGGAGCCGTCGGGATTGAGCCGCACGTCGGTCGAGAAGTCGCCCGTGGTCAGGTTCGTGATCACCACGTCTTCGATGTTCGCGAACGAGACGCCCTGGAGCAGCGCGATGATGTTGCCCGGGTTCTGCACCGGCGTGTAGGTGCCGAGCGTGACGCGCGCCATCTCCGTCACCGCCTTGGGCCCGGCGAGCGCCTCCGGCCCGAGCGCGTAGGTGTTGATCACGATGCCGGCCTCGTGCGCCAGGTTCGCCGCGGAGATCGCCGCCTCGATGTCGCCCGGGTCGGTGACGTCGCCGCGCCCGATCGGGAACGACGGCACGCCGTCGGTCAGGAAGAGCATCACGAGCTTCGCGTGGGGGCGCGCGCGGCTGTGCGCGCCGGGCAGACCGGTCAGCTCGGTCACCGCAGTCCGGATGCCCGCCGCGAAGTTGGTGGCGCCGTGCGCGCCGCGCGCGACGATCGCGTCGATGGCGCTGCGCACCTCGTCGTAGTTGGTGGTGAGCGGCACCTCGACCCAGGCGTCCTGCTGGTCCAGGCTGCGGCGCTCACCGGTGACGGGGTTCACGTCGCCGGCGAACGTCACCAGGCCGACGCGTATGCGCTTCGGATCGAGGCCCTTCAGCATGGCGCGCGCCGCGGCGGCCTCGGCGTTCAGGATCGAGTCGCCGGGATCGGTGTTGCGCAGGTCGTCAGGGTAGGAGCCCGGCGGGAAGAGCTCGAGGTGCGGGTCGACGCCGACCACGCCGTTGCCGTCGACGTCCACGCCGCTCGGCTCGTCGGTCGAGCCCGAGACGTCGATCACGACCATCACGTCGAACTCGGCGGGCCGCTCCCCCGACGCCACCGCGGTGCCGCGGATGGGAGCCTGATCGGCCTTGTTCTCGACCTTCTCGCCGGACCTCGGCGAATCGATCACGACGCGGACGGAGGTCGGACTCGGATCGGCCCACGCTGGGAGGGCGGCGGCCAGGAGTAGCGCGGCGAGCGGGAATCGCATGGCGGTCGCCTCAAGGTGCATGGTGCGGCGGCGTCTCAATGCGGAGCGCCGCCCTCGCGCAGGGAATCCTGAACGGGGACGATCTCGATCTCGACCCGGCGATTCTTCTCGCGACCTTCGTCGGTGTCGTTGCTGGCGACCGGGGACTGCTCGCCGAAGCCGAGCGCCCGGAGTCGGCCCGCATCCACGCCGGCGCTGCTCAGATAGCCGCTCACGCTGGTGGCGCGCTCCTCCGAGAGGCGCAGATTGGCCTTGGCGTTGCCGAGCGAGTCGGTGTAGCCGCGCACCACGACGTTGCTCTCGGGATAGCGGCGCAGCGTCTGCGCGAGCGGGCCGAGGCGCTGCGGCGCGTCCTCGGAGAGCCGCGGGAGCCCGCTCTCGAAGAGGTCCTCGCTCGGGAAGGTCACGAGCAACAGGTCCTCCCGGCGCACGACCTTCGCGTTCGAGATGGCGGCGAGCTCCTTCTTCTGCGCCTCGAGATAGCGAGCGATGGTGTCGGAGCTGAGCGCCGGCACCGGGCCGGGCGGTGGCTTGGGCGCGGTGGCGCAGCCGAGGCCCCCGAGCGCCAGCTCGAGACCGATTCCGAGAGCGAACGCGACAAGGATTCGCGGCGGCCGGATGGCGGCCATCGCACGGCACCTCCCCTGGCGACGCGGTCCGCTCGGTCCCCTTCGGGGCCGCAACGCCTCCCCCCGCGCCCGGAGGGGAGTATAGGACAAGCGGCGAAGCGTCCGTCGCTCGCCGACCGGGCTCGTCTGCCACCTTATCGGCGCACGGGCCACCTTTCTATCCGGGAAGCCCCACTCCTGGCGGGGCTCTCCGAAAAGGGGGAAGGCAGGGTCTCGCAGAGACCCTGCCTTCTGCCCCCGCACCCGGCACCCCGTCCCGACGCACCCTCCTCGCCCCTGCAAACCGGTCCCGCCGGTGATCGATGACGCGCGTCTTCGGCGCCGTGCTCTCCGGCGTCGACGGAGTTCCGGTCGAGGTCGAGGTCCGCATCAGCTCGCTCCTGCCGCGGGTCGACGTGGTCGGGCTGCCCGAGGCCGCGGTGCGCGAGAGCGCCGCGCGCGTGCGCGCCGCGGTGGCGGCCGCCGGCCATCGCTTCCCCGAGCGCCGCGTCACCGTGAACCTGGCACCGGCCTCGCTCCGCAAGAGCGGCGCCGGCCTCGACCTGCCGATCGCGGTCGGCGTGCTCGTAGCCTCCGGCTCGCTCGAGTCCGAGCGCCTGGACGGGCTCGGGCTCGTCGGCGAGCTGGCGCTCGACGGCAGGCTGCGCCCGGTGCGCGGCGCTCTCTCGCTCGCCCTCGCGCTCCGCGATCACGGCTGCCGGCGCGTGGTCGTTCCGCGCGCCAACGCGTGCGAGGCGGCGCTCACCCCGCGTCTCGACGTGCTCGCGGCCGACGACCTCGTCGCCGTGATCCGCCACCTGCAGACCGGCGCGGGCCTGGAGGCGGTCCGCGTCGACCCCGCGGCGACGCCCGCCGCACCGGAGGCCGCGCCCGATCTCGCGGACGTGCGGGGGCAGGAGCGCGCCAAGCGGGCGCTCGAGATCGCCGCCGCGGGCGGCCACGGGCTCCTGCTCCAGGGACCCCCTGGCTCGGGCAAGACGATGCTCGCGAAGCGGCTCGCTGGCCTGCTGCCGCCGCTCGACTTCGAGGAGGCGGTCGAGGCGACGCGCATCCACGGCGCCGCGGGACGCCTCCTGGGAGAGACACCGATCCTCGGCGAGCGCCCGTTCCGCTCACCCCATCACGCAGCGAGCCGCGCCGGCCTGCTCGGGGGCGGAAGCCCGCCGCGGCCCGGCGAGGTCTCGCTCGCGCACCGCGGCGTGCTGTTCCTCGACGAGCTGCCGGAGTTCGAGCGCGGGGTGCTCGAGTCGCTGCGACAGGTGCTGGAGGAGCACCGCGTGGTGGTGGCACGCGCCGGCGGCACCTGCGTCTTCCCAGCCGAGTTCCAGCTCGTCGCCGCCGCAAATCCCTGTCCGTGCGGGTGGCGGCTCTCGCGCTGGCGCGAGTGCCGCTGCACCGACGCCGCCGTCGCGCGCTATGGCGCGCGCGTCTCGGGTCCGCTGCTCGACCGCATCGACCTCCACGTGGGCGTGCCGGCGGTCGCGTGGCGCGAGCTCGACGTCGCGAGCCACGGGCCCTCGAGCGCCGAGGTGCGCGGGCGCGTGATCGAGGCGCGCGCGCGACAGCGACAGCGGCTCGCGCGCTTCGGCGTGCGCACCAACGCCGCGATCCCGGATGCAGGGCTCGATGCGGCGGTCGACGCGACGGCCGAGGCGCGTGCCCTCCTGGGCCGGGCCGTCGAGCGGCTGCGGCTCTCGGCGCGGGCGGCCCGTCGCCTGCTGCGGGCCGCCCGGACGGCGGCGGACCTGGCGGCGGAGCGCCGGGTCCATGCACCGGCGGTCGCCGAAGCGCTCGGCTACCGGCGGGACGAGGGGGAGCTGGCGGCCGGATCCGCCGGAGTTTGAACACCGAGCGTTCGAAATCCGTCACTCCAGGCGCCTCCTGCCACTGCCTCGGGCCCGGGCCGAGCGCGTAACCATTTGAAATGCGACGGGTTCCGAGAAGGAGGCACCCGGTGGCTCCGCGGTGGCACGCATCGTGCTCTGGAGACAGACCCGGGGGAGGAGCCGATCGATGGGTGCTGCCGTTTCGCTCGAGGGGTTGCTGGCCCGCGCCGAGGTGCCGCACGTGACGCTGTGGGAACTGGTGTGGGCCGTGAGCCAGGTCGCGGACAACGAGCGCGAGGTGATCGCGACCGTCGCGCACATGCTCCACTCCGGGTCCGTGCGCCTGTGCGGAAACTTCCGCGACTGCCCGATCCAGATCGATCCTTCGTAGCTCCGCTCGTCCCCATCTCCGCTTGACCCGCTCCGCAGTGGCGCGGATCATCGCTCGATCGGGGGGTGATCGCGGATGACCAAGGCGCGGCGCGCGGCGACCGCCGCCGACCTCGCCCGCCAGCAGCGCGAGATCTCCGTCTCGGAGTTCTTCGCGAAGAACCGCCATCTGCTCGGCTTCGACAACCCGAGCAAGGCGCTCCTCACCACCGTGAAGGAGGGCGTCGACAACGCCCTCGATGCGTGCGAGGAGGCCGGCATCCTCCCCGACGTGCGCGTCGAGATCGAGGAGCTGGCCGAGGGCCGCTTCCGGGTCGCGGTCCAGGACAACGGGCCCGGCATCGTGCGCGCCCAGGTGCCGCGCATCTTCGGGCGCCTCCTCTACGGCTCGAAGTTCCACCGCCTGCGCCAGAGCCGCGGCCAGCAGGGCATCGGCATCAGCGCCGCCGGGATGCACGGCCTCCTCACCACGGGCCGGCCGATCGCGGTGACCACGCGGACCGGCAAGCGCAGCCCGGCCCACCACTTCGAGATCGTGATCGACACGCAGCGCAACGAGCCGAAGGTGCAGCGCGACGAGACCGTCGACTGGGAGGTCCCGCACGGCACGCGCGTCGAGATCGAGCTCGCCGGCAACTGGCGCGGCGGGCAGCACTCGGTCGACAGCTACGTGCGCCAGATCGCGCTGGCGAATCCGCACGCGCAGATCACGTATCTCGGGCCGGGCAAGCAGCCGGCGGAAGCGGTCGTCCACGCGCGCGTCGCCGGCGAGCTGCCCCCGGCCACCGCCGAGATCCGGCCCCACCCGCACGGCGTCGAGCTCGGCGTCCTGATGCAGATGTTCCGCGACACCGCCGCGCGCAACCTGCGCGGCTGCCTCACCGGGGACTTCTCGCGCGTCTCGCCGCGCGTGGCCGACGAGATCTGCGCGGCGGCGAAGGTCGCCACCAGCCGGCGGCCGCGCGACGTCGGCCGGGACGAGGCCGAGCGCATCCTCGCCGCGATCCAGAAGACCCGCATCATGGCGCCGCCGACCGACTGCATCGCGCCGATCGGCGAGTCGCTGGTGGAGCGCGCGCTGCGCGCGGAGGTGAAGACGGACTTCGTCTCCGCCACGACGCGGCGGCCCGCGGTGTATCGCGGGAATCCCTTCCTGGTCGAGGTCGGCCTGGCCTACGGCGGCGAGCTGCCCGCCGAGGAGCCGGTGACGCTCTACCGCTTCGCGAACCGCGTGCCGCTCCAGTACCAGCAGGGCGCCTGCGCGATCACGCGGGCGGTCGCGAGCACCGACTGGCGCGCCTACGGCCTCCAGCATCCGAAGGGAGCGCTGCCGATCGGACCGATGCTGCTCCTCGTGCACGTCGCGAGCGTCTGGGTGCCCTTCACGTCCGAGAGCAAGGAGGCCGTCGCGCACTACCCGGAGATCGTGAAGGAGCTCCGGCTCGCGCTGCAGGAGTGCGGCCGCAAGGTGTCGGGACACATCCGCCGGCGGCGGCGCGAGTCGGAGGAGGCGAAGAAGCGCGGCTACATCGAGCAATACATTCCGCACGTCGCGCTGGCGCTGCAGGAGATCCTCGGCTTCGACGACCGCGAGCGCGAGCGCACGGCCAAGAGCCTCGCGCTGGTGCTCGAGCGCACGCGGAGGATCTGATGGCCCGCCGGCGAAGCAAGAAAAGACGCGCTGCAGCTCAGCATCCGACGAGCGGCCGCCGCGCGAAGGCCACGGACGCGCAGACCCTTGCGCGCATCGACCACACCGCCGAGCGCGTGCACGAGACGATCCGCAAGGGGCGCCGACCCGACCTGGCGCTGCCGGTGCGGGCGCTCTCGAACGTCTCCTACGACGCCGCGCGCGGCTGGCTCGAGATCGGGCGCCAGCGCAAGGTCCGCACGCTCTCGGTCAACACCGTCAAGAACTTCGCGCAGACGCTGCGCATGATGGCGCTCTCGAAGGAGCTGATCCGCAACAACGACTTCGCCACCAAGCGCGAGGCCTACTACATCTCGAAGAACTGGGACTCCGCCAAGTTCGACGAGCAGATCGAGTCGGACACCGTGATGGACGACATCGAGGCGCTCTTCTCGGTGGACGGCGTGGCGCGCGAGCAGCTCCGCTTCTATCCCGAGGAGCACGGCGGCTCCGTGTCGGGCCCGCTGGTGGTGATCGACCGCGACGCCACCGGGCGCGAGGCGCGCATCGACTGCACCGCCTTCGGCTCGGGCGCGTACTCGGTGCCGAGCTCGGTCGAGGAGCTCCGCTTCGAGACGAGCGCCGCCTTCGTGCTCCTGATCGAGACGGGCGGCATGTTCCAGCGCCTGCAGAGCCACCGGTTCTGGGAGCGCGCCAACTGCATCCTGGTCGAGATGGGCGGCGTGCCGACCCGCGCGGTGCGCCGCTTCGTGCGGCGCCTCGCGGACGAGCGGCGGCTCCCGGTCTACGCCTTCGTCGACTGCGATCCGTACGGCATCGCCAACATCTATCGCACGCTGAAGGTCGGCTCGGGCTCGGCCGCGCACGTGAACCGCTTCTTCTGCGTGCCGACGGCGCGCTTCCTCGGCGTGACACCGCAGGACGTCGTCGACTACCAGCTTCCGACCCACGCGCTCAAGGACGTCGACGTGAAGCGCGCCCGGGACGCCCTGCGCAACGACCCGTTCTTCCAGCGCCACAAGCCGTGGCGCGAGGCGATCGAGCAGCTGATCGGGATGGGCGTGCGCGCCGAGCAGCAGGCGCTCGCCAAGTGGGGCCTCAACTACGTGATCGACCAGTACCTGCCGCGCAAGCTCGAGCAGCCCGAGCGCTTCCTCCCGTAGCTGCTGACTTCGCTCGCCTTCGGCTCGCTGCGCGCACCCGCCTCGCGGGCGCTGGCCGATACTTCGGGCGACGACCCTCTGACGCGGCGGCGACGCCCTGTTATGGTCCTCGTCGAAGCGGGACGCGGAGAGTCAGATGAAGGGCATCGTTCTGGCGGGAGGATCGGGCACGCGGCTGCACCCGATCACGCGCGGCATCTCGAAGCAGCTCCTGCCGGTGTACGACAAGCCGATGGTCTACTACCCGCTCTCGACGCTGATGATCGCGGGCATCCGCGACCTCCTGCTGATCAGCACGCCCGCCGACCTGCCGTTCTTCGAGCGCCTGCTCGGCGACGGCAGCCAGCTCGGCGTGTCGATCCAGTACGCGGCGCAGCCCCGGCCGGAGGGCATCGCGCAGGCCTTCCTGATCGGCCGCGCGTTCCTCGACGGCGGGGGCGTCGCGCTCGCCCTCGGCGACAACGTCTTCCACGGCCAGGGCCTGACCGCCCGGCTCGCCGCGGCCGCCTCGCGCCGCGAGGGTGCCACCATCTTCGGCTACTGGGTGCAGGACCCGGAGCGCTACGGCGTCGTCGAGTTCGACGCGGACGGCCGCGTGCTCGGCATCGAGGAGAAGCCGAAGGCGCCGCGTTCCCACTACGCGGTGGTCGGGATCTACTTCTACGACGGCCAGGTCGCGGACATCGCGGCGTCGCTCGAGCCGTCGGCGCGGGGAGAGCTCGAGATCACCGACGTGAACCTGGCCTATCTGCGGCGCGGCCAGCTCCGCGTCGAGCTGCTCGGCCGCGGCATCGCGTGGCTCGACACCGGCACGCACGAATCCCTCCTGCAGGCGTCCGGCTACATCCACACCGTGCAGGAGCGGCAGGGCCTGATGGTCGCCTGCCCCGAGGAGATCGCCTACCGCAACGGCTGGATCGGCCGCGACGAGCTGGAGAAGCTCGGCCGCGAGCTCGCGAAGTCGAGCTACGGCGCCTACCTGCTGCGCCTCGCGAGCGAGGGACGTCCGGCTTGAAGTTCGTCCCCACCGAGATCCCGGGCGTCATCGTGATCGAGCCCGACGTGCACCGCGACACGCGCGGGTTCTTCCTCGAGACGTATCACGCAGCGAAGTACCGCGACGGCGGGATCTCCTGCGCGTTCGTCCAGGACAACCACTCGCGCTCGGCGGGCCGCGCGCTGCGCGGCCTCCACGCCCAGCTGCGGCGCCCGCAGGCGAAGCTGCTGCGCTGCATCGAGGGCGAGATCTTTGACGTCGCGGTCGACATCCGACGCGGCTCGCCGACCTTCGGCCGTTGGATCGGGGTGGCGCTCTCCGCGGAGAACTTCCGGCAGATCTTCATCCCGGAGGGTTTCGCCCACGGCTTCTGCGTGACCAGCGAGGCGGCCGAGGTCGAGTACAAGTGCTCCGACGTCTACGTGCCGGCCGACGAGGTGACGATCGCGTGGAACGATCCCGCCATCGGGATCCGCTGGCCGGTGTCCGAGCCGTTGCTCTCGCCGCGCGACCAGGCGGGCCGCCTTCTCGCCGAGCTCACGGATCGCCTCCCGAGCTACCGGCCCTAGTACTCCTCCTCCTCGGCCTCCCACTCCGACTCGTCGTCGGGCTTGCCGAGGATGCGGCTCGGCGCGCCGCAGTAGCTGCAGATCACCTCGTCGCCGGGCTTCTCGTCGCCGTCGAGCGGCAGGTCGGCCTGGCAGATGGGACAGGTGAGCTCGCCGCGCGTCATGTCTCGCGGATCGGACGCCCTCGCCGCCGGCTTGAGGGCTTGCCCCGAGACGCGCGCGGCTACACTCGGGCGAGCCACCCAGGAGGAGCATCCATGGGCTCGAAGGTCCGCATCGCCCCGGCGTCGCTGCTCGCCGTCCTCGCGCTCTCCGGCTGCGGGTACAACCGGATCCAGGGCGCCGACGAGGCCGTGAAGGCCGCCTGGGCCGAGGTCGCCAACCAGTACCAACGGCGGGCGGACCTGGTGCCGAACCTGGTGAACACCGTGAAGGGAGCCGCGGACTTCGAGAAGGGCACGCTCGAGGCCGTGATCGCAGCGCGCGCCAAGGCGACCAGCATCCAGGCGACGCCCGAGCTGGTGAACGATCCGGCGGCCTTCAAGAAGTTCGAGGCTGCGCAGGGCGAGCTGTCGAGCGCGCTCTCCCGGCTGCTCGTCACGGTCGAGAAGTACCCCGACCTCAAGGCGAACCAGAACTTCCGCGATTTGCAGGCGCAGCTCGAGGGCACCGAGAACCGCATCGCCGTGGCGCGCAAGCGCTACATCGACAGCGTCGCGGAGTACAACAAGCTGGTCCGCTTCTTCCCGACCAATCTGACGGCCCGCTTCCTGTTGCACGCGGACGTGCGCCCCACCTTCGAGGCGCGCGAGGGCGCCGCGGAGCCGCCGCAGGTGAAGTTCTGACGCAGCGCTGCGGACCGGCGGTCTGCGTCGCGCTCGCGCTGCTCGCCGCGGCGTCGCGCGCGGAGGTCCCGGTGCCGGCGCTGCGCGCGCGGGTGACCGACCTCGCCCACCTGCTGCCGGCCAACCGCGCGCAGTCCCTCGAGGAGACGCTGGCCCGCTTCGAGGAGGAGACCGGCGATCAGATCGCAATCCTGACGGTGCCGACCACCGCGGGCGAACCGATCGAATCGTTCGCGCTGCGCGTTGCCGAGGCGTGGAAGCTCGGCCAGAAGGGCACCGACAACGGGATCCTCCTCGTCGTCGCGTCGCAGGACCGCCGCGCGCGCATCGAGGTCGGCTACGGGCTCGAGGGCGCCGTGCCCGACGTCGTCGCGCATCGGGTGATCGACGAGGTGATGGGGCCGCGCTTCCGCGCCGGCGACTTCGCCGGCGGCCTCGAGGCCGCGACCCAGGCGCTGATGGCGGCGGCACGCGGCGAGGCGCGCGATCGGCCGCCGGCGCAGCGGGGCGCTCCGCACGAAGATCCCATCGCCGCGCTCTTCTTCGCCGCGCTGTTCGGTGCGATCCTGAGCGCTCCCTTCCAGCGCGTGCGCCCGCTCCGCGCCCTGCTCGGAGGCGCGCTCTCCGGCGGGATCGCCTGGCTCCTGCTGGCGAGCCTCGCGTGGGCTGGCGTGGCCTTCGCGATCGGCCTTCTGCTCGGCAGCCTCGGGACCGGAGGCCTGGGCGGCCGCGGCGGAGGCTTCGGCGGGCCGATCTTCCTCCCGGGCGGGGGCGGCTTCGGCGGGGGATCGGGGGGCGGCGGCTTCGGCGGCGGAGGCGGCGGCTTCGGCGGCGGCGGCGCCTCCGGGAGCTGGTGACACATGCGCGTGTTCGAGCTGATCGACCCCGCCGCGCGCCAGCACCTCGAGGCGGTCGTCGCCGAGCAGGAGCGGCGGACCGGCGGCGAGATCGTGATCGCCGTGGTCGGCGCCTGCGACGAGTACGGGAGCGCGGGCTGGCGGCTCGGCACCGCGCTCGCCGCCTTCGCCTTCCTCGGGCTCGGCGTGCTCGCGCCCCCGCTCCCGTGGACCGCCTATCTCGGCGCCCAGGCCGTCGCGCTTCTTCTGGGGCACGCGCTCGCGCGCGTCGAGGGCGTGCGCCGCCATCTCCTGCCTGCGGCGCTCGCCGAGCGGAGGGTCTTCGAGCGCGCCCGCCGCTGCTTCGCCGAGCAGGGCCTGACGCGCACGCGCGGCCGCACCGGGATCCTGATCCTGGCCGCGCTGCTCGAGCGGCGCGTGGTGGTGCTCGCCGACGAAGGGATCCACCGCGCGCTCGGACCGGACGAGAGCTGGCAGGAGGTGGTGGACCTCGCGGTCGACGGCATGCGCCATGGGCGCCCGGTGCCGGGCCTCGAGGCGGCGGTGCGCCGCTGCGGCGAGATCCTCGCCGCGCACCTGCCAGCGCCGCCGGTGAATCCCGACGAGCTCCCGAACGCCGTGGTCGTGCTCGAGGACTGAGTCGCCGATAGACTGGCGGCATGCAGAATCCCCTCCCCGAGCGCCATCCGATCCCCACCGAGGGCGTCAAGACCGCCTTCGAAGCCGTCTACAACTGGAACTACGAGCCCGAGATCGACGAGCTCCGGACCCTCTACGCCAACGCGCTCGAGCGCCAGTGGATCGCCCTCAAGCAGCTCGACTGGGAGCGCGAGATCGACAAGGACGCCTTCTCGCGCAGCTTCTCGATGGGCGGGGTGCCGATCCAGGAGACGCGCTTCTGGAACGGGCTGCCGACCGAGACGCGCTGGGAGGTCTCGCGCCGCAGCGCGTCGTTCATGCTCTCCAACTTCCTGCACGGGGAGCAGGGCGCGCTCATGGTCGCGGCCCAGCTCGTGGCGGCCGTGCCGCACATGGACGCCAAGTTCTACGCCTCGACGCAGACTCTCGACGAGGCGCGGCACGTGGAGGTCTTCGCCGCCTACATCCGCAAGCTCGACTGCGTGCAGCCGATCGCGCCGCCGTTGCGGGCGCTGCTCGACGACGTCCTCGCCACCGACGACTGGATGTGCAAGGCGGTCGGGATGCAGGTCGTGACGGAGGGGCTCGCGCTCTACAGCTTCCGGGACATGCGCAACGCCACGCGCGAGCCGCTGCTGCGCGAGCTGCTCACCTACGTCTCGCGCGACGAGGCCCGCCACACCGGCTACGGCATCAAGTACTTGTCGGCGCTGGTGCCGACGCTGTCCGCGGCGAGGCGCGCCGAGCTCGAGGACTTTGCCTTCGAGGCGGCGCGCCGCCTGGTCGATTCGCGCGGCGGTGGGACGATGCGCGACAGCGTCTTCGAGCTCTGGCGCGGCGCGGGCGTCGACCCGGCGGTGGCCATGGCGGAGCTCACGAAGGAGCGCGAGACGATCGCCGCGTCGCTCGCGCGCACCGGCGGCCGGCGCGGTCCGATCCGCGGCTTCGTGATCCCGACGCTGAAGGCGATCGGGCTGATGAGCGACCGCATCGCCGCGCGCTACGACGAGATGTTCCGCGCCAACTTCGGGGAGGCCTTCGGTCCGATCCGCGACGATCCGACCGCGGTGCCGCAGGACCTCGAGGCCTGGGTCGAGCAGGCGGGTCCGCCGCAGGCCTAGCCGCCGAACTGCTTGCGGTAGTCCACGGTGAGCCAGCGCTCGGGGCGCATGCGCACCGCCACGCTGTGCTCGCGGTCCGCGGCGGTCGCGGCGACGTAGCCGTCGCCCAGCTCGCGGCCGAGGTAGCGACGCGCCATCGGGCGCAGGTGCCGCTCCAGGTCGGCGGGCTCGATCGCCACGACCGGGCCCTCGACGCTCACGTACTGGTACGGAGCCGTCTCGGTCTGCGCGACCAGCGAGAAGCGGCGCGCCTCGGCGAGCAGCCGGCCCTTGCGCGAGTCGCGGTCGGTCACCACCAGGATCTCGCCGCCCGGCTCGTACGCGTACCAGATCGGGACCGCGAGCGGGCCGCGTCCCGGCTCCGCCACGCTGATCACACCGACGTGTACGCCGGCGAGGAAGGCCTCCCGCTCGGCGCGGCTCATCGCGAGGGACACGAGGCGCCTACTGAGAGAGCGAGATGCGGGGCGGCGGCTTGATCCCGTAGTACGGCAGGAGCTGGTACCATGTCGCGCGCGCCGCGGCGAGCTGCGTCGGAAGCGGCTCTTGCACGAACATGCGCTGCAGGATGATGCGCAGGTCGTCCGCCTGCTCGCCGAGGTCCTCGACCTGCGGCAGGGTCTCCGTGCGCCCCTGCCCGGCCGAGAGCGCCGCGCTGAGCCCCATCGCCTGCTCGCGGATCCGGCGCGTCTTGTACTGGAGACGCGAGGTATCCGCGGCGTCTCCCGTGCCGACCTGCCCGAGGTTCGGCAGATCGAGCACCGACACCCAGAGCGTGTTCGCCTGCTTCTCGAGCTGCGCGGCCAGGCTCTTCACCGCCGCCTGGTCCCAGGCCTTGGTCGGCGCCGTCGAGGTCCAGCCCACCTGGTCGGCCGGATTCGAGCCGCCCTTCGAGCCGCTCGAGCCGGCGCACGCGGAGGCGAGGGCGAGCGCGAGAGCGGCGGCGATGCGGAGCGCTGCGGCCGGGATGGGCGTTCGGATCGGCACGGCTTCCCCCTTCGTGGCGATTCCGGCGCAGCATACCCGAAACGGCGTCGGAAATGGCGGCCCGTCTGGGCTCAGCGGGTCTCCACCGACTGCGGGGTGTCGTCGGGCGCGGCCTCGAAGACGGCGTCCCAGCGGCCGGGCGCGATGGCGCACTGGATGGCGCCGGCGTCGTTGTGGAAGATCAGGCACCCGTCGCGCACGGCGACGGCATCGGACCAGATGAACAGGTTGCCGGCGTCCGACGTGTACAGGCCCTCGCCCTTCTCGAGCGGGGTTCGCACCCCCCAGCGCATGCGCCCCTGATGCTTGGCCCAGTACTGCTTCATCGCGACCTCGGTGCGCGCTGCAGCCTACCGGCGGGCCGCAGGGCGGTCAAACGACGCGGCGCGCAGGTCCCCTTCGAGCGCGCCGTAGACGCGGGCCAGCGCGCGGCTCCAGGCGTCGGCGAGGGCGGCGGGCGAGTCGTCGTGCGCAGCCTCGCTGGCGGCGTACGCCTTCGCAAAGGCGATCTCGCCGTGCGGCGACGCCGGCCGCAGCTCGAACGCGATCGCCACGATCGCGCGCGGCGATGCCGGCTCGCGCAGATCCGCGTACAGCTCGTCGACCCGGCTCGCGAGCCGCCACGACGCGCCGCCGGCGCGCCCGGCGTCGACGGGATCGAAGAGCATCGAGGCCGCGAGCCAGGCGCGCAGCGACTCGCGCACCATCGATCCGGGCGGGACGAAGAACTGGCGGTAGAAGTCGCTCTCGTAGCGGTTGGCACCGACGCGATAGACGAAGCCCTCGCGCTCGAAGAGCGGCGACACCTCGACGCGCTCGATGTAGAGGCCGCCGCGCCCCGGCCCGACGCCATCGCCGTCGCGCTGCGGAGCCAGCGCGTAGCGCTCCTGCTGCGGCGCGCTCCGCTGCAGCCCGCCCAGGCAGCCGGCCACGAGCAGCGCCACCGCGGCCAGCCCGACCGCCGCGCGCCCCAATGATCCGGCGGGCTTCGCGGTCATGGCTTGCTCTCCGGCGGCGCGGCCGGTGGTGCGCCGAACACCAGATACGAGGGATAGGTCTTGGCGGTCTCGGTGACCTCGCGAAGGTTCTCGGTGGCGACGCGCAGGTTCTCGAGCGTCGCGTCGAGGTCACCGCCTCCCGAGTCGACGATCTGCTGCAGCTTCCCGAGCGTGCCGGTGAGCTGCCCGAGGACCGCCTGCGCGTCGCGCCGGATCGCGGCGACGTCGGCGTCCGCGAGCGTGCGGCGCGCCTGGCTGCTGGTCTTCTGGATGTCGGCGAGCAGGTCGGCCACCGAGTGGCGCAGGGCGGGCACGTCGGCCGCCGCCACGCTCGTGTTGAGGTTCGCGACGAGCCGGTCGAGGTTGTTGAGCAGCCCCTCGACGTCGATGTGGCTGATGTGCTCCATCACGCGCTCCGCCGCCGACGAGAGCTGGTTGATGGTGCTCGGCGCCGACGGGATGTAGAGGTGGTCGGGCGTCCAGCTGATCGGCAGCGGCGGATACTTCTGCGGGTCGAGATAGTCGGCCTCCACGAACGAGGTGCCGGTGATGCCGAGCGGCGTGAGCCGGACCCGCAGGCCGTGATCGACGAGCGCCTGCAGGTCGGCCTGGCGCTCGGCCAGGCTGCGCCGGTCGTCGGGATCGCCCGCGATCTCCATGTGCACCAGCACCCACTGGGCCGAGGCCAGGCGCTCCTGCTCGCTCGGCAGGAGGTAGGCATCGCCGACGAAGCCGATCGACGAGACGGTCCCGAGCTTGACGCCGCGCAGCTTCACCGCAGAGCCCACCTCGAGGCCCTGCACCGACTCGGCGAAGTAGGTCTCCACGATGAGCGGGCGCCGCAGGAGCTGGCCGCCGGCGAGGACGGCCAGCAGCGCCAGCGCGAGGCCGATCCCTCCGAGCACGAAGGCGCCGACGCGGAAGTAGCGGGCCTCCTGGCTCATGCGCGCGCGTCCAGCGGTCCGGGCTCCGCCTCGCGCCGGAAGAAGCGGCGCACCCGGGCGTCGGGGCTGTGGTCGCGGAGATCCTGCGGCGCGCCCTCGGCGATGATCCCCTGCGCGCCCGCGTCCAGCATGATCGCGCGGTGCGCGATGGCGAAGATGCTGGGCAGCTCGTGCGTGACGACGACGAAGGTGACGCCGAGCGTCTGCGACAGGCGCAGGATCGTCTCGTCGAGCTCGGCCGAGGTGACCGGATCGAGACCGGCCGACGGCTCGTCGAGGAACAGGATCTCCGGGTCGAGCACCATCGCCCGCGCGATCGCCGCGCGCTTCTTCATGCCGCCGCTGATCTCGGCCGGCAGGAACTCCTCGAAGCCCTCGAGCTGCACCAGCCGGAGCTTGCTGGCGGCGATGCGATCCATCGCTTCGGCGGGCAGCGCGGTGAACTCCTCGAGCGGCAAGCGCACGTTCTCGAGCAGCGTCATCGAGCCGAACAGCGCGCCGCTCTGGTACATCACCCCGATCCTGCGGAGGATGCGCAGCCGCGCGGCGCCCTCGGCCGCGGTGATGTCCTCGCCCTCGATCCAGATGCGGCCGGCCGCCGGGTGGTAGAGGCCGATCATGTGCTTGAGCAGCGTGCTCTTGCCGCAGCCTGAGCCGCCGAGGATCGCGAACACCTCGCCGCGGTCGACGTCGAAGGAGACGCCGTCGAAGACGGTGCGCTCGCCGTAGCGCGCCGTCATCTGCTCGACCCGGATGATCGGCTCCCCGCCGCCGCTCCCCATTCAGATCCCCAACGCGTAGAAGAACACGGCGAAGATGCCATCCACGGCGGCGATCAGGATGATGCCGCTCACCACGGCGCTCGTCGTCGAGCGCCCCACCGCCTGCGCGCCCTCGCCCGTCTCGAGCCCGCGCAGGCAGCCGACGCCGGCCACGATCACCCCGAACACCATCGCCTTCACGAGCCCGCCCACCACGTCGCCGACCGTCACCGCATCCGACACGCGCGTCACGTAGGTGACCAGCGGGAAGCCGAGCGAGCGGAATACCACGGCGCCCCCGAGCAGGCCGGCCAGGTTGGTGAGCATCGCGAGCGCCGGAATCACCGCCACGGCGGCCAGCACGCGCGGCACCACCAGGAAGCGCACCGGCGCGAGCCCCATCGTGGTGAGCGCGTCGATCTCCTCGTTGACCTTCATGGTCCCGATCTCCGCGGCGAAGGCGGAGCCGGATCGCGCGGTCAGCAGGATCGAGGCCATGAGCGGCCCGAGCTCGCGCAGCATCGAGATCCCGAGCAGGTCGGCGACGAAGATCTGCGCGGCGAAGCGCTGCATCGGGATCGCCGACTGGAAGGCGAGGATCAGGCCGAGCAGGAAGCCGACCAGCGAGACGATCGAGACGGCGCCGATGCCCGCCTGCTCCGCCACCACCACCGCGTCCCGGATGCGGAGCTCGCGGGGGTGCCGGGCGGCGGCGACGAGCGCGAGCAGCAGCTCTCCGACGAAGGTGACCAGCGCGCGCAGCTCCGCCAGCTGCGCGAGCGCCGCGCGGCCGAGCCGCGCGACGAGCCCCGCGCGCGGCGCCGCCTTCGGGGCGGCCGCCGCGCGCGGGGGCGGATAGAGCTCGATCAGCGGGCGGAACTCGTCCCGCAGCCCGCGCAGCGCGAAGTGCGCGCCCGCGCGCTCGGAGCGGTCGCGCAGCGCGGTCAGCAGCGCGGCACCGGCTCCGTCGCAGTACTCGAGCCCGCTCGCGTCGACCACGACCGATCCGGCGTCCTCTCCGGCGAGCGCCACCGCGCGGCTCCAGAGCGTCCCGGTCGACTGCGCGTCGAGGCGTCCCGCGAAGCGCAGCACCCGGGCACCCGAGACGTCGCGGTCCTCCCGCAGCTCGGCGCTCAGAGATTCCGACACTCGGGGCAGTGCCCGTAGAGCTCGTGTCGGTGGCGCAGCAGCCGGAAGCCGTACTCCTTGGCGATGCGCTCCTGCGCGGTCTCGATCATCGAGCACTCGAACTCCACGATCCGCCCGCAGCGCAGGCACACCAGGTGGTCGTGGTGCTCGTGCGGGATCTCGAACCGGGTGACGCCGTCCTCGAACACGCGCTCCACCGCGAGGCCCGCCTCGCAGAGGATCTTCATGGTGCGGTAGACGGTCGTGTAGCCGATGTGCGGATGGCGCTCGCGAACCCGCTGGAACAGATCCTCGCTCGAGATGTGCCCCTGCGTCTCGACGAACACGTCGAGGATCGCGTCGCGCTGGCGCGTCCGCTTGAGGTGTCGGTCCTCGAGGTACCGGGAGAGCGCATCGCGCTCCAGGTCGTGCGGCATCTGCCACGAGTCTAGAACAGGACGCCGCACTGTCAGCCGTCGCCGAGCGCCCGCTCAGCCGCCTCGGCCAGCTCGTCGTCGGGGCCGCCGGCCAGCATCCGGAGCTGTGCGCGAAGGCCCGCCGTGAGCACGAGCGCGCCGGCCGCGCGCTGCTCCGCGATCGCCGACGCGCCGACCCGCTGGAGCTCGCGGTCGGGTGCGTCGAGGAAGGCGGAGAGGAGGCCGGGGTCGCTCGGCGGGCCGAGCTCGACCAGATACGCGCGACACGCCTCGGCGAGCCCGGCGGTGCCGAGCGCCGCGCGCACCGCCTCGGCGCGCGCGTCGCCTGCGCCCGTCCGCTTCGGACCCTTCGCGAAGAGGTGCCCATCGAGCTTCTTCAGATACTGCTGTGTCGCCGATCGCGAGCGCGCCTCGGCCGCGGCGCCGCGCGGGCGGCGCTCGTCGCTGCGGGTGCGCGGGCGGTCGCGGAGCTTGTCGATCTCGCTCCAGGAACGGCGCGGCCGCTCGTCGCGATCGTCGTCGCCGGCGCTCACGGGCTCTCGCGGCTGCGCACCGCCCGCAGGTTCGCGACGGCGGCCTCGTTGCTGCAGTCGAGCGCGACGGCGCGCTCGAAGGCGCGGAGCGCGTCCTCCTGCCGTCCGGCTTCCTGGTACGCCAGGCCGAGATGGTTCTGGATCGGCGATGCGTCGGGCGCGAGGGCGGCGGCGCGCTCGAGGTCGGCGACCGCCCGCTGCGAGTCGCCGCGGTCGAGGGCGTGGGTGCCGCTCTCGTACAGCCGCATCGCCTCGAGAGAGGCGCAGCCGCCGAGGAGAGCGCCGAGCGCCAGCGCCGCGACGAGCCGCGCGATGCCCTTCATGGCCGCCGATTCTCCCCCCGCCGCGAGCCTCCTGCAAGCACCCGCCGGTCCCCGACGCGCACCGGCGTGACCCGCGGGCCGAGCTGACGTGACCAGCGGGCCGAGCTGGGGTTCCATGGTGGCGACGCGCAACGCGCTCCATCAGGAGAACCATCGTGAAGGCCCCGATCCGCATCTTCGCCGCGGCGCTCGCTGCGCTCGCTCTGACTCCCGTGCCGGCCGCCCGTGCCGATCAGGCGCCGCCCTCGATCACCGTGACCGGGAGCGGCTCGACCTCGGCGGTCCCCGACACCGGTCGCGTCTCGGCGGGCGTGGTGAGCGAGGCGCCGGGAGCGGCCGACGCCGTCCGCGCGAACACCGCCGCCATGCAGCAGGTCTTCGCCGCGCTCGAGAAGGCCGGCATCCCGAAGAAGGACATCCAGACCCGCAACTTCTCCCTGAGCCCCCTGTACGCCCCGCATCCGAGGCGCACCGACGTGCCCGAGATCATCGGCTACCGCGCCGAGAACCTGGTCGAGGTCTCGGTGACCGGCGTCGACAAGGTGGGTGCCGTGCTGGACCGGCTGGTCGCGGCCGGCGCGAACCAGATCGGCGGCATCTCCTTCTCGGTGGGCGAGCCGGATCCGCTGCTCGACGAGGCGCGCCGCAAGGCGGTCGCCGACGCGCGCCGCAAGGCGGAGCTCCTCGCCACCGCGGCCGGTGCGAAGCTCGGGCGCGTGCTGCAGATCGAGGAGCAGGGCGGCGGGCGGCCGCCGGGCCCCTGGCCGATGGCGATGGCGCGCGCGGAAGCGGCGCCGGTCCCGGTGGCGCCGGGACAGCTCGAGCTCGCGGTGACCGTCGGCGTCACGTGGGCGCTCGAGCCGTGAGGCGGGGGCAGCGCGGTGCCCTAGACTCGCGCCCGCGTCCACCACGGGAGGCCGCTTCGATGCATCGCGCCCTGGCCCTCGTCGTCGCGCTCGTCGCGACGGCGGGCTGCGCCATCGACGAGGGCTACCTGCCGATCGTCGCGACCCGTCCGGTGGATCTCGACCTCCGCAAGGTCGACGTCAACCACCTGCCGGTGAAGCACGGCGTCGAGGGCAGCGACACGCGCGCCACGTCGTTCCTGCTGATCCCGACCCAGGATCCGCCGCGCCTCGAGCGCGCCGTGGAGCGGGCGCTCTCGAAGAGCGGCGGCGACGTCCTCTCGCGCGTGCACGTCTGGTCGCGGCAGTGGTGGTTCCTGTTCGCCAGCGTCGAGACGATCACCGTGCGCGGCGACTCGGTCGACATCCCCGAGGTCGACATGCCGCCGGGGCCGCACATCGCCGCGATCTCGACCGAGAACCCGCCGGCGATCGGCTTCCAGACCCAGGGCGCGCCGCGCGTGCAGGGCGTGGAGGGCGAGTCCGAGGCGCATACCTACCTGTGGGTCCCGACGCGGACGATGTCGCCGACTCTCCAGGAGGCCGTCGAGAAGACGCTGGCTCGCGGCGACGGCGACCTGATCACGGACGCGCAGATCGACCACTGGTGGTGGTACGTGCCCTTCATCTACGGGAGCGAGGGCTGGCGCGTCCGCGGCGACGTGCTCCGTACGCGCTGAGCTGACTCACATCGGTGTCGACCTCCGATCGGTGCCGGCGGGGGATCGGTCGGCCGGCCCCGCCGACCCCCCGAGGCCGCGGCGCAAGAGCGTGTATCCACCGGCTCACGCCGGACGTACAGCCTGCGAGGTCGACGGGAGGCCTCGGCGAAGCCTGGGTGTCCCCGGGGGTCCGATGTCCGCGATCGCATGGCCGCCCCTGGCGGCGAGCGCGCTCCTGCAGCCTGGCCGCGGGCCTTCACAGCGCTGGGGTAGACTCGGCGCCGAGGCAGCCGACCCGCCCGGGCTCGTGAGCTGGGGGGCCAGGCGCGGCCCGACGGAGCGCGGACCCCGTGTGACCGCCATCCCCCCCAAGCCGCCCATCGAGCCGGACGACGCGGAGCTGATGGGCGCGATCGCGGCCGGCGACGTGCGCGCTTTCGAGCGCCTCTACGAGCGGCACGCCGGCGCGGTGCTGGCGACCTGCATCCGCATCCTGCGCGACCGCCCCGAGGCCGAGGACGTCCTGGAGGAGATCTTCTGGGAGGTCTGGAGGCGTCGCGATCGCTACGACGCGACCCGCGCCGAGCCGCTCTCCTACCTGCTCACGCTCTCCCGGAGCCGCGCGCTCGATCGGCTGCGCTTCCGGAGACGGCGCGAGGGGGTCTGGCTCACGGCGCACGAGGTCGGCCCGCAGGGCGAGGTGCCGGTCGCGCCGGGCCCCGGAAACGATCCGTTCGGCGACGCGCTGGCGTCGCAGCGGCGCGCTGCCATCGACCGGGCGCTCGGCGAGCTGCCCGAGTCCCACCGTCGCGCGGTCGAGCTGAACTTCTTCGAGGGGCTGTCCCACCGCGAGATCGCCGAGCGCCTCGGCGATCCTCTCGGCACCGTGAAGACGCGGATCCGACAAGGGCTGCTCGGGCTGCGCAAGACGCTTCGCGCGCTGCGCGAAGGGACGAGCGACACGTGAGCCGCGACGAGCGCGACGAGCTGATCTTCCTGTACGCCGGCGGCGCGCTCGAGGGCGACGAGCGGGACGAGGTCGAGGCGTGGCTCGCGGGCGGTGACCCGGACGCGACCGCGCGCCTGGCCGCGGCCCGCGCCGAGATCGCGGCCCTCGGCCAGGCGCTCCCGCCGGTCGCCCCCTCGCCCGCCGTGAAGCAACGCCTGCTGCGCCGCATCGACGCGAGCCGGCCCGCGAGGCCCGGGCGCTGGCTGCGCCATCCGGCGCTGGCCGCCGGCGTCGCCGCGCTGCTCGCCGCCTTCCTCGGCGTTGCCGTGACGCAGCGCGCCGCCGAGCGCGCCCGCGCGGCGCAGATCGAGACGCTTCGACGCGAGCTCGACGGGGTGGAGCGCGGCGTGGCGGACCTCCGCTCGGAGCTCGCCCAGGTCAGCGCCGAGCGGACCCAGCTCGATCGCGACCTCGCCGACGAAGAGGCCGCGCGGCGCTCGCTCGAGAGCGACCTCGTGCTCGCGCGCAAGGCGATCGCGGTGCTCTCGTCGGAGAAGTCGGAGGCGCTCACCCTCGTCGGCGCCGGCGGGCACGAAGCGCGCGCGCGCGTCGTGTGGGACTGGAAGAACTGGTACTGCTACCTGCACGTGACGGGCCTCGAGCCCGATCCCAGCCGGCTCTACGCGCTCTGGCTCTTCACCGACGGCGGCGAGGTCGTCGGCCTCGGCCCCTTCGAGGCCGACACCAACGGCGAGGCGACGCTCGTCGCGCCCGTTCCGCACGACCTCGGGCGCGTCGCACGGGTCAGCGTCTCGATCGAGCCCGACCGCGACCTCACGTCCAAGCCGCGCGGCGAGGTCGTCCTCGTCGGAGAGGCGCGCCGGCACAGCTGAGCTGCAGCACGTCTGTTGACTTCGCTCGCCTGCGGCTCGCTGCGCGCGGCGCCTTCGGCGCCGCTTGCGGGGATACTCCAGGCGATCGCGTTGCCTCGGAGGCGGCGGTCAGAGGAGCTTGATGCGGGCGACGACGGGGAGGTGGTCGGAGGCGCGGCGGGCGGCCGGGGTCTGGTGCGCGCGCACCTCGACGATCTTCGCGCCGCGCGCGTAGATGCGGTCGAGCGCGAGCACCGGGCGCGCCGCCGGGAAGGTCGCCGGCCACTCGATCTCCGCCGGGCTCGGCAGCTCCGCCTCGAGCGCGCGGGTGGCGCGGTCGCCCGAGCGCCAGGCGTTCATGTCGCCGAGGAGGATCACCGGCCCCTGGAGCTGCGGGTGGTCGAGCAGATGGCGGACCTGCTGGTGGCGCGTGCGGTCGACCAGCGCGAGGTGGGTCGCCACCACCGTGAGCGGACCTGCGTCGCCCGCGAGCTGGACGGCCACCGCGGTGCGCCTCTCCATGCGCGAGAAGGACAGGTCGAGGAGGGAGGCGCCCGTGATCGGCCAGCGCGAGAGGATCGCATTGCCGAGCTCGCCGTGGCGGTGGATGCGCGTCGTCACGAACGCGAGGTGCAGCCGCAGGCGATCCGCGAGCCGCACCAGCGGGTCCTCTCCGGCGAACGGGCGCACCGCCTCTTGCAGCGCGATCACGTCGGCGCCGAGCTCGGAGATCACGAAGTGGGCGCGCTCGGAGTCGGGGGCCCGGCGCGTGGCGACCGACGTCCAGCGGTGGACGTTGTAGGTGGCGACGACGAGATCGGGGGTAGCCGCCGCCGGAGCGGCCGGGTAGATCGGCGCCCGGACCAGCCCGATGTACGGCGTCACGGCAGCCAGCGCCTCGCGCCGCTCGGCGTGGGGATCGCCGCGGCCGATGCGGCGGATTCGCACTCGGGGCCTCGGGCGCATGGCCTCTCTCATCGTCGCGGGCGCGCGCGAGATCAAGCGCAAGTTCGCAGGATAGCCCACCGCGCAGCAAGGCCCGGAGCCGGGGCCCGAATCACCCGCCGACGTCGCCGCAAGCGGCCGACCGGGCCGGCCGATAGATCTCTTCGGGATGCCCCGGAGACACGCGTCGACCTCGACCGACTCGCTCGCCGCCGCACCCGACGTGCGCGAGGCCGCGGCCGCCCTCGTCGACGCCGTGGTGCGCGAGGCCGGGAGCCGCGCGCTCTCCCCGGCGGCCTACGCGCGGGCGGTTCGCGAGGTCGGCCGCCTGCGGGGCCGCCCGCTCGCGCTGCCCGCGCTCGCCTCCGGCCTCGGCCGCGGCGCACGCGTCCGGCTCGCGGACGGCAGCACCCGCCTCGACTTCATCGGAGGCATCGGCGTCTACGGCTTCGGGCACGGCGACCGCGACCTCGTCGAGACCGCCGTCGCGGCCGCTGCGAGCGACGTCGTCTTCCAGGGCCACCTGCTCCCCGGCCCCGAGTACCTGCGCCTCACGCGCGCACTCCTGCGGCACGCGGGCCCGCGCCTGCGACACGCATGGCTCTCGCTCTCGGGGGCGATCGCCAACGAGAACGCGCTCAAGATCGTCTACCAGAAGCACGCGCCGGCCGATCGCATCGCCGTCTTCGAGGGCGGCTTCGCCGGCCGTACCACCGCGCTCGCCGAGCTCACCGACAAGGCCGCCTATCGCGAGGGCCTGCCGCTGCGCGGCGCCGCGCTGCTGGTCCCGTTCTACGACGCCGGCCATCCGGACCCGATCGGGCGCAGCCTGGCCGCGCTCGACGCACATCTGCGTCGCTTCCCGGGCCGCATCGCGGCGATGCTGTTCGAGCTGGTCCAGGGCGAGGGCGGCATCCGCACCGCCCCCCGCGAGTTCTTCGCCGCCCTGATGCGCCGCTGCCGCGCCGCCGGCATCGCGGTCTGGGTCGACGAGGTGCAGACCTTCGTGCGGACCGGCGAGCTCTTCGCCTTCCGGACCCTGGGGCTCGAGGAGTGGGTCGACGTCGCGACGGCCGGCAAGATCCTTCAGGGCAGCGCCGTGCTCTTCTCGAAGGACTACAATCCGAGGCCCGGCCTCGTGGCTGGGACCTACGCCGGAGCCGGCGTCGGCATGGCCGTCGGTACCCGCATCATCGAACGCCTCGAGAGCGAGGGCTATCTCGGCCCCGAGGGCCGCGTGGCCGGGCTCGGCCGGCGCGTCGCACGCCGCTTCGAGGCGCTCGCGAAGAGCTGCCCGCGGGGCGTCTCGCGCGCCGAGGGGATCGGCGCGATGCACGCCTTCGTGCCGCTCGACGGCCGCGCCGACACCGCCCAGGCGGTGCTGCAGGCGGCCTTCGAGGAGGGGCTCTTCGTCTTCACCGCCGGCGCGGAGCCGACCCGCATCCGGCTCCTCCTCCCGGTGAACGTGACCGACCTCGAGCTCGAGGAGGGCTTCGCCATCCTCGAGAAGGCGCTGCGCCGCGTCGCGGCCGAGCGGGGGCTGCCGTGCTGATCCTGCGCCCCGTCGCGGCGCGCGACCTCGAGCAGCTCGTCGCGCTCGCCGCGCAGCTCGACTCGATGAACCTGCCGAGCGACCGCGAGTTCCTCGCGGGCCGCATCGAGATCTCGGAGCGCTCGTTCGCGGGCGACTGGGAGGGCGGTGACTGGCGACGCGGCGTCTACGTCTTCGTGCTCGAGGAGCTCGCGACGGGCCGCTGCGTCGGAACCTCGACGATCATCGCGAAGCACGGGACCCCGGCGAGCCCCCACTACTGGCTCGAGCTCTCGAGCGAGGAGCGCGACAGCGCGGAGCTCGATCGCCGCTTCGTGCACGCGAAGCTGCGGCTGCGCTCGACCCCCGACGGCCCCACCGAGATCGGCGGGCTGATCCTCGACCCCCTGTACCGGCGCAGCCCCGAGAAGTGCGGCAAGGCGCTCTCGATCGTGCGCTTCGCGTTCATCTCCGCGCACCCCCAGCACTTCGAGCGCGAGGTGATCGCCGAGATGCTCTCGCCCTTCGAGGCGCCGGGCAAGAACCGGCTGTGGGACGCCTTCGGCGCGAAGTTCACCGGCCTCTCGTTCCGCGAGGCGGACCGCCTCTCGACGCGCTCCAAGTCGTTCATCGCGGACCTGTTCCCGCGCGACCCGGTGTACGCGACGCTCTTCCCGCCGGCAGTGCAGGCGGTGATCGGGCAGCCGAACGAGACGGCCGTCGCCGCGGTGCGCATCCTCGAGAAGGTCGGCTTCCGGTACCTGAAGCAGGTCGATCCCTTCGACGGCGGGCCGTACTACGGGGCCGCGCGCGACGCCATCGCCTCGGTGCGCGATCGCTGCGAGCTGGTCCTCCCCTGCCTCCCCGACGACGAGCTCGCTCCGATGCGCGAGCCGCTGGCGCTGCTCTCGGCGGAGGGGCGCATCGGCTTCCGCGCCACCGTCGTGCCTCTCGACGAGGAGGGCTGGCCGTCCGTCTCGAAGCCGTGTCGCGAAGCGCTCGCCGTCGACGCGGGAGACCGCGTGGCCGTGACGCCGATTCCCTGAGGGTGCACCGTGCCGGAGATCCTGCGCAGCGTCTCCCCCGCCGACCCGCGCGACGAGGTCGGTCGCTTCCCCGTCGCCGACGCGCCGGCGGTCGACGCCGCCGTGGCGCGCGCGCGGGCCGCATTCCCGGCGTGGCGGGATGCGGGGTTCGAGGCGCGGGCCGCCGCACTGCGGCGCTTCGCCGCGCTGGCGCGCGACCGCAGCGAGGACGTGGCGCGCCTCGTCGCGCGCGAGGTCGGCAAGGCGCTCTGGGACGCGCGCGCGGAGGCGGCGCTGCTCGCCGCCAAGGTGGACGCCACGCTCGCCGACGGCATGCGCTTCGCCGCCGACTTCGAGGCGGGCCCCGGCGCGCGCGCGACCTTCCACCCGCGCGGCGTGCTCGCGGTGCTCGGGCCCTTCAACTTCCCCGTGCACCTGCCCAACGGCCACATCGCGCCGGCGCTGGCGAGCGGCAACTGCGTGGTGCTGAAGCCGAGCGAGCTCGCGCCCGCGGCCGGCGCGCGGCTCGCCGAGCTGTGGCGGGCGGCGGGGCTGCCCGCCGGCGTGCTCGAGCTGCTCCAGGGCAGCTCCGACACGGGAAGGTGTCTGGCGCGGCACCCCGATCTCGACGGCGTGCTCTTCACCGGGTCGTGGGCGGCAGGCCGCGCGCTCGCCGAGGCCGTCCTCGACCAGCCGGGCAAGCTGGTGGCGCTCGAGATGGGCGGCAAGAACGCGATGATCGTCCTCGCCGACGCCGACCTCGAGCTCGCGGTCGCGGAGGCGGCGCTCTCGATCTGCGCGACGACCGGACAGCGCTGCTCGAGCCTGTCGCGGATCTTCGTCGAGCGGGCGCTCCTCGAGCCCTTCGCCGAGCGCCTCGCCAAGGTCCTCGGCGGCGTGCAGATCGGGGCTCCCCTCGATCCACGCGTGTTCATGGGACCGCTGGTCTCGCCGCGGGCCTTCGAGAAGGTGCGCCGCTACCGCGCGCTCTCGGTCGAGGCGGGCGGACGCCGCATCGACGTCCCGGAGACCGGCTTGACACCGCCGTGGATCGCACCGGGCCTCGCGCTCTTCCCGGACGCGCGCCAGGACCACGCCTACCACCGCGACGAGATCTTCGGCCCCGAGGCGGCGCTCCATCCGGTGGCCGGGCTCGAGGAGGCGATCGACGCCGCGAACGACTCCGACTACGGGCTCGCAGCCTCGGTGATGACGCGCGACCGGGCGAAGTACGAGCGCTGCATCGGGCGCGTGCGCACCGGCGTGCTCAACTGGAACCGCGGCACCATCGGCGCGAGCGGGCGCCTTCCGTTCGGAGGGCGCGGTCGCAGCGGCAACGACCGGCCCGCGGGCATCCTCGCGACCCTCTACTGCACCGTGCCGCAGGCCCACCTCGAGCACGCAGGCGGTCTCGATCCGGCGTCGCTGCCGCCCGGGATGCCGCAGCCATGAGCGAAGCCGCGCCGCCGCCCCTCCCCGCCGTGACCTGGCGCCGCACCATCCTGATGGGCGACCCGTCGCACTTCAGCGTCCAGGGAGGCGCCAACCCGCACACCCGCACGTGGCTCGGAACGAGGCGCTCCGTCGACCGCAGCCGCGCGATCGCGCAGTGGCGGCGGCTGCGCGACATGCTGCGCGACCACGGGCTGCGCGTCATCGTGGTGCCGGCCGATCCCGGCGCTCCCGGCCTGGTCTACCCCGCCAACGCGGGCTTCCTCTCCGAGGTCGACGCCGAGAAGCCGCTGGCCGAGAAGACCTTCTACCTGTCGAACCTGATCGCGACGCGCGCCGCCGAGCGCGCGCACTACGAGCGCGTCCTCAGCGTCGCGGGCTTCCGCACCGCGGCCGTGCCGGCGCGCTTCCGCTTCGAGGGCGAGGCCGACTTCTTCCCGGTCTGCAACCGCTATCTGCTGACGCACGGCCGCCTCGAGCAGCAGCGCTTCGTCGCGCACTTCGGGATCCCGCCCTGGAAGCGCATCTACGGCTTCCGCACCGACCGCGCCGTGGAGCCCTTCCTCGCCGAGATCGCGAAGCCGCTCCCGGTGCAGCGGGTCGAGCTGGTGCTGGAGGCGCACTATCACGGAGACACGGCGCTGTGTGGGTTCGGCCCGCGCCGCTGCTTCCTCATGGCCTGGCGCCGTGCCATCGCGCCGGCGGACTGGGCGGCGCTGGTCGAGGCCTACGGCGAGCTCCTGCTCGAGCTGTCCGACGAGGACGCCGCGCGCTACGCCGCCAACTCCTTCACCTACACGCCGCCGGGTCAGCGGGGCCCGGCGGTCGAGTCCTTCCTGTTCGTGCCGGCGGGCGTCTCCGATCGGCTGCTCGGCCAGATCCGCGAGCGCGGCGTCTCGCCGATCGCAGTCGACGTCTCCGAGTTCCTCGCGAAGGGCGGCGGCTCGGTGAAGTGCATGATCGGCGACCTCGGCCCCACGGCCGAGCGCGAAACCGCCGCCCCGGCTGCGGATTTTGCCATTGCGGCCGGGACCACGATCCGCTGAGGGTGCGCCTGGGGTGCGTTTTGGGCCGCCGTCGTGGTGAGAGCCATCCCTACGAGCTGCTGCTCTCGCTCGAGGGCGTCGAGCACCGGACGACGCGCATCCGCTCGCCGCAGACCAATGGCTTCGTCGA
>DATJPY010000095.1:0-74199 GCA_035506135.1 Myxococcota bacterium | reverse complement strand
CGGAACGCGCCGAGCGTCTCCGTCTTCTTCGTGAAGGCGGCGTATCCGGCCATCCGCTCGGCGAACCCGGGATCTCCCGGCTTGAGCTGCTCGGTCTCGACGTCGACGAGGATCATCAGGAATCGCATGGCGTCCTCCTGGGGATGGACGAACCGGGTGGATCGGAATCGACAAGGGCGGCCGCCAGCGCCTCGATCTCGAACGCGTGCGGGTCGTGGGCGCCGTGCGCGCGCAGGAAGGCGGCGAGGCGGCGGACGTAGTCGAGGTTGGCGCCGCTCGGGCCGGTGGCGCCGCGCACCTGGCGCGCGATCTCGGCGGGCGCGGCGGGGCCGAGCCAGTTCGGGCTCTCGGGCGTCGCGACGCGGCCGTCTGGCCCGCCGCGCCTCTCCGCGCTCATCCGATGCCGAGGCGCTGGGCGATGATGCGCTTCATGATCTCGTTGGTGCCGGCGTAGATCGACTGCACCGCCGCGTCCGCGAGGTCCTGCGAGATCGGGTACTCCTTCATGAAGCCGTAGCCGCCGTGGAGCTGGAGGCACTCGGCGGCCATCCGCTTCTGCAGGTCGCTGGCCCACCACTTCGCCATGCTCACCTCGGTCACGACGTCGTCTCGCCGCACGTGCGCGGCGAGCAGGCGGTCGACGAAGGCCTGGCCGACCTCCACCTCGGTGGCCAGCTCGGCGAGCTTGAACTGGGTGTTCTGGAAGGCGGCGATCGGCTGGCCGAAGGCCTTGCGCTGCCGCACGTAGTCGATCGTGTCGGCGAGCGAGCGGCGCGCCGACGCCATCGACGACACCGCGATGCAGAGGCGCTCCTGCTGCAGCTCGGCCATCAGCATGCGGAAGCCGGCGCCCTCCGCGCCCAGGAGGTTCGACACCGGGACGCGACAGTCCTCGAAGAAGAGCTCGCTCGTGTCCTGGCCGGGGAGGCCGAGCTTGTCGAGCTTGCGGCCCCGTATGAAGCCCGGCGTGCCGCCCTCGACCAGGAGGAGGCTGACGCCGCGGTGCGGCGGCTTCGCCTCCGGATCGGTCTTCACCACGACGATGAAGAGGTCGCCGATCTGGCCGTGCGAGATGAAGGTCTTGGCGCCGTTCACGACGTACTCGTCGCCGTCGCGGATCGCGCGCGTCTGGACGTTCGCCAGGTCGGAGCCCGTGCCCGGCTCGGTCATCGCGACGCCGAGCAGCACCTCGCCGCGGATCGCGCCCGCGAGCCAGTGGCGCTTCTGCTCCTCGCTGCCGAAGTCGCGCAGGTACGGCACGCAGATGTCGGTGTGCAGCGAGAACATCAGCGCGTGCGCGCGCATCCACGCGATCTCCTCCATCACGACCGCGTCGTAGAGGAAGTCGCCCCCCGCCCCGCCGTATGCCTCCGGCATGCTCGCGCCGAGGAAGCCCTCCGCGCCGAGGCGCCGCCACGTCTCGCGGTCCGGCATGCCGCGCGCGTTCCACTCCGCGATCTTGGGCTCGATCTCCTTGGCCGCGAAGCGCCGGAACTGCTCGCGATAGATCTCGTGCTCCTCGCCGAAGACCTCGCGCCTCATCGTCTCCTCCTCAGTGGGGCTCCGCGAGCAGGTCGCGCAGCACCTCGCCGTCCACCGGGCGACCCGGCTCGATGCCGAGCAGGTAGGCCGCGGTCGGATGCAGGTCGACGGCGCGCGCCGCGCCGAGCTCGCGGCCGACCGCGACGCCGCTGCCCCACGCGTAGAGGATGCCATGCATTCCCGGCGTGTCCGGCGGGTAGCCGTGGGTGGCCTTCAGCGAGAAGCGCGCCCACAGGAACTCGGGCCCGTAGTCGCCGATCCAGCGCGCCCAGGCCGGCCAGCGCTCGGTGTCCTCGATGAAGTAGGGCGGGTGCGCCGAGAGGATCAGGTCCGCCACGCGCGGCCCCGAGCCGAGGTGCGCCCACGCGGGCAGCGCGCCCTTCCGCAGCACGTCGAGCTCCGTGTAGCTCGCGAGCTTCGCCGCCGCCTCCTGCGCGGCGGCGGGGTCGTCGAGATAGACGAAGGCGGTCGTGCCGGTCGAGACCGCGCGCCCGGCGATCCCGTGGTCGGCGAGGATGCGCTTCACGTTCACGATCGAGGTGACCTCGCGCATGCCATGGTCGGTCGTGACGAGGAGCGCCACCCGGTCGCGCGCACCGAGCGCGTCGATCGCGGCGAGCACGCGGCCCACGATCGCATCGCTCTGCTCCACCGCGTGGCGCGTGTCCGCGGAGTCCATCCCGGTGAAGTGCTCGGCGTCGTCCGGCCCGCAGAAGTAGGCGACCACCAGGCGCGGACGCTCGGCCTCCGGAAGCCCGAGGAGCCGCACCACCTCGTCGGCGCGCCCGAGGTCGCTCGGCTCGACCGGCTCGCGGCAGTGATTCGCTTCCGGCTCGACCACGCTCGCTTGCGGCCCGCGGGTCGACGAGTGCGCGCCCACCCAGGCGAGCGCGGCGCTGCGCACCCCCTGCCGCTCGGCGGCCTGGAACAGGTGCTCGCAGCCGGTCAGCCAGTCGGCGTCCGGGTCGTGGTCGTAGCGCCCGCGCTGAGGGTCGAGGAACACGTTGGTGACGATGCCGTGGTGTTCGGGCCAGCAGCCGGTCGAGATCGTCACCTGGTTGATCAGCGAGATGCTCGGGAAGGCCGGCTCGAAGTGGTGGGTGTAGACGCCCTCGCGCCGCATGCGGTCGAGGGCGGGCGTGTCGAGCGCGTCGACCAGCGCCGGCGCGAAGCCGTCGAAGAGCAGCACCACGACCGTGCGATCGACCGGCGCGCCCGGTGCCGCCGACGCCGCGGCGAGCGCGACCGCGAGCCCGAGCCCCGCACCCCGCTTCATCGGGTGCGTTGTACCGGCTCCACGCCGGCTTCGCTAGGCGACAGGCGGCGCTCGGGCGCTGGGCTAGGCTGGCCCCCCGATTCGGGGGAGAGGATGATCGCGGGCATCGATCGCATCCAGGTGACCACCGTCGACCGCCGGGCGGCCATCGAGGCATGGCGCCGCCTGTTCGGCGCCGAGGTCGTGCGCGAGGACCGCTCTCCCTCCCTGGCCGCCGTGCGCACCGTGCTGCGCGCCGGCACGAGCGACGTCGAGCTGCTCGAGCCGCGCGGCATCGGCCTTGCGGCGCAGCACGCGGCGCGCTCGCGCAGCGCCCTGTTCGCCGTCGGGCTCGAGGTCGACGATCTCGGCGCCGCGCGCGCTCGGCTCGACGCGCTCGCCGTCCATCACGTGGTCGACGGCGAGCAGGTGCGCGTGAACAGCGACTGGCTCGGCGTGGCCGGCCTGCGGATCGTGCTCTCGCAGCGGGCGGAGCGCGCGCCCGCGGGCCTGCTCGGCCACGTCTACGAGGTCACGCACCTGACGCCCGGCTACGAGCGCGCCGCGCGGCGCCTCGCCCAGGTCTTCGATCTCGACCCCGCCGACTTCCGGCCGATCCGATCGGAGCAGTACGGCTACCAGGGCGTCCTCACGCTCTTCGATCCCGAGCGCCTCGATCGCATCGAGAGCGTGACCCCGCTCGAGCGCCGGAAGACGATGGGGCGCTTCTTCCACCGCCAGGGCCCGGCGCTCTACATGGCCTACGCGGAGGCGCGCGATACCGCGGCCCTGCGCGAGCGCCTGCTCGAGCACGCGCCGGGCGACTGGACCGGCCCGCGCGACGGCGCCGCCCCCGACAACCTCTTCGTGCATCCCAAGGCGCTCGGCGGCGTGCTGCTCGGGGTGAGCCGCGAGAGCTTCGCATGGAGCTGGTCGGGCGCTCCAGCCCGCGTGCGGAGCGCCGCCTGATCGCCTCAACCCGCCCCCCGATCTCTCCGATGGAGAGCCAGGGGGTGGGAGATGCTGCGACGCGAGCGAGTGGAGCTGCGGGCCGCGATCGCGCGCGCGCTGCGCTGGGCCGAGCGGACGGCGGCGCTCGCGGCCGAGGCACCGCCTCAGGCGCCGGCCCGCGCCGCGATCGGAAGCGCGCTGGCCGCGACCGAGGGGCTCGCGCGCCGCGTCGAGTCGGACCGCGGGCGGCTCCTCAGGGCGCGGGAGCGAGCGCCCGCTCGAGGCGAGTGACCAGCCGCTCGACGCCTCCCCCGGCGAAGTCCTTCGAACGCTGCCCGTCGCGATAGATCACCGTGAAGGGCAGCGCGTCGAGCTCGGCGACCCAGGGATTCGCGCGCTTGAACGAGACCAGACCGGGCGTATCGAGCAGGAGCTTGCCGAAGCGCACGTGCTGCCAGCGCTGATCCCCGTCGAGGAAGCGCTCGAGCTCCGACGCCCAGGTCGAGCAGGCGTCGCAGCCGCTCTTCCCGAGCACCAGCACCGCGGCGGGCGCCTCGAGGAACGCCTGCCAGCTCTTCCCGTCGAGGATCTCGAGCCGGCTCATCCGGCGAACGAGTCGCCCTTCTTCCAATCCGCCCCGCACAGTCCGCCGCTCTGGAGCGCCTGCACCTGGCGCAAGATCTCGGCGGGGCTGCGGCCCACCGAGAGATCGTTCACAGAGAGCGTCCGTACGATCCCCTTGTCGTCGATCACGACGGTGGCGCGGTACGCGACGCCCTGGTCGTCCTTCAGCACGCCGAACGCCTTCGAGACGGCGTGGTTCGTATCCGCGAGCACCGGATGGGTGATGGCGTCCGGAAAGGTCTTGCGATCCGCGAACCAGGCCTTGTGGCTGAAGAACGAGTCGGTGCTGACGCCGATCACAGCGACCTTGTCGTCGGAGAAGTCGTCGAGCAGAGACTGGAAGCCCTTGATCTCGGTGGGGCAGACGAACGTGAAGTCGAGCGGGTACCAGTAGAGCACGTGCCACTTTCCCTTGTAGTCCTCGCTCGCGAGCTGCTTCTGCTCGCCCTTCACGTAGGCGGTGGCGCACCACTTGGGCGCCGGCTGGCCGACCAGGGTCATGGGGTTCCTCCGTTTGGATCGGCCCTCCGGCCGACCGCCGCAGTCTAGCCGTTGGGAAGCCCGGGTCTCGATCAAGACGCAGTATGAAGGCTAAGTAGCTGAAATCTGTTGAGTGGGTGCCCTCCGGACCTGGCTCAGCACGCGCCCGAGCACCTGCCGGATCCTGACCGCGTTGCCCTCCGGATGCTTGCTCGTATCGATGACGAGGCGCGCCTCGCCCGGCAGCTCGTCGGCCGGCTCCCAGCGCCCGTCGGCCGCCTCCCTCAGGGTCGCGTCGCGGCCGTGAAGCCGTCGCCTCAGGAGCGCGTCGTGGGTGCGACATTCTACAAAGAGGAACGGTAGGCCGTGCTCCGCGGCGACGGCGCGCAGTGCGGCGCGCGCGGCCTGGCTGCCGAAGCCGCCATCGATCACCACCGGCCGGCGCGATTCGAGAACGCGCTCGACGCGCTGGAGGACCTCGCCCGCGTCGCCTGCGCGCCCCGCCGCGACAACCGGCGCGCGCAGCCCGGCGGCGATCCGCTCCGCGAGCGTCGACCTCCCCGTTGCGGCGAGCCCATCGACCACGACGATGCGCGGCGGCGGAGAAGCGAGCTCGGGGGAGAGCGCCGCGCGCAGCCCGCGCTCCACGTCTCCGGGATCGAGGCGGGCGGCCGACTCGCGCGCGATCTCCTCGGCGAGTGCCCACGAGGCCAGACCCTCGTAGAGCTCGACCAGCGGGTAGATCCCGTAGTCCTGTGCCGCGTCGGCGTAGGCGGCGATCCAGCGCTCGGCCACGTCGCGGCGACCGTGGACGGCGAGCTGCCGCGATAGGCTCGCGACGTCGGCGCAGACGTCCGCCGCCCGGGCGGCGAGGCCGCAGCGCGGGCGACTCCACGCGACGCGGCTGCCCGGGTCGACGTGGACCCGCTCGAGTCGGAGATCTCCGTGGCCCGCGCGAATGCGACCCGACTCCCGGCGCGCCTCGATGCGGCCGGCGAGGCGATCGAGGAGGTCGAGCTGGTGCGCCTCGAGCTCGCCGACGCGCGCGGCCTCCGCCGACGCCGGCCAGACGCGCCGGAGCGCGTCGCAGCGCTCGCGCACGCGGCGCGCCAACGCGTCGCACGTGCCGTGTCGGGCGATCTCGGCGTCGCACCGGGCACCCGCGTGGAAGCGGGCCAGCTCGCGCGCCAGGGCGCGCAGGTGATCAGGGCCGAGCCGCCCCTGCCGGAGCCGCGTATCGAGCCGATCGGCGCTCCAGGCCACCGGCCGCTCCACGTCCTCCATGCTTCCCTCTCCTTCCCGTGGCAGCTCGCCACGGATCGTGGCACTCGGCGCCACCGGTGAGTGACTCCCGCGCGCGGGCCTTGCTCCGCCTCACCGTGCACGATTCCGTGCAGGATCGATGCCAGAGCGAGCGCAGCCATCGTCGACGACGTGCGCCGCGGGATCGCCTAGACTGCGCTTTCACCGACGGAGGGAACCTTGCAGCCCGCAGCGATCTGTCTCCTGGCCGGCCTCGTCGCGCTGGCCGCCTTCTTCGCCGGCCTCGGCTTCGGGCGCCGCGCATCGCGGGGCGCCGCGGAGCGCACCCGGGAGCTCGAGGAGCGCCTCCACGACGCCGAGGGCGAGATGTCGCGCTATCGCTCGCAGGTCTCCGAGCACTTCGCCGAGACGTCGACCCTGCTGCGCGACCTCACGCTCCAGTACCGGAGCGTCTACGAGCACCTGGCCGAGGGCGCGCGGACGCTGTGCCCCGAGGGCGCGCAGCTCCTGGCGCCGAGCCTGGCCGAGGCGGCGCTTCCGGCCGAGGCGGCGCTTCCGGCCGACGCCTCGCCCCTCGCCGCGACGGAGCCGACCGATATCGGCGGCGCGCACGACGGCGGGACTCCCCGATCCGGTGCCGACGGCGTGGAGCACGACGGCCTCGGGCCGCTCCTCGACGAGGCCGAGCCGGGCTGGAACGGCGCGGTCAGCGCCGAGCGCTAGGAGGCCGACTCGAGAGCCGGCCCGCAAGCGAAGCGCGCAGCGAGGCGAGGCCGAGCGGAGTTCATCGAGCTGGCAGTGAGGCGGAGTCCGCGGAGCCGAACGAAGGTCACCAGCTAGCGCGCCAGACCGGATTCGCGGAGCGCGTCCTCGACGAAGCGCCGCACCGAGCGGTGCGTTCCGAAGGTGCAGTGCGCGCCGGGAAACCAGTCGATGCGCGGGCGCTCCCAGTGCCACCAGAGGTCGCGCACCAGGTCGGGCGGCACGAGCTGGTCGACGGTGCCGCCGAAGAGATAGCGGCCCGAGCGCGCCACCTTCGGCGCCAGCGCGAGCGGCGAGACGACGCGCTTCAGGTCCTTCGTCTCGTTGAGGCCGAGGCCGAGCTCCTCCGCGCGCCGCAGCGAGTCCGCCGGACCGTGCTTCCACGAGAGGCGCGCGAAGTCGGTGGCGGGGATGCCGGCGATGGCGCAGCGCAGGCCCTCGTCGAACGACGCGAGCAGCGCCGTGCTGTAGCCGCCGAGCGAGAGGCCATAGACACCGATCTGCGTTCCACCCTGCGCGCGGATCCACGACATGAGGCGGCGCAGGTCCCACGCCGTCTGGGCGAGCGCGTGCACGGTGTCGAGCAGGTCGCCGGCGAGGAAGCCGTCGCCCGAGATGCGGCGGATCCGCCGCGGGCCGTGGATGGGGAGCACCGGCAGGAGGAGGTTGAGCCCCATCCGCTCGTGGAGCCAGTCGGGCCGGAAGGCGCCGAAGTCGACCAGCGGGACGCCCATCTGATAGCCGTGGATGCAGACGAGCCACGGCCGCGGGCCCGCCGCCGACTCGGGATGCCGGAGCACCCACGCGTGCGCCGTGCGACACGGCGTGTAGGAGAGCCATCGATCGCGACCGGGCTCGTCCTCGTGGGGCTCGAACTCGCTCTCGAAGGAGAGGTGCTCGAAGTGCGTGCTGAGCGTGCGGCGCCGGCGCACCTCGATCTTCTCGAGGGGCGGCGGCGTGCGGTGATAGGTCTCCGGCCGCTCGCTCCAGCCCCGCTCGCGGAACAGGGCGAGCGCCTCCTTCACCTCGGCGGCGACGCGCTCGCCGTCGCCCCGCAAGGCTCGGGTCGGCGCCGAGAGCGCCATCTGCGCCAGCACCGCCTGGTCGACCGCCACCTCGAGCGCGGCGCGGAGGCTGCGCTGCGGCTCGGGCACGTCCTCCCAGCGGTCCTGCAGCCGCATCCCGAGGCGCCCCATCGCGACCGCCGATGCGCCCGAGAGGAGCGTGACGAGGAGCGCGCCGGCGATCCCGAGCCAGAGCGCGGAGAGCGGGCCGACGACCAGGCCGGCGAAGGCGCCGAGGGCGCCGAAGTGGCGCTCGCGCGGGTCGCCCGGCCAGAGCAGGCTCGAGACGCCGGACGCGAGCAGCAAGAGACCCGGCACGGCCGCCAGCGCGAGCGAGATCCATCCGCTGCCCCGGCCGTACTCGAGCCACACCCAGCCCGCGACCACCAGAACCCAGGGCTCGACCCGGCGGAGCGGAAGCCTGTCGTCCATGCGTCCTCCGACGCGCCACCATACCCGCCGGAGCGTCGCGCGTCAGGCGGCCGGCGCCCCGCGGTAGAATGGCGCCCGCATGCCGGATCGGCCGCTTCCGGAGGAGCCGACGTGGCCGCTGGCCAACGGGCGGCGCGTGGTGCTGCTGCTCGACGCGTCGAGCGCGCTCGAGCGCCGCCTGCTCGACGGCTGGATCCGGCGCCAGCGGCCGGAGGCGAGCGCCTCCGCGGCGATCGACGCGATTCCGCTCCCGGCGAGCCGCCGGCGCCGCTCGCTGCGCGCGAAGCTCGACCCGCACCTCGAGGCGGCGCTCGCGGAGGGCGACGACCCGCTGCTCGCGCCGCTTCGCATCGCGTGGCTCCCGCGCGAGCAGCGCGACGGATCCCGCTCGGTGAGCTGGCGGGATCTCCTGCGGGGCGGCGATCCGCGCGACCCGCCCTCCTGGCGCCAGCACCTGATCCTGGCGCGCGATCGCGCGCGCTGCCGCATCGTGGCCGGCGAGCCGGCGCCGCTCTCCGAGCTGCGTCAGCGCTGGCGCGCGAGCGGAGGTGCCGAGGGCAGCGAGACCACCGGGCTCGCCGAGTACGTGGCGCGCCAGGCGGAGCTCGCGCTCGAGCGCGCGGAGCGGCGCCTGCGCGGCGCGCGCTACAAGGTGCCGCGGCTGGTCGCCGAGGACATCCTCGCGCGCCCCTCGTTCCGCGGCGGCCTCGCGCGCCTGGCGCGCCAGCTCGGGCGGCCCGAGGCGGACGTCGCAGCCGAGGCGGCGCGCGACCTGCGCGAGATCGCGGCGGCGGCGAGCCCGACCATGATCGACCTCGCCGCGCAGCTCTTCCGCTTCCTGTGGACGCGTGCCTACGACGAGCTCTGCTACGACCGCGGCCGGCTCGAGGAGGTCGCGGCCCTCTCGCAGCGACATCCTGTCGTGTATCTCCCGACGCACAAGTCCAACCTCGATCACCCCGCGCTGCAGTGGATGCTGTACGAGAACGGGCTCCCGCCCAACCACACGGCGGGCGGCATCAACATGAACTTCTTCCCGATCGGACCGCTCGTGCGGCGCGCCGGCGTCTTCTTCATCCGCCGCTCGTTCAAGGACGACGAGGTCTACAAGCTGGTCCTGCACCACTACATCGACTACCTGATCGAGAAGCGCTTCTCGCTCGAGTGGTACATCGAGGGCGGACGCTCGCGCTCCGGCAAGCTGCTGCCGCCGCGCTTCGGCCTGCTCGCGTACGTGGTCGACGCCTACCGGCGCGGCCGCAGCGAGGACGTCTACCTGATCCCGGTCTCGATCGCGTACGACCAGATCCAGGACGTCGGCGACTACGTCGCGGAGCAGCGCGGCGCCGCCAAGCACCGCGAGAGCTTCGGCTGGTTCGTCGGGCTGGTGCGCCGGCTGCAGCCGAGCGGCCGCATCCACGTGCGCTTCGGCGAGCCGCTCTCGCTCGCCAAGGCGCTCGGCCCGCCGGATCCGACCGCGGAGCCCAACCCCGACGAGCAGAGCCTCGAGCTGCAGAAGCTCGCCTTCGACGTGTGCGTGCGCATCAACCAGGCGACCCCGATCACCGCCACCTCGCTGGTGACGCTGGCGCTGCTCGGCGTCGGCGATCAGGCGCTCACCATCGACGAGACGGTGCGCTCGCTCGAGCGCATCGTCGAGTCCGTGGAGCGCCGCGAGCTTCCCACCGTCGGCGATCTCGAGCTGCGCAGCCGCGAGGGCGTCCGCCGCGCGCTCGACGAGCTGGTCCATACGGGCGTCGTCGCGTCGTTCAGCGAGGGACCGGAGGCCGTCTACCGCATCGCCGACGGCGCCCACCTGGCGGCGGCGTACTACCGCAACACCGTGATCCACTTCTTCGTGACGGGCGCCATCGCAGAGCTCGCACTCCTCTTCGCGGCGGGCGACGGAGTGGCGGACCGCCGCCGCGCGTTCTTCGACGAGGCGCTCCGGCTGCGCGATCTGCTGAAGTTCGAGTTCTTCTTCCCGGACCGCGAGCGCTTCCTGGCCGAGCTCCGCCGCGAGATCGCCGGGACCGATCCGGACTGGGAGCGGCGCCTGGACGAGGGCCCCGAGGAGATCTACGCGCTGGTGCGGCGCTTCCGGCCGCTGGCCGCGCACCGGGTGGCGCGCCCCTTCCTCGAGTCGTACCGGATCGTCGCGGACGCGCTGGTGCACTGGGGCGTCGAGCGGCCGGTCGAGCGGCCGGCGCTGCTCGCGAACTGCCTCGCGCTCGGGAAGCAGTACACGCTGCAGCGTCGAATCCACAGCGCGGAGTCGGTGTCGAAGAGCTACTTCGAGACGGCGCTGCGGCTGGCCGACAACTACAAGCTGCTGGGCGCCGATGGCGCCGAGCTCGACGCGCGGCGGCGCACCTTCGCGGCCGAGCTGGCGGGCGCAGTGCGTCGCATCGACGCGATCGATGCGCTCGCGGCCGCGCGCCGCGCGGGGGTGGCGGACTAGCGCCGATGGCTGCGCCGCGCGCGGAGACCGCGCCGACGGGAATCGCCGTGGACCTCCGCGGCGTGCGCCGCACCTTCGCGAGCGACGGGGATCGCGTCGAGGCGGTGGGAGGCGTCGACCTCTCGATCGCCGCAGGCGAGTTCGTGGCGCTGCTCGGGCCGTCGGGATGCGGCAAGTCGACACTGCTCCGCATCATCGCGGGCCTCGATCACCAGGACGCCGGCGAGGTGCTGCTCGAGGGCCGCCCGGCCGACGCGCGTGTCGACGCGGGCGAGCGCGTGGCCTTCGTGTTCCAGGACGCGCACCTGCTCCCGTGGCGCGACGTGCTCGGCAACGTGACGCTGCCGCTCGAGCTGCTGGGCCGGCCCGCGGCGGAGTCGCGCGACGAGGCGATGGCGGGCATCGCGCGCGTCGGGCTGGCCGACGCCGCGCGCCGCTTCCCGAGCCAGCTCTCGGGCGGGATGCGGATGCGCGTGTCGCTGGCGCGTGCCCTGGTGACGCGCCCACGGCTCCTGCTGCTCGACGAGCCCTTCGCGGCGCTCGACGAGATCACGCGCCAGTCGCTCGACGACCAGCTCCGCGCGCTCTGGGCCGGAACGGGAGTGACCGTGCTCTTCGTCACGCACTCGACCGCCGAGGCGGCCTTCCTCGCCGAGCGCGCGGTGGTGTTCTCGCCCCGGCCGGCACGGGTGGTGCTCGAGCACGCGCTCGATCTGCCCGCCGACCGTGGCGCGGAGCTGCGCGCCGAGCCGCGCTTCGCGCACGAGGCGGCGGTCCTCTTCGCCGCGCTGCAGCGGCCCGAACGATGATCCGGCGCCGCCTCGACCTCGTCGCGCCGCCCCTCGCGACCTTCGCCGCGACCACGCTGCTCGCGGAGCTTGCGATCCGCGCGATGCGCGTCTCTCCGCTGCTCCTGCCTGCGCCCTCGGCCGTGGCGCTCGCCGCGTGGACCCAGAGTGCCCTGCTCCTGCCCGCGTTCGCCTCGACCACGCGCTGCACGCTGGTCGGGCTCGCGGCGAGCGCGCTGCTCGGCATCCTCGCGGCGATCGGGCTCGCCAGCTCGCGCCTGGTCGAGCGCGCCTTCTACCCGTACGCGATCTTCTTCCAGATCGTGCCGATCGTCGCGGTCGCGCCGCTCCTGGTGATCTGGTTCGGCTATGGTCCGCGCGCCGTGGTGGCGGCGGCCTTCATCGTCTCGGTCTTCCCGGTGATCGCGAACACCCTCGCGGGTCTGCGCTCGGTCGATCCTGCGCTGCGCGATCTGTTCCGGCTCTACGGTGCCGGCCCGTGGGCGCGTCTCGTGAAGCTCGAGCTGCCCTGGGCGCTCCCCTTCGTCCTGACCGGGCTCCGCGTCGCCGCGGGGCTCGCGGTGATCGGGGCCATCGTCGGCGAGTTCGTCGGCGGCGGCGGCCTCGGCGTGGTCGTGCTCGGGGCGATGCGCGAGCAGCGCACCGACCTGGTGTTCGCGGCGGTCGGCTACGCCTCGCTGCTCGGGCTCTCGCTCTTCGCGCTGGTGAACCTGGCCAGCCGTCTCGCGCTGCGGCGCTGGCATGCGTCGGAGGAGGGTGGATGAGGAGGGTCGCAGCGCTCGGGGCCCTGCTCGCGGCCGTGTCGCTCTGCGCCTGCGGCGGCAGCCACGACGGCAAGCTCGCGCTCGCGCTCAACTGGAAGCCCGAGCCCGAGTTCGGCGGGCTCTACGAGGCGCTGCGCACCGGGGCATTCGCGAGCCGCGGGCTCCCGGTCGAGGTGACAGGCGGCCCCGGCGCGCCGGTGGTGCAGATGGTCGAGTCGGGCCAGGTCGCCTTCGGCGTGGCGGCCGCGGACGAGGTGGTGCTGGCGCGCGACCGCGGCACCGACGTCGTCGCGGTGTTCGCGACGTACCAGACCAATCCGCAGGGCATCATGGTGCACGCCGCGCGCAAGCTCTCGTCGCTCGCCGACCTCTTCGCCGCCGGCGGCACGCTCGCCGTCGAGCCGGGCCTGCCGTACGTGAAGTGGCTCGAGAAGCGCTTCGACCTCTCGCGCATGAAGATCGTCCCGTACGGGTACAGCATCGCTCCCTTCCTGCTCGACCCGATGCTCGCGCAGCAGGTGTTCATCACCGCCGAGCCGATCCAGGCGCGCCGCCAGGGAGCCGACCCGCAGGTCTTCCTGATCGCCGACTCGGGCTTCGATCCCTACGCCGCGGTGTACATCACCTCCGGCAAGCAGCTGCGCGAGGAGCCGGCGCGCGTCGCCGCCTTCGCAGCCGCGCTCCGCGACGGCTGGCGCGGCTACCTCGACGATCCCGCGCCGGCCAACGCCAAGATGGGCGAGCTGAACCGCGAGATGGACGCCGAGACCTTCCGGCTCGCCGCGGCCGCGCAGCAGCCGCTCGTCGAGACCGACTTCGCGAAGCAGCACGGGCTCGGCGCCATGTCGCTCGATCGCTGGAGCGAGCTCGGCCGACAGCTCCGGGAGCTCGGGCTGGTCGACCACGAGCCCGACGCGGCGAGCTGCTTCGCGGACACCGGAGCGCTCGCGGGCGGCGCCAGCCGGCCCTAGCGACGCATCCGCGCCGCTGGCGCTTCTGCTCTCCGCGCGACGAGAGTAGGATGGCGCTGCGGCCGGGCTGGATCCGGCCCGAGGAGGGCGTCATGGCCGAGAGCGTCTACAAGGTGATCGAGCTGGTGGGCACGAGCGCGGACTCCTGGGAGAAGGCTGCGGCCGCCGCGGTCAGCAAAGCCTCGAAGAGCCTCCGCGACCTCCGCATCGCGGAGGTATCGGAGCTCGACATGCAGCTGGAGGGCGGCAAGATCCGCGCCTATCGCGCCAAGGTCAAGGTGTCCTTCAAGTACGAAGGCAAGGACTGACGCGGCGGGCGCACCGGCCGCGGTGCGCCCCATCTCCCGCGCGCGCGAAGCCGCTATCATCGTGCGCTGCACTGTCGGAGGGTGAGGTGCAGCGCGGCGGCGCCGACCGACGAGCACGATCCGGCCATCGCCTCGACCCCGGGGTGGCTCCGATCCACTATGCGCTGGCGCTCGACGTCGACCCGGCGCGCGGCGCCGCGTATCGCGGCGAGGTCGCGATCCGCGTGGGCATCGCGAGCGCGCGCCGCCGCATCGAGCTGCACGCGGCCGATCTGCGCGTGACGCGCGCCCGGGTCGAGACGCAGGGCGGCTCCCTGTCGGCGAAGATCGAGAGCGATCCGGCGCGCCAGTCGATCGCGCTGCTGCTGCCGCGACCGGTCGGGCCGGGCGAGGCCACGCTGCACATCGCCTTCGCCGGCCGCCTGCGCAGCGACCTGCGGGGCCTCTACGCCGCCTCCTCGGAGAAGCGCCGCTACGCCTTCACGCAGCTCGAGGCCGCCGACGCGCGCCGCTTCTTCCCGTGCTTCGACGAGCCGGCGATGAAGGCGCGCTTCGAGATCTCGGTCGCGACCGCCAGCTCGAACGCCGTGCTCTCGAACGCACCCGTCGCCCGCGTCGAGCGCGACGGCGCGCGCAAGAAGGTGCGCTTCGCGCCGACACCGCCGCTCTCCACCTACCTGGTGGCGCTCGCGGTGGGGGAGCTCGAGAGCTCGCGCGCGGAGGCGGCGGGGCCGACCGAGATCCGCGTGTGGCACGTGCCGGGCAAGCGACGCCTCTCCGCGTTCGCGCTCGAGGCCGCGCGCGAGAGCCTGACGCGCCTCGAGCGCTACTTCGACCTGCCGTATCCCTACGCGAAGCTGGACCTCGTCGCCGTACCCGACTTCGAGGCGGGCGCGATGGAGAACGCCGGGGCGGTCTTCTTCCGCGAGAACCTGCTGCTGCTCGAGCCCGCGACCGCCACGCTCGCCGAGAAGAAGCGCGCCGCCGAGGTCATCGCGCACGAGCTGGCCCACATGTGGTACGGCGACCTCGTCACCATGGCGTGGTGGGACGACCTCTGGCTCAACGAGGCCTTCGCCACGTGGATGGCGTTCCACGTCGTCGACCAGTGGCGCCCCGAGTGGAAGATGTGGCAGGACTTCCAGCACCACCGCGCCGCCGCCCTCCGCCTCGACGCGCTCCGCCACACGCACCCGATCCACACCGAGGTGCGAACGCCCTCCGAGGCCACCGAGAACTTCGACCTGATCACCTACGAGAAGGGCGCCTCGGTGGTGCGCATGGTCGAGCGCTACCTCGGTCCCGAGAGCTTCCGCAAGGGTGTCCGCACCTACATCCGCCGGCATCGCGAGTCGAACGCGAAGGCGTCGGACCTGTGGCGCGCGCTCTCGGAGGCGGCCGGCGAATCGGTCGAGCCGATCGTGCGCGGATGGATCGAGCGATCCGGGCATCCCGTGCTCTCGCTCGCGCGGGTCGCGCGCAACGGGCGCACCGAGCTGCGCGCCCGACAGCAGCCGTTCTTCGCGGACCCGCGGCGCGCCCGGGGCAGGCGCACGCCGTCGCCGGCCGCGCGCTGGCCGATCCCCTGGGTCGGGCGCGTCGCCGACGCGCGCGGGCGCACGCGGCTGGTGCGCCAGCTCCTGCGGCGCACCGGCGAGACCATCGACCTCGGCGCCGGCACGCCGAGCTTCGTGTACGGAAACGCCGACGAGGGCGGCTTCTTCCGGCCGCTGCACCCCTCCGGCGAGCTCGCCGCACTGGCCGGACACCTGCCGCTGCTCACGCCGGTCGAACGCATGGGCCTGGTCGACCACCAATGGGCGCTCGCACGCGCCGCGCGCGCCCCCCTCGCGGACTTCCTCGGCCTGGTCGACGCGCTGGTGCAGGAGCCCGATCCCGACGTGCTGCTGTCGCTCCGCGGGCCGCTCGGCTTCCTCGAGGACCGCGTGGCGCCGGCGCTGGGCGATGCCGCGCTCGAGCGCTTCCGCGACCGCATCGCCAAGATCTTCGGACCCGCCTTCACCGAGCTGGGCTGGGAGCCCGGATCCGACGAGCCCGCCGACACGCGGGTGCGTCGCGCCGTGCTGGTGGGCCTGCTCGGCGAGGTGGCGCAGTGGCCTCCCGTGCTGGCCGCGGTGGGCGCGCGCTTCGACGCCTACCTCGCGCGCCGCGATGCGATCGATCCGGACCTGGCCGATCCGGTCGTGACCCTCGGGGCGCGCACCGGCGACCGCGCGCGCTTCGACGCCATGCTGCACGGTTTCGAGCACGCGGTCACGCCGCAGGAGCGGCGCCGCTTCCTGCTGGCGCTCGCCGAGTTCCGCCCGCCGCGCCTCGTCGACCGCGCGCTCGCGCTCACGCTCTCTTCGCGCATCCCGACGCAGGACGTGGCGCTGGTGCTCGCGCGGCTGCTGGGAAACCCTGCCGCACGCGAGCGGACCTGGGCGTTCGTCCAGCGGCGCTGGGCACGGCTTGCGAAGCGCATGCCGCCGATGCTCGCCTCGCGTCTCGTCGAGGCCACCCCCGCGCTGGGCCCTGCCCATCGCCGCGCGGTGGCGGCCCACTTCCGGGCACACCCGCTGCCGGCGGGGGCGCGCGCGCTCGAGCAGGCGCTCGAGCGGTTCGACCTGGACGCGGCGTTCTTCCGCATCGCGCGGCCCGCTCTGGCCCGTTGGCTCGCGGTGTAGCCCGCTCGGAGGCCCCATGCGCCAGATCTGGATTCCGCGATCCGGAGCGCCCGAGGTGCTCGAGCTGCGCGAGGCGCGCGACCCGACCCCGGGCGAGGGCGAGGTCCGCATCCGCGTCCAGGCCGCCGGCGTGAACTTCGCCGACGTGATGGGACGCATGGGCCTGTACCCCGACCTGCCGCCGCTGCCGGTCGTCGTCGGATACGAGGTCGCCGGCACGATCGACGCGGCCGGGCGCGGTGTGTACCCCGACTGGGTCGGCCGGCCCGTGCTCGCGCTGACCCGCTTCGGCGGCTACAGCGACGTGGTCTGCGCGCCCGAGCGCCAGGTGTTCACGCGCCCCGACGGAATGAGCGCCGAGGAGGGCGCCGCGCTCCCGGTCAACTACCTGACCGCCTACCAGCTCGTCGAGGTGATGGGCGGGCTGCGGGCAGGCGACACCGTGCTGATCCACTCGGCGGGAGGCGGCGTCGGCATCGCGGCCATCCAGCTCGCACGCCGCATCGGTGCGCGCGTGATCGGGACCGCGTCGGCGGCCAAGCACGACGCGCTGCGCAAGCTCGGCGTCGAGCACTGCATCGACTACCGCACCGAGGACTTCGAGGTCCGCGTGCGCGAGATCACCGAGGGCCGCGGCGTCGAGCTGGTGCTCGACGCGGTGGGCGGCGCGTCGTTCAAGAAGAGCTACCGCGCGCTCGCGGCCACCGGCCGCCTCGGGATGTTCGGCGTGTCGGCCGCCGCCACCGGCAAGCGCGGCCGCCGCCGCGATCTGCTGCGCGCCGCCGTCGCGATGCCCTGGCTGCAGTTCACTCCGATCGCGCTGATGAACCAGAACAAGGGCGTCTTCGGCGTGAACCTCGGCCACCTGTGGGGCGAGACGGAGCGGGTTGCGGGCTGGATGGAGGCGCTGCTCGGCTACTACCGCGCGGGCGCGATCCGCCCGGCGATCGCCGCGAGCTTCCCGTTCGACCGGGCGGCCGAGGCGCACCACTACATCCAGGACCGGAAGAACCTCGGGAAGGTGCTGTTGCTTCCCTGATCGACTTTCGCTCTAATTTCGCCATGGCGACCAAGGGCCGGGGGGCCGGCTTCGATCCGCCGAACCGCTTCGAGACGCTCCGCTACGAGCCGGACCCCGACGCCCTCCCCGACCCGGACGACGACGAGCGGCCCGCGCCGCGCACGCTCTTCCTGCGCGACCCGTCCCGGTCGCTGATCGCCACGAACCAGAGCCCCGACGTCGGCTTCGACGCCAGCATCAACCCGTATCGCGGCTGCGAGCATGGCTGCACCTATTGTTACGCCCGCCCGACCCACGAGTACCTCGGGCTCTCGGCCGGTCTCGACTTCGAGACGCGGATCCTGGTGAAGGAGCGCGCTCCCGAGCTGCTGCGCGACGAGCTCTCCTCCCCGCGCTGGAAGCCGCAGGTGATCGCGCTCTCCGGCGTCACCGATCCCTATCAGCCGATCGAGCGCCGCCTCGAGCTGACGCGTCGATGCCTCGAGGTGCTGCTCGAGTTCCGGAATCCGGTGACGATCATCACCAAGAACCGGCTCGTGGCGCGCGACGCCGACCTGCTCGCCGAGCTGGCGCGCGACGAGTGCGCCTCGGTCTCCGTCTCGGTGACGACGCTCGACTCCGCGCTCGCGCGCGCGATGGAGCCGCGCGCGTCGCGACCGGAGCTGCGGCTCGAGGCGATCGCGAGGCTCGCCGATGCGCGCGTCCCGGTCGGCGTCCTGGTGGCGCCGATCGTGCCGGGGCTCACCGACCACGAGCTGCCTGCGATCCTCGCGGCGGCGTGCGGCGCCGGGGCGGGATACGCCGGCTTCGTCGTGCTGCGGCTCCCCCACGCGGTGAAGGAGCTCTTCGCCGAGTGGCTCGCGCGGGAGTTCCCCGAGCGCCGCGCCAAGGTGCTGAATCGGATCTCCGCGCTCCGCGGCGGGCGCCTGTACGACTCCCGCTTCGCGACGCGGCAGCGCGGTGAGGGACCCTTCGCCGAGCAGATCGCACGGCTCTTCGAGCTCGGCTGTCGCCGCGCCGGCCTCGCCGCGAAGGGACCGGTCCTCTCCGCGGCCCGCTTCCGCCGCCCGGCCGCGGCCTCGCCGCAGCTCGGTCTCTTCTGATCCGCGCTCCGGAGCCAGAAGCCGAACGCGCGCGCCCGACGTACTGCCTGGGGAGGCGCAGTGCGCCTCGCAGGGGGCGTGCGTGCAACGCACGAGTCGGTCGGAGCGCCGCGGAGCTCGCGCGATCGCAATCGCGTCGCTCGTGGTCGCCCTCGCCGCGGTGTCGACGCGCGCCGCGCCGCCCGCTCCCGCACCTCCGGCGGCCGAGCCGCCGGCGGGAGCGACCTACGTCGGCGCGAACACCTGCCGCGGCTGCCATCCGAACGACGATCGGACCCGATACACCGCAGTGAACCCGATCGCGGGACCGAACGGGACCGGCGAGATCGGCTACATCGCCGAGGACGGCGCGCTCGAGTCGGCCGGCCCCGAGCGCCGCATCTTCGTGCCGGGACAGCCGCTCTACGAGGACTTCCGCTACCGCAGCCTGCCGACCAGCTATCGCACGTCGCTCGGGCAGCTGACGGCGGACTGGAGCGTGCGCGGCAAGACCGTGCTCGGCGCCGTCGTGGAGCGCGAGGAGACCGACCGCGAGCGGCGCCAGACGCGCGGCGTCCGCGCGCGCGTCTCGCCTACCAGCCGCAACCTCGCCTGGATGACGGCGCGGCTCCCGGCTCCCGGAGAACAAGGCCGACCTGCGGCTCAACTTTTTGCTCGGCGAGGACATGGATCTCTCGCTCGTCGGCAGCTACCGCGGCGACGACTACGGCCTGCGCGACGCCACCGCGTGGAACGCCAAGGTCGAGTGGAGCTGGCAGCCCTCGCCGCGCACCAGCGCGTACGTCTGGTACGGATTCGAGGCGCGCTCCCACCATCAGGCCACCATCAACGACTCATCCGCGCTGTCGAACGATCCCCAGGCGGGCGGTCCCGTCTTCCCGCTGTCGCTCGCCTGGCAGCTCGGCTCCGACGAGCGCGTCCACAGCGCCGGTGTCGGCGTCCGCTGGAAGGCGACCTCGCGCATCACGCTCCAGAGCGACTACACGTTCCTCTCGAGCCGCGAGGAGATCGATTACGAGTTCGCCTCGCCCGACGCGCTGGGCACGGGCGTGCCGCCCGCCGCGGCGGGGAGCCACTTCGCCCCGCAGCGCTACACCGACCACGTGCTGACGACGAGCGTGATCCTGACGCTGACCGAGCACCTTTCGCTGCGCATCTTCCATCGCTACGAGAACTCGTCGGTGCAGGACTTCGCGCAGCGCCACCTCGAGCCGCTCTCCGACCCGAGCGCGCTCTTCCTCGGCCACGTCGACCGCGACTTCACCGCGAGCCTCTACGGCATCTCGCTGCGGCTGTCGTTCTAGCCTCGTCCCGTCGGCTAGCGACCCGCTCCCGGAACCGGCTTCGCAGGAGCGGGGGCCGGAGCGACCGGCGCCGCCGCCGGAGCGGGAGCCGGCTTCGCGGCTGCCGGCGGCGGGGTCGCCGCGGCCGCAGGCGGCGAGGCAGCCGGCGGAGCCGCTGCGGGAGGAGCGCCCGCCGGCGCCCCCGGCACGGGCGGAGCGCCCGCGGGCTGACCCGGCGCACCCAGCGGAGCCACCGGGACGGGCATCATCGCAGCCCCCGGCCCGGGCGGCACCGCCGGCGCGGCCACCTGCTGCACCGGCTTCGGCGGAACCGGGAGCCCCTTCTTGGCGAGCTCGTCATCGATCACCTTCGCGATCTCCTCGCCCGAGCGCACGCCGGCGACCGGCAGGCCGTTGACGAAGAATGCCGGCGTCCCCTGGACACCCGCCTCCTCGCCCGCCTTGATGTCGGCCTCGATCAGGTCCTTGCCGCCGTGCTGCGCGACGCACTGGTCGAACTTCGCCTCGTCGAGCCCGAGCTGCTTGGCGTAGCTCTTCAGGTCCTCCGGCGTCAGCGCGGGCGACTTGTCGAACAGCAGGTGGTGGAACTCCCAGTACTTGCCCTGCTCGCCGGCGCAGCGCGCCGCCTCGGCCGCTCCGCGCGCCTTCTGGTGGATGTGGTCGAGCGGGAAGTCGCGGTAGATGAAGCGCACCTGGGTCGGATAGCGCTCGAGCATCTGGCGCACGACCGGGTCGGCCCGCTTGCAGAACGGGCACTCGAAGTCGCTGAACTCGACGACGGTGATCGGGGCGTCGGCCGGTCCCGTCGCGGTGCCGCCGCTCGCGACCTCGTAGCGCGGCGCCTTCAGGTCGTTCTCGAAGCCGCTCTCCTTGCGCAGCGACTCGATGTACTCCTGCATCGCCTGCTGCTGCTTCTGGCCCTTGAGCTGGGTGCGGATCATGGCCGCCACCTGCTCCAGCGTGCGCGTGCCGTACCGGTCCTTGTGCGCCTCGTAGAACTTCTGCACGTCCTCGTCGGTCAGCGCGACGCGCTTCTCGAGCTCGTCCTTGAGCAGCGTCTCGCGGTCCTTGCCGGCCTTCGCCGCCGCCGCGTCGAGCGCGCGCTCGGCGGCCATCTGATCGAGGGCCCGGCTGCGCAGCTCGTAGGTCTTGGTGGGATTGCGGTCGCGCGTGGCCTGCTTGAAGAGCTGCTCCTGGATCCAGGCGTCCAGCTCGCCCACCGTCAGCGGCTTGCCCTCCACCTTGCCGGCCACCGCGTCGGCGCCCGGGCCGACGGCCGGCGCCGCGGCGCTCGGCCCCGAGGTGGAGGACGGCTGCTTGCAGGCGAGGGCGGCGGGAACGCCGAGCAGGAGGGCCCAGCGCGCGAGGCTTCTCGAACGGTGCATGCATGACTCCTGGATAGAGGTCGACGGGAGCCGCGGCCGACGCGCCGCAGCGGCGGCCGCTCTGCGGCCGGTCGAGGGACGCGGGATTATAGCCGCCGATTCACCCGCGCCAGCCCGTGAGCGCGGCGCCCTCGAGACGTCTTCCCCCGGAAGGCGAAGGGCCCTCAAGGGACTTGCGCGAGGCCCCAGATCCCGGCCGCGTATTCGCGCACCGCGCGGTCGGAGGAGAAGGCACCCATGCGCGCCACGTTCAGCACCGCGCGCCGGGACCATTCGTCGGCCGACCGGTAGTCGCTCTCGACCTGGCGCTGCGTGGCGGCGTAGCTCTCGAAGTCGGCGAGGACGAAGTAGGGGTCGCCGTGGTCGAGCAGGTTCTCGAGGATCGGGCGGAAGACCCCGGCCTCTCCCCCCGCGAAGCGCTCGCCGCCCAGCTCGTCGAGCACGCGCCGGATCGCGGGGCTCGACTGGTAGCGCTCGCGCGGGTCGTAGGCGCCGCGCGCGCGCAGATCGGCGATCTCCTCGGTGCGCAGCCCGAAGATGTAGATGTTCTCGGGCCCGACGGCCTCGCGGATCTCGATGTTCGCGCCGTCGAGCGTCCCGACGGTGAGCGCGCCGTTGAGCGCGAGCTTCATGTTGCCGGTCCCGGACGCCTCGGTGCCCGCGGTCGAGATCTGCTCGGAGACGTCCGCCGCCGGGATGATCCGCTCGGCCAGGGACACGCGGTAGTCGGGGATGAAGGCGACCCGGAGCTGGTCGCGCGCGCGGGGGTCGGCGTTCACGACGGCGGCGACGTTCGAGAGCAGCCGGATCATGAGCTTCGCCATGAAGTACTCGGGCGCGGCCTTGCCGGCGAAGAGACACGCACGCGGCACCTCGAGCACGCGGCCCTCCTCCGCGATCCCGAGATAGAGGTGGATCGCGTGCAGCGCGGCGAGGAGCTGGCGCTTGTACTCGTGGATCCGCTTCACCTGGACGTCGAACAGCGCGTTCGGGTCGAGCCGCACGCCCGCGGTGCGGGAGACGACGCGGGACAGGCGCTCCTTGTTGGCGCGCTTCACGTCGCGGAAGCGGGCGCGGAACTCGGGGTCGTCGGCCGCCGGCTCGAGCGCGCGCAGCGCCTCGAGGTCGCGCGCGAAGTCCCAGCCGATGCGCGACGCGATGGCGTCGGCCAGCTTCGGGTTGGCCTTGAGCAGCCAGCGCCGAGGCGTGACGCCGTTGGTGACGTTGCAGAACTTGGCCGGCCACAGCTCGGCGAAGTCGGGCACCAGCCGCGCCTTGACCAGCTCCGAGTGCAGCTTCGAGACGCCGTTCACCGCGTGGCTCCCCGCGATCGCCAGATGCGCCATGCGCACGTGCTTGTGCGGGTCCTCGTCGATGATCGACATGCGGCGCAGGCGGTCGACGTCACCCGGCCAGCGCGTCTCCACCTCGGCCAGGAGGCGCGCGTTGATCTCCTCGATGATCTGCAGATGGCGCGGCACGACCCGGGCGAGGAGCGCTCGCGGCCAGCGCTCGAGCGCCTCGGGCATCAACGTGTGGTTGGTGTAGGCGAAGGTGCCGCGCGCGAGCTCGAGCGCGCGGTCGAGCGAGAGCCCGTGCTCGTCGACCAGGAGCCGCGTCCACTCGGCGACGGCCAGCGCCGGGTGCGTGTCGTTGAGCTGGATCGCCACCTTCTCGGGCAGCTCGTCGAAGCTCGAGCGCGTCTCGAGGTACTGGAACAGGATGTCGCGCAGGGCGCAGGCGACGAAGAAGTACTCCTGCAGCAGCCGCAGCTCCTTGCCGTGCTCGCTCGAGTCCGAGGGATAGAGCACGTTGGAGATGCGCTCGCTGGCCAGCTTGCGCTCGAAGGCGCGCACGTAGTCGCCGCGGTTGAAGATCTCGATGTCGAACTCGTCGGGCGATCGCGCCGAGAAGAGCCGCAGCCGGTTCACCGAGCGCCCGCCCCAGCCAACCACCGGCATGTCGTAGGGAACGCCGACGACGACCCGCCAGTCGTGCCAGTCCGCCGGCTCGCCCTCCTTCGGACGGCGCCCCGCGCGGCCGTACACCGGCACCCAGCAGGCCCGCTCGGGGCGCTCGATCAGCCAGGCGTCGCCGGGGCGGCGCCAGCCCTCCGGATACTCGCGCTGCTGGCCGTTCTCGATCGCCTGGCGGAACAGCCCGTAGTCGTAGTTGATGCCGTAGCCGAAGCCGGGCATGTCGAGCGAGGCGAGCGAGTCGAGGTAGCACGCGGCGAGGCGGCCGAGGCCGCCGTTGCCGAGCGCGGCGTCGGGCTCCGCCTCGACGACCGCGTCCCAGTCCACGCCGCGAGCCTCGAGCGCGCGCTCGACGGCCTCCAGGATGCCGAGGTTCTGCAGCGTGCTCTCGAGCGAGCGACCGATCAGGAACTCGACCGAGAGGTAGTAGACGCGCTTGGCGTCGGCGTCCCGATAGCGGCGCTCGGTCTCGAACATGCGGTCGACGATCAGCTCGCGGCACGTGAGCGCGATCGCCACCAGCAGGTCGCGCGGCGATGCGTCCTGCCAGCGCTTGCCGAGCAGGTAGCGCACGTGGCGCTGGACCGCGTCGGCGAACGCGTCCCCATCCGGTGACGGGCGCGCCGCCCCGGCGAGGCTCGTGCCCGGCTGATCCATCGAACCCCTACCCTCCAGCGCGAGCAGTCTAGCCCGCGCCGCGCGTCCGCCCGCATCCGAGCGCGGCCAGGGCGCGCCGTGCCGTGGGATCGGCCGCGATCGCGTCGAGCGTCGCCCTCATGCGGCGCGACCAGCTCCGATGCCGCTCGACCGGGACGCCCGGCAGGTTCACCGGCTCGCGCTCGCCCGCCAGGTCGTCGAGCGAGGCGGCCGCCAGCGGCGCCGGCGTGCGGGCCAGGAAGGCGTGCACGGCGGCACACAGCGTCGGCGCGTCGGGCTCGCCCTCGCCGGCCGGCAGGAGCCCCTCCTCGCGGAGCTGCGCCAGGATTGCCGCGTGCTCGAGCGCGCGCTCCGCCATCGCGCGGGCCAGCGACTCGTCGTCCGGAATGGCGCCGACGCGGCGGCGCATGGAGAGGTCGACGCCCGCGGCGTGACCCGCGAGCGGGACCAGGTCGTGCGTCTCGACGGTGGCCAGCGAGCGCGGCGACCAGGTCGAAGAGGCGCGCAGCCGCCCCGCCTCGCGCTCGAAGTAGAGCACCGATGAGGACAGGATCCCCCAGTCGGCGAGGCTCTCGCGGAAGCCCGGTGGCACGGTCCCCAGATCCTCCGCGACGGGGATCGCCCCGTGGCGTCGGCTCTCGAGGGCGAGGACTCCGAGCAGGTCGTCGACGCGCTGGTAGACGTAGGTGCCCTCGGTGCCCGGCCGGCCTTCGGGGATCCAGAAGAGCCGCAGGAGGCCCATCGCGTGGTCGACCCGCAAGGCGCCGGCGTGGGCGAAGCTCGCGCGCAGGAGCCGCGACCAGGCGCGATAGCCCTGGGCCCTCAGCCGGTGCGGGTCGAGCGGCGGGAAGCCCCAGTCCTGTCCCTCGGGTGCGTAGTCGTCGGGCGGCGCGCCCACCGTCGCGCCGCGGGCGAACAGCGACTGATCCATCCATGTGTCGGCCGAGTCGGGCGCCGAACCGACCGCCAGGTCGTGGTACACGCCGACCGCGAGCCCCGCCTCGCGACCCCTCGCCGCGGCGGACTCGAGCTGGGCGTCGGTCTCGAACTGCAGCCACGTGCGGAACGCCACCTCCTCGGCGTGGGCGGCCCGGAACGCGGCCACGGCGGGCGAGGCGGGATTGCGGTACTCGGCCGGCCAGCGCCGCCAGTCCCTCCCCGGACCCGCAGCGAGGTGGTCGGCGAGGGCTTCCCACGTGGCGAAGTTCAGCAGCTCGGGGCTCTCGCGCGCGCAGTAGTCGGCATGGCGCGCGGCGCGCGGCGCGGCCGGGCCGGCGGCCAGGAAGCCGCGATGCAGGTCGCGTAGCACCTCGAGCTTGGCGTCGAGGACGGCCTCGTGGTCGATCGCCGCCGCCCGGCGCAGCCGGGTGAGGCGCTTCCGAAAGGCCGGGTCGGCGAGGCGCGCCCGCGCCGCGGCGCAGTCGGCGAGCTCGGGCACCGCCTCCACGTCGATGTAGAGGGCGTTCCGGTAGAGCCGACTCGAGGGGCTGTAGGGCGTGAAGGCAAGCCCGCGGTTCGGCACCGCGTGCAGCGGATTCACGCCGACGAAGACGCCGCCCGCGCCGGCCACCAGGCGCGCCAGCGCCGCGAGATCGCCGAAGTCGCCGAAGCCCCAGCTCCGTCGACTCCGCACCGTGTAGAGATTGGTCCAGACGCCGAACCCGCGCGCAGCGCCGAGCTTGTCCTCGACCGGGAGCGCCGTGCGCGGCGCCATCACCAGCCGCTGGCGCGCCTCGCGGGGGCCTCCCGGCCCGTCGAGAGCGAGGTGGATCTCGTGGTACCCGAACGGCGGGACGAGCGGCAGCGCGAGCGCGGTGCGGCGCGGCGCGCCCGCCTCGATGCGCCCCTCGGCCGCGTGGCGCGAGCCGTCCTCGAGACACAGCTCGAGGTGGTAGTCGAGCGGCTGCGGCGATTCGGCGAGCTGCAGATCGAGCGCCGGCGGCGCAGCGGCGTACTCGCGCCAGACCACCACCGGCTCGACCACGCGCACAGCCTCCTCGCGCTCGAGCCCGTCGATCGCGCCGGCGGCGGACGCCTCGCTCGAGGCGTCGAAGCCGAGCGCCGCCACCAGCGCCTCGCGCGTGGCGTCCGAGGTCGGTCGCGCCCGCCCACCGAGGTCCCAGTACGAAGAGGCGACGCCGAGCCGCTCGGCGAGCGCTCGGAGCCGGGGACGCTCCTCGCTCACCCGCCCTCCCGCCACGCGAGCAGGACCAGCGAGAAGGGGGCGAGCCGGATGCGACCGCTGATCGCGCTGCGCCGCGTGGTGCAAGCCGTGTTCAGGACCTCCTGCCAGCGTCCCGGCTTCGGCGGCTGCGGCAGGGAGAACGAGCGCGCGACGGTGTGCGCGTTCAGGAGCAGGAGCACCGTCTCGGAGCGCTGCGGCTGGCCTTGCTCGTCGGCGGGCTCGGCCGACGCGGCGGCGATCAGCATGCCGAGGCTGCGGCGCTCGGGATTCTGCCAAGCGTCGCCGCCGGTGACGCTCCCGTCGGGCCGCAGCCAGGTGACGTCGTCGAACTCGGGATCCGCATCCTCGCCTCGGAAGAAGCGCCGGCGGCGGAAGACGGCGTTCTCGCGCCGGATCGCAAGCAGCGCGCGCGCGAACTCGAGGAAGTCGCGGTCCTCCTCGCCGAGGTTCCAGTCGATCCACGTGAGCTCGGAGTCGTGGCAGTAGGCGTTGTTGTTGCCGCGCTGGGTGCGCCCCAGCTCGTCGCCGTGCGCCAGCATCGGCACGCCCTGCGACAGCACGAGCATCGCCAGCAGATTGCGCCGCGCGCGCTCGCGGCGCTTCCGCACCCGCCGGTCGCGCGACGGACCTTCGACACCCCAGTTGCAGCTCTCGTCGGTGGGACCGTCGCGCCCGCCCTCGCCGTTGGCCTCGTTGTGCTTGCTCGCGTAGGAGACGAGGTCGCGCAAGGTCATGCCGTCGTGCGACACCACGTAGTTGATGCTCGCGAGGGGACCCCGGGAGGCGTCGAAGACGTCGCTCGACCCCGCGAGCCGGCTGGCGAGCTGCGCGATCTGCCCGTCGTCGCCGCGCCAGTAGCGCCGCGCGGTGTCGCGGAAGCGGTCGTTCCACTCGGCCCAGCCAGCCGGGAAGCGGCCGAGCTGGTAGCCGCCGGGCCCCACGTCCCAGGGCTCGGCGACGAGCTTGACCGGCGCCAGCACGGGATCCTGCCGCACGATCTCGAAGAAGCGCCCGACCGACTGGAACTCGGTCGGGTCGCGCGCCAGCGCCGCCGCCAGATCGAAGCGGAAGCCGTCGACGTGCATCTCGGCCACCCAGTAGCGAAGGCTGTCGAGCACGAGCTGCAGGACGCGCGGATGCGAGGTGTCGAGCGTGTTGCCGCAGCCCGTCACGTCCCAGTACTCGGCGCGCTGCTCCGGCTTCAGGCGATAGTAGGCCTCGTTGTCGATCCCGCGCAGCGAGTACGTGGCACCGTCGGCCCCGCCCTCGGGCGTGTGGTTGTACACGACGTCGAGGATCACCTCGAGCCCCGCGCGATGCAGCTCGCGCACCATCTGCTTGAACTCGCGCACCTGCTCGCCCAGACAGCCGCTCGCGTAGCGCGCGTCGGGCGCGAAGAAGCCGAGGGTCATGTAGCCCCAGTAGTTGGGGAGGCCGAGCGACGCGAGGTGTGCGTCGACGGCGTGGTGATGTACCGGCAGGAGCTCGATCGCGGTCACCCCGAGCCGCTGCCAGTGCTCGATCAGCGGCGGCGCAGCGAGCCCGAGGTAGCGGCCGCGGAGCGGCGCCGGAACCGCGAGATGCCGCTGCGTCATTCCCTTCACGTGACACTCGTAGAGGACGGTCCGGCTCCACGGCGTGCGCGGAGGGCGATCGTCTCCCCAGTCGAAGGTCGGATCGACGACCAGCGCCTTGGGCACGAAGGCGGCCGAGTCCCGCGGATCGGGCCGCTCCGGGTGCGCCGGATCGATCCCCGAGAGCGCCGCGTTCCAGGGAGCGGGGCCGGCGATGGCGCGCGCGTAGGGATCGACCAGGAGCTTGGCCCGGTTGAAGCGCGCGCCCGCGGCCGGCGTCCACGGGCCGTCCACCCGGTAGCCGTAGAGCTGGCCGACGCGCAGCCCCTCGAGGTGCGCGTGCCAGACGTCACCCGTGCGCGCCTCGAGGGCGACGGAGCGCGCGGCGATCGCGGCGTCCGGCGCGTCGAACAGGCAGAGCTCGACGCGAGTCGCGTGCTCCGAGAACAGCGCGAAGTTCACGCCGCGCGCGTCGGGTGTCGCGCCGAGCGGGAACGGGGATCCGGGAAGGACGCGCAAGGGCGCTAGATCCGCCGCGCCGCCTCGCGGGCCACCGCCGCGAACACGTCCTCGTAGTGCGCTGCCGCGCCGCCCCACGACAGGTCGAGCGCCAGCAGCCGGCGCTGCACCTTGTCGATCCCCTGCTCGCGCAGCATCAGCACGGCGCGCTCGACGGCGCTCACCAGCGCCTCGGCGTCCAGCGGCTCGAAGAGCACGCCCGTCTCGCGATCCCGGATGGTGTCGACCAGCCCTCCGACGCGGTGCGCCACCGGTACGGCGCCGTAGCGCTGTGCCAGGAGCTGCACCAGGCCGCACGGCTCGTAGCGCGAGGGCACGAGCACGCAGTCCGCGGCGGCGTAGAGGCGGCGCGCGAGCGCGTCGTTCCATCCGATCGAGGCGTGCACGCGGTCCGGGTAGCGGCGCACCGCGTCGCGAAGCAGACCCGCGATCGCGGCGTCGCCGTCGCCGAGCAGGAGCAGCGAGGCGCCGCGCTCGACCAACGCAGGGATCGCCGCGACCAGCACGTCCCAACCCTTCTGCTCCGAGAGCCGGCCGATCGCCGCGAGGAGGCGTCCCGGCGGCGGCGAAGCCATCGCCAGCTCGGCGAGCAGCCCCGCCCGGCACGCCGCCTTCGGCTTGGGGTAGACCGCCGAGTAGCGCGCGGCGAGCGCGCCGTCCGTCTCCGGGTCGTAGGCCGCCGTGTCGATTCCGTTGGCGATGCCGAGCAGGCGCCGCGCGCGCCAGCGGTAGAGCCCCTCGAGCCCCGCGCCGAACGCGTCGGTCTGCAGCTCCGCCGCGTGGTGCGGCGACACCGCGACGATGCGGTCCGCCCAGCCGACCCCGCCCTTCAGCAGGCACAGGTCGCCGAAGAACTCGAGGCCGTCCGGCTGGAAGAGCTCCGCCGGCAGGCCGGTCGCGCCCATCGCCTCGGCGGGGAATCGGCCCTGGTACATGTTGTTGTGTACGACCTGGACGGTGCCCACCCCCCGCGCGGGGCCAAAGTCGGACAGCGTGCGCAGCGCGCACACCGAGAGAGCCGCGTGCCAATCGTGCGCGACCAGCACGTCGGGGTGCTCGGTGGCCGCGCGCGCCGCGACCGCCCGCGCGAAGGCGATGAAGCGGCTCGCCTCGTCGAGCGTTGCCGCCCCCGTGTACAGCGCCGGCCGGTCGAAGAGCGCGGGGGCGTCGAGCAGGAGCAGGCGCACCCCGGCGGCCTCGCCCGCGAGCCAGCCGGCGCCGTCCGCGACCAGGCGCGGCAGGGCGCCGCTCTCCCGCGCCCGCCGCCAGCCCGGGAGCGCCACGGACACCTGGTGTCCCTGCACCGCGAGCGCGCGCGCGAGCCCGCCGACCGCCTCGCCGAGGCCGCCCGTCTGCACCAGCGGTGCGTACTCGGCCGCGGCGAACAGGAGCCGCAGCCTCCGGCCGCGGCGCGAGCGCGTCGCCGCGGCGCTCACTCGACGTCGAACTCGTCGCGCTGACCGAAGTCCTGGCGCGTCACCACCACCACGCCGCCCTCGCTGACCGTGAAGCGCTCGCGGTCGCGCTCCGGCTCCAGGCCGATCTCCTCGCCGGGGGGGATGCGCACGCCCTTGTCGACGATGCAGCGCCGCAGCCGCGCGCCGCGACCGACGTCGACCTGCGGGAACAGGATGCTCTCGGACACCTGGCTGTAGCTGTTCACGCGCACGTTGGTGAAGGCGACGGTGCGCTCCAGCGTGCCGCCCGACACGATCGAGCCCGCGCCCACGATCGAGTCGACGGCGCTGCCCACCCGCTTGCGCGCCTCGTCCGCGAAGACGAACTTGCAGGGGCCGAGCCCGCTCTGCACGCCTCGGATCGGCCACATGTCGTTGTAGAGGTTGAGCCGCGGCTCGACCGAGACGAGATCCATGTTGGCCTCGAAGAACGCGTCGAGCGTGCCGACGTCGCGCCAGTAGCCGCGCGCGTGCTCGCTCTCGCCGGGGCAGAGCTGCGAGGCGAAGTCGTAGGCGGCGACCTTGAGCCGCTCGTGCACGCTGGTCAGGATGTCGCGGCCGAAGTCGTGCGTCGAGCCCGCCGCCTCGGCGTTGCGCCGCAGCTCGGCGAGCATCGAGCTCGTCCCGAAGATGTAGTTTCCCATCGACACGAGGGTGTGATCGGGGTCGCCGGGGATCGGCGGCGGATCGTTCGGCTTCTCGGCGAAGCCGCGCACCCAGCCGGCGCCGTCGACCTCGACGCATCCGAACGAGTGGGCCTCGCCGCGCGGCACCGGGAGCGTCGCCACCGTGATGTCCGCTCCCATCGCGCGGTGCTGCTCGAGCATCAGCCCGATGTCCATCTTGTAGACGTGGTCCGAGCCGAACACGAGCACGTCGATGGGCCGGACGTCGCGCAGCAGATCGAGGTTCTGCCAGATGGCATCGGCAGTGCCGCGGAACCAGGTGGGGCCGATGTTCTGCGCTGCGGGCACCGGCTCGATGAACTCGTCGACGATCGTCGACGCGAGCGTCCAGCCGCGCGCCAGGTGGCGCAGCAGCGACGTGGCGCGGTACTGGGTCAGGACCTTGATGCGCTGGAAGCCGCTGTTCACCAGATTGGAGAGCACGAAGTCGATCAGTCGATAGCGCCCGCCGAAGTGCACGGCGGGCTTGGAGCGCTCGCGGGTGAGCGGATAGAGGCGCCTGCCCTCTCCGCCCGCCAGCACCAGAGCCAGGGTATCGCGCACGCACGGCCTCCGACGGGGGATTAGCGAGCCCGACCGCCGCGCACCAGGGTGCCGCTCCGGCGGAGGGGCGGCACCTCACGCGCCGGCGGCCGCCTCGCAGAGCTCGCGGAAGGAGTGGTCGATGGCGACGACGAAGTCATGGAGGTCGGGGAGCTGGTCCCAGTCGGCGTTGAAGCCCCAGTAGAGACCGCCGGCGTAGCTGAAGAGCGCCACGCCGAGGCCCTGGCGCTCGAACAGCGGAACCATCGGATAGCTCTCCAGCATGCGCGCGCCGAGCAGGTAGAGCGGGATCTGCGGGCCCGGGACGTTGGTCACCACCAGGTTCGAGAGGCGGTTGCGGAAGGCGAGGCGGGCCGCCAGGGCCGCGAGCGTCGGCGCCGTCCACTCGGAGACCGAGCTCAGCACCTCGCCGCCGAGCGCGTGCTTGGACTGCTTCAGGTCGCCCGTGATCTGGCGCACGCGGGCGAGCCGCTCGCGCGGATCGGCCTCGGCGATGGGGAGCGACGCGATGATCGAGGAGACGCGGTTTCCGAGCGCGCCCCGCTCGTGGTCGGCGCGCACGCTCACCGGGCAGAAGGCGCGGAAGTCGAGCTCGCGCTGGCGCGAGCGCGGGATGCCGCGCTGCGCGAGGAAGCGGCTCACGGCGCCACTCACCGTCGCCAGCACCACGTCGTTCACCGTGCCGCCGAGGCGCTGCTTGGTGCGCTTCACCTCGTCGATGTCGAAGGCGACCCAGTCGAAGCGGCGGTGCGGACCGATCGGCCGGTTGAGCGGCGTGTCGGCGGCGGGGACGAGCCCCGACGCGATCGACTGACCGAGGCCGCCGAGCAGGTCGCGCGCCTGCGCCAGCGCCGCGGTGGGGTCGCGCAGCGCGTGCAGCGCCGCGCGCGCCGTCGCGAGCGGCATTCCCAGGCGCCGCAGCAGCGCGTCGCGCAGCAGCTCGCCCGCGCCCGGGGCCGGATTCGGGTACCAGCGGGCCGCCGGGTCGTACTCCTTCTCCGGCGTCGGCGAGAGCAGCACGGCGAGCAGGTCGACCCCGGAGAGGCCGTCGACCATGCAGTGATGCGTCTTGGTCACCAGCGCGAAGCGGTCGTGCTCGAGGCCCTCGACCACCCAGATCTCCCACAGCGGCTTGCCGCGGTCGAGCTGCTGGGAGAGGACGCGGCCGCAGAAGCGCTTGAGCTGGCGGTCGTCGCCGGGCGCGGGCAGCGCCGTGTGGCGCACGTGGTAGTGGATGTTGAAGCGGTCGTCGTCGACCCAGACGGGATGGTTCTCGAGCGGGATCCACGCGACGCGCTGCCGGTAGCGCGGGATGCGGTGCAGGCGCGACGCGACGTAGTCGCGGATGCGGTCGATGTCGACGCCGCCGGCGGGCGTCGAGAGGCCGCCCTTCTCGAACAGGAAGGCACCGGCGACGTGCATGTGCGTCTCGTCGCCTTCGAGGTCGAGGAAGCTGCGGTCCTGGGCGGACAGGCGCTGGTAGATCGACATCGGATCCGGCGCGATCCTTCCGATCGCCGCTCGGAGCATCGCCTACGCGGGTCTTCTGCCGCAAGTCAGTCGGCGAACGCCTTCGCGACCAGCGCCGCCTGCTGGCGGCGGTGCACCCGCAGCGAGCCGCCGGCCGGTGCGGCGGCGCTCGGCCGGCCCGCATAGCCGAGCACGAGCCCGGGGCGCAGCGCCGCCTCGAGCGGGTCGCGCACGAAGAGCCACGGACCCATGTTGGCCGGCTCCTCCTGCACCCAGAGCACGCGCTCGGCGCGATCGAAGCGCGCCAGCGCCGCGGCGATCGCGCCGTCGTCCCAGGGATAGAGCTGCTCCAGACGGATGATCGCGGTGTCGGCGCGGCGCTCGCGCTCCTCGAGCAGGTCGTAGTAGACCTTGCCCGAGCAGAGCAGCACGCGGCGCACGCGATCGGCTTCGCGCAGGGCCGCCGCGTCCTCGATCAGCGGCTGGAAGCGCCCGCCGGTGAGCTCCGCCGGGAGCGACGCCGCGCGCGGCGCGCGCAGCAGGCTCTTCGGCGTGAAGACGACCAGCGGCGAGCGGAAGTTCCGGCGCATCTGGCGGCGCAGCACGTGGAAGTACTGCGCCGGCGTGGTGCAGTTCACGATCTGCAGGTTGTCCTCCGCGCAGAGCTGGAGGAAGCGCTCGATCCGCGCGCTCGAGTGCTCGGGGCCCTGCCCCTCGTAGCCGTGCGGCAGCAGCATCACGAGCCCGCTCAGGCGTCCCCACTTCACCGACGCAGACGACACGAACTGGTCGATGATCACCTGCGCCCCGTTCGCGAAGTCGCCGAACTGGGCCTCCCACAGCGTGAGCGTCATCGGGTCCGCGAGCGTGTAGCCGTACTCGAAGCCGAGCACCGCGGCCTCCGACAGCAGGCTGTCGTAGACCTCGAAGCGCCCCTGGTTGCTCGACAGGTGCGCGAGCGGCGCGTACTCGGTGCCGCTCTGCTGGTCGACGAGCACTGCGTGGCGCTGGCTGAAGGTGCCGCGCGAGGTGTCCTGGCCCGAGAGGCGGACGTTGTAGCCCTCGAGCAGGAGCGAGCCGAACGCCAGGGCCTCGGCGAAGGCCCAGTCGATGCCGCTGCCCTCCGCGATCGCCTTGCTGCGGCGCTCCATGAACGGCACCAGCTTGCGGTGCACCTCGAAGCCGGGCGGCAGCGAGGCGATGCGCTCGGCGATCTGCTGCAAGCGGTCGATCGCCACGCTCGTGTCGGGCTGCTCCCGGAGCGCCACGCGCGAGAAGCCGGTCCACGGCCCGCTCGGCTCGTAGGGCTCGTCGGGGCCGGGCGGCTTGGTCTTCACGTTCGCGAGCGCGTGCTGGAGCTGCTCGCCGAGCTCGGCCTCCATGCGCTCGGCCTCGGCGAGATCGAGCACGCCGGCGGCCACCAGCTTCTCGGCATAGACCTTCCGCACGCCCGGCAGCGCGCGGATCTTCTCGTAGAGAAGCGGCTGCGTGAAGCTCGGCTCGTCGCCCTCGTTGTGGCCGTGGCGCCGATAGCAGACCAGGTCGACCACCACGTCCTCGCCGAAGCGCTGGCGGTACTCGATCGCGAGCCCGGCCACGTGCACCACGGCGTCGGGATCATCGCCGTTCACGTGGAAGATCGGCACCTGGATCATCTTGGCGACGTCGGTGCAGTAGAGCGTCGAGCGCGCCTCGGCGGGCGTCGTCGTGAAGCCGATCTGGTTGTCGACGACGACATGGATCGAGCCGCCCGTCGAGTAGCCGGCGAGGCGCGCCAGGTTCAGCGTCTCGGCGACCATGCCCTGGCCGGCGAAGGCCGCGTCGCCGTGGATCAGCAGCGGCACCACGCTGCGCCCGCGCACGTCGCCGACGCTCATCTGCTTGGCGCGCGTGCGCCCTTCGACGACGGGATCCACCGCCTCGAGATGCGACGGATTGCCCGTCAGCGACAGGTGGACGCGCTGGCCGGAGCGCGTGCGCCGGTCGCTCGAGAAGCCCTTGTGGTACTTGACGTCGCCCGAGCCGAACGGGGCCTCGACGTTCTCGATGTCCTCGAACTCGCCGAAGATCGTCTCGAGCGACTTGCCGAGGAGGTTCGAGAGCACGTTCAGGCGCCCGCGATGCGCCATCCCGATCACGAACTCGCGCACGTCGCGCGCCGGCCCCTCCTCGACGATCGTGTCGAGCAGCGGGATCAGCGACTCGGCGCCCTCGAGCGAGAAGCGTTTCTGCCCGACGAACTTGGTGTGGAGGAAGCGCTCGAAGAGCTCGGCGCGCGAGAGCATCTCGAGCACGCGCAGCCGCTCCCCGCGCTCGAGCGGGGTCTGGTTGCGCGTCTCCTCGAGGCGCCGCTGGATCCACGCCTTGCGGCCGGGATCCTGGATGTGGGTGAACTCGACGCCGACCTTGCCGCAGTACGTCGCGCGCAGCCGGTCGAGGATCTCGCGCAGCGTCTGCACCGGTCCGCCGGGCAGGTCGCCGGCGAGGAACGGACGGTCGAGATCGTCGGTGCCGAGCCCGTAATGGGCCGGATCGAGCTCGGGGAAGTAGGAGCTGGCGCGGCCGCCGAGCGGATCGATGTCGGCGATGCGGTGGCCGCGCGCGCGGAAGGCGTGGATGAGCCGCAGGACGCGCGCGTACTTCTCCGCGGTGCGCCGGTCGAGCCGCTCGTCGCCGAGCGAGCGCTCCGCGCTGAACAGCGAAGCCCACGCGGCGTCGACCGAGGTCGGATCGATCTCGTATCGCTGTCGGATCTCTTCGACGAAGGCCGCGTTGACACCGAAGCTCGCGAGCGGATCGCCGTCGGCGGACGGCGCGGGGAGCGACCGAGCCTGTGGCCGCTCCATCGGATCCGAATCCATGTCGGGGCCCATCTTGGAGCCAACTCCTTAACCCAGCCTCAGGAACCGATCGCCGGAAGTCAGGAACCGATCGCCGGGACCGATCGACAGCAGCTTTCAGGAGCCAGGGCCGCGGCCTGGCACGGGCCACCGGGACTGGGGGGCCGCACGCGGCGGTGCGGACCAAGAGCCTACAGCAGCGTCATCGGCACTTCCACCGCGAGACTTGCGTACCGAGCGAACGCGGTGTCGACATTGGACGCGCCGGGACGGCGCCTCTTCAGCGCAGCCGGCGGATGCGCGCGAAGATCAGCCGCTGCCGGCGAGATGCTTCGCGATCTGCTGCAGGCGGGCACCCACCTCGGCGGCCGTCGCGAAGCGTTCCTCGGGGCGCTTCGCCAGGAGCTTCATCACGAGGTCGGACAGCTCCTGCGGCACGTCCGGAGCCTTCTGGCGCAGCTCCGGCGGGGCGGTGTGCCGATGGTGATACGTGACGTCCCCCTCGAGGAAGGGGACGGCACCGGCGAGCAGCTCGTAGAGCGTCACGCCGAAGGCGTACAGGTCGGCCCGCGGGTCGACGTCCTCCCCGGCGGCCTGCTCGGGCGCCATGTAGTAGGGCGTTCCCCCGACCACCGTCGCCGAGCGCCGAACCTCCTCCATCATCTTGGCGAGGCCGAAGTCCATGATCTTCAGCACGCGGTCCTTGGTGAAGAAGAGGTTCGACGTCTTGATGTCGCGGTGCACGATGCCCTGCGAGTGGGCGTACTCGAGCCCGGCCGCGATCTGCACGCCCAAGCGCGACACGTCCCGCGCCGAGAGCCGCCCGCGCCGCGCCAGCACCTCGTGCAGCGGCAGGCCCTCCAGGTACTCCATGGTGATGAAGTAGGCGTCGCCTTCCTGGTCGGCATCGTAGACCGTCACGATGTTGCGGTGATTGAGCGCGGCCGCCGCGCGCGCCTCGCGCAGGAACAGGCGCACGGCCGTCGGATGGTTGCGCAGGTTCTCGGGCAGGCGCTTCAGCGCCACGATGCGACCGAGCTTGCGGTCGCGCGCCTTGAATACGACGCCCATGCCGCCGCGCCCGATCTCCTGCAGCAGCTCGTAGCGGCCCTCGCCCGACCGGGTCGACGCGACCTGGGTACGTGCGGCACCGAGGCGCTGGCGCAGCGCCTCGATGCGCGCCGTCACGTCGGGATAGTGGAAGTCGCGGGCGCGGATCGCCTCGCAGGCCGCGATCGCCTCCTCGGTGCGGCCTGCCCGCTCGAGAGCGCGCGCGTACTCGTCGTGCAGGTCGAGCGGCGCGGCGTCTCCACCGGCGACCGTGATCGCCTCGTCGAACTTCTGGACCGCGAGCTCGAACTCGCCGCGCTCCGCGAAGATCTCACCGAGCATGCGGCAGGCGGCGCCATACGTGGTGTCGCGCAGGTCGATGGTCTGCAGGTTGCGAATCGCGCGATCCACGTCGCCCAGCTCGACGGCAGCGCGCGCGGCCTCGAACGGGTTGGCGAGCTTCTCGAGCAGCTCGCAGACCTTCTCGAGGTTGCCCGCCTCGCGGTAGCACTCGACGGCGTCCTCGTACTGATAGGCGGCCTCGAAGCAGGTCGCCGCCTTCACGGGGTCGCCGCTCTCGCGGTAGGCCGCGGCGGCCTTCTCGTAGCTGCCGGCCTTCTCGAAGAGCGCGGCGGCGCTGCCGGAGTCGACGGTCGTGGAGAGCAGGGAGGCCGCCTCGTCGAAGCGCCCGGCCTTCTGGAAGCAGCTCGCCGCCTTCTCCATCTCGCCCAGCGCCGCATAGTGCTCGCCGCGCACGCGCGCCGCGGCGACGGCGATGCCGGCCTCCTCGAGCGCCTGCGCCGCCAGCTCGAGGCTTCCCTGCAGGTACGGCTCGACGGCCTGCGGGCAGCCGTCGAAGAGCATCGCGCCGTCGTCCTGCACGTCGATCGAGAGCGATCGCTGCGAGAAGCCCTCGATCTCGATCTCCCGTTCGAGCACGCGGCCATCGACGCCGACGAGCACGCGGTGCCGGCCGCGCCCGAGGTAGTACAGCGTGCGGCCGCTGCGCGCGTAGCGCATGCTGTCGCGCTGCCCGCGCAGTGCGACCAGCGCCTGGGGGACGGGCTCGTTGCCCTGGAAGACGCAGACCTCCAGCGGGCACTCCTTGGGGCGGAAGTCGAAGTCGATGCGGACGTTGCGGCCGCGGCGCACCGCGACCGCCTCCTCGGCGAAGTAGTTGCCGACCACGTCGTCGCTCGTGGGATCCTGCAGGAGCCCGTGCACGGCGACGTGATAGCGGCGCGCCGGAATCCAGCGGAAGACGGTCTCGCGCCCCACCAGGGAGCGCTGGAAGCGGCTCATCAGCTTGAGGCGGCGCAGGAAGCGGCCGTCGCGCGAGCGGCCTTCCTGCTTGCCGCTGCCGGCGCGCTCGGGCCGCCGCGAGAGCTTGATGCTGAAGAAGCCCTTGTTGAGCGTCGAGTACTGGATCCCCACCGTGACCTGGCCCCAGCCGCGCACGATCGGGAGCGCGCCCAGCACCAGCAACAGCGAGTAGATCGCGAGCGCGGACGGGTTCCAGCCGACGAAGTGCCCCTGGCCGCCGGGCAGCAGCGCCTCGTTGCGGAAGCGGCGGACGTTCGGGTCGGTGTTGCCGACCAGCATCCGCATCTCCACCCGCAGCGCGCCCGGGTTGCTGCGCGCGTCCTCGCCGTCCGGGAGGCTCAAGCGGGCGACGAAGATCGCGTCGGTGCCGAGCGCCTCGTTCAGGCGCGCCACGGTCTGCTCGCTGCCGCCGAAGCCGCGCAGCGCCGTCTGCTCCGAGCGATCGAGATCGCGCGGGATCTCCATCGGCGGTACCACCTCGTAGTGCGCGGCGAGCGCCTTCTGCAGCTCCTGCGTCACGCCCTCCGGGTCGATGCGCTGCGGCGCCAGCCAGCGCACGACCGGATCCGTGGGCGCGACGGCGCTCGCCGCGAGGAGCGCGACCACCTGGATCGGCGCGTCGCGTCCGGCGAGCTCGGTCGGGAAGGTCGCCGCCAGATCGGCCAGGCTCTCGGCGCTCGCGGCCCGCGCCTCGCCGCCCTCCTTGCCTTCCTCGGACGCGCCGCCCCGGCGCGCGCCGCCGCCCGCTCCGTTGCCGGCGAGACGGCGCGCATTGTTGCGCGCGGCCTCCGCCCCGGCCGCGTCGCCGCCCTGCTCCTGCACCTGGGCGAGCGCCTCCTGGAGCGTCCCGTCCTCGGGCTGCATCTCGATCGCCTGCTCGAGCATCCGCTTGGCCTGCTCGCGGTCGCCGCGCTGCACGCGGAGCGACGCGGCCTCGCGGAGCACGTCGGGCGCCTTTCCGGGCGCCGCCTCGAGCAGCGCCAGCGCCTCGTCGACCTTCCCGCCCGCCTCGAGCAGCTTCGCCAGGCTGATCCGCGCCGTGTTCTCGCCCGGGGCGAGCTCGAGTGCACGGTGCAGATCGTCCGACCCGCCCTGCGTGTCGCCCGCGTCGATCGCGAGCTGGCCGAGGCTGACGAGCGGACCCGCGTCGCTCGGCGCCATCGCGCGCGCCTTCTCGAAGGCGACCTTGGCGCCTGCCGCATCCCCGGCCTGCTTGCGCGCGCGGCCGAGGAGCTGCCAGACGGGTGCGTCGGCCGAGCCCAGCTCGACGGCGCGCTCGGCCGCCGGCTGCGCCTGGTCGAGCTGGCCGAGGTCGGCCTCCAGGAGCGCGATCTCGCGCTGCGCCCGCGGCTCGAGCGACGGATCGAGCTGCGCCGCGCGCGTCCAGTTCTTCTGGGCGCGGTCCGCGTCGAAGCGCGCCGAGGCCGACTCGGCCGCGCGCACGTGGATCTTCGCGCTCGCCGCCTCGGCGATCCCCGGCTGCTCCGCCAGCGCATCGAGGTCGGCGGCGTCGAGCTGCGCGGCGGCCGGCGCCGTGAGGAGCGCGATCGCCTCCTCGAGCCGACCGAGCTGCCCCAGCGAGCGCGCCCGGCCGAGCTCGGCGTCGGCGTCGTGCTTGGGATCGAGGTCGCGCGCGCGCTCGTAGAGCGGGAGCGCGCGGGCGAAGTCGCCGCGCTCCTCGGCCGCCGCAGCCGCCGCCAGCACGAGCGCCGGATCCTGCGTCGTCGAGAGCTGCGTGCGCACCCAGACGCGCGCGCGCTCGGACTCGCCCTGTGCGACGACGAGCCGGGCGCGCTCGCCGAGCGGCGTTCGCTCGAGCTGCCCGAGGCGCTGGATCCGCTCGCGCAGCGCGGCCGAGGTGGGATCGAGCTTGCTCGCCACCGCGCCCCAGGCGCTCGCGAGATGGCCGAGCGCGAGATCCTGCTCCGCCTGGCCGTAGCGTTCGATGTCGACGAGCGCCGGCACCGAGACCGTCTGTCCGGGCAGCCCGGCCTGCACGAGCAGCGCGTCGGCCGCATCGGCGACCGCCTTGCCCAGCTCCGCGAGCGGCGCGTCGCCGCGGCCGCCGGCCGCGAGCGCTCCTGTCTTCAGGTCGACGAGCAGGATGCGGACGGCTCCGCGGCCCGCCTGCGCCTGGAGCTCCACCGCCCAGGCGCGCTCCGCGCCCGCCTGGAGGCCGAGCGCGCGCAGCGCCTGGGCGTCGGGGAGCAGGGCCGGGCGCGACGTCGGCATCGAGTCCTGGGCCGCGGTCCCCTCGTCCGAGCGCAGTCCCGCGTCCGCGAGTCGCCCGCGCACCCACGCGGTGGCACCGAGCGCCAGCGTCTCGAGGCGCGGCTCGGCCCGCGGCGGCAGCACGAGGACCGGACCCGCGCCGGCCCGAACCGGCACGAGACCGGCCGCGACGGCCAGCGCCAGGATCCGCAACACAAGGGGCAGCGCGGCGCGCGCCGTCCCCGTGCTCCGCTGGAGACTCCACCTCACGGCGGTGAAATCGGCAATCCGCCGGCATCGGTTGAGCCGACCCTGGAGGCCGGTACGCCGCGCGCTCCTCGGGCCGGATCGCGCGCGGATGGTGCATGCTCGTCACCTCCGCGGGCCGCGCCGGTATACTGCCGCAGCATGGCGAAGTCGCTGGCGGACCTGGTGCGCGACGCGCTCGCCGAGGTGCGGGAGATCTCGCCCGAGGAGGTGCGGCGGCTGCTCGAGCTCCCGGACCGCGGCGGCTGGCACCTCGTCGACGTGCGCGAGGCCGACGAGTTCGCCGAGGGCCACCTTCCGGGTGCGCGCCACGTGCCGCGCGGCTTCCTCGAGGTGCGCGCGGACCTCGAGCACCGCAAGCGCGACCCATGGCTCGCCGACCGCGCGCGCAAGCTCGTCCTCTACTGCGGCGGCGGACACCGCAGCGCGCTCGCGGCGCAGTCGCTGCAGCACATGGGCTTCCGCGAGGTGCGCTCGCTCGCCGGTGGCTGGACCGGCTGGACCGAGCGCGGGTATCCGACGGAGGCATAGGGGAAGCCGTTGGCGACGTCGCGCTCGGCTCGCTGCCACTGCGGCCGGCTCGAGCTCCGATGCTCGGGCGAGCCGAGGCGGATCTCGCTCTGTCACTGCCTCGAATGCCAGCGCCGGACCGGCAGCGCGTTCAGCGTCGCGGTCTTCTACGAGCGCAATCGCGTGCACGTCGAGCGCGGGACGTCGGCCGTCTTCGAGCGCGGGTCCGCGAGCGGCTTCCCCGTGAAGTTCCACTTCTGCGGAGGCTGCGGATCGAACGTGTACTGGGAGCCGGCGCGGATGCCGGAGCTCGTCGGCGTCGCGCTCGGCGCGTTCGCGGACCCCGGCTTCCCGCGTCCGGAGCAGTCCGTCTGGACGAAGGACAAGCACGCGTGGGTCGCCCTTCCCGAGGACGTGGCGGCGTTCGAGTCGGGCCCCACCCGGGGTGGCGCATCGGGATGAGGATCACGGTCTGCGAGTTCCCCGACGAGGAGAGCGACCAGGAGACGGCGTGGAAGGACCTGGTGGGCCACGTCCACCGGAATCGGACGGACGTCGTCGTGCTCCCGGAGATGCCCTTCTGCGCCTGGCAGATGTTCACGGCGGACACCGTGGACCTCGCTGCGTGGCAGCGGGCGCTGTCCGCGCACGACACCATGGCGGGTCGCTTCGGCGAGCTGTCGCCGGCGATCGTCCTGGGGTCCCGCCCGGTGTCGTCGGATGGGAAGCGCTTGAACCAGGCGTTCGGCTGGACGCGGGAGGGCGGCTACCGCGGCGCGCGCTCCAAGTACTACCTCCCCGACGAGCCCGACGGCCGCGAGTCGACCTGGTTCGCGCGAGGCGACCCTGGCTTCGCGCCGCTCTCGGTCGGCTCGTGGACCTTCGGCTTCCAGATCTGCACCGAGCTCCTCTTCACCGACGCATCCTGGCGGATCGGCCGGGCGGGCGCGCAGGTCATCGCGGCGCCGCGGGCGACCGGCGGGCACCCTCGATGGCCGCTGGCCGCTCGCATGGCGGCGATCCTGTCGGGCTGCTTCGTGGCCTCGGCGAATCGCCGCTCCCGCGACGGCGAGGCGTTCGCCGGGCGAAGCTGGGTGGTGTCGCCCGAAGGCGAGATCCTCGGCGAGACGACCGCTGACGAGCCCTTCCTCACCGTCGAGGTCGACCTCGGCGACGCCGACCGTGCCAAGCGCAGCTATCCGCGCAATCTGCCGTGAGCGGAGCGCGCTAGCTAGCTCGCCTTCACCGCGATCGGGAGCCGCGCCGGGACGCGGAAGAGCGAGGTGCCCCACTCGACGCGGTCGCAGGCGAGCGTGATCTCGCGGGTTCGCGCCGCGAGCGCGCCGATCGCCTCCTGCGCCTCCATGCGCGCCAGGTGCGCGCCCAGGCACAGATGCGTGCCACCCCCGAAGGCCAGATGGTCGCGCGCGTCGGGGCGCTCGATGTCGAAGCGGTCGGGGTCTGCGAAGCGCGCCGGATCGCGGTTCGCGCCCCAGAGCATCGCCCACACCTCGGTGTCCTTCGGGATCCGGTGGCCGCCGAACTCGGCGTCGGCGTGGAGCACGCGGATGGTGGCGCCGATCGGGCCCTCGTAGCGCAGGCACTCCTCGACGGCGTTCGCCACCAGCTCGGGGTCCCGGCGCAGCTTCGCGAGCTGGTGCGGGTGCCGCGCCAGGTTCGCAACGCCGTTGCCGATCAGCCCGATCGTGGTCTCGAACCCTGCGATCAGGAGGCCGATCGACTGCACCAGGAGCTCCGTCTGCGAGAGCCGGTCGCCGTCCTCCTCGGCGCGGATCAGCACCGAGAGCAGGTCGTCGGTGAGGCTCTTGCGGCGCTCGGCGATCAGCGCGTCGAAGTAGCTGCCGAGCGCCATCGCGGCGGCTCCCGCCCGCTGGCGCAGCTCGGGCGGCGCGAGGTCGCCGGCGAGCGCGTGGGTGGTATCCGCCGTCCAGGTCGTGAAGCGCGCGCGGTCCGCGACCGGCACCCCGAGGAGCTCGCAGATCAGGGTCGACGGCACCGGCAGGGCCAGGTCCGCGATCACGTCCATCGTGGGAGACTCGAGCGCGCGGTCGAGATGCTCGGCCACGATGGCGCGAACGCGCGGCCGCCAGCTCTCCACGGCGCGCGGCGTGAACGCCTTCGACACCAGCTTGCGAAGGCGCGTGTGGGCGGGCGGATCCTGCTCGAGCATGAACTCGCCCGCACGCGCGCCCGCTCGATCGCGCGGCAGCGTCCCGTCGAGGTGTCGCACGCCGCACGGCACCTCGCGGAGCAGGCGCACACAGTCGGCGTAGCGCGAGAGGCGCCACAGGCCGAGCGGCGTCTCGTTCACGGGCGCGGCATCGCGCAGGCGGTGCAGCGACGGAAACGGATCGTCCCTGCGGCCCCCGTCCGGGTCCTCCATGTCGATGCCGTGCCAGCCGAAGTGCGGGGATGCGCCTTCGGGTGCGTCGCCGCGAGCCATCGGGCTCGTCGCCATGCGCGGGTCTCCTCTGGGCGCGACCGGAGCATACCGATCGGATAGGCTCCCCGCCCTCGGACCCGGAGGAGGACGCACCGGATGAGCGAGCCGGTCACCCGCGCGTGGATGGACCGCACCTTCGAGGCGACGCGCAACTGGGGGCGCTGGGGAGCCGAGGACGAGCGCGGCGCGCTCAACTTCATCACGGCCGAGAAGCGCGCCGCGGCCGCCGCGTTGGCGACCGAGGGCGTCACCGTGAGCTGCGCGCGCGATCTCCCGGTGGCGCCGAACGCGGAGAATCCGCACCCCGCGCAGCATCACATGCTGGTGGCGGGCGACGACTCCGGATCGCTCCGCATCCCGGGACTCGGCGCGACCAGCGACTTCATCGGCGTCGCGTTCCACGGCATGGCGACGTCGCACATCGACGCGCTGTGCCACGTCGTGGTCGGCGGCCGGATCTACAACGGCTTCGCGGCCAGCGAGGTGAAGAGCACCGGCGCCCGCCGCGACAGCATCATGGTGGCGGCCGACGGCGTCGTCTCGCGCGGCGTCCTGCTCGACGTCCCGCGCCTGCGGGGCGTCCGGTGGCTCGAGCCCGGCGAGCGAATCGGCCCGGAGGAGCTCGAGCAGGCCGAGGCGGCGGAGGGCGTGCGGGTCGGCGCCGGCGACGTGCTGCTCGTGGCGACCGGACGCGACGCGCGCCGCGCGGTGCAGGGACCCTGGGATCCCACCAGCACGGGGCTCGCAGGGCTCGACGCGCGCTGCATCCCGTGGCTCCACGAGCGCCGCATCGCAGTGCTCGGCAGCGACGGCGTGTCGGACGCGCTGCCGGGCGCCGGCATCGAGGGCTGGCCGATCCCGGTGCACCAGTGCTGCCTGGTCGGGATGGGCGTGCACCTGCTCGACAACCTCGCGCTCGCCGACCTCTCGCAGGCCTGCGCGACGCGCGGTCGCTTCGAGTTCCTGTTCGTCGTGGCGCCGCTGCGCGTGGCGGGGGGAACCGGCTCCCCGGTGAACCCGATCGCGATCTTCTAGAGCCGATCGCCGCCGCGCTCAAGCGAGGCGCTCGTCGAGGAAGTGCGCCGCTCGGTCCATCGCGCGGGCGCCTTCGGGGATCAGCGCGGCCTGCATCTGGAAGTCGTGGAACATGTCGTCGGCCACGTCGAGCCGGACGTCGACGCCGGCGGCGCGCGCGCGCTCCGCGAAGGCGCGCACCTGGTCGATCAGGATCTCCGCGCTTCCGGCCTGGATCAGCAGCGGCGGGAGGCCGTCGAGCTTGGCGTCGAGCAGGAAGACCCGGGGATCGCGCGGCGCGCCGCGGCTTAGATATTCGTCGATCCAGCCGACCAGGAGCGAGCGGTCTCCGAAGTCGAAGGGCTCGTTCGCGTCGATCGATCCGCCCGAGGCCAGCGGATCGACCCACGGCGAGATCAGAACGGCCGCGGCGGGGAGCGGCTCGCGGGTGTCGCGCAGCGCCACGAGCGTCGCCGCTGCGAGGGCGCCGCCCGCCGAGTCGCCGGCCAGGGCGAGCCGCGCGGGCTCCGCGCCCGCGGCGATCGCCCAGCGCGTGGCGCGCAGACAGTCGTCGTGCGCCGCCGGGAAGCGATGCTCGGGCGCGAGCCGGTAGTCGACGCCGAGCACGCGGGCGCGGGCCTGCACGGCCAGACGCGCGATCGTCTCGCGGTGCGTGTCCACCGACCCGATCACGTAGCCGCCGCCGTGGAAGTACACGACCGTGCGTCGCGTCGAAGGATCCGCCGACGGGACGCACCAGCGCGAGGGGACCCCTCCCGCGTCGACCGGCTCGAAGCGCACCTCGCGCAGGTAGTGCGAGCGCGGCAGCGCCGCGCCCTGCGCCTCGCGCAGCCACGGGATGCCGCGCTGCTTCGAGCGCTCGAGCACCGCCCGCATCGCGGCGACGGCGAGCTCGGTGCGCAGCGACCAGCCCGGCCGCGCGCGGCCCCGCGCGACGCGGTGCGCCAGCGCGCGCGCCTCGGCCCCCGCGAAGACCGCAGCCAGCTCCCCGAGCGTGCCCGCGCGGGTCACGCCAGGAGCTCGCCCGCGATCCGGCGCGCCAGGTTCCCGTCGACGTCGCCCTTGTGTGCCTTCATCAGAGCGCCCATCACCTTGCCGAGCTCCTTCGCGCTGGTGGCTCCGCTCGCGGCGATCGCCTCCTGCACCCACGCGCGGGTGGTCGCCTCGTCGGCGAGCTTCGGCAGGAACGACTCGATCACCGCCAGCTCCGCGCGCTCCGCCGCCGCGCGCTCCGCGCGGCCGGCCACCTCGAAGGCCTCGATGCTCTCGTGGCGCTGCTTCTCGAGCCGGCGCAGCAGGCCGACGCACACCTCGTCGGAGAGCTCCGTCGCGTTGTCCTTCTTCATCTCGAGCAGGAAGGCGGCGCGGATCGCGCGGAGCGCCGTGAGGCGCACGTCGTCCTTGGCCTTGAGAGCGGCCTGCATGCCGCGCGTCACGTCGTCGAAGATCGCCATTCCCCGCCCTCCCCTTCGCGGACCGCCTGGATCACCAGCTCGGGCCGCTCCATCGGGATCAGGTGCCCGCAGTCGGCGTCGACGATGCGCGCATCGGCCATCTCGCTGGCGATGCGCTCGTAGAGCGGGCGCGGGAAGTTGCCGCGCGCGGCCCAGAGCCAGGTCGACGGGGCGCGCACGCGCCGCGCCAGATCCGAGACGTCGAGGCCTCCGCTCTCGGAGAAGATGGTCGCCTCGATCTCGCCGGGGCACTTGAGCTCCACCTGGCCGTCGGTGCGCTCGCGCAGGCCATGCTCGACGTAGAGATCGAGCGCGCGCGGCAGCCAGCCCGCGAAGAGGCTGCGCGCGGCGAAGTGCGTCCGCGCCTCGGCCCGGCTCGACCACACCGAACGGCGTCGGCGCGCCGCGTCGACCATGCCGCGCAGGCGCTCGAAGCGGTCGGGATCGAAGGCCTGCAGCAGCTCCGGCGGCGGCGGGATCACCGGATCGACCAGCACGAGGCGCCCGAAGAGGGCCGGTCGCCGCGCCGCGGCGCCGAGCACCGCCGTGCCGCCGAAGGAGTGGCCGAGGCCGACGCCGACGCGCCCGTCCGCCCGCTCCGAGGCGAGGAGCTCCGCCACCGCGACAAGGTCCTCGGCGAAGCGGTCCCAGCGGTAGGCCTCCGGCCCTTCGGGCTTCGAGGAGTCGCCGTGTCCGCGCGCGTCGATGCCGATCACGCGGTAGTCGGGCACCAGCCCTTCCGCGACCAGACCGAGCGTCCCGGCGCAGAACCCGTTGGCGTGGTGCATGAGCACGAGCGGGCCGCCGCCGCCCCAGTCGAGCAGCGCCAGCTCGACGCCGCGGCCGGGCAGCCGGAGGCTCCTCCGTTCGATCTCGCCGGCCATGCCACCTCCGTCGGGCGCGGGGCGCAGAGCATACCCGACCCGGATCGGCGCCCGGAGCGGGTATCCTCCGCGGCCATGAACCTCGAGGCCGGCGGCTTCGGCGACGCGCTGCGCGATCTCGCCGTGGAGCGGCTGCGCCGCTTCGAGCGGCGCGGCGAGGCCCTCGGCGAGCGCCGCGCGGCCGCCGTCGCGCTGGTGCTGGTCGGCGACCGGGAGGGGCGGCCGTGCTTCGTGCTGACGCGCCGAGCCTCGAAGCTTCGCCGTCACGCCGGCCAATGGGCGCTGCCGGGCGGCCGCCTCGATCCGGGCGAGAGCGCGGAGCAGGCCGCGCTGCGCGAGCTACAGGAGGAAGTGTCGCTCGCGCTGGCGCCGGACAGCGTGCTCGGCTTCCTCGACGACTACCCGACGCGCTCGGGGTACGTGATCACGCCGGTCGTGCTCTGGGGCGGCGGCGGCGCGGAGCTGGTGCCGAACCCGCGCGAGGTCGCCTCGATCCACCGCGTGCCGCTCGCGGATCTCGAGCGACCCGGCGTGCCGCGCCTGCGCCGCATCCCGGAGAGCGATCGACCCGTGATCTCGATCCCGATGGCGGGCGCGCACGTCCACGCGCCGACCGCGGCGATCGTGTTCCAGCTCCGCGAGGTGGTGGTGCGCGGCGAGGCGACGCGCGTCGCGCACTTCGAGCAGCCGGTCTTCGCGTGGCGCTGAGCCGGGGAGCCGCAAGGTGAGCGCCCGCACCGCCCTCGCCATGGTCCAGACGGCGCCCCGCCGCCTCGAGCCGCGCGAGCTCGCAGTCCCCGATCTCGGGGCGGACGACGCGCTCCTCCGCGTCGAAGCGTGCGGTATCTGCGGGAGCGACGTGGAGTCGTTCGAGGGCGTGCTCAAGGTGCCCCTGCCGCTCGTGCCCGGCCACGAGCCGCTCGGCCGCATCGAGGCGATCGGCGAGCGCGCGGCCGAGCGCTGGGGCGTCGGCGTCGGGGATCGGGTGGCGGTCGAGACGCTGCTCGCGTGCGGAGCCTGCGCGCGCTGTCACGACGGCTCGTATCAGCTCTGCGCGGCGCGCCGCATCTACTCCTACATCCCGCTCTCCGAGGCGCCCGGTCTGTGGGGTGCCTACGCCGAGGTCCTCTACCTGCCACCCAATGCGATCCTGCACAAGGTCGATCCGTCGCTTCCGGCGGAGCTCGCGGTCCTCTTCAACCCGCTCGGAGCCGGCTTCCGCTGGGCGGTCGAGATGCCGCGCCTCGAGCCGGGCGACACCGTGCTGGTGATGGGCCCGGGGCAGCGCGGCCTGGCGTCGGTGATCGCCTGCCGCGAGGCCGGCGCGGGCACGATCCTGGTGACGGGGCTCGAGCGCGACGCGCACAAGCTCGCGCTGGCGCGAGAGCTCGGCGCCGACCACACGCTGGTCGCCGACCGCGAGGACGTCCGCGCCCGCGTGCGCGAGCTCACCGGCGGGCGCGGTGCCGACGTCGTGATCGAGGTGACCGCGTTCGCGACGGAGCCGGTGCGCGACGCCGTCGACTGCGCGAGGCTCGGAGGCACCGTGGTGCTGGCGGGCGTGAAGGGCATGAAGGCGATCGAAGGCTTCGTCTCGGACAAGGTGGTGCTGAAGGAGGTGACGATCCGCGGCGCGATCGGGGTCACCTATGGCGCCTACGAGCGCGCGATCCGATTGATCGAGTCGCGGCGCGTGCCGCTCGAGCGGATGCAGACGCACCGCTTCGGGCTTCGCGACGCGGAACGCGCCATCCGCACGCTGGCGGGTGAGTTCCCGGACGAGCAGGCGATCCACTGCTGCCTCCTGCCGGGACGGGGATAGGGTAGCGATGGAGCACGCGGCCGCCTGGGTGGAGAAGTCCGAGTACGCACGGGGCCTCGGCGTCGAGATCGAGGAGCTGTCGGGGGACTGCGCGCGCCTGCGGCTCCCGTTCCGCGACGCCAACACCAATCCGGGTCGCGTGCTGCACGGCGGGGTCGCGGCCTCACTGGTCGCGACCGCGGCCGGCGCCGTCGCGCGGGCCACGCTGGGACCTGAAGCGGCGCCGCTCCACACCGCAGCGCTCCAGATGACCTACCTGGCCGCTGCGAAGGAGGAGGCGGTGGTCGCCCGGGCGCAGCGCCTGCGCGCGGGCAAGGAGCTCTGCTTCGTCGACGTGGCGGTCGCGACCGACGACGAGAAGCCGATCGCGCACGGGCTCGCGGTGGTGCGCGGCCGCTTCGGCGCCGCGCCCGCGCAGGCGGCGCGGGCGACGGGGGACGACGGCGCGGCCGAGCCGGGGCCGCTCGCCCCGCACATCGAGAGGGCGCCCTTCATGGCGGGGCTCGGCCTGCGCATCGAGCACATGGCCGGCGGCCGCTCGCGCATCCGCCTTCCGTGGCATGCGCACCTCGCCGCCGCGGATGAGTGTATGCACGAAGGCGCCGTGCTGGCGCTCCTCGACACGACGGGGGCGATGGCGGCGTGGGCAGTCACCGGGCCCGGCCCCTTCAAGGCATCGACGCCGGCGCTGCAGTCGCGGATCCTCGCGCCCGTTCCCGCGGTGGAGCTCGTCGCCTACGGCCGCTGCGTCCATGCCGACGGCGAGGCGTTCTCCTGCGACGTCGAGGTGGCCGCCGCCGACGGCGGCCTCGTCTGCGCGCGCGGCACGGTGCTCTACCGGATCGTGCGATAGCCGCTCCGTCCCGATGGCAGTCGAGCAGGTCCTGCGCGACCGTCTCCGCACGCCATGATCGACCTCGATCTCGACCCCGAGCTCGAGCTGCTGCGCGCGACGGCGCGCCAGTTCGGGGCGGAGCGGCTGCGACCGCGCGAGCGCGAGTTCGAGGCGGCGCGCGACGTCGATGCCACCACGCGGCGCGCCTTCGCCGAGATCGGGCTCGCGGCCGTCGAGTGGCCCGAGTCGCTCGGCGGCGCGGGGCTCGGCGCGCTGGCGCGCTCGCTCGTGCTCGAGGAGCTCGGCGCCGCCGATCCGGGCGCCGCGCTGGCGCTCGACCCGCTCGGGCCCACCTTCTACGCGCTCGCCGAGCTCGGCGAGGAGCCCGTCCTCCACGAGATCGCGAGACCGCTTCTCGAGCGGCCGGGCGCGCGCGCGGTCCTCGTCTGGAACGGCGAGCGGCGCATCGAGCTGCGCGCCGGGCGCGCGCGCGGCGTCGTTCCCTGGGTTCCGGCGGACCGGCCCGATCTCCTGGTCGTGCTCGACGCCGACTCGGCCGCGGTGATCGACGACGGGATCGAGGCCCTGCCGCTGCGCGGCGCGGGGCTTCGTGCTGCCGGGGCCTCGGAGCTTCGCCTCGACGGCGCACCCGTGCGCCGCTGGTGGGTGGACCCGCGCGGCGCGCGGCGCGCGCTCGCCCGTGCCCGACATTACGTGGCGTCGCTGCTGGTCGGCGCGATGCGGGCGTCGGCCGAGTTCTCGCGCGAGTACGCCCTGCAGCGGGTCGCCTTCGGACGGCCGATCGCGCACCACCAGGCGCTCGCCTTCCTGATCGCCGACCTCGCGACCGCGGTCGACGCCGCCCGGCTCCTCGTGCACGAGGCCGCGGCCGCGCTCGATGCCGGTGCGGAGGCCGATGCGCTCTGCGCCGCGGCCTTCGCCGAGGCGGCGGAGCAGGCGATGTTCGTCGCGCCGAACGCGGTCCAGATCCTCGGCGGACACGGCTTCATGCAGGACTACCCGGTCGAGAAGTGGATGCGCGAGGCGCGCGCTCTCGGCCTGCTCCTCGGCGGTGTCGACGCGGCACGCGAGGACGCCGGCCAGGCGATCATCGGAGAGCCCGAGCCGCTCGCCCTGGTGCGGCCGTGAGCTTCGCGATCGATGCCGGGCTCGCGAAGCGGCTCGCCAGCCTGCGCGAGCTCGGGCGCGCGCGCATCCGCCCGGTCGGCCTGGAGGCCGACCGGGCGGGACACCCACTCCCCCCGGAGCACCCCTTCTTCGCCGAGCTGCTGCGCCTCGGCCTCGGCCGCACTCGCTGGCTGGGCGGAGAAGACACGGGACAGGAAGAAGAACCCCCGCAAAGACGTGTTGGCGAGCCGCCGGCTTCCGGCGGCGAGCGAGATCATCGGGTGGGGGGCGAGCGAGATCATAAGCCGGGGCCCGCACTCACGGGCGTGCTGATCTCCGAGGAGCTCGCGTACTGGGACCGCGGCGTCGCCGTCGCGTTCCCCGGCCCGGGCCTCGGCGAGCCGCCGCTCCTGGCCATGGGCACGCCCGCGCAGAGGGAGCGCTTCCTCGCGCCGTTCCGCACGCCCAACCGGCCGCGCTGGGCGTCGTTCGCGATGACGGAGCCCGGTGCCGGCTCGGACGTCGCCGGCATCCGCACCAGCGCGCGGCGCGACGGCAACGGCTGGGTGCTGAATGGTGACAAGTCGTTCGCCGCGAACGCGAGCCGCGCGGACTGGATCGTCGTGTGGGCGACCGTCGATCCCACCCTCGGACGCGCGGGCCATCGCGCCTTCGTGGTCGAGCGCGGCACACCCGGCCTCGGAGACTTCAAGATCGAGAAGAAGATGGGCCTCAAGGCCTACGAGTCGACCTCCTTCACGCTTCGCGACTGCCGCGTTCCAGACGGCAACCTGCTCGGTGGCGAGGCGCACTACGCCGCGGCCGACGGGCGTGGTGCCCGGCAGGCGGGCTTCAAGGGTGCGATGCAGTCGTTCAACGCGACGCGGCCGATGATCGGTGCGATGGCGGTCGGCATCGGCCGCGCCGCGCTCGACACCGCGCTGGCCTTCGCGCGCGAGCAGGACCGTCTCGGCGACCCGCGCGTGCGCGACCGGCTGGAGCGCATCCATCGCAAGCTGCGCGCGGCACGCCTGCTCTGCTGGCGCGCCGCCTGGCTCGCCGACGCGCGGCGCGGCAACGTGCTCGAGGCGTCGATGGCGAAGGCCGCGGCTCCGGCGGCCGCCCTCGAGGCAGCCGTGCTCGGCATGGAGCTGATCGGCGAGGTGGGCGGCCGCGGCGATCATCTGATCGAGAAGCTGTTCCGCGACGTGAAGGCGATGGACATCGTCGAAGGCACCGGTCAGATCCAGCGCGTGCTGATGGCGCGACAGCTCGTCGGCCTGCCGCGCGACTGACCGCCCGAATTGCCAGAACCGCGACACCGGAGTCGCAAGGTCGGGCGGAGGGAGGTTCCTACGGCGCCGAACGTTCTTCGCCAGGAGGGCGCGGGGAGGGATCCTCCGGCGCCCGACATGGCAAGGTCCGAGTCCACGTCCGCGGGTCGATGAGATAGGTTCTGGATCGGATGCGCCGCGAGCCGAAGACGATCACGCCCGAGGACGCCGCCGCCCTGGTCGAGTCCGGCCAGTGGGTCGACTACGGATTCGGGATGGGCCAGCCCGACCGCTTCGACCGCGCCCTCGCCGCGCGCGCCCGCGAGCTGCGCGGCGTGCGCATCCGCGCCTGCCTCACGATGGGCCCTCGGGCCGTCCTCGAGGCCGACGCCGCCGGCGAGCACTTCCTCTGGTTCAACTGGCACTTCTCGGCGTACGACCGCGGGCAGCACGACGCCGGCCGCTGCAACTACATCCCGATGAACTTCGGCGAGGCGCCGGACTACTATCGCCGCTTCGTCGATCCCATCGACGTCGTCTGCGTGAAGACCGCGCCGATGGACGAGCAGGGCTTCTTCAACTTCGGCGGCGCCGTCACCTACCAGAAGGCGATGTGCGAGCGCGCCAAGCTCCTCGTCGTCGAGACCTCGCCGTCGATGCCGTACGTCTACGGCAGCGAGGAGTCGGTGCACGCCAGCGAGGTCGACTACGTGATCGAGGGCGGCGACGAGCCGCCGGTCGAGCTCGCGAATCCCGCGCCGACCGAGGTCGACCGCAAGGTCGCCGCGCTGATCGCAGCCGAGATCGAGGACGGCGCCTGCCTGCAGATCGGCGTCGGCGGCATGCCGAACTCGGTGTGCGGCCTGCTCAAGGAGGCGGGCGTGCGCGACCTCGGCATCCACACCGAGATGCTGGTGGACGGCATGATCGACCTGATCGAGGCGGGCCTCGTGACGGGCGCGCGCAAGGCGATCGACCGGTACCAGACCGTCTTCACCTTCGCGATGGGATCCCGGCGCCAGTATCGCTTCATCCACCGCAACCCGCGCGTGCAGAGCCATCCCGTCGACTACACCAACCTGCCCCACCACATCATGCGCAACGACCGGGTGGTCTCGATCAACAACACGACCGAGATCGACCTGCAGGGCCAGGCCGCGTCGGAATCGGCGGGACATCGGCACCTCACGGGCACGGGCGGACAGCTCCAGTTCGTGCGGGGCGCCTACGCGTCGCGCGGCGGCAAGTCGTTCATGTGCCTCTCGTCGACCTACGAGAGGCGCGGCGCTCGGCGCAGCCGGATCGTCGTGGGGCTCACCCCCGGCAACATCGTCACCACGCCGCGCACCGACGTCATGTACGTCGTCACCGAGTACGGGATGGTGAACCTGAAGGGGAAGTCGGTCGCCGAGCGCGCCCGCGCGCTGATCGACATCGCGCACCCCGACTTCCGCGAGTCGCTCGAGCGCGAGGCGCGCGAGAAGAACCTGCTGCCGAAGGGGTTCTTCTAGGGGCCCGCCGCCGCGTCGCGCCCGGTGAGCGCGACGGATCGGATGCGATCGACGGGGATCTCGCGCACTGCCGCGCTGCCGCGCGTCCAGAGCTGGAGCTCGCGGGCACCGACGTTCGCGACGTAGCCTTCCGCGCGCGATCCGTCGTCGAGCGTCAGCGTTGCGTGCCCGCGGTAGGCGAAGGCCACGCGCAGCGCGTCCGGGGTGGCGTCGGCGCTCCAGCCCCGTGCCGGCGAGGTGTCCTCGGCGGGGACGATTGCTGCCACCGCGGGTCTCGCCTCCGCTGCCGGCGCACGCACGCCGAAGAGCGTCGCGCGCGCGGCGGCCCAGAGGCCGCGCAGCGACGAGAAGGTCTCGTCGACGGCGCTCGTCTCGAAGCCGCAGTGCACCATGCAGTCGCGGCAGCGCGGGTTGCCGCTCGCGTGGCCGAAGCGCTCCCACTCGGTCTCGTCGAGCAGCTCGCGATAGGTCTTCGCGTAGCCGTCCTGCAGCAGGTAGCAGGGCTTCTGCCAGCCGAACACGCTGTAGCTCGGCATGCCCCACGGCGTGCAGTCGTAGCGGCGCGCCCCGAGCAGGAACTCGAGGAAGAGCGGCGACTGGTTGAAGCGCCAGCGCCGGCGCCCGTCGCCGCGCGCGGCGAAGACCCGGCGGAAGAAGTCGACGGTGCGTTCGCGCGCCAGGAAGTGCTCCTGGTCGGGCGCCTTCTCGTAGCGGTAGCCCGGCGACACCATCATCCCCTCGACGCCGAGCCGCATCGCCTCGTCGAAGAAGTCCGCGGTGCGCCCCGGATCGGCGCCCTCGAAGAGCGTGGTATTGGTGGTGACGCGGAAGCCGCGCTCGAGCGCCGCCTCGATCGCGCGCACCGCCTTGCGGTAGGTGCCGTCGCGGCACACCGCGCGATCGTGCTCCGCCTCGAGCCCGTCGAGGTGCACGCTGAAGCTCAGGTACTTGCTCGGCTCGAAGAGGGGGAGCTTCTCCTCGAGCAACAGCGCGTTGGTGCAGAGGTAGATGTACTTCCGCCGCGCGACGAGACCCGCGACCAGGCGGTCGATCTCCGGATGCAGCAGCGGCTCGCCGCCCGGAATGCTCACGATCGGCGCGCCGCACTCGTCGACGGCGCGCAGGCACTCCTCGACCGGGAGCTGCGACCGCAGCACCTCCTTCGGGTACTGGATCTTTCCGCAGCCAGCGCACGCCAGGTTGCAGCGGTAGAGCGGCTCGAGCATCAGCACCAGCGGGTAGCGCTTGCGCCCGCGGAGCTTCTGCCCGAGCACGTAGGTCGCGACGGTGAACATCTGCGAGATCGGGACGGCCATGTCGGCGAGCTCCTGGCTCCTAGCGGGTGCGCGCCCAGCGGGCGAGCGCCGGCGCCGCGGCGCGCAGCCGGCGCAGCGCCGCGATGCCGTTGCGGACCATGCCGAGGCTCAGCAGCTCGTGGCCGGGGCCGTCGGACACCACGCGGAGCACCGCGAGCGGCCGCGCCTCCGCCCCCTCGGCGAGCCACGGCGACTCCATGTCGACCACGCGCGCTCCGAGCGCGCGCATGCGATCGCGCTCGCCGCCGCGCATCACGAGGTGGCCGATGCCGATCAGGCCACCGCGCTGGGATGGCAGGCCGATCGCGGCCAGGGCACTGCAGAGCGCGTCGACCTCGAGGCGGCGCACCAGCGCGCCATCCGGCGCGAGCAGCGCGTCCGGGACGAAGACGTCTCCCGGGACCAGGCCGGAGTCGAGGGAGCCGCAGACGCCGCCGATCGCAACCGCGCGCGCGCCGTCGCTGCGCAGCCGCTCGGCCGCGGCCCGAGCGCGCTCCGGGCCCATGCCCGTGCGCACCACCCGCAGCGTCGGATCACCGCGCCGCAGCGCCATCGCCTCGACACGCAGCGGTGCCGCCACCACCAGGGCGTCGCTCATCCCGGTCTCCGCAGGTAGCGACCCAGCGCCATCATCGGGAACACCTGCCGGTACAGGTGGTAGCGAATGTAGAAGTCGCCGGGAAAGCCGGTCCCCGTGAACTGGGGCTCGTCCCAGCCGCCGTCGGGACGCTGCGTCTCCGCGAGCCAGGCGACACCGCGCTCCACCGCCTCGCCGTGGGGCTCGGCGGCGAGCAGCGCCAGCAGCGCCCACGCGGTCTGCGACGCGGTCGAGTCGCCGCGCCCGCGCCACTCGGGATCGCCGTACGAGCGCAGGTCCTCGCCCCAGCCGCCGTCCGGGTTCTGATGGGCGACGAGCCAGCGCACCGCGGCGCGCAGCGCCGGGTGCGAGGGGGCGACACCAACCTTCACCAGCGCAGGCACCGCCGCCCCCGTCCCGTAGAGGTGGTTCGCTCCCCAGCGGCCGAACCAGGAGCCGTCGGGCTCCTGCGCGCGCAGGAGCCAGTCGCGGCCCGCGAGGCAGCGCGGATCGCCGGCCAGCCCCTCCTCCGCGAGCATCTCGATCACGTGCGCCGTCACGTCGGCGCTCGGCGGGTCGATCACCTCGCCGAAATCGCAGAACGGGAGCTCTCCGCAGAGCGCGCGCGTGTTGTCAGCGTCGAAGGCAGCCCAGCCTCCGCCGCGGCACTGCATGCCGAAGGTCCACGCGACGGCGCGCTGGACGGCCGCATCGACGCCGGGCTCGCGCGCCGCACGCAGCGCCAGGACGACCTCTGCCGTGTCGTCGATGTCGGGATAATTGTCGTTGGCGAACTCGAAGGCCCAGCCACTGGGCGCGAGCGAGGGCCGGCGCACCGCCCAGTCTCCCGGGACGCGGATCTCCTCGCCGAGCAGCCAGCGCGCGCTGCGCGCGAGGGCCGGATGGTCCGCCGCGACACCCGCGTCGCGCAGCGCGACCGCGGCGAGCGCCGTGTCCCAGACCGGCGACTGGCACGCCTCGAGCCGCCGCACGCCGCCCTCGACGACGGTGAAGCCGTCGAGGCCCTCGAGACCTCGCTTCATCGACGGATGATCTAGCGGATAGCCGAGCAGGTGGAGCGCCATCAGCGAGTAGACCCAGGGCGGTTGGATGCCGCCCCAGCCGCCGTCGGCCTCCTGCCGCCGCAGGATCCACTCCGCGCACAGGCGCAGCGCGTGCTCGCGCAGCGGCCGCAGTGGGCGCCGCTCGTAGCGATGCAGCGCGCGGTCGAGTGCGTGGAAGCGGCCGGCCCAGGTGCGGAGCCCCGGCCGTCCCGGCTGCCGCCGGCCCGTCCGCAGCTCGGCCAGATCGAAGGGCAGCGCCCGCGCCGGCCGGTGCGCCGCGACCACCGTGAGCGGGACGATCGTCTGGCGCGCCCAGCAGGCGAAGTCGTAGACGTTCAGCGGGAACCAGGGCGGCAGCAGGATCACCTCCGGCGGCAGCGCCGGCAGGTCGTCCCAGGACCACTGCCCGAAGAGCGCGAGCCAGATGCGCGTGAAGACGCGCGAGCCCTCGATCCCGCCGCGCTCGCGCACCAGGTCGGCCGCGCGGCGCATGTGCGCCGCGTCGGCCGGGTCGCCCGCCAGACGCAGCGCGGTGTATCCCTCGATCGTCGTCGAGAGGTCCGCCGGCCCGCCGTGGTAGAGCGTCCAGCCGCCGTCCGGCGCCTGCTTCGAGCGGATCCAGGCGGCCGTCGGCGCCGTCTCCTCGGGCCGCCGGATGCCGAGGAACTCGCGCAGCAGGAGGTCCTCCGCCTCCATCGTGACGTTGGTCTCGAGCTCCGCCTTCCAGAAGCCGTCGCGGTGCTGGAGGGCGAGCAGGTGCTCGCTCGCGCGCGCCAGCGAGAGCGCGGCGGTGGGGCGAGCCGGGGCTCGCGGGACGATCTCGGCCGACATTCAGAGCTCCCTCTCGACGACGAAGCGCGCGAGCTCGAGCAGCTCCTCGCGCGCGGCGGGCTCGATCGGCGCGCGCGCGAGCGCGCTGCCGGCGATCTCGATCTGGCGCGCGGCCTCCTCCCGCGTGCGCGTCTCGGCGCCGCATCCATCGAGGAGCGCGACGGCCTGCGCCAGGGCGTCCTCGTCGAGGGGGCCCGGCGAGGCGAGGAGCGCGCGCAGCGCGCGCGACTCGGCGCCGTCCGCGCCGAGCGCGAGCACGATCGGAAGCGAGGACTTGCGCTGGCGCAGGTCGTTGGCCACCGGCTTCCCGGTGCGCTCCGGCCGGCCCCAGATCCCGAGCCAGTCGTCGACGGCCTGGAACGCCAGCCCGAGCGCGCCGCCGAACGCGCGCAGGGCGCGCACCGACTCGTCCGGCCCGCCGGCCAGGATCGCGCCGATCGAGGCCGAGCAGCCGAGCAACGCCCCCGTCTTGCGCGCGGCCATGTCGAGGTAGGCGTCGAGCGCGACGTCGAGCCGCCCCTCGAACGAGAGGTCCAGGATCTGGCCGGCGATGACGTCCTGGGTGGCATCGCAGAGCGCCGCGAGCGCGGCGCTGCGCGCCGCGGCCGGGTCCTCGAGCAGGACGCGCTGCGCCGAGAGCAGGAGCGCATCGCCCGCACAGATGGCGGGGCCGACACCGAACACCGTCCACGCGGTCGGGCGGTGGCGCCGCTCGCGGTCGCCGTCCATCACGTCGTCGTGCAGCAGGGTGAAGTCGTGTACCAGCTCGACCGCAGCCGCGCACGCGCGCGCCCGCTCGGCCGGCGCGCCGACCGCTTCGGCCGAGAGCATCGCGAGCGTCGGGCGCAGCGCCTTTCCAGCGGCGCCTGGCGCCGGCTTGCCCTCCTCGTCGACCCAGCCCCAGTGGTACGCCACGATGTGTCGGAGCGCGGGCGAGAGCGCGTCGGCGGCCGCGGCGAGCGCGGGGACGATGAGCTGGCGCGCGCGCACCATCGACGCCGGCGTCACGCCGCCTCCGCGGGAAGCTCGGGAAGCGCGCGCGTGCGCCCGAGCCCGAGCAGCGCGGCGCGGGCAGCCGCGAGGCCGCTGCGCACGGCGCCCTCCATGGTGGCGGGCCAGCCCGTGTCGGTCCATGCGCCGGCGAGCAGCAGGCCCGGCTGGGCCGTCTCCGCGCGGGGTCTCAGGGCCGCGGTGCCGGGCGCCTGGCGGAAGGTCGCCGCGCGCTCGCAGGTCGCGAAGAAGCGCACGACGCGGGCTCCGCGCGCGCCGGGCAGCAGCGCCTCGAAGGCGGGGAGGAAGACCTCGCGCAGCTCGCGGGTCGATCGCCCCACCCACTCGTCCGCAGCGGAGAGCGACACCGCGAGGTACTGGCCGCGCTCGAGCCCCGCCGCGCGCGTGCGGTCGAAGATCCACTGGAGGGGCGTGCCGATTCCGGCGACGAACGGCAGCGACAGGACGCGCCGGTCGAACACCACGTGGAGATTCACGATCGGCGACGCACCGAGGCGCAGGAGGGCGGACGTGTCGACACCCGCCTCGGGCGGAAGCAGATCGGCCGCTGCGTCGGGCGGAGCGGCCAGGACCACCGCGTCGGCACCGACGCGCTCGCCGCCGACCCAGAGCGCGGGGCGTCCCCCGTGCACTGCAGCGATGCGGGTGGCGCGGCTTCGCAGGTGGACGCTCGCGCCGGCCGTCGCGAGTGCGGCGGCGGCCGGCTCCGCGTGCAGCGCCTGGAGCGGCACCGTCGCGTAGCCGAGGTCGGACGCATCCGGCGCGGTGAAGAGCCCCGTCTGGAAGACCTTCGTCGCGAGCGCGAGCGAGGCGTCGCGCGCGGGCAGGTTCACGGTCGGGCGCACCAGGAGGTCCCAGAAGCCGTCGATGGCGGCGTCGCCCTCGCCCTGCTCGGCGAGCCAGTCGCCGAACCGACGGGCGTCGAGCGCCGGATCGCCGAGGTCGAGGCGCGCGAGGCGCTGCGCAGTCCGGGCCGCGCGCAGCCGCGCGGCGAGCGGAAGCGGCGCGAAGCGCAGCAGGCTCGGCGCGAGGTGTGCCGGGCTCGGCAGGCGCGCGCGGCGGATCCACGAGATCCGCCCGCCGGGCGTCGCGACGGGGATCGCGAGGCGGTCCTGCAGCACGGTGCGGCCTTCGACGCCGAGCCGCCTCAGGAAGCCGCGGTAGGCGTGGCAGCAGCGCAGGAAGACGTGCTGGCCGTTGTCGACCTCGAGGCCCTGGTGCAACGCCGACCAGGTGGCGCCGCCGAGACGGACGCGCGCCTCGAAGAGCGAGACGCGCGCGCCCGCGTCCGCGCACGCGATCGCCGCGCTCAGGCCGGCGAGCCCGCCACCGACGACTGCGACGTGCGGTGCGCTCACGCAGTTCCTCGCGGCCGCGAGCGGCGCAGGAGCCGGATCATCCAGCGCGCAACGTCGCGCCGGCGCGCGCGGCCGGCGCCGGGGTCGAAGCCCGCGCGCTCGAGGCTGTCGCAGGCGGCGTGGCCGCCGGCTGCGAAGCCCGCCACCGCGAGGCGTGCGGAGCCCCGCAGCTCGCCGAGCAGCGGCTCTCCGAGTGCGAGGAGGTCACGTGCGCGCGCGACCTCGAAGGCAATCGCGGCGCGGAGGGCGGCGGGCGCCGGCGAGGCGGCGAGATCGCCCTCCACGCATCCGAAGCGGTCGAGATCCTCCGCCGGCAGGTAGACGCGGCCGCGGCCGCGATCCTCGGCGACGTCCTGGCAGTGCTCGATGAGCTGGAGCGCGCTGCAGATCGAGTCCGACAGGAGATCGCGCGCCGGAGTCGCCGCCCCGAACACGCGCAGCACCAGGCGGCCCACCGGATCGGCCGAGAGGGCGCAGTAGCCCCGCAGCGCCTCCCAGCTCGGATAGCGATGCACGAGCTGGTCGCGCCGATTCGCCTCGATCAGCGCCGCGAAGGGCTCGCGCGGCAGATCGTGCCGGCGCAGCACCGGCTCGAGGCGGCGGAGCAGCGGGTGGCGCGCCGCGCCGCGATAGGCGCGGTCGAGGTCCGCCTCGACCGCGTCGAGCGCCGCGAGCCGGTCGCCGGGCGCCTCGTCGCCGAGGTCGTCGACCAGACGCGCGAAGCCGTAGAGGGCCAGCAGGTCGCGGCGCGCGCTCCGCGGGAGCAGGCGGAGCGCGACCGGGAAGTTCTCGCCGCCCGCCCGCGCCAGCACCGCGGCGGCGGCGAGCGGCACGTCGCCGGAGCCCGCGCTCGCCGCGCGGGTGCTCGATGCCAGCCCGTTCACTGCTGCCGGGACGGATCGAGGGGCGACAGCACCCGCTCGGCGATGAGGCGCAGACCCACCCGGCGCAGCGCGCGCCGCTCCTCGTTGGCGTCGAGCAGCGAGAGCAGCAGGTTCCCGTGCAGCGCGGAGCTGAGCGCGGCCGCCAGCGCAGCCGCCTCGCCGTCGTCGTCGACGAGCTCCTGGAGCGAGGCGCGCACGTCGCGCACGAACTCGTCGACCAGGGCCAGGAGCGGCCGCTGCAGCCGCGCGCGGAGCGTCGGCGACTCGAGTACCCAGCGCACGATCGACTCGATCGTCTCGCGGTGCTGCGCGACGAAGCGCTCGTAGACGTCGAACAGCTCGAACAGCCGCTTGCGGGGGTCGATGTGGTCGATGGTGGCCTTGAGCTGCTCGACGAACGGGACCAGCATGCAGCGGAACGACTCCTGGAAGAGCTGGTCCTTGTCGGTGAAGTGCCAGAACACCGCTCCGCGGCTCACCCCGGCTCGGGCGGCGATCGCGGAGATGCTGGTGCCGTCGTAGCCGTGCGCGGCGAACAGCGCGACCGCGGCGTCGAGGATACGCGACTGCGTGTCGGCCTTGCGGTCCCGATGGGTGCGGGACGGCGGCTTCGCGTGGACGGCGTGCACGCGGGGTGTCGAGGCGCTCGGCTCCACGGTCGACCCCTCCTCCCGGCTCCGCGGGCGCGGGGCCGGGTCCGGCGGACGCGCGGTTGCGCCAGAGGATTTCAACTCGGCCGCGATCCAACAACCGCAACTGCTGACCGCTCGGGCCGCATCGGTCAGTTCGCGTGCCGGGCGGCCGCCGCGCCCGCCGTCGCCGGGCCGTCCTCGACCCAGCTCCGCAGGCGGGAGCCGAGCCGCCGGGGAAGCGACCGCAGCGCCTCGGGACGGCGCGCGCCGGTCAGGAGCAGGAGGGCCCGCACGCCCTCCGCGATGCGCTCGGCCAGCTCGAGGACTCCGCGCTCGCCGCCCTGCGCGTAGGCGCGCAGGAAGGGGAGTGCCAGCGATGCGGCGTCGGCCCCGAGCGCGAGCGCACGGACTACGTCCAGCGCGCCGCGGAGCCCGCCCGACGCGATGACGCGCATCCCCGCGCGGCGCGCGTAGACGATGGCGGCCGCCGTCGGAATGCCCCACTCGCGCAGCTCCTGGCCGAGCGCGCGCTGGCGCGCCGAGCCGCGCAGCGCCTCCACGCCCGTCCAGGTCGTGCCGCCGGCGCCCGAGACGTCGACGGTGGCGACGCCGACCTCTCCCAGCCTCGCGAGCGCGGCGGGACCGAGGCCGCATCCGGTCTCCTTGACCACGACCCGCCCGCGCAGCTCGCGCACCAGGCGCTCGATCGCGCGCACGCAGCCTCGGAAGTCGCGGTCGCCCTCGTCCTGCACCAGCTCCTGAGCCGGGTTCAGGTGGACGCAGAGGGCGTCCGCGCCGATGTCCTCGACCAGCGCGGCCACGCGCGACGGACCCGCCTCGCGCGCCTGCACCGCCCCGATGTTGGCGAGCAGCAGGATGTCGGGCGCCGCGTCGCGCACCCGGTAGCTGTCCGCGCACGCCGGATCCACCAGCATGGCGCGCTGCGAGCCGACGCCCATGCCGAGCCCGAGCTTCTGGGCGGCCGTCGCGAGCGCGCGGTTCACCTCGCGCGCGGCCGGCGCGCCTCCGGTCATGCCGGATATCAGGATGGGAGCGTGCAGCCGGCGGCCCAGCAGCTCGACCGACGGGTCTACCTCGGCGGCCGAGAGCTCCGGCAGCGCCTCGTGCAGCAGGTGGACCTCGTCGAGCAGCGTGGAGGCGTGCGACTCCACGTCGCGCGTGGCGCAGAGCTCCAGGTGCGAGAGCTTGCGCTCGCCGATCCCGCTCATGCGGCGGCCCCGAGCCCGAGCCAGGCGCCGGCGGCGATCGCGAGGCGCCGCGGCCGCGAGAGCCGCAGCGGGCGCTCGAGGCACGGGAAGCCGCGCTCGTACATCGTCTCGAGCAAGCGCCGGTAGATGCGCCCCATCGCCTCGGCCGGCCGCAGCGCGTGTCGATCCGGCTCGGGCAGGGCCGCTCCGGCGCGCTCGTACTCGATGCGCGCGCGCTCGGCGTAGAGCGCGAGCAGCAGGCGGATCGGCTCGGTGAGCTGGCGGCGGGCCAGGTCCGACTCGTCGACGCCGAAGCGGAGCAGGTCCTCGCGCGCCAGGTAGACGCGGCCGCTGGCGGCGTCCTCGCCGACGTCGCGCAGCACGTTGGTGAGCTGGACCGCGATCCCCATGTGCGCGGCGTAGTCGAGCGAGCGCGGATCCCGCGCCTCCAGCACCCGGACCAGTAGCAGCCCGACCGTCGACGCCACGCGGTAGCAGTAGCGGCGGAGATCGTCGAAGCGGAGCATCGGCTCGCCGCGCAGATCGGACTCGATCCCGCGCAGCAGGTCGAGGAAGACGTCCTGCGGCAGGTCGAAGCGCTGCACGGCGTCGCCGAGGGCGACCCCGATCGGGTGCTCGGCCGAGCCGTGGTAGGCCGCGTCGAGCTCGGAGCGCCAGCGTTCGAGCAGCCGCTCGCGATCGCCCCGGACGGAAGGGTCGTCGGCGATGTCGTCGGCCAGCCGGCAGAAGGCGTAGACCGCGTGGATCGCGCGACGCCTCGGGCGAGGCAGCATCCAGAACGCCGCGGCGAAGCTCGAGCCGCTGCGCCGCGTGACGTCGGCGCAGTGGTCGTAGGCTGCGAGCACGCGCGCGTCGAGCCGCTCGTCAGCCATCGCCGGCTCCGGCGACGACGGCGAGCGGACGCAGCGCGCGGCGGCGCGCGGCGCCGCGCGGGCGGGCCTCGAGCCCGGCGTGTGCCGCGGCAGCGATCGACGCGGCATCGATCCCGGCCTCGCGCCACTGCGCGTCGACGTCGTCGTGGTCGATGAAGCAGTCCGGCAGGCCGAGGCGCCTCACCCGGGCCTCGACCCCGCGATCCGCCAGGAGCTCGAGCACGCCGCTCCCGAGCCCACCGGCCAGCGCGTGGTCCTCGACCGTGACGACGAGCCGGCAGCGCTCGGCGACCTCGCACAGCAGGTCGGCGTCCAGCGGCTTCGCGAAGCGCGCGTCCACCACCGCCGCGGACACGCGGCGCTGCGCGAGCTGATCCGCCGCCGCGGCTGCGGCCGGGACCGCCTTGCCGATCCCGACCAGCGCGACGTCGTCGCCCTCGCGCAGCAGCTCCCCGCGCCCGATCGGGAGCGGCGCCGAGTTGGCGTCGGGCGCTGCGCCGCACGCCGCCCCGCGCGGGAAGCGCACTGCGAACGGGCGGCCGGAGTTGACCGCCGTCGCGAGCAGCCGCGCCAGCTCCTGGGGGTCGCGCGGCGCGGCCACCACCAAGTTGGGGATCACCCTCAAGTAGGCGAGGTCGAAGGCGCCGTGGTGGGTGGGGCCGTCGCCCCCGACCAGGCCGGCGCGGTCGAGCGCAAAGGTCACCGGCAGATCCTGCAGCGCGACGTCGTGCACGAGCTGGTCGAAGGCGCGCTGCAGGAACGTCGAGTAGATCGCGCAGACCGGCCGCAGGCCTTCGGCCGCGAGCCCCGCCGCGAACGTGACCGCGTGCTGCTCGGCGATCCCCACGTCGTAGACGCGGCCGGGATGGCGCCGGGCGAAGCGATCGAGGCCGGTGCCGTCGGGCATCGCCGCGGTGATGGCGACGACGCGCGGGTCGCGATCGGCGAGGTGCGCCAGCGCTTCGGCGAAGACGGCCGTCCAGGTCGGAGCACCGCCCGGCGGGCCGGAGCGGCGAGCGCCGGTCGCTCGCTCGAAGGGAGCCGTCGCATGCCAGCCGAAGGGATCGGCCTCGGCCGGCGGGTAGCCGCAGCCCTTGCGCGTGCGCACGTGCAGGAGGCTCGGCCCGCGCGCGGCGCGAAGGGCGACCAGCGCGTCGAGCAGCGCGCCCAGGTCGTGGCCATCGACGGGGCCGAGATAGCCGAAGCCCAGGGCAGAGGTGTAGCCGCGCACGTCACCGCTCCGGGCCAGGCCGCCCACGTTCGGCGCGATGGCCATGCCGTTGTCGTTCAGGACGACGCGGATCGGTGTCGAGAGGTGCCCGGCGTGGTTCAGCGCCTCGAAGGCCATGCCGGCCGTGGCACCGCCGTCGCCGATCACCGCGACCACCTGCCGGCGATCGCCGCCGCGGCGAAACGCCTCGGCGATGCCGAGCGCCGCCGAGATCGAGGTGCCGGCGTGGCCGGCCCCGAACACGTCGTACGGGCTCTCGACGCGGCGAAGGAAGCCGCTCGGGCCGCCCGCCTGCTTGATCCGCGCCAGCGCCTCGCAGCGGCCGGTCAGCGCCTTGTGGCCGTAGGCCTGGTGGCCGACGTCCCAGACCACGCGGTCGTGCGGCGTCTCGAAGACGGTGTGCAGCGCGACCGAGAGCTCGACCGCGCCGAGGCTGCCGGCGAAGTGGCCGCCGGCCGCGGCCCCGAGCGCGATCAGCTCGGAGCGCAGATCCCTGGCGACGTCGCCGAGCTCGGCGCGTGACAGCCTGCGCAGATCGTGCGGCTCGCGGATGGTCGAAAGGACGCTCAGCGCGGACGACCCCCCAGCTCGAGCGGTAGGATGGCGAGCCGCGCGGCGCGGGCCAACGGATTTCGCTGACCCAAAGCGCCCCAGCGGTCAGTATGATCGCCGCGTGTCGCGTTGGAGCAAAGCGCGTAGGGGCCGGAGCGGCCGCTCCCGCGCGGGCGCGCGCAGCCCCGTCCGCACGCCGCGGCTCGGCGCGCCCGTGCCGTATCTCGGCGGCGATGCGGCCCCCGCGTTCGACCGCTGGCTGGCCGAGGCCGTGTCGCGCCACACCCGCGAGCTCGCGTTCCGCGAGGTCCGCAAGGGCGTGCAGGCGCTCTCGTCGCTCTACGTCGAGCGCCGCGAAGGGACCGACCTCGCGGCGCGCGCGATCGAGGGGCGCGCCAAGCGCGCGGCCATCGCCACCTACTACGCGGCGCTGCACTTCCTCACCGTCTCCCACGCCATGTCGCAGATCGGTGTCGAGCGCCTCGGCGCCGTCTCCGAGGTGCACGACCTCGGCTGCGGCACGGGCGCCGCCGGCGCCGCCGTCGCGCTGGCGCTCCCCGGTCCGCCGCGCGTCGCGGGGGTCGACCGCTCCGGCTTCGCGCTCGCCGAGGCGCGGCGCACCTGGGCGGCGTTCGGCCTGCGCGCGCGCGCGCGGCGCGGGCGCCTGCCGGACGCCGCGCCGCGGCCCCTCGCGGGTCAGCTCTGGGTGCTGGCGTGGGCGGTCAACGAGATGGACGAGCGCGCCCGGGCGGAGCTGCTCGCGCGGATCCTGCGCGCGATCGAGGCGGGCGTGCGCGTGCTCGTCTTCGAGCCGCTCGCAGGCCCGGCCAATCCCGACTGGTCTGCCTGGGCCCAGGCGCTCGCCGCGCGCGGGGTCGAGGAGGCCGCGCCCAAGGTCCGCGTGGCGTTGCCGGCGTGGCTCGCCGACCTCGACCGCGCCGCGGGCCTCGACCACCGCGTGCTCGGCGCCCGCCTGCTCGCTGGACCACTCCTCCCCGCCCTGCCCGACCCGTGAGCCGCCCGCTCGTTTCGATCCTGCTCCCGGTGCGCGACGCCGCGTCCACGCTGCCCGCCTGCCTCGACAGCATCCGCCGGCAGAGCGAGCCGCGCTTCGAGTGCGTGATCGTCGACGACGGCTCGCGGGACGCGACGCGCGCGTGCGCCGACCGAGCGGCCGCGCGGGACCCGCGCTTCCGGGTGATCGCGACCGGAGCGCGCGGACTGGTCGACGCCCTCTCGACCGGCCTCGCGGCGTGCCACGGCGAGCTGGTGGCGCGCATGGACGGCGATGACCTGATGCACCGCGCGCGGCTCGCGGCGCAGAGCGCGGCGCTGTGCGCCGATCCGACCCTCTGCGGCGTCGGATGCCACGTGCGCGTGTTCCCGCGCGCCGGGATGCGGCCGGGCCTGCGCGACTACGAGCGCTGGCTCCGCGGCGTCGACTCGGCCGACGCGGTGCGCCGCGAGCGCTTCGTCGAGTGCCCGCTGCCGCACCCGACCTGGATGCTGCGGCGCGAGGTGCTGTGCGAATTCGGCTACCGCGAGTGCGGCTGGCCCGAGGACTACGACCTGCTGCTGCGGCTCTTCGCGGCGGGCCTGCGCGTCGGCGTGGTCCCGCGCCGCCTCCTCTCGTGGCGCGATGCGCCGGCGCGGCTCTGGCGCACGCACCCCGCGTACGCGCGGGAGCGCTTCCTGGCGTGCAAGGCCAGCTTCCTCGCCACCGGCCCCCTGCGACACGGAGACGCGTATGTCCTCTGGGGCTACGGCGAGACCGGCAAGGCGCTGCGCCGGGCGCTGCTCGCCCACGGGAAGCGGCCGGCCGCCATCGTCGAGCTGCATCCAGGCCGGATCGGCGAGCGCATCCACGGCGCGATCGTGGTGCGGCCCGAGTCGCTGCCCTCGCTGCCCCCGCTGCCCGTGCTCGTCTCGGTATCCGGCGCCTTCGCGCGCGCCGAGATCCGCGGCCAGCTCGCGCGCCTCGGCCGCTGCGAGGGGGTGGACTACATCGTGGCGGCCTGAACGGCGGGCTCGATCAGGAGCGTGGGAACGCCGTGCGTGCCGCTGCGCACCGTACACACGCGCGTGCCGGACTTGCGGCCGGGGCGCGTCTCGGACACGTCAAAGCCGGCCGCCGCGAGGCGGCTGCGGGCCGCCTCCGCGTCGGGGACCTGCCAGGCCAGACCTCCGAGGGCGTCGGGCGCATCCGAGACCCGCGGCGGCGGACCGGCGCGACCGGCCACCTCGATCGTGGCGCCCCCGATCCGGAAGAACAGGATGCGCGCGCCCCGCTCGGGGAAGCTGCGGTCGAGCGCGAGCCGGATCCCGAAGGCGTCGCCGTACAGCTCGCGCGCGGCCTCGAGATCATCGCTCTGGATCACCAGGTGATCGAGCGCCGACACCGCCTCGCGTTCGTCGCAGACAGGCGCCGCGACCTGGAGCGCGTCGGGCGGCGACAGGTGCTGGACCGCGAAGACGAGCAGGCCGCGGGTCGCGCTCGGCGGCAACATCACGTGCCGCCAGCGCCGCACGACCCCGGTGCGCGCCTCGCGGTTCTCGGCCTCGCTCGGGTCGTTCGCCGAGACGCCCTGCTTGCGCAGCCCGTCGGCGCAGCGCTGCGCGTCATCGGTCCCGAGTGCGAAGCCGAGTGCGCCTTCGCCGCGCTCGTCGAGCCACGCCCCGAGCAGGCCGGAGATGCCGCTGCTGCCCGCGGGCGCCAGCAGCTCGAGGTAGCAGTTGCGCACGCGGAAGAGCGCGTTCGCGGTGCCGAGCGCGGCGTGCGAGCCGCGCCACGAAGGCGACCTACCCAGCAGCGCGCCGTAGTCGGCCGACGCCGCCTCCAGGTCGCGCACCAGCACGATCGCGTGGTCGAGCGCGTGGACCAGGCTCATGCGCGGCTTTCGGCGAAGGCCTCGCGCGCTCGCACGCGCAGCTCCGCATCGAGTAGGAAATCGAGCGCCGTCATCGCGAGCGCCTTCGCCCCGTCGAGCGCGGCGGCGTCGCCGGTCGGCGAGCCAGCGTGCTCCGCGAACTCCGGGTTGTGGATCGCGCAGTGGATCGGTGCCGCCGCGATCATCGGGTGGATCGACGGCACGCGATGGCTGACGTTTCCCATGTCGGTGGTGCCGAGCACGCCGGGCGGAAGCTTCTCGAGCGGGAAGAAGCGCCGCCCGAGCGTCTCGGCGTTGCGCCGATAGCAGTGCGCCAGCGGAACGTTGGTTCGGAGCTCGAGATAGTCGGGCTCGCGCCAGTCGACCTCGAGCGCGGCGCCGGTCGCCTCGGCGCCGGCGCGGAAGCAGCCCTCGACGCGCGGCTTCAGCGCGGCGAGCTCCTCCGCGTTCCGTGCGCGGACGTAGAAGCGACCGGCCGCACGCGCCGGCACCACGTTGGGCGCCTGGCCACCGTCGGTCACGATGCCGTGGATGCGCTCGGTCGGCCGGATGTGCTGGCGGAGCTGCGCGATCGACTGGTAGGCGGTGACGAGCGCGTCGAGCGCGTTGACCCCGCGCTCGGGCATCGCGGCCGCGTGCGAGGCGACCCCGCGGTAGACGACCTCGACCTCGGCGAGCGCGATGGAGGGCATCGTCTCGAGATCGAGCCCTGCCGGGTGCACCATCAGCGCGGCGTCGACGTCGTCGAAGGCGCCGGCGCGCGCCATCAGCTCCTTGCCGCAGCCGGCCTCCTCCCCGGGCGTGCCGAGCACGCGCACGCGGCCGGGCAGCCGGGCTCCGAGCGAGGCGAGCGCGAGCCCCGCGCCCAGCGCCGCCGCCGCGATCAGGTTGTGGCCGCAGGCGTGGCCCATGCCCGGCAGCGCGTCGTACTCGGCGAGCAGCGCGACGGTCGGTCCCGAGGCGGCGCCGACGCGGCACTCGAACGCCGTCGCGAGGCCGTAGCAGGGCGCGACGACTTCGAGCCCGGCGTCGCGCAAGGTGCGGATGAGCAGCGCCGCCGCCCGATGCTCCTCGAACGCGAGCTCCGGGTGCGCGTGGATCTCGCGCGCGACCGCGGTGAGCTCGAGCCGCCGCGCATCGACGCTGCGGCAGAGCTCGGCCTTGAGGGCCTCGATCGCGGGCTCCGACGGCACCGGGGCCCCGACCGCCATCAGCGGCCCGGCTCGGGGCGCAGACCCAGCAGGCCCACCGCCTCCCACATCGAGATCACGCACTGCACGCGATCCCCTTCGTCGACCAGTGGCATGTGCCGGCAGCCCTCGATCGCCATCAGCTTGAAGAGGCCGCAGAGGGTATCGACGTCGGTGACCGTCTTCACGCGCAGCGTCATGAGGCGCGCCGCGCGGAGGTCGGCGAGCTTCGCGTACGGATGGCGGAGCGCGCGGAGCAGATCGCGGCGGGTGCAGATGCCCAGCGGCGCGCCGTCGGGCAGGAGCGCGATGGCGTAGCCGCGCCCGTCCTGCCACATGCGCCGCAGCGTCTCGCTGCCGGACGCCTCGAGCGCGACCGCGACCGGCTTGCCGCCGATCGCGATGCGCTCGCGCAGGGATCCGATCGTCAGGTCGAGCACCGCGGCGGAGAGGCGGCCGGCGCCCGCGTGCAGATCGGCGCTCTCGAAGGGATCCGCCGGGAAGTCTCGGTCGTAGAGGCGCGTGAGATAGCGGGCGATGTCCCGGATCGAGATCACGCGGACGGGCTCGTCGCGCTCGGTCACGACCCAGAGGTGGCGGCTGCGCGTGCCCGCGGCGCTCGGGGACGCGATCTGCTCGACGCCCTCGAGCAGAGGCGTCGAGGTCGCGGCGCGCGGCAGCTCCTGATGCGGCGTCATCGCGTCGCCCACCCGGAGCCCGCCGAGCAGGTCGTCCCAGACCGTGAGCCCGGGCGCGGCCTCGTCCCCGGGGCCGAGCGCAGCGAGGCGGCCTGCACAGACGCGCAGCAGATCGTCCTCGGAGAGCGAGCCGAGCAGCACGCCCTCGGCCACGACCGCGAGCGCACCCACCTGCTTCCACCACATCCGGCTGACGGCATCCTGCAGCGGCTCGTCGGGATCGGCGGCCTCGATGGCGCGCGCGCCCCGCGCGATCGCATGGCACGGAAGCGCGCCGAAGAGCCCCGGTCCCGCCGCGGCCAGCAGCTCGCCGAGCGCGGCCCCGTCCGGCTCGATCGCGGTGGGGAGATCGCGCATCATCACGGCCCCGCGAGCGCCGCGCGATGCCCGCTCTCGAGCAGCACGGTGCGCGCGTCGACCAGAAGCAGGTCGGGCGATAGGAAGCCGGCGCTGTACACGTTGCGCACCGCGCCGCTCGCGTCGACCAGGAAGACCTTCAGCACGTGACGGAAGAGGCCGAGCCCGGCGCCGCGCTCGTCGACCAGCGGCAGCGCGTCCTGGCCGAAGGCAGCGAGGACGGGTGCGATCGCACCCGGGCTCGCCGCGGTGAGGAAGCGCCAGTCGGCGGCGGGTCGCAGCCGCTCGCGCAGCGCCGCCATACGCTCCGGGGTGTCGTTTGCGGGATCGAAGCTCACGGTCGCAAGGCGTACGCGGCCGGCGAGCGCGGGGTCGGCAGCCAGTTTGCGATCGAGCCCCTGGAACGTCGCGAGCGCCAGCGGGCAGCCCTGGCCACCTGTGCAGCGCGAGTAGACGAACGAGACGACGGCGACCTGGTCGGACGCGAGGCCGAGCAGCGGCGCCGGCGCGCCGCGCTCGTCGAGCAGCGTGAAGTCGGGGACGCGCGAGATCGCCGGCAGCTCGTAGCTCCCCGGCGTAGGCAGCGCGTAGGCGGGCGGCGCCGGAGGCGGGGCGATCTCGTGCGCTCCCGCCCCGCCGCCCGCCAGCGCCACCGCGGCGAGCGCCGCCCGTGCGATCCGCCGCGTCACCCGCCGCCTCCGGGCGCGCCGGTCGCTCCGCCCGCGACCCGGCCCTGGTAGAAGCCGAGCGCGCCGAAGTTCATGATGTGCGGGCGCCCGAGCCGCTCGGCCTGGAAGTCGATGGCGAAGCGCGGCGCCAGCGCCTTGCCGTCCCAGTCGAACGCGCGCAGGAACTGCTCGCCGTCGGGACCGGACTTGTCCCAGTTCGCGAGCAGCGACGAGGTGAAGTACACCCGCCGGCCGTCCCACGACTCCGACACCATGTTGAGCTGCCCGCCGATCTTCTGGACCAGCACCTCGCGGGGCTGGCGCGGATCCGACACGTCGAAGACGTGCACGCTGCCGTCTCCGAACGTCGACACGAACAGGTGTCGATCGTCGGCCGACAGGCTGATGTCGACCGGGAGCGGCGCCTTCGAGGGATCGCCGATCGGCGCCAAATCGACCGCCTCGAATCGTCCGTCGGGGGTGCGGAAGACGCCCCACAGCCGCGCGGTGAGGGCGGACGCGGTGAAGGCGTAGTGGTGCTCCGGCTGCAGCGCCCAGCGGATCTCGAGCGGCGCGCCGGGGACGGCCAGCGTCTGCAGCGGCTTCCTCGTGTGGAAGTCCCAGACCACCATGGTGTTGCCGAAGTTCTTCATCGCCGCCGCGTCCTTCAGCAGCTCGCCGAGCGGCCGCATGTAGTTGACGCGGCCCGTGAAGGAGGAGGTGAGCATGCGGTTCAGGTCGGCGTTCACGCGTGCGTCGTAGCCGTACTCGGCGCCCGCTGGCATCCAGATCGTGCGGATGAAGTCGCCCTGGTTGCTGTACTCGACGAGTCCGGTGCGCCCGCCGCCGTCCTTCGCGTTCGAGAGGCCGGTGATCAGCATGCGCCCCGGCAGCGCGTAGAAGGTATGGGGGCCGACGACGCCGCCGGATTTGGCCGAGAAGTCGCGGATCGTCTTCACCAGCTTCGGATGCGCCGGATCGCTGGCGACGTCGAGCACGAAGATCGCGCTGTCGTCGAGCCCGCCGATCCAGAGCGCGCGGCGGTCGTCGGTGAAGCCGCCGTGGTGCGCCTCGTGGCGGCCGCCGACGGAGAGCGTCGAGACCACCTTGCCATAGTCGGGGCGCGCCGGGTTCGCGCCGATCGTCACGAGCTTGTCCGAGCCGTCGCCCAGGCCGTCCACGCCGAGCGTCCAGACGTAGACGAAGTCCTCCTGCCCGACGAGCTTGGGCAGGTAGGGCGACTGGCAGGTCTCGTCGGCCGCGGCCAAGCGCGCGGCTGCGGCCGCGAGCAGTCCGAGGACGGCGAGGGTCGAGCGGGTGCGAATCATCGGGGGGCCCTCCTCCCCATGCTACCACTTCCGCGCATGGGCGAGCCGGCAGTCTCGTACGAGGTGGGGGGCGGGATCGCGACGATCGCGCTGAACCGCCCCGAGAACCGCAACAGCATGACACCGGATGTCATGGCGGCGTTCCGCGAATGCGTCGGCCGCGCCGCCGCCGATCCGGACCTGCGCGCCGTCGTGGTGACGGGCCGGGGCTCGAGCTTCTGCGCGGGGGCGGACTTCCGGAGCGCCTCGCCCGCCGAGCCGCGCGCCGAGCCCGGGGTGCCGGATCACGAGCGCCTTTTCCGCACCTACGAGCCGTTCCTCGAGGTCTTCGACCTGCCGATGCCGACGATCGCGGCGATGAACGGCCACGCCGTCGGCGGCGGCCTCGGCCTGGCGCTGGTGTGCGACCTGCGAGTGGCCAACCGCGACGCGCGCTACGGCGCCAACTTCGCGCGCCTCGGCTTCCACTCGGGCATGGCGATCAGCCACCTGCTGCCGCGCATCGTCGGCGTCCCGCTCGCCGCCGACCTGCTGTTCACCGGACGCCTCGTCACCGGCGCTGAGGCCGCCGCGATCGGCCTCGTCCACGAGGCGGTGTCAGCCGACGAGGTGGGCACGGCCGCGCGGCGGCGTGCCGAGGCGATCGCGGCATGCGCGCCCGAGACGGTGCGCTTGCTCAAGCGCTCGCTCTACGGTGGCGCCGGCTGGGACCCGCGCTCCGCCGCCCGCGCCGAGGCCTTCGCGCAGGCCGCGACGATGCGGAGCGCCGACGCCCGCGAAGGGATCCGCGCGCTGCTCGAGAAGCGCGAGCCCCGCTTCACCGGCAATTAGGCCGGTCCCTCCGAGGCAATCAGGGCGTCTGGAGCATCCCCGCAAGCGCCCGAAGGGCGCGCGCAGCGAGCCGCAGGCGAGCGAAGTTCATCAGGACGCGCGACAGCTCAGCATCCTCCTGCGAATCGCGAGGGTCGCGATCGCGGCGGCGCCGAGCGCGGTGCCGCCCGGCTCCGGCAGGAAGACCGCGTCGAAGAGCACGGCGACGCTGCCCCCCTCCTCGACCTTGCGCGGGCGCAGGATCACGTTGGCGGCCTTCGCTCCGGCGGGCGCCACCACGTCCGCCGCGAGCTGCAGCCAGGAATCGGTCGTCGGTGTCACCTGGGGAACCAGGGTCTGGCCGATGCCGACGCCCGTGCAATTCGTGGTGTCGAACCACGGGATCGCAATGTCGGGATCCGCGCTGCGATCCTGCCCGCTCGGGATGAAGTAGAGGGCGCTCACGTGGTAGCTGCCGGGAGTCAGCTGGATGCACTGGAGGATGCCGGAGCCGGGGCTCGCCGAGCCGTCGTCCACCTGGTTGCTCGTCACGCTCGCGGATCCCGAGTCCGGCTGCCCGGCGGAATCCATCGAGTTCCAGTCGCCGGAGAAGTTGGGGTTGAGGGAGAGCCACGGGGCGATGACGGTGTCGAAGTTGCCGTTGACGACGAGGTTGGAGTCGGCCCAGCCGGTCCACGGGACGGCGAGGGCGATGGCCAGGGCGGCGAAGAGGCTCTTCATCGGCGTCCTTCCCAGGATGTGGAGTCGATCGCGGCGCACGCCTTCCGCGGGCGCTCGGGACTCCGGGTCCGTGCTATCAAGGTGGCCGCCGCCTCGCCCGGCGTGGCAACTCAGGTCGCGGCGGGCGCGCAGCCACCCGGCCAAGCCGCCGGGATTCCAGGAGAGTTCCGATGACGCCCCCGCTCAAGCTCGGACTGCAGCTCGGCTACTGGACCCGTGGGCCGGAAGACCCGATCGAGCTGGCGCTCGAGGCCGAGCGCCTCGGCTACGACTCGGTGTGGACGGCGGAGGCGTACGGCTCCGACTGCTTCTCCCCGCTCTGCTGGATCGGGGCGCACACCACGCAGATCAAGCTCGGCACCGCCGTGATGCAGCTCTCGGCGCGCACGCCGGCCTGCGCCGCGATGACCGCGATGACCATCGACCACCTCTCGGGCGGGCGGCTCATCCTCGGCATCGGCGTCTCCGGCCCGCAGGTGGTCGAGGGCTGGTATGGGCAACCCTTCCCGCGTCCGCTCGAGCGCACCCGCGAGTGGATCGCGGTCTTTCGCAAGATGATCGCGCGCGAGGCGCCGGTCGAGTTCCACGGCCGCCACTACGACCTGCCGCTGCAGGGCGGCGCCCGGCTCGGCAAGCCGCTGAAGCTGATCAACAAGCCGCTGCGCGACTACATCCCGGTGTACGTCGGCGCCGAGGGACCGAAGAACGTCGAGCAGACCATGGAGATCGCGGACGGCTGGCTCCCCATCTTCTTCTCTCCCTACCGCACCGACCTCTACAAGCCCGCGCTCGCCAAGGCGCGCCCCGGCTTCGAGGTGGCGTGCACGGTGACGACGATCGTCAACCCGGACGTGAAGGCTGCGCTCGACTTCGTGAAGATGTCGCTCGGCTTCTACCTGGGTGGGATGGGCGCGAAGGACAAGAACTTCCACCTCGACCTCGCGCGGCGTCTCGGTTGGGGCGCGGAGGCCGACAAGGTGCAGGAGCTCTTCCTCGCCGGGCGCCGCGCCGAGGCCTTCGCCGCGGTGCCCGACGAGATGGCCGACGAGACGTCGCTGGTCGGGCCGCCCGAGCGCATCCGCAAGCGTCTCGAGGCCTGGA
>DATJPY010000094.1:0-2131 GCA_035506135.1 Myxococcota bacterium | reverse complement strand
CGGTCTGCGGGCGCCTGCGCGAGCACCTGCCCGCCCAGGACGCCGAGCAGGCCGAGCGCTTCGTGCGCCGCTACTACCGCTGGGTCTCGCCCGACGACATCGCCGAGCGCGACGAGCTCGACGTCTACGGGGCCGCGCTCTCGCACTTCAACTTCGCGCGTGAGCGCGAGCCCGGCACCACGAAGGTGCGCGTCTTCAACCCGGAGTTCGAGACGCACGGCTGGAAGTCGACGCACACGGCCGTCGAGATCGTCACCGACGACATGCCGTTCCTCATCGACTCGGTGACCATGGAGCTCAACCGACGCGGGTTCGGCGTCCACGTGATCATCCACCCGGTGATGGCGGTGCGCCGGGACGAGGCCGGGCGCCTCGTCGAGGTGCTCGGGCCCGAGGAGACGCCGGACGGCGGATTCGCGCTGGAGTCCGTGATCCACGCCGAGGTCGACCGCCAGACCGACCCGGTCCAGCTCGAGCTCCTGACCGGCCACCTGCAGCGCGTGATCGGCGAGGTGCGCGCAGCGGTCGACGACTGGCGGCCGATGCGCGAGCGGGCGCTGGAGCTCGCCACCGAGCTGCGCGAGAGCCCGCCGCCCCTCGATCCCGTCGACGTCGACGAGGTCGCGGCGTTCCTCGAGTGGCTCTCGGCCGATCACTTCACGTTCCTGGGCTACCGCGAGTACGACCTGCTCGAGGAGGCCGGCGACACGGCGCTGCGCCACGTTCCCGGCTCGGGGCTGGGGATCCTGCGGAGTGACTCCCCGAACGAGCGCTCGAGCCAGTTCGCACGACTCCCGGCGCGGGTGCGCGCGCTTGCGCGCGAGCCGTTCCTGCTGAACCTCACGAAGGCCAACTCGCGCGCCACGGTGCACCGCCCGTCGTACCTGGACTACGTCGGCGTCAAGCGCTTCGACGCCGACGGGCGGGTGACCGGCGAGCGGCGCTTCCTCGGCCTCTACACGACGACCGGATACCGCGCGAGCCCGCGCGAGGTGCCGATCCTGCGCCGCAAGTACGAGGCCGTGCTCGCGCGCGCCGGCTTCCCCCCGGACAGCCACAACGAGAAGGCGCTCATCGCGATCCTCGAGACCCATCCACGCGACGAGCTGCTGCAGACCTCGGCCGAGGAGCTGTTCGAGGTCGCCATGGCGATCCTGCATCTCGGGGAGCGCCAGCGCGTGCGCCTGCTCGTGCGCCGCGACGTCTTCGGCCGCTTCCTCTCCTGCCTGGTGTTCGTCCCGCGCGACCGCTTCAACACCGAGAACCGCCGGCGGATCGAGCGCATCCTCGTCGAGTCCTTCGACGCCGCGAGCAGCGACTACGCCACCCGGATCTCGGAGTCCTCGCTCGTGCGCCTGCACTACACGCTCTACATCGAGCCCGGCCGCTGGCCGGAGTACGAGGCGGGCGAGATCGAGGCGCGCATCGTCGCGGCGACGCGCTCATGGACGGACGATCTGCAGGAGGCGCTCGCCCACGAGCACGGCGAGGAGCAGGGCATCGCCCTCTTCCACCACTACGCCGAGGCGTTCCCCGCCGCCTACCGCGCCGACTGGGTCGCGCGCGCGGCGCCGAGCGACATCCGTCGACTCGAGGCGCTGGACGGCGACGAGGACCTCGCGATGAGCCTCTACCACCCCCTCGAGGAGCCGCCGCACGTGATGCGGGCGAAGATCTTCCGGGCGGGGAGTCCGCTGGCGCTCTCGGACATGCTGCCCGTGTTCGAGAACCTCGGCGTCACGGTCGACGACGAGCGCCCCTACGAGATCACCCCGCGCGATCGCCCGCCGGTGTGGATCTACGACTTCGGGCTCGAGCACAGCGCCGGCGAGGAGCTCTCGCCCGAGGCCGGGCGCATGTTCCAGGAGGCCTTCACGCGCGCCTGGCACGGCCACGCCGAGAACGACGGCTACAACCGCCTCGTGCTGAGCGCGCAGCTGAGCTGGCGCGAGGTCGCGATGCTGCGCGCGATCGCGCGCTACCTGCGCCAGGCGGGGACGACCTTCAGCGACCAGTACGTCGAGGAGGCGCTCGTCGCGCACCCCCCGATCGCGGCGCTGCTGATCGAACTGGTGCGCGCCCGCTTCGACCCCGAGCACGCCGATGCGCAGGCCGGCGAGCGCATCGCCGC
>DATJPY010000093.1:0-42318 GCA_035506135.1 Myxococcota bacterium | reverse complement strand
GACCTCCCGCGCGGGCGTCCAGACGGTCGCGATGCCGGACGGCGCGCGCCGCCAGCTCCTCGAGGGAACCTACGACGCCACCGCCGTGCTGCTCGAGGCCGGCGACGCGATCGAGGCCGCCGCCGCGCGCCTGCCGTACGTGTCCGGCTTCAGCGCCCGCTGAAGCGCGCCGGCCGCTTCTCCAGGAACGCGTCCATCCCCTCCGCCCGATCCTGCGTCGCGAAGACCAGCCCGAAGCTCTTCTGCTCGAGCGCGTGCGCGACGCGGAGGTCCGCGTCCTGACCCTCCTGGATCACGCGCTTCGCGTGCGCGACCGCGAGCGGTCCGCGGGAGGCGATCTTCTCCGCGGCGGCGAGCGCCTCATCGAGAAGGGCGTCGGGCTCGAACAGGCGGTTCGCGAGGCCGATGCGCAGGGCGGTCTCCGCGTCGATCGGCTCGCCGCCGAGCACCAGCTCCTTGGCCCAGGCGACGCCGACGCGCCGCACGAGCCGGGTCGTGCCGCCGAATCCGGGCAGCAGCCCGAGCGCCACCTCGGGCTGGCCGAAGCGGGCCCGGGTCGAGGCGTGGATCCAGTCGCAGGCGCAGGCCAGCTCGCAACCTCCGCCGAGCGCGAAGCCGTTCACCGCGGCGATCGTCGGGACGGCCAGCGCCTCGAGCGCCGCGAACGCCTCGTGCCCGAGGCGGCTGAACGCCTCGGCCTGCGACGGCCCGAGCCCGCGCATCTCGGCGATGTCGGCGCCGGCCGCGAAGGCGCGCCCCGCGCCCGTCACCACGACCGCGCGCAGCGAGGCGTCGCGCGCGAGCTCGCCGAGTCGGCCGCGAAGACACTCGAGCGTGGCGCGGTCGAGCGCGTTCAGGACCTCGGGCCGGGAGAGCGTGAGCAGGGCCACGGCGCCGCGCCGCTCGCAGAGCACCGGATCGCCCACGGACCTGCCTCCTGCTCGGGGAGCGGCGATGCTATCACAGCGACCGGAGCGCCCCGGCGGCGTGGTATCGTGCGCGACGCTGCCCTCGGGAGGTGACCGGATGATCTCGGAGCGCCCGTCGGCGATCGCCTCGGTGGGAGCCTTCGCGGGCGGGGTCGGCGGCGTCCTCGCGCTCCTCGGCATGACCCTCGCCCACTTCGGCGTCACCAGCGGCTTCACCGGCTTCCGCGTCTTCCTGCTCGGCGGGCTCGTCGCGCTGGTCGGACTGGTGGCCAGCCTGCTCGGCGTGCTCGCGACGCGCGGCGGCCGACCCGGTCGGGATCGCGCCTGGTTCGGAGTCGCCGTCGGCCTGCTGGTGGTCGCGGGGATCATCGCGGCGGCGGCGCGAGGCCGCGGGCTGCCGCGCATCAACGACATCACGACCGATCCCGCTGACCCGCCGAGCTTCGAGGCGGCCGCGCGCCAGGAGGAGAACCACGGGCGCGACATGAGCTACCCGCCCGACTTCGCCGCACAGCAGCGCGGCGTCTACACGGACCTCCGGCCGATCGCGCTGGCCATGCCTCCAGTCGACGCGTTCGAGCGCGCGCGTCGGGCCGCGGAGGCCCTCGGCTGGGAGATCACGCTCTCGGACCCGCCGCGCGGACGCCTCGAGGCACGCCAGACCACGTGGCTCTTCCACTTCGTCGACGACATCGCCATCCGCGTGCGCGCGCAGGGCGACGGATCGGTGGTCGACGTGCGCTCGAAGTCGCGGGTCGGACAGGGCGACCTCGGCGCCAACGCGAAGCGCATCCGCGCCTTCGCCGCCGAGCTCGGCGCCGAGGCGTCCTAGCGCTTCGACCGCCGGAGCGGAAGCGCCATGCCGGCGGCGCCGACGATCACGAGCAGGAGCGTCGCGGGCTCGGGAACCGGCTCCACATAGGTCTGGAAGTACGGGTGCGACCGCTATGAGCGGGTCTGCGGACTTGAGCCGAGCGCCTCGAGCGCGCGCTGGCGGGCCCATCGGTAGTCGGCCTTGCCGCTGGGCGCGCGCACGAGCTCGTCGACGAAGACGAAGGCCTTGGGGACCTTGTAGGGCGCGATGTGCTCGCGCGCCGTCGCGCGCAGCGCCTCCTCGTCGACCGAGGCGCCCGCGCGGAGCCGGACGAGCGCCGTCACCTGCTGGCCCCAGCGCTCCGATGGCGTGCCGACCACCACCGCGTCCCAGACCTCGGGATGGTGCTTGAGCGCGTGCTCCACCTCCTCGGCGAAGACCTTCTCCCCGCCGGTGTTGATGGTGACCGAGTCGCGGCCGAGCAGGCGCAGCCGCCCCCCGGTCTCGATGCGCGCGCGGTCCCCGGGAACCGCGTAGCGCTTGCCTCCGACGGTCGGGAACGTGCGCGCCGTCTTGTCGGCATCCTTGTAGTAGCCGAGCGGGATGTTCCCCTCGCGCGCGAGCCAGCCGATCTCGTCCGAGCCCGGCTCGACGAGCCCCGAGAGATCCTCCTTCAGCACCACGTTTCCCGGAGCCACCACGAAGTCGCCGGTGCTGGCCTTCGACCCGGATGCGGCGAGCTGCGCCGCCTGCGCCCCGCTCTCCGAGGAGCCGAGCGCGTCGAGCAGGCGCAGATTCGGCAGCCGGCGCAGGAACTCGTCCTTCAGCGCCGCGGTCAGGATCGCGCCGCCCGACGACAGCAGGAACAGCGAGGAGAGGTCATAGCTCTTGCGGGCGAGCTGGTCGGCCAGCGGTCGCCCGAAGGCGTCTCCGACGATCGTCATCATGTTCACCTTCTCGCGCTCGACGGTGGACCAGATGTCGTCGGGATCGAGGCGCCGCGGCTGCGACTGGATCACGATGGTGCCGCCGACCGAGAACAGGTTGAAGGCGACCCAGTGCGCCGCGCCGTGCATGAACGGCGGCGCCGGCAGCGAGCGCAGCCCGCCCGCCTTCGCCTTCGCCACGATCGCGGGCAGCGAGCGCTCCGGCGCGGGCCCTCCCATCGCCGCGAGGTAGATGTCCTCCTGCCGCCAGAGCACGCCCTTGGGCATGCCGGTCGTGCCGCCGGTGTAGAGGATGTAGAGGTCGTCGGGCGAGAGGTCGCGCGGCGGCTCGGGCGTGGCGTCGGCGAGCGCGCGCTCGTAGTCGAGCGCGCCGGGCAGCAGCGGCTCGTCCCGGCCTGATGAGTCAGAGGGCTCGCGCGGATCGGCGACCTGCAGCCAGAGCCGGACCCCCGGGAGGCGGTCGCGGATGCGCGCGAGCGTCGGCGCGAACTCCGCGTGATAGACGACGGCGCGCGCATCGGCGTTGTCGAAGAGGTAGAGCAGCTCCTCGTCGACGTAGCGGTAGTTGACGTTGAAGGGAGCGCAGCGCGCCTTGTAGGCGCCCAGCATGCCCTCGAGATACTCGTTGCCGTTGTAGAGGTAGAGGGCGACGTGGTCCTGCCCGCTCTCCCAGCCCTGGAGCCCCGAGCGCTCGCGCCGGCAGCCGAGGCCGTGCGCGCGGAGCACCGCGGCGAGCCGGCGCGTGCGGTCGTTGACGGCCGCCCAGGAGAGACGGCGATCGCGGAAGATCACGCAGTCGCGCTCGGGAACCGCAGCGGCGATGGCCTCGTGGATGGCGGCGAGATTCAGCATGGGCTCCTCCCGGTCGGACGGATTTCTGCGTGCGCCGGAGTTTCGCCGACGCGCCCCGATTGTCACGGCTTCGCGTGACGCCGCGGCGGCGGGGACCGCTGTACAAGGAGGGCCTGCAGGCGCAGCAGAGGAGGATCGGCATGGCGAAGGCAGCGGGCCGCCCGCGGACGCGATTCGGACCGCCTGGGGCTCGCGGGCCCGGCGTTCTCGCCGCGGTCGCCCTGGCGCTGGCGGCCGGTGGTCCGGTCGGGGCCACCGTGCGCGTGGTCGACGCGTCGGGCTCCGGCACGGCCGATGGAAGCGTGACGCCCCTCTTCGGCACGCTCGAGTGCGTTCGCACGAACAGCGCAGGCGGCACGGAGTACAAATGCGGGACGGCCCGTTGCCTCCTGCTGGACGCGAGCGGCAGCGGCGGCGTCACGGCCAGCGCGGGCGACGAGGTCACTGACGTCCACGTCAGCACCGCCGCGATCGCCGACGTCTCCTTCCCCTACGACCCGGCCTGCGCCGTCGCGCCGACGCCCAGCGCCAACGCCTCGGGCTCGGTCTCGGCCGAGTTCTCGGTTGATGTTCCGACGAAGGTCTTCATCCAGGGGGGCACGAGCCACGGAGGCTCGATCGCCGTCGGACTGCCGGGCGTGTCGATACCGAACGACGCCGAAGAGGAGTACCAGACGACCGTCGTCGCGTACCCTCCCGGCTTCAGCGTCAGCGGGAGCACCCAGGCGCAGCAGTTCGACAGCGGCGACGCCGGCCAGGTCGCCTACGTCAACATGACCTTCAGCCCCGCTCCGCTGGTGCCGGTGGTGGTCATCCCCGGCATCGGTGGCACCTACGCGGCGAACCTCGCCGACGACGGGCCCTGGCTCTTCGATCGCGGCATCGACCCGAGCGGAATGCAGATCGATCCCCTCGCGGGTGCCTACGACGACCTGCTCGCGACCCTCCGCAACGTCGGGTACGTCGACGGCCGCACCCTCTTCGTCGTCGACTACGACTGGCGCCTCCCGCCCGGCCCCTTCGACGGCAGCTACGACGGCTTTGTCGGCGGGATCACCGCCGCCTCGATCTCGGACTCGCAGTACGACTACGCCGTCGACTACCTCGGCGCCGTGCTGAAGCAGGCGGCCGAGCAGTATGCCGCCGACAACCCGGGCAAGACGCTCGACGCCGTGGACGTGATCGCACACAGCACGGGAGGCCTCGTCGCGCGCACCTACATCCAGAGCGCCGCCTACAACGCGCCGGTCGACGACACGCTCACGCTCCCGGCGGTCCGCAACCTGCTGCTGGTCGGGGTCCCGAACCGCGGCGCCTCCAAGGCCTGGAATCCGCTGCACGACAACTGGGTCGCGGACCCCGGCTACGTGCTCGTGCTCTCGAAGATCCTGGACCGCGTCTACCTGAAGCTGCCCGGCGGCGCCGTCGTCAGCGGACCCGAGGCGATCTCCGAGGCATCGATCGAGGATCCCCTGAGCGGCCTGCCCGACCCGGTGCGCTTCATCGGCCAGTACGTGCCGACCGTGCGCTCGCTCCTCGCGACGTACGACTTCCTCGACCTCGGGAACGGCCTCGACAACGTGAACTCCGACCCGGACTCCCGCAACGACCTGCTGCTCGATCTCAACGCGGGATACGACTACCTGCCCGCCGGGGATCCGATCTCCTTCGCGAGCCTCACCTCGACGACGGTGATCTACGGCACCAGCGTCGCGACGCCGACGACGGTCGATCGCCACGTCGGCCCCGACGTCGGGGGGCGGAGGATCGCAGCATTCGGGGACTTCACTGCGCGCGCGCCGCTTCCCGGCGAGGAGTGGTTCCTCGATCACGCGCTGGCGGCGAACGGCGACGGAACCGTCCCGATCGAGTCCTCGGCCGGCCTCTTCTTCGGCGACGCGCGGGTGCTGCTCGCGCCGTTCGCGGAGGGAGTGAACACGAGCGCGGACGTCACCCATCTCGGACTCATGTTCAACCCCGACGTCCAGGCGCTGATCCTCACCCAGCTCGGCGCCCCCTTCTCCCCGAGCGACATCTCGACCAACCTGCACAAGAACCTGGCCAGCTCGCTCTGGTCGGGCCAGGACATCATCCGCCTCGGCGCGATGACGGCGCTGCTCGATCCCGTGGACGGCTTCGTGCAGGACGGCGCGGGCAGGCGGCTCGGCTACACCGCGGCCACGGGACCGCTCACGGAGATTCCGGAGAGCCAGTGGATCGGCGGCGCCGACGGCTTCGGCTTCTCGCTCGCGCCGCCGCAGGGACCGTTCTCGCTGACGGTGACGAGCCTCGGGAATCCGCATCACGCTGGCGCCGGCGTGCTCTCCACGGCAGCGATCGGCGGCCTGGTCGACACGGGGAGCCTCGGCGCGGGCGAGTCCCACTCCGTCGCGATCGCGACCCAGGTGATCAAGCCCGGCTGCGACAACGGGATCGACGATGACGGCGACGGGCTCGTCGACATGGACGATCCGGGCTGCCTGTTTCCAGGGGCGCCGATCGAGAACCCGCAGTGCGACGACGGCATCGACAACGACGGCGACGGCCTCGTCGACTGGGCCGACCCGCAGTGCTCCCTCCAGTGGCCGTATCACGAGGGCTCCTGCGGCCTGGGCGCCGAGATCGCGCCCGTCGTGCTGCTGATCCGCTGGCGTCTGCGGCGGTTCCGCCGGGGCGGGTCGGCGGTGCGCTAGCGGCGCGAAGGCGAGCCGACCAGACGCACGAGCGATGCCGTCGCATCGAGCGTCACGGCGACCCGCGCGGCGGAGTCGACGGCGCCGGCCAGCCAGCCCCCGTCCTGCTCCTGCTCGTCGAGCATCGACGACACTACCTCGGCCGGCGCGAGCCGCGAGCCGGGCAGCGAGGCGGTCTCGCAGAGCGCGAGCACGCGGCCGGCCTGCCAGCCGCGAATCCGCCCGCTGCGAGCGCCGCGTTCGAGCGCGCGGCCGCACCACTGGAGCGCGGCGTCCGCGAGCTCGCTCGGCGCGTTGGCGAAGAAGTGCGCGTAGCCGGCCAGCAGGCCGAAGTCGCCCTCGACCCGCTCCGGGCGCCAGCGGGCGGCGAGGAAGGTCCCCGCGCGGCCGAGGGTCGCCGCGCGCGCGCAGCTCGTCTTGGCGAGGAAGCCCGCGAGGAGCCCCGTCATCACGGTGCGCTCCGTGTCGACGGCCGCGGGCGCGGCGCTCCAGGCGCCGTCCTCGGCCTGCGCCTCGGCCAGCCACGCGACCGCGGGCTCGACCGCGCCGCCGCGCAGGCCACCGGGCGCGTCGAGGGCGGCGAGCACCGCGAGCGCACCGCCGACGCCCGCCGGCGGACAGAACCGAACGGCCGCGAGCAGCCGCTCCCGCGGCGCCGCGCAGAGCGCGACCGCCAGACGGACCTGCGCCCGCTCGTCGCCGCGCGCGGCGACGAAGGCGCGCGCGCGCGCCAGCGCCTCATCCACACGATTCGGTGTCATGCGCGGAGCAGCAGGCCCGTGAGGTAGCGGCCCTCGGGGTGGTCGAGGGCGACCGGATGATCGACGGGCGCGCCGAGCTCCCGCAGCACCGCAAGCGGACGCCCGGCGTCGAGCGAGGCGCCGAACGCGACCTTGCGGAAGAGCTCGGCACCGACGTGGTGCGAGCACGAGAAGGCGAGGAGCAGCGCCTCGGGCGCGGCGAGCCGCAGCGCACCGAGCAGCGCGTCCTTGTAGGCGCGCGTCGCCGGCCCGACGTCCGCCTGGCGACGCGCCAACGGCGGCGGATCGACGATCAGGAGGTCGTAGCCCGGCGCCTCGCTGCGCACGAAGCGGAAGACGTCGTCACGGACGAAGCGCGCCTCCAGCGCGCCGGCGAACGGCTCGAGATTCCGCTCGGCGAGCGCGAGCGCCTCGTGCGAGCTCTCGACCAGCGTGACGCCCCGCGCGCCACCGGCCGCGGCCGCGACGGAGAAGCCGCCCGAATACGCGAAGAGATCGAGAACGCGGCGGCCGCGCGCCAGCGCCTGAACCAGGTCGCGCGCGTCCCGCTGGTCGAGGTAGAAGCCGGTCTTCTGTCCGCCAGCGACGTCGACGAGGAAGCGGCGCCCGCGCTCGAGGATCGCCACCGGCTGCTTCGGCGGGTCACCCCACAGCACGCCCTCCCGCGCTGCGATGCCCTCGCGACGGGCGGCGCTGGCGTCGGCGCGCTCGTAGCCCGACGCCGCTCCGGTGGCGTCGCGCAGCGCGGCGGCGACCTCCGCGCGCGCCGCGCCCATGCCCGCCGTGCCGAGTCGCACGACCACCGCATCGCGGTAGCGATCGGCGATCAGGCCGGGCAGGCCGTCGCCCTCGGCATTCACCAGCCGAACCGCGTCCGTGTCGGCGAGCAGCGGATCGCCCGCGCGCCGTGCCACGGCCGCCGCGATGCGCGCCGGCACGAGATCGGCCGCCGGGGGCTCCTTCCCGAACGCGAGCACACGCACGCGGATCTGCGAGTGCGGCGACGCGTGCCCGAAGCCGAGCACCTCGCCCTCGGCCGAGGAGACGCGCACCCAGGCGCCCGGGGCGATCTCGCCCGCGACGCGGTCGATCGCACCCGACAGGAGCCACGGGTGGCGCCGCCGCAGCGAGCGGTCGCGTCCCGGCTTCAGCACCACGTCGATCACGGCCCGACGATGCCCCAGATCGGCGGGCGGAGCGAACCCGGACGGATTAGCCAGGACCGAGCGAGAAGCGGATCGGCACCTCGATGCGCCCGTCCACCCAGGGCAGCCGGCCGGCGCGATCCACGGTGCTCGCCGCGGCGCGGTCGAGGACCGGGTGCCCCGAGGAGCGGGCGATCTGCACGTCGTGCGCGGCGCCCGCGGTATCGATCTCGAACTGCACCCAGGCCACGCCGGTCAGCCCCTCGTGCCGCGCGATCGGCGGGTACACCAGGGCGGCCTGCAGCCGGCGCCGGATCTCCTCGAGCCGGTCCTCCACGCTCGGTCCGCGCGGGAGCGCGTCGACCAGGTGCGCGCGCTCGGGCGGCGGGAGGTCGCCGGCCCGCGGCGCCGACGCGAGCGACGCGGCGAGCGCCGCAGCGCAGGCGGCCGCGAGCCGGCGCGCGGGCCGCGTCACCGCCACGACACCGTGACGCCGCCCTCGTAGTTGCGCCCGGGGGCGGGATTGAACCCGACCGGACCGCCGCCGAACCCGGGGCCGAAGGAGAGCGGCTGGGTCGCCACCTCGTTGTAGTCCTGATCGGTGACGTTCTTCACCCGGAACAGCACGGCCAGCTCGATGTGCTCGCTGAGCGGCGCCCGCCAGATCGCGGTCAGGTCGAGCGTGTAGTACGACGGCAGGCCGCCGACCTCCGTGCCGAAGGTGTTCGCGACGTGCCGCTGACCCACGAGGTTGGCGTTGGCTCCGAGCTCGAAGTGCCACGGCAGGAACACGTAGCAGCCGACGGTGCCGTGATTCAGCGGCTCGATCGGCACCCGCTGGCCGTCGAGCTGCGTGACGGGGTCCTTCTCGATGCGCGTATCGTCGAGCGTGTAGCTGCCGTAGAGCTCGAGCCAGTGGAGCGGGCGCCAGTCCGTCCAGGCCTCGACGCCGCGATGCCGGACCTGCCTGAGATTCGTGTTCTGCGGTGAGGCGAGCGCCGGATTCAGGAAGATCTCGTTGTCCACGTCCATCCAGTAGAGCGCGAGGTTGGCGGAGAGCGTCTCGCCGCGGTGCTTCAAGCCCACCTCGTAGGAATTGCCGTCCTGCGGATGGATGTTGGCGAGCTGGCCCGTGAACCCGATCGACTCGTCGAAGTTCGGAAGCCGGAAGCCGCGCGAGTAGGACGCGTACGCGGAGGTGGTCGGAAGGAAGAGCCAGGTCAGCGCCGCGCGGGGGCTGAGCTCGCCGGGCCCGTGGTGGATCTTCTCGACGTCCGGCGGGAGCCCCTCCAATTGGTTGATGCTCTCCCCCCGATAGCTGCTCCAGTCGTAGCGCAGGCCGCCGGAGAGGATCACGTTCTGGAGCACGTTGAGCTCGTCCTGCACGAACACGCTCGGGATCCGCCGATTCGCGCTCGTGTCGGTGGTGGTGAAGAACTGCGGGAACACGAAGGAGCGATCCGTCGTCTCCTTCAGGAACTCGAACCCTCCGATCGCGCGATTTCGGAGCCCTGCGATCGGGCGATCCACCTCGATCTGGCTGCTCCCTCCCCAGGAGGTGGTGTCGATGTCGAAGTCGTCGTCTCCGCTGATCTCGTTCCGGAACGCGCCGCTGTCGCTGCGGCTGCGCCAGTACGGGAGCAGCTTGAGCGTCACGTCCTTGGCGAGGATCACGGTACCGACGCCCTGCACCCAGCGCTCGTGGGCCGCGTCGAAGTTGTCGGTGAACGGCTGCGCCGCGTCGCGCCCGAGGTCGCGGATCTGGTCGAGCGTCAGCGTGCCGGGGCGCTTGCGATCGTCGGCCGAGTAGCCGCTGGAGAGCTCGAACGACGCCTCGTCCGTCGGCGTCCACCGCAGCTTGCCCACGAACGTGTGATAGTCGAAGTCGCTGTGCTGCCGGTAGCCGTCGCTGGTGTAGCCGTCGGCGTAGACGCTCGCGGTGAAGGGACCCTTGCTCCCGCCGGCGAAGAGGCTTCCCGTGACCTCGTCATAGCTCCCGAAGCGCCCCGAGAGCGTCGCCTGCGGCGCCCCCGCGCCGTCCTTGGTGATGATCTGGATCACGCCGCCCATCGCGTTGTCGCCGTAGAGCGCGCTGCCCGGACCGCGCACGATCTCGATGCGTTCGACGCGATCGAGATGGACGAGCGACCAGTCCACGAAGCTCGAGTCGCCCTCGTTGAGCCGGCGCCCGTCCATCAGCACCAGGAGCGCCGACCCGTTGCCGCCACCGTTGTTGAATCCGCGCGCCTCGACGCGGTATCCCTCGGGATTGCTCGTGTCGTTCGTGACGAAGAGGCCCGACTCGCGGCGCAGCAGCTCGGGCACGTCGCGCGCGCCGCTCTGGTCGATGGCCTTGCGGTCGATCACGTTGATGTTGCCCGGCGTATCGAGGACATCGCGCTCGGCGCGCGTCGCAGTCACCGCCACCTCGCCCACGCGGCGGATCGGCGGCGCCGGTGTCTGAGCGGCGGGCGTCTGCCCCTGCCCCTGATCGGCGGGCGTCTGGCCCTGATCGCTAGGCGCCTGCCCCTGGTCGGCGGGCGCCTGCGCCGCGCCGGCGGCTGCGTCGGGAGCGGCCTGCGCGGAATCTTCCGCGCGGGCAGCGGGGGGTCGAAGGTCGAAGAGCAGGATCCCTGCGGCGATGGCGATCGTCGCCACCGCGCGAGGGGCGAAGTCGGACAGGCGCACGGCCGGCCTCCCTCGCCCTCCGCGGTCGACGGTGAGGGAGCGTCCACGGAACCCGGACCGGTTGCACAGTCGTGTGTGGGCGTCGCTGCACCGCTCTCTCCGCGAAGAGCAGCTACGAGCATCCGCGCCCGGGCAGGTCTCCTGGCTGATGGGTGTGCAGGACGGCGGGCTCCTGCGCGCTCCGCGCGCGCCTTCCCAGGTCCATCGCAAGCCGTCCTGTGTGGGGACCCCATGGGTGGCGACCACACACGCCGGCGTCGGACCTCAGTGGCGAACTTGCGAGCGGGGCTCCCCAATCACAGTGGCGGGACCGCGGCCGAATCGCACGGCCTTCCCTCTTGGCGCCCCCTGTGGGCGACCTGGGCGTGCCGGCACCGATAGCACGCGGGCGGCGCCGGTCAATCGCGCCCTCCGCCTTTTGGTGGCGCGGGCCGGAGCGCGAGCAGCGCGCCGCGCAGCTCGGCGCGCTCCGGCGCGTCGAGCCACTGCGCGAGCGTCGCCCAGTCGGCTGCGTCGAGGGCGGCCGGGTCGAGCGGCGCGACGCTCGCCGCCGCGGAGACGATGCGCGCTCCGAGCCGCGTGAGCTCCGGGCGGAGCTGGCTCTCCAGATCGAGGTCCGGCACGCCCTCCTCCGGCGCCTTGCCCGTCGCCTGGAGGCGGCTGCCGAGCGCGATCTGGAGTCGGAACAGCGCCTCGACCGGCGCCGGCTCGAGCCCGTTCTCGACCGCGGCCTGGTGTGCCGCCGCCACCACGCGCGCCTCGCGCGCGGGGTCCTCGATCGCCAGGCCGCGCGCGCGCTTCCAGCGTGCCACCGCCGGCATCAGAGCGAGGCGTCGGGCCAGGAGATCGAGGAGATCGTCGGGAGCCCTTCGCGGCGCCGAGCCGCCGAGCCAGCGCGCGCGCAGCGCGTCGACCTCCGACTCGTGACGGGCGAGCCACCCGTCGATGCGCGGCCCCAGCTCTGCCGCGCGCTGTGGCGCGACCCAGTAGACCTTGCGGTCGAGCGCGGGCTCGCACGTGAGCGGCTGCTCCCGCACGGCCCGCTGATTCATCAGCTCCGGCGCCTCGAACGAGTCGGTGACCACGGCGGCGACCTCGTGCCGCTCGAGGAGGCCGGCGAGATCGTTCCGGTCGACTGCGCGGATCTCGGCGCGCGGGAAGTGCACCCGCGCGAAGCGCTCGAGCACACCGCCGCGGTTGACGCCGACGCTCGGCGGCGCGGCCGCTCCGAGCACGCAGGGCCCGCCTCTCGCGACCGTGCTCGACATCCAGCCCACCACGGCGCGGTCCGGCCGCCAGGTGACGCCGCTCATCGCGACGTCGAAGTCGCCGGCCGCGAGGCGTGCGGAGAGCTCCGGCCAGCGAAACGGCACCCAGGCGATCTCGACGCCGAGATCGGGGGCCATGCGCCGCGCCACCTCGACGTCGAAGCCGCGCCCGTCCTGCGAGAATGGGGCGTAGTCGCCGCTCGTGCCGACCCGCAGCACGGCCGGCTCGGCGGCGAACGCCGGACCCGCCGCGGCGAGCGCGAGCAGAGCGAGCGCGATCATCAGGATCGCGCGCGAGCCGAAGGCGAGCGCGGCAACGAGGGCGGGCACGGGCCGGAGAGTAGTGTGCCCCCGGGCGTGCGGCGCGGCTCCGCGCGAGTAGGATCCCGGCCATGGCCACGACCCACCCTCCGATCGCGATCGAGGCCTCCGCGGTGCCGCCGCGGAGCCGCCCCACCAACTATCCGGAGCCGTTCGCCTCGCGCATGGCCGGCCGCGAGAAGCGCCCGCTCGGCGACGCCTTCGGCCTCACGCGCTTCGGTGTCAACCTGACCCGCCTCGCGCCCGGGGCGCAGTCCGCGCTGCGCCATCGCCACACCCTCCAGGAGGAGCTCGTGTACGTCCTCGAGGGCGAGCCGACGCTCGTCACCGACGCGGCCGAGACGCCGCTGCGGCCGGGCATGTGCGCCGGCTTCGCAGCCGGGGGCACGTCGCATCATCTCGTGAACCGCACCGGCCGCGACGTGGTCTACCTCGAGATCGGCGACCGCCCGCCGGGAGACGAGGTGACCTATCCCGCCGACGACATCCAGGCCGCGATGGGCGAGGACGGCCGCTGGCGCTTCACGCACAAGGACGGGACGCCCTACTGATCGCCCCCGCCGAGGATGCGGGTGAAGTTCGGCTGGCCGGTGGCGGCGGTGAGACCGCCGTCGACGACGATCATCGCGCCGGTCACGTAGGCGGCGTCGTCCGAGGCGAGGAAGGCGACCACCGACGCCACCTCCTCGGCGCGCCCGACCCGACCCATCGGGATCGCGCGCTCGTACGCGGCGGACATCGCGGCGTGCCGGATCAGCGGCGCGGCGAGGGGGGTGTCGATCGCGCCGGGACACACCGCGTTGACGCGAATCCCCTCGCGCGCGTGGTCGATCGCGAGCGTGCGCGTGTAGTTCACCAGCGCGCCCTTCGCGGCGTTGTAGGCGCCGAGCCCGTAGTCGCCGCCGAGGCCGGAGATCGACGCGGTGTTGACGATCGACCCTCCGCCCGCGCTCCGCAGCACCGGGATCGCGGCGCGACACGCGTAGAAGACGGCGTGCAGGTCGACGGCGATCACGTCGGCCCAGAGCTGCGGGTCCAGGTCCGGGGTCTGCCCGTAGGCGCCGATGCCGGCGTTGTTGAAGAGCACGTCCAGGCGGCCGAAGCGCGCGGCCGCGCCCGCGACGAAGGCCTCCACCTCGGCGCGCTCGCGCACGTCGAGCGCCAGGAAGCCGGCGCGCGCCTCGCCGATCTCCTTCGCGAGGGCGCTGCCGGCCTCCGCGTTGCGATCGCCGAGCCAGAGCCGCGCACCTTCGGCCGCGAAGCGTTGCGCGGTGGCGGCGCCGATGCCCGACGCCGCGCCGGTGATCGCGACGACCTTGCCGGAGAAGCGGCTCAGTGCGCGGGCCTCCAGTTGCCGTGGAAGCCGTTCGGCACCCGGTGCGGGAGCCGGACCGTCGCGAGCGGCTCGCGATCGACGTTCTCCGCGTCGAGCACCAGGAGGTCGCTGCGATCCTCGTCGCCGCGCCACACCACCGAGAGCAGATAGCCCTGCCCTTCGGGTGCGTCCGCGCGGCGCGGCACGAAGACCGGCTCGTTGGCGGCGTCGCGCTCTCCGAGCCCGTGGACCTGAGCCGCTCCGGTGTCGAGGTCGTAGCGCACGATCTGGTTCATGCCGTGCACGGCGCCGCGGCTCCCGCTGCCCGCGAAGCCGTAGCGGTAGGTGAGGCCGGAGCGGCGCTCGTCGAGGCGCGGGAACTCGATCACGCGGTCGTCGAGCGCCTCCTGCTTGACCGTCCCGCCGTCGAGGTCGAGCGTCCAGCGCACGAGCCGGGCTCCGATCTCGAAGTGGCGCTCCTCACCGGGGAGCGCCAGCGGGAGCCGCGGGTACTGCGCCAGCTCGGCGACGATGCGGGCGCCCTCGCCGCGCGCGTTCATCGGGTGGAACACGTAGCAGGGGTCCGTCTGCAGCCAGACCACGTCGTCGGAGTGGCCGCCGCGTGGCATCACGCCGACGCGGGTGCCGAGATCGGGCTCCCAGCCGAGCACACTCTCGCCGCGCGCCATCCGCTCCGGGCGCAGCGTGGCGGGAAAGATCGGGAAGATGACGTGATCCCGCGTGGCGATGAAGTCGTGCACCATGCTCGGGAAGGGCACCTCGATCGGCTCGCAGCGCGTGAGCTTCCCGTCCGCCGACACCACGTAGTACATGAGGTACGGCGCGATCGCGGAGTAGCCGAAGGCGAGCATCTCGCCGCTCTCGGGGTCGATCTTCGGATGCGCGGTGAAGGTTCCCTGGGTGGTGCCGTCGGGTGCCTCGAGGCCGAGCAGCTTCGCGAGACCCGGGTCGATCGGGCGGCGCAGCCTGCCGTCGAAGTCGAAGACGCGGCGCGTGTCGAGCGACACGGGATCGAGCTCGACCGGCGGGAGGCCGCCCTCGACCAGCGCGAGCAGCCGCCCGCCATGCCAGACGATGTTGGTGTTGGCCGGCCCGCCGGCGACGCCCTTCGCGCGGGCGTCGTCGGGCTCGCCGCCGAAGAGATTTCCGAAGAGCGCCTCGCCGGCCCCGCGCTCCGCGACGAAGCGCGGCGTGCGCACCCAGCGGTTGCGGTAGTGGCAGCGACCGTCCTCGAAGCGGAAGGCGTGGATCATGCCGTCGCCGGTGAAGAAGTGGTAGCTGGCGCGCGGCGCGAACTGGGGATTCGGGCCGTTGCGGTAGAGCGTGCCGCGGAGGTCGCGCGGGATCTCGCCCCGCACCGCGCAGTCGTGGACCTCGCCCTCCATCGGCCAGGGCTGCCAGGGACCGCTCAGGGTCGGGTCGTCGGTCGGGAAGGGTCGGCTCATGGCGGAGTCCTCCAGGCGAGCGCAGGGGACAGCATATCAGGCAGAGAGCGAGTCGTAGACGGCGGCGATCAGCGCCGTGCCGCGCGGCTCGCCGACCAGCGTCGCCGCCATCCGGTTCATCGCGTAGCCGACCGCCACGCGAGTGTCGGGATCGGCGAAGCCGAACGAGCCGCCGTAGCCGGTGTGGCCGTAGCTGCGCGGGTTCGGGCCGTAGATCGACTTGGCGGCATTGACGACGTAGCCGAGCCCCCAGTGCATCGGGATCCGGAGCACCAGGTCGGGGCCCGAGGCCACGACGGTCGACGCCCGCTCGAGCGCAGCCGGGCGGCAGAGCGTGACGCCGTCGAGCGCACCGCCTCGCGCGAGCGCGGCGTAGACGCGCGCGATCGAGCGCGCGTTGCCGTGCCCGTTCGCGGCCGGGATCTCCGCACCCCGCCAGGCGCGCGTGGCGGTGAGCCGGGGATCCGGTGCGGGGTTCGCGAGCGCGCGCACCAGCAGCGACGTCGGATCGGCCGCGAGCATCTGCTGGAACAGGGGATCGACGGGGGGCGGGATCAGCTCCGCAACCCGCGCATCGTGCTCGGCCGCGAGGCCGATGTGCAGGTCGGCGCCGAGCGGCCCCGCCACCTCGTCGCGGAAGAACGCGCCGAGGCTCTTGCCGCTGATGCGCCGCACCACCTCGCCGACGAGATGGCCGAAGGTGAGCGCGTGATAGCCGTGCGCGGTGCCCGGCTCCCACCACGGCGTCTCCTCCGCGAGGGCAGTCGTCGTCCGGGTCCAGTCGTAGAGGTCCTCGATCGGGAGGTCTCGACGCAGCGCCGCCAGGCCCGCCTGGTGACACAGCAGGTGACGCACCGGGATCCGCTCCTTGCCGGCCTGGGCGAACTCGGGCCAGTAGTGCGCCACCGGAGCGTCGAGATCGAGCCGGCCGCGATCGGCGAGCAGATGCGCGCAGAGCGCCGTGAGACCCTTGGTGGTGGAGTAGACGTTGACGAGCGTGTCGCGCTGCCAGGCGCGGGTCCGCGCGGCGTCGGCGACTCCGCCCCACAGGTCGACGACGGGGCGCCCGTCGACGGCGACCGCCACCGAGGCTCCGTGCTCGAGATCGCCGGCGAGGTGACTCGCGAAGACCTCGCGCACCCGCTCGAATCGCGCGTCGCACCAGCCATCGATCGGAGCATCGATCGGAGCAGAGGGCATCGCGGCCTCCTCGAGCGGGTGCCAGAGCCTATCCGGTCGGCCCGCCGTGGACACGCGCCCCGCGCGGAGTCCGAAACCGCTACGTTGCGCCGCATGAGCGAGCGAGCCCCCGATCGCCCCGCCAACCGCCTCGCGGCGGAGTCGAGCGCGTACCTCCGCCAGCACATGCACAACCCGGTCGACTGGCACCCGTGGGGCGAGGAGGCGCTCGCGCGCGCGCGGCGAGAGGACAAGCCGCTCCTGGTCTCCATCGGCTACAGCGCCTGTCACTGGTGCCACGTGATGGAGCGCGAGTCGTTCGAGGACCCCGACACCGCGGCGCGCATGAACGCGGACTTCGTCAACGTGAAGGTCGATCGCGAGGAGCGGCCGGACGTCGACCGCATCTACATGGACTTCGTGACGCGCAGCCAGGGACACGGTGGCTGGCCGCTCACCGTGTTCTGCACGCCGGATGGTCGTCCCTTCACCGGAGGCACCTACTTCCCGCCCGAGCGACGGCACGGCATGCCCGCCTTCCGTGAGGTGCTGGCCGCCGTGGCGCGCGCGTGGGAGGAGCGCCGCACGGAGGTCGAGGACGGCGCCAGCGAGATCGCGGCATCGCTGGCGCGCCGCCCGACCGGAGTCGCGTCGGAGCCGCCCGGCGCGCGCACGCTCTGCGAATCGGCGCGGCGCCTGCTCGGCGGCGCCGACCGGGAGCGCGGCGGCTTCGGCGAGGCGCCCAAGTTTCCGACCTCGCCGGCGCTCGAGGCGCTGCTCGCGGCCGTCGACGTGCTGCCCGAGCCCGAGGCCGCGGAGTCGCTCGCGCACGTCGTGCAGACGTGTCGCGAGATGGCACGCCGCGGGCTCTACGATCACCTGGGCGGCGGCTTCCACCGCTACTGCGTCGACGCGGAGTGGGCGATCCCCCACTTCGAGAAGATGCTCTACGACCAGGGACAGCTCCTGCGCGTCTACACCGAGGCGTGGCGACGCACCGGCGGCGGCGACGCCGACCTGGTCTGGCCGGTCCGCGAGACCGCCGGGTATCTTCAGCGCGAGATGGCCGCTCCGGACGGCGGCTTCTTCGCCAGCCAGGACGCCGACAGCGAGGGCGAGGAGGGCCGCTACTACGTCTGGACGCCGGCGCAGGTCCGGGCGGTGCTCGGCGACGAGCGCGCTGCGGCGTTCTGCGCGGCGTACGGCGTGGAAGACGCGGGGAACTTCGAGCACGGCACCACGCATCTGTCGGACCGCGCGCGGCGCGGGCGCGACGCCTTCGCGGCGGAGCGGGCGGAGCTCCTCGCGGCGCGCGCCAAGCGCATCGCGCCCGCCACGGACCGCAAGCGGCTGGCGTCCTGGAACGCCTTCGCCATCTCGGGCCTCGCGCGCGCCGGCTCCCTGCTCGGGGATGCGCCGATGCTGGGCGACGCCGCAGCCGCCTGCGACTTCGCCCTCGGGCGGCTGCGGGACGAGCGCGGCCGCGTGCGGCGCGTCTACGACGAGGGGCGTGCGCGCGTGACCGGATTCCTGGAGGACGTCGCGGGCCTGCTCGAGGCGACCCTCGACCTGTACCGCGCGGGCGCCGGCGATGCATACCTCGCCGCGGCGGCCGAGCTCGCGCAGGACCTGATCGACCGCTTCTGGGACGCCGGCGAGGGCGAGCTCTTCCTCTCGCCGTCCGACGGCGAGCGCCTGGTGCACCGCCCGCGGGCCGAGCCCGACGGGGCGACACCGAACGCCGTCGGGCTCGCGGCCCTCGGACTGCAGCGCGCCGGAACCCTCGCGGGCCGCGCCGAGTGGATCCGCGTCGCGGAACGGGTGCTGCGCGGGCATGCGTTCGTGCTCGAGCGCGCGCCCGAGGCGTTCCCGACCCTCGCACGCGCCGCCGCCCTCGCCGAGCGCGGCGTCTCCGTCGCGCTCGTGCTCGGCGCCGACGGCGACCCGGCGACGCGCGCGCTCGCGGCGCGCGCCCGCCTCACGCTGGCGCCCGAGGACGCCGTCGTCGTGGTTGCGCCGGGCTCGCCGGCCCCCCGCTCCCTCGACCCCGCCTGGCTCGCGGGCCGCGCGCCGCTGAGCGGTCGACCCACTGCATTCGTGTGTCGCGGCACCACGTGCTCGCTGCCCGTCACCTCGGCCGAGGCGCTCGGCGCGCTCGCGCCCGAGCCCGAGCCCGATCCTGCGAGGAGCGTCCGATGAGCGAGAAGACCGGCGGCCGTTCGCTGCGCGGCGGCCACGAGGACGGCCTCGAGGTGCTCCGGCCGCTCGACGTCGCGGCCGCCGGCTCGGTCGACGCCCTGGTGCGCGGCATGGCGACGACCGCCTTCGGGGGCCGACGGCTCGGCGAGGCCGCCGACGTGCTCGAGGCCATGGTGCGGGACCCCGGCTGCTGGCGCGTGCTCACCATCTCGGGCGCCATGACGATCGCCAAGCAGGGCCTCCTGGTGTGCGAGATGATCGACCGCGGCTGGATCCAGGCCATCGTCGCCACCGGGGCGCTGATGACGCACGGCTTCGTCGAGGCCGCCGGCATGCTGCACTTCAAGCACCGCGCCTCGATGGACGACGAGGAGCTCTTCGAGAAGGGGTACAACCGGGTCTACGACACGCTGGAGCTCGAGCAGAACCTGGACGACGCCGAGAAGATCGTCTCGGAGGCGCTCGACGCGCTGCCCGAGGACACCGTGCTGTGCAGCCACGTGATCACCGCCGCGCTCGGGCGCCACCTCGAGCGCCACAGCCCGGGCCGCGCGATCCTGAAGAGCGCGGTGCGCCGCGGCGTGCCGGTGTACGTGCCCGCCTTCACGGACTCGGAGCTCGGCCTCGACGTGGCGGTCTACAACCGCCGCCGGGAGCGGTCGGACCGGAGGCGGCGCCCGTTCGACCCGTTCCTCGATCTCGAGGCCTACACGGACGGGGTTCGCGCGCACGAGCGGCTCGGCATCGTGACGATCGGCGGAGGGGTGCCCCGCAACTGGGCACAGCAGGTGGGGCCGTACCTCGACATCTCCGCCAAGCGGCTCGCGGTCGAGGAGCCGGTGCGGCGCTTCCGCTACGGCGTGCGCATCTGCCCCGAGCCGGACCACTGGGGAGGCCTCTCCGGCTGCAGCTACAGCGAAGGCGTCTCGTGGGGCAAGTTCGTCCCGGAGAGCGAGGGCGGCCGCTTCGCCGAGGTCTACGCCGACGCGACGATCGCCTGGCCCTTCCTGGTTCGGGCCGTGATCGAGCGCCTCGAGAAGGGCTGAGCTCGGGCGGCCCTTCGGCGGGACGCAACCGATCGTTCAAGTTGCAGTCATGCGGGGCCGATCTGGACCCGAACGCCGATCGGCGCGCGGGCGTCCTACCGGACACCTGCGCGCCCGAGACAGGCACCCACGACCGGGAGGCGAGGCCGGATGGCGACGATCCTGGAAGGGCCGGAGCGGAGCGCACCGCCCGCCGCCCCCGTGTCGGCCGGGCCCGCGCCGGCCACCGAGGCCGTGCTCGACCGCACCTGCGACTTCGACCGACTCGAGGTCGGCGAGATCCTCGCCGCGATCCACGCCGAGGACCGGCGCGCGGTGGAGGCCGTGGGCGCCGTGCTCCCCGACGTGGCGCGCGCCGTACACGCGCTGGTGACGGTGCTCGAGCAGGGCGGGCGCTGGTTCAACGTCGGCGCCGGGACGAGCGGGCGCCTCGGGTGTCTCGACGCCGCCGAGATCCCGCCGACCTTCGGGTTCCCGCCCGAGCGCATCGAGGGACTGATCGCGGGCGGGCCGGCGGCGCTGGCACGCTCGCGCGAAGGCGCGGAGGACGACGCCGAGGGCGCGCGCGCCGCGCTGCGCGCGCGGCGGCTCGCCGCCGGCGACGCGGTGGTCGCGCTCTCCGCGAGCGGGCGGACGCCCTACGCGCTCGCAGCGCTCGAGACGGCGCGCGAGGTGGGCGCGCGCCGCATCGCGATCACCTGCGATCCCGAGTCGCCGCTCGCGGCCGCGGCCGAGATCGCGATCGCCCCGCGCGTCGGCCCCGAGGTGATCGCGGGCTCGACCCGCATGAAGGGCGGCAGCGCCGAGAAGATGGTGCTGCACCAGCTCTCGACCGCCGTGATGGTGCGGCTCGGGCGCGTCGAGGGGAATCGCATGACGCACCTGCGGCCCGCATCGGACAAGCTCTGGGCGCGCGCCCTGCGGCTGGTGATGGAGCTCGGCCGCGTCGACGAGGGCCGCGCGCGCGCGCTCCTCGACCGCACCCGCGGCAGCGTGGCGGACGCGCTCGCCGAGGCGCGCAAGCGGCCTCAGCGCACCTCGAGCGCGAAGGGCCCCTCGTAGCGCGCCTGGCGCCGCCACACCACGTAGCCCGACGCGTTGGCGTGGATCACGGGGTCGCCCTGCGGACCGCCGCCGATCCAGGCGCCGAGTGCCGCCATGACACCGGCGTGACTCACCACGACGACCTCGGCCCCGAGGTGGCGATCCGCGATCGCGTCGAGGGCGGGGCCGGAGCGCGCGAGCACCTCCTCGAGCGTCTCGCCCCCCGGCGGGCGGTAACGCCAGCGTCCCGCGCGCGCGCGCTCGGCGTCGTCGAGGTCGGCGTAGGGCCGGCCGTGGAGCGCGCCGAAGTCCTGCTCGCGCAGCGCCTCGACGACGACCGGCTCGAGCCCGAGCACGCGCCCGATCAGCTGCGCGGTCTCGAGCGCCCGCAGGAAGGGGCTCGAGTAGATCGCGACCGGGTCGAAGCCCTCGAGCAGCCGCCGTGCCCGCTCCAGCGCCTCCTCGCGACCGCGCCGGGAGAGCGGCTCGTGCGGCCCGTGCGTGAAGCGCCGCTCCGAGTTGGCGACGCTCTCGCCGTGTCGGATCAGGATGAGGCGGGCCATGCCCGGGAGGGTAGCGGCTACGCAGCCTCCGACGCCTCGCTCTCGGCGGGGAGCCAGAGCGTGAACTCCGCGCCACCGCGGCGCCGGTTGGCAGCGTCGAGTCGCCCGCCGTTGCGGCGGGCGAGGTCGTAGCTCAACGACAGGCCGAGACCGGTGCCGACGCCCGGCGGCTTGGTGGTGAAGAACGGGTCGAAGATGTGCGGCAGGACGCCGGGCGCGATGCCGGTGCCGCGATCGCGCACCCGCAGCGCCACCCCGTCCGCCTCGGGAGCGACCTCGATCTCGATGCCGGCGGGATCCGGGCTGGCCTGCACCGCGTTGACGAGCAGATTGAGCGCGATCTGCACCAGGTCGCCCTCGGCCGCGCGCACCCGCGGCGCCGGCCGCAGCCGCTTGCAGATCGCGCCGGGCGGAAGCCCGGCGCCGGCCATCGCCACCGCCGCCTCGGCCACCCGCCCGAGGTCGACCGGCGTGCGCGGGGTCTCGTCGGGTCGCTCGTGCCGCGCGAACCGCCGCAGACGCGCCACCAGGTTCGCGATGCGCTCGACGCCCCCCTGCGTATCCGCGACCAGCTCGGCGGCGTCCTGCACCAGCTCGCGGGCGCGGGCCGGGAGCTGGTGCGAGGCGGAGGGATCGGCCAGCTCGGCCGCGCTCTTCTCGAGCTGCGTCAGATTGGCGCGGATGAAGGCAAGCGGGTTGTTGACCTCGTGGGCGATGCCGGCCGTCAGGAAGCCGAGCGCCTCGAGGCGGGCCGCGAGCGCCAGGCGCCGCTCGACCTTCTCCGCTTCGCTGCGGTCCGCCAGCAGCGCCGCGGTGCCGACCTCGGCAACGCGGCTCCGCAGCGGCAGGGTGCGCGCCTCGACCGCCACGTCGGTGCGCGCGCGCGCGGTCGCCAGCAGCGAGGCGAGCGGTCGGCCGATGATCTCGTCCGCGCCGACGAGCTCCCGCGCGGCGCGGTTGCAGTCGATCACCACGCCCTCGAGGTCGGCGACCAGGATGCCGATCTCGATCTGCTCCATGACGTCGCTGCGGGCCAGCGGGAGATAGAGGGCGAGGCCCGAGTCGACCACGGCGATGCGGATCAGGAGCGCGCCGAAGCCCAGCAGCAGCGGGCTCGGGTCCGGGCCCGTGATGCCGTTCAGGACGTAGAGCGCGTTGCCCAGGAGCGGCGCCGCGATGCCGAGACCGAGCATCGCCATGCGCAGCACGCTCGCCCGGCGCAGCCGCAGCGCGGTCTGCACGAAGTACGCCCAGCCGAGGCCGATCAGCGCCCACGACCAGAACAGGTTCCCCCAGAAGAGGATGCCGCGGCGCGGCGGCTCGACGCTCCAGTCGACGAACCACGCATCGCTGCTCCAGAACAGGCAGGAGTAGATCAGCAGCGAGGGCATCGCCGCGAGCGCGATCACGGAGCGCGCGTGGCGCCACCAGCGCGGCTGCGCGCTCTGCGCGGCGAGCACCAGGAACGAGAGCGGGAGGGCGCAGATCCCGAGATAGTCGATGCGGCGCGCGAAGTGGAGATCGGAGACGGTCGCGGCGCGCGCGATCAGGAGATCACCGCCCGCCCACAGCGCCACGCTCGCCGCGAGCGCGACCACCGCGAGCGAGCGGGGGCGCCAGCCGGTCGCGGTCATCAGATCGAGCGCGATCCAGCCGCAGATCGCGACCGTTGCGACGAGCCCCAGATCGAAGAGCACGATCCCTGATCGGCCGCCGGCTGCCGGCTCTGGAGCCCCCGGGGAGGCCGCGTCGGGCTGCTAGCCTGTGCGCCGTGCCGTCCCCCCAGATGCGTGCCGCCGTGGTGTCGGGCCGGAGCTCGCTCGAGATCGCGCACCGCGACGTACCCGAGCCCGGACCGGGCGAGGCGCGCATCCGCGTCGAGGCCTGCGGTGTGTGCGGCAGCGATCTGCACCTGCTCGCCGGCGGACTCTTCCCGCCCGGACAGACGCCGGGCCACGAGATGGCCGGCCTCGTCGACGCGCTCGGCGACGGCGCCGGCGGGCTCGCCACCGGCTCGCGCGTCGCAGTCGAGCCGATGCGAAGCTGCGGCACGTGCCCGAGCTGCCGGAGCGGCCGCTACTCGATCTGCCGCGACGCGCGCCTCGCCGGCTTGCAGGATCCGGGCGGCCTCGCGGAGTTCGCGCTCGTACCCGCCTCGCGGCTCCACGCGGTGCCCGCGGAGCTCGCGCCGAGCCTGGCCGCGCTCGCCGAGCCGATGGCGGTGGTCGTCCATGCGCTGCGGCGCGGTGCGCTCGAGCGCGGACAGCGCGTGCTGGTGCTGGGCGCCGGGGCGGTCGGCCTGCTCGCGGCGGCGGCGGCGCGCCGGCTCGGCGCCGGCGAGGTCTGGATCAGCGCGCGCCATCCGCATCAGGCCGAGCGGGCGCGCTCGCTCGGTGTCGCGCGCGTCCTCGGCGAGGCGGAGAGCGTAGCGGCGCGCCTCGACGCGCTCGGACGCGAGGCGCCGATCGACCTGGTCGTCGAGACCGTCGGCGGAAGCGCCGACACCCTGCGCGCAGCGGCGGCGGCTGTCCGCCCCGGCGGCGCCGTCTCGGTGGTGGGCGTCTTCTGGGGCGAGCTCGCGCTCGACCCGATGCCGCTCCTCCTGAAGGAGGTGAGCCTCCACTGGTCGTACTGCTACGACTCCCACGCCGGCTCGGACTTCGCGGAGGCGATCCGGATCCTCGCGCTCGAGCGCGACGCCCTCGCCCCGCTCGTGACGCACGCGCTCCCGCTCGACGAGGTGGCGCGCGCGTTCGCGATCGCAGCCGACCGGCGCGCGGGCGCCGTCAAGGTCAACGTGATCCCCTGAGGAGACGACATCGAGATGGACTTCGAGCCCTCCGACAAGTGCAAGCAGATCCAGGAGCAGCTCTCGCGCTTCATGGACGACCACATCTATCCGAACGAGCGCGTCTACCAGGAGCAGCAGGAGGCGGGGGGCGACCCGCACGCCGAGCCGCCGATCATGCGGGAGATCCGCGGCAAGGCGAAGGCACTCGGCCTGTGGAACCTGTTCCTGCCGGACGCGGAGTACGGCGCGGGCCTCGACAACATGGACTACGCCCCGCTCTGCGAGATCATGGGGCGGAGCGCGATCGCGCCGCGCGCCTTCAACTGCCAGGCGCCCGACACGGGCAACGCCGAGATCCTCGCCCAGTTCGGGACCCGCGAGCAGAAGAAGCAGTGGCTCCAGCCGCTGCTCGAGGGCGAGATCCGCTCCTGCTTCTCGATGACGGAGCCCGAGACCTCCGGCGCCGATCCGACCGGCCTCCGCACGCGCGCCGTGCGCGACGGCGACCACTACGTGATCGACGGCCACAAGTGGTTCACCTCGGGCGCGATCGGCGCGCGCTTCGCGATCGCGATGACGGTCACCGACCCCGACGCGCCGATGCACCAGCGCGCGACCATGCTGATCGTGCCGACCGACGCGCCCGGCTTCCGCCTCGCGCGCGCCATCTCCGTGATGGGCCACGCCGGCGGCGGCGGGCACTGCGAGATCTACTACGAGGGCTGCCGCGTGCCGGTCGCCAACCGGCTCGGGGAGGAGGGCTCGGGCTTCGTGATCGCGCAGGCGCGCCTCGGCCCGGGCCGCATCCACCACTGTATGCGGGCGATCGGCATGGCGGAGCGCGCCTTCGAGATCATGTGCCGCCACGCCAACGCGCGGCGCGCGTTCGGCTCGACGCTCGGCGAGAAGCAGTTCGTCCAGGAGTGGATCGCCACCTCGAGGATGGAGATCGACCAAGCGCGCCTGCTCACCCTCCACGCCTGCTGGAAGATGGACCGCTACGGCAAGAAGCAGGCGCGTCAGGAGATCTCGATGATCAAGGTGGTGGCGCCCAACATGCTGATGCGCGTGCTCGACCGCGCGATCCAGTGCCTCGGCTCGCTGGGCGTCTCGGACGACACGCCGGTCGCAGCGATGTGGCGAAACTCGCGCGCGCTGCGCCTCGCGGACGGCCCCGACGAGGTCCACAAGATGGTGATCGCGCGGCGCGAGCTCCACCGCTTCGCGTAGCCGCCACCCGGCCGGCCGCCTTCGGGGCTACGGGCTCGTCTGGAGTATCCCGCAAGCGATCGCAAAGCGATCGCGCGAGCGAGCCGAAGGCGAGGAAGTCAGCAGCTAGGCGCCGTCGGGCGTCGTGCCGCCGGGTCGCGCCTCGGCGGCGGGCGAAGGGGCGCGCGCCATGCGCGCCCGCTCGAGGGTCAGCTCGACGCGCTTGTCGTCCGGCGCCACCGCGCGCGCTCGCTCGAGCAGCTCGCGCGCCGCGGCGAGATCGCCCTGCTCGAGGCGGAGGCGGCCGAGCTGGTACAGCAGATGCGGCTCGTTCGGGTCGAGGCGCAGCCCCGCCTGGTACGCGGCGGCCGCGCCTGCGGCGTCGCCGCGCGCCTCGAGCGTCGCACCCTTCGCGCCCCACGACGCCGGCAGGTCGAAGCGCGCGATCGCGCGGTCGTAGAGGTCGAGCGCGCGGCCGCTGTCGCCCTTCTCGGCGGCGAGCTGCGCGAGCCGGTGGTAGTCGACGACCGAGTCGCGCCAGATCCAGGACAAGCGGCGGAGCGAGGCGTCAGCGGCGGCGAGGTCGCGGCGGGCGAGCGCCGGCGCGATCACGCGATCGTGCTCGACGAGCGACGCGATCGTCGAGAGGGTCCAGAGGGCACCCGCGGTCAAGAGGATCGGCTGCAGCCAGCGCCGTCCGTGCGGGGCGATGGCGTCGGGCAGCGCTCCCGCCTCGCGACGGATCAGCGCGCGTGCGACGCGCCCGTCGCGCAGCTTCCAGATCGCGCCGTCCAGCATGAAGTGGTGGATGTTCACCATCGCGGCGAGCAGCACGCCGGCGTCCTCGCCGGACGCGACACCGCCGAGCGACGGGCCTGCGGCGCGCAGCCAGAGGACGTAGGCGATCGCGGGCAGGCTCCAGATCGCCGAGCCGGCGCAGATGCACTTGGCGTAGTAGCGCCAGCGCTCGGCGCGCGAGCGCTTGCCCGCGTAGTAGGTGGTCACCCACAGGTACTGGACGGCGTGGCCGGCGGCGATCCAGATGAAGACGAACGCGGCCTGGTCGGGCTGGAACGGGTCGATCCCGCGCAGCAGGCCGAGCTCGCGGCCGAGCGGCGGGAGCGAGAACCAGAGCAGCTGCGTCGAGGCGACCAGCGCGCTCGGGAGCAGGTCGGCCGGGCGCGCGCGCCGCAGGAGGTCGCGCGCCGCGGCCGCCAGCAGCCCCAAGTAGGCGATGGCGACCGCGGCAAACGCCCACTTCCAGGCGGGCGACGGCAGGCCGAGCCGCATCATGCGGTAGATCGAGCCGCCGTACTGCACCGGCGCGTAGTCGGCGCTCGACGGATCGCCGTGGATCGCGAGGAAGGTGAGCAGGTAGGAGAGCACGAAGGAGGAGTAGATCAGCCGCTTGACGCGCGGGGCCACCTCGATCCCGCGGCGGCGCAGGAACAGGAGCGCGATGCCGTAGTTCTGCCCGGTGTAGTGCCACGGGCTCCAGGTGAGGTAGAGCGAGAGCAGCAGGCTCCCCAGCACCGCGTGGTAGAGGCCCGCGACGTAGAGCGCGCACACCACCGCGCTCCCATACACCGTGAAGAGGATGTAGGCGCGGCGCTCGCTGCGCTGCTCGTAGACGCGCAGCAGGGTCGCGCCATAGTGGGGCGTGCCGGCGAAGACGCTGATGATCGGAAGCAGCCCGAGCGGCAGGAACGCCCGGATCCCGGGGCCCGCGAAGGCGAGCGCGACGAAGATCGCCGCGTACCCGAGGCCGCAGCCGAGCACCAGGTCGGGGACGGGTCCCCAGAGCCAGCGGTTGGCGGCGGGGGTGGCGGTGGTCACGGGCATATTCTGTCAGCTCCGGCGCCGCCTGGAAAGCCGGCGCCCCGGGGCCGCCGGTCCGCGCGGGCGCGGGCGCGTGTGCAACTGCGCTACCAACGCGCGGTGGCCGAACCGCAAGCGATCGTCGAGTGCCGAGCGCTCCGCAAGCGCTACCGCGACCGCTTCGCCGTCGACGGCATCGACCTCGACGTGCCCCGCGGCGTCTGCTTCGGGCTGCTCGGGCCGAACGGAGCCGGCAAGACCACGACGCTGCGCATGGTCTACGGCGTGACGCGCCCGACCAGCGGGAGCGCGCGCGTGTTCGGCCTCGACGTCGCGCGCGACGCGCGCCGGGTACGGGCGCGGCTCGGCGTCACGCTGCAGGAGAATGCGCTGATCGAGCCGCTCTCGGCGATCGACAACCTCCGCGTCTTCGGCCGCTATCACCGCATCCCGCGCGCGGAGCTCGAGGTGCGCATCGAGGAGCTGCTCGACTTCCTGGAGCTGCGCTCGCACGCCTCGCTGCCCGTGCGCGCGCTCTCGGGCGGCTTCCAGCGACGGCTCGCGATCGCGCTCTCCCTGATCAACCGGCCGGAGCTCCTGGTCCTCGACGAGCCGACCACGGGGCTCGATCCCGCCGTGCGGCTCGCGCTCTGGGAGCGGGTCCGCGAGCTGCAGGCGGCGGGCACCACGGTGCTGCTGACGACGCACTACATGGACGAGGCGGAGCGGCTGTGCGACCGGCTCGTGATCCTCTCCGGCGGCCGCGTCGTGGCCGACGGGGCCCCGCTCGAGCTGATCCGGCGCGAGCTCGCGCCGCAGGCGCTCGAGCTGGTGGTGGCCGAGGCGGATGAGGGCCGCGTGCTGCAGGGGCTCGACGGCGTGCGACGCCTGCGGACCGGGCGGCGGCTGGTGCTGTACGTGCCCGACGCAGGCGCGCTGCTCGAGACGCTGCGCCACCGCGGCGATGTCGGCGAGCCGCGCGCGGTGGTGGTGCGGCCCGCCAACCTCGAGGACGTCTTCCTCGCGCTCACCGGGACGGGGCTCACGGGAGGAGCATGAGCGTCTCGCGCTATGCGCTCTCGGTATGGTGGCGCAACGCGGCGATGTACCGGCGCACCTGGAAGCTCAACATCCTCCCCAACTTCTTCGAGCCGATCCTCTACCTCGTCTCGATCGGGATCGGCGTCGGCGCGTACGTCTCGCAGATGGGCGGCACCTCGTACGTCGCATTCCTCGCGCCCGGACTGGTCGCCGTCGCAGCGATGAACGGCGCGAGCTTCGAGGTGACCTACAACGCCTTCGTGCGCCTGAACTTCGAGAAGACCTACGCCTCGATGCTCACCACGCCCATCCAGCCCGACGACGTGCTGGCCGGCGAGGTGCTCTGGGCCATGACGCGCGCGGCCATCTACGGCTCGATCTTCTACGCGGTCATCGCGGCGGCGGGGCTCGCCCCGCTGCCGAGCTCGCTCTGGGCGCTTCCGCTGATCCCGTTGACGGGCCTGCTCTTCGCCGCGCTCGGCATCGCGTTCTCGCTGCGCATCCCGAACATCGACCTCTTCAGCTTCTACTTCACGCTGTTCCTGACGCCGCTGTTCCTGTTTTCGGACGTCTTCTTTCCGCTGGCCGAGCGGCTGCCGCCCTGGGGTCTGCGGGTCGCCGAGGCACTCCCGCTGCTCCACCCGGTCCGCCTGATGCGCGCCGCCTTCCGCGGTGAGTTCCGCCCCATCCTGATCTGGGATCTCGCCTACATCCTCGCGCTCTCGGCCGCGCTGCTCTGGATCGCCGCCCGCATCACGCGGCGCCGCCTCTCCGAGTGAGCCGCCCTACCGCAGCGCGCGTGCTGCGGATAGAGTGCCCCTTGCGCCCGCAATCCGAGGAGCCGCCGTGATCGACCTCTACACCGCGCCGACGCCGAACGGCTGGAAGGCCTCCATCGCGCTCGAGGAGCTGGGCCTCCCGTACCAGGTGCACGCCGTGCGCCTCGACAAGCTCGAGCAGAAGCAGGAGTCCTTCCTGCGCATCAACCCGAACGGCCGGATTCCCGCGATCGTCGACCGCGACGCCGGCGACTTCGCGGTCTTCGAGTCCGGCGCGATCCTGCTCTACCTCGCGGAGAAGACCGGCAAGCTGCTGCCGCGCGATGCGAAGGGCCGCTCTCGGGCGATCCAGTGGCTGATGTTCCAGATGGGCGGCGTGGGGCCGATGCAGGGCCAGGCCAACGTCTTCTTCCGCTACGCGCCCGAGAAGATCCCGTTCGCGATCGAGCGCTACCAGAAGGAGACGCGGCGCCTCTACGAGGTGCTCGACCGCCGCCTCGGCGAGGTCGAGTACCTGGCCGGCGAGTACTCCGTCGCGGACATCGCCACCTGGCCGTGGGTCTCGATCCACGAGTGGGCGGGCGTCGCGATCGACGGGCTCGGCTCGCTGAAGCGCTGGATGGACGCCGTGGCCGCGCGCCCGGCGGTCCAGCGCGGCAGGGCGGTGCCGGCGGCCGAGCGGCCGCCCGATCCCGACGAGGTCGCGAAGTCGGGTCGGAAGCTCCTGGTCTGACCGCTCACCGTTTCTTCCGGCTCCCGTAGTCCTCGAACGGATCGTCGCGCTCGCGCACGGCCTGGCGGAAGCCGACCGCGCCGGCGCGGCGCACGAAGTCGAGCCCCTCCTGCGTGTGTCGCGCGACGCCGTCGAAGAGCGTGCCCAGGAGCCGGCTCGACGCGAAGCCCATGTTCTCGACGGTCTGGTTGCAGAGCAGCTTCAGCATCACGAGCTGGTTCACGGGAACCTGCGCCATGCGCTCCGCGAGCGCGGTCGCGTGCGCGGCGAGATCGGCGTCCGGCACCACCTCGAGCACGAGCCCGATCTCCGCCGCGGTGCGCGCGCGGATCTCGTCGCCGGTGAGCAGGTAGCGCTTCGCCTGCTCGAGGCCCATGCGGTAGACCCACATCGCCGTGGTCGGCGTGCCCCAGACCCGCGAAGGCGGATAGCCGAACACGGCGCTCTCCGCCGCCACGATCAGGTCGGCGCACAGCACCATGTCCGTGCCGCCGCCGATGCACCAGCCCTGCACCGCCGCGATCGTCGGCTTCTTCGCGTACCAGAGCTTCATGTAGGTATCGACGAAGCGGCCCATCATCGCGAGGTCGGCAACGGAGTCCCAGACTCGTGAAGTCGCCGCTCGCCTGCGGCTCGCTACGCGGGACTCGGAAACTTCGGCTTCGCTCGAACTGTTGACTTCGCTCGCCTTCGGCTCGCTGCGCGCGCTCGCTGCGCGAGCGCTTGCGGGATGATCCAGGCGATCGTCTTGCCTCGGAGGTGTCGAGGACCGGGACTCGGCGGCGGTGGCCCAGTCGAGGCCGTAGCCGGCGCAGAAGGCGGGGCCTTCGGCGCGCAGCAGGATGACGTGCACGTCGCGGTCGGCGTCGGCGCGGTCGATCGCGGCGGCGAGCTCGTCGCGCAGTGCCGGCGTGATGGTGTTGTACTCGGCCGCGCGGTCGAGCACGAGATGCCGGACGGCGTTCGCCGTCTCCTCCCGCAGCGTCTTCACCCGCCCTTCCCTCCCCCTATCGAGCGTCGCTCGGCTTCGCTTCGCTGTGCGCCGCCTGCGGCGGCTTGCGGGGCTGCGCCACGTCGAGCTTGTCCGCGATGGTGCGCGAGAGGTGCGCCAGCAGCGCGGTCCGCCAGACGCCGCTGTCGGCGTCGCCCGCGCGAATGCGCCTCGCGAGCTCCTCGTTGCGCGCCAGGATCGACTCGCGCAGCGCCGCGCGGCCGTCCGGCGGCGGCTCGCCCTCGGCGCCGAGCAGCACCGAGAGGCCATCCCACTCGCGCGCCAGGTGCGTCTCCTCGGTCGCGATCTCGCGCGCCACGATGCGGACCACGTTGGCCGCCACGCGCGCGTGGAAGCGCGCGGGGCCGTCGAGCGCCGGGACGACGGATTCCTCGAGGAAGCGCTCGACGGCGTCGAGCAGCTCCGCAGCGGTCGGGCGGTCGTTCACGCCTCGCCTCGCAGGAAGCGCAGGAGCTCGTCCTCCGCCTCGACGGTGCGCCGTCCGAGCGAGGCCAGCTCGACGGAGCGCACCCGTCCGTCCAGATAGACACGCGACTGCGTGATGAAGACCAGCGCCAGCTTGTAGCTGCCGAACGCCTCCCAGAAGCGCAGCGCCTCGCGGTCGACGCCGCACCCCGAGGCGGCCTCGTAGGCGGCGACCAGCTCGTCGCGCGTGCCGACGCCGCCGGCCGGGAGCGGCGAGCCGAAGCGCCAGGCGCGCGTGCAGAGCCAGCCGAGGTCCTCGAGCGGATCGCCCGCGTGCACGAGCTCCCAGTCGAGGATGGCGCGCACGCCGCGCTCGTCGAAGAGCACGTTGCCGACCCGGTAGTCGCCGTGCACCAGCGTGCGGCGCGCCGGCTCGGGCGCGCGCTGGAGCAGCCAGCGCTCGGCGAGATCGAGCACCGGATGCGGCTCGGCGGCGAGCTCGCGGATCCCGGCGGCGACTCGCTCCACCTCGGCGCGCGCGGGCGACCGATCGGCCGGGGGCGCAGCGAGCCCGGCGAGGTCGGCGGCGCGGAGGTCGAGGGCGTGGATCCGCGCGAGGATCGCACCGAGCTCTGCGGCCATGCCCGCGCGCGCCTTCGCGTAGCGCTCGTCGCGCAGGAGCCGCCGCGGAAGTGCCTCGCCCTCGATGCGCTCCATCAAGAAGAACGGCGAGCCGAGCAGCGACGCATCGCGGCTTCCCCAGTGCACGCGCGGCACGGGTACGCCGCCCGCGAACGCGGCGCGCAGCACGCCGAACTCGAGCGCGCGGTCGCCGCCGTCTCCAACGCGCCCGGGCGGGTCGCGGCGCAGGACCAGCGCGAGCCGCTCCGCACCGCCCTCGCGCTCGATCTCGAGATCGAGCGACCAGATCTCGCGCGACGCGCCGCCCGCCATGCGGCGGAGATTCGAGACCTGGACGCGCGCGGCGTCGACACCCTCCTCGCGGGCGACGAAGGCGGCGAGGCGCTGGGCGAGGTCCTCGCCCTTCACGACGCCCTCAGCGAAGGACCTGCGGATTCCGCGACAGCTCCTTCGCCAGGTTCTTGTGGTGCGCCTCGAGCGTGCCGCCGCCGATCTCGAGCAGCTTCGCGTCGCGCCACAGCCGCTCGACCACGTACTCGCCCATGTAGCCGTAGCCGCCGAGCACCTGGATCGCGGCGTCCGCGGTGTGCTTGCCGACCTGCGCCGCGAAGAGCTTGGTCGCATCGGCGTCGACGCGCTGGCCGGCCGCGCGAAGATCGAGCCGTCGGGCGACGTCGTACACGAAGCTTCGCGCCGCGCGCCACGCGGCGAAGCCCTCCGCGATGTGGCGCTGGATCTGTCCGAACTCGACGATCGGCCGCCCGAACGCCCTGCGCTGGTTGGCGTGGTCGACCATCACCTGGAGCGAGCGCTGCGCGATGCCGAGTGACATCGCCGCCAGCGTCAGGCGCTCGATCTCGAGGTTCCGCATCATGTGGAGCGTTCCCTCGCCCTCGGCGCCCATGCGGTTCCCGACCGGGACGGGGACCTCCTCGAGCACGAGCTCGGCGGTGAAGGAGGCGCGCATGCCGAGCTTGTCCTTCCACTTCTGCCCGAGCCGGAAGCCCGGCATGCCCTTCTCGACCAGGAACGACGAGATCTCGCCCGGCGCGGTCGCCGCGTAGACCACGAAGCAGTCTCCGAGCTCGCCGTCCGCGACGCCGCCGTTGGTGATGAAGGTCTTGGTGCCGCTGAGCCGGTAGACGTCGCCGTCGCGACGCGCCGTGGTGCGGAGCGCCAGCACGTCGGTGCCGACCTCGGGCTCGGTCATGCAAAGGCCGCCGATCCACGCGCCCGACGCGGCCCGCGGGAGCACGTGCTTCTTCTGCAGCTCGCTCCCGTTCACCGAGACGTTCTGGGCGAACAGGATGGCGTGCGCCAGCACGGAGAGCGTGAAGCCGGGGTCCGAGGTCGAGAGCGCCTCGCACACCTGCACGGCGGCGACCGCGTCGAGGCCGCTCCCGCCGTACTCCTCGGCGATCGTGACGCCGAGCAGACCGAGCTCGCCGGCGCGGCGGAAGAGCGCGCGGTTGAAGCTCTCGCTGCGGTCGTGGGCGGCGGCCTGCGGCTCGACCTCGCGCTCGACGAACTCGCGCAGCGTGTCGGCGAGAAGCGCGTGCTCCGGCGTCGGCGCGAACAGATCGAAGGCGGGCATGGCGGGATCGACGCTCGGCATGCCGCGCGAGTCCTCCGCCTCGTAGCCTACCCGGTCGAGGCGTCGGCTGCTCGGCTACCCTGGCCGCGTGCTGGGAGCGCGCGAGGTCGAGTGGTCGAGCTGGCTCGTGTCGCGCCGCGCCGCGATCGAGCGCGCCCTCGCGCTGCGCGAGGCGCCCTCGGTGCCCGGCGGCGCCGAGCCCGAGAGCGAGGCGCTGCGCCGCTTCCGGTCGTTCGCGGCGTCGGCGCTGCGGCGAGGCGAGCCGGCCGCGCCCGCGCTCGACGGCCTGCGCGTCGACCCCGAACGCACCCAGCGGCTGCTCGCAGCCTGGTGCGAGGCGGCGGTGGCGCTGGCCGGCGAGCAGGGCAGCGAGCTGCGCGGCCTGCTCGAGCCGCTGGCGGCGCGCTTCGCCAGCGCGCTCACCGGCCAGCACGTCGCGCGCAAGGCGGGCAAGGCGGCGCGCGTCGCGCGCCGCGCCGTGGTCGGTGCGATCGACCGCATCGCCGACGCCTTCCTGGCCGTGGACCTCGAGACGGGCTCGGTGGTCGACGCCAATCCCGCCGCCGCCGTGCTGCTGGGCCTCCCGCGCCACGAGCTGGTCGGAGCCCGCGCCGACGCGTTCGTGCGCGGCGATGCGCGCGGCACCTGGCGCGACGAGCTCGCCGAGCTGGTCGAGAGCGACGAGCCGCGCCGCTTCCGCGCCGTCCTGGTGGATCGCCGCGAGCATCCGGTCTCGGTGGAGGTGCACGCGACGCGCTTCGCGTCGCGCGAGCGCGTGCTCGCGCTGGCGGTGGCGCGGGTGCTCTAGCTGCTGACTTCGCTCGGCTCCGCGGACTCCCACCCGGTGAGCTTCGCTCGCCCTCGGCTCGCTGCGCGCCGCCGCGGCTTGCAGCTGCGCGGAGGCCGACTCCCGAGTCGGCCTCCTAGCCGAGATGCCGCCGGAACCACCCGAGCGTCCGAGCCCATGCGTCGCGCGCGACCTCGGGCCGGTACATCTCGGGTCGCGTGTCGTTCATGAAGGCGTGGCCGGCGCCCTCGTAGAGGACGACCTCGTGCGGCTGGCCGGACTTCTCGAGCTGGCGCTCGAGGGCGCGCACGTCCTCGACGGCGACGAAGGGATCGTCGCGGCCGAAGAGCCCCAGCACGGGGCAGCGTGCGGACGCGGCGGCGTCGAGCGGAGAGCGCGGCTTCCGAGCGGGATCCAGCGATTCGCCGGCGGCAGGCGCGAGAAGCCCCCGCTCGTGCGAGAGCATCCCGTAGTAGGCGACGGCGGCCGAGAGGCCGCTGCATCCCGCCGAGGACAGCAGCGTGTACTGCCCGCCCATGCAGAAGCCCGTCACGCCGAGGCGTCGCCCGGCCGCCGAGGGGTGCGCGGCGAGGTGGTCGATCGCGGCCTGCACGTCGGCGAGCACGCGGCGGTCGTCGAGACCGCGGATCCAGCGGCCCGGATCGGTGATCTCGACCGCGCCCTCGCGGCGATAGAGGTTCACCGCGAGCACCGCGAAGCCCTCGCCCGCCAGCCGCCGCGCGAGCTCGCGGTAGTGGTCGTAGAGCCCACGAACGTCGGGGATCAGCACGACGCCCGGGTGGGGTCCGCCCTCCGGATGAGCGAGGTAGCCGAGCTCGATCTCCGCGGTCTGCAAGGTGCGCCGATGCTAGCGCGGCATTCTTCGCGCCGAGGGGAGGCGACAACCCGTGAGAGCCGGTTACGATGCGATCGAGAGGGGGAAGCATGAGCAAGCAGGCTGGCTGCCCGGTGATCGATGCGGATGGACACGTCCTCGAGCTGCCCACGATCTGGCCCGAGTATCTCGAGCCGGCCTTCCGCGAACGGGCGCCCCGCTTCGGGATGGACGAGCACGGCAGGCCCGGCATCCGCGTCGGCGACGTCTGGACGGGCCGGCTCGGGGTCGAGCTGACGAAGGCCACCACGGGCGGCATCGGCCGCGCGGCGCTCGCGGGCGGATGGGACCCGAAGCAGCGGCTCGCCGACATGGACGCCGAGGGCATCGATGCCGCGGTGTTGTTCCCTTCGATGGCGTTCTTCTTCTGCGAGACCTCGGACCTCGCGCTCGACGCCGCGCTCTGCCGCGCCTACAACGACTGGCTCGCCGACTACTGCCGTCCGGCACCGGACCGGCTGTTCGGCGTGACGCTGCTCCCGCTGCGCGACGTCGCGCTCTCGGTACGCGAGCTCGAGCGCGCGACCGAGCGCCACGGCTTCCGCGGCGCCTTCTTCCGGCCCAACCCCTACGCGGGCCGGCCGATCCACGACCCCGCCTACGAGCCGCTCTGGGCCTGCGCCGAGTCGCTGGGCGTTGCCGTCACCGTGCACGAGGGTCTCTCGGACTCGCTCCCCACGCTCGCGCGCGAGCGCTTCGAGAATCCCCTGGCGCTCCACGCCCTCTCCCATCCCTTCGAGCAGATGGCCGCGGTGTCGGGCCTGCTCATGAGCGGCGCGATCGAGCGCCACCCGCGCCTCCGCTTCGCGTTCCTCGAGGCGGGCTGCGGCTGGCTGCCGTACCTGCTCGACCGGCTCGACGGACACTACGAGACCTGGCGATCGAGCTTCCCCGAGCTGCAGCTCCGGCCCTCGGAGTCCTTCACCCGGCAGTGCTTCGTCTCGTGCGAGCCCGACGAGGAGGAGACCGCCCATGTCGTCGAGCGCTTCGGCGACGGCTGCGTGGCCTGGGCCTCCGACTATCCGCATCCCGATGCGCGCTTCCCGGGCGTCCTGGAGACGACGCTCGAGACGTTGTCGGAGCTCCCGCCGGACGCGCGCGCGCGCGTGCTCGGCGGCAACGCGAGCCGGCTCTTCGGCATCGGGATCCCCGCGAGCACGGCCGGCGGCTGATGTACGAACGCGAGCTCGACGTCGCGCTCGAGGCCGCCCGCGAGGCGGGCGCCATCCTGCTGCGCCACTACCAGAGCGATACGGGGCACTGGGAGAAGTCGAAGGACAACCCGCTCACGCTCGCCGACCTCGAGTCGGATCGGGCCATCGCCTCCCGCCTGCGCGGCGCCTTCCCGGGCGACGCGATCCTCTCGGAGGAGACGGCCGACGACGCCACCCGGCTCGCGCGCGAGCGCGTCTGGATCGTCGACCCGATGGACGGCACCAAGGAGTTCACCCGGCGCATCCCCGAGTTCGGCGTCTCGATCGCGCTGGCGGAGGGCGGGGAGCCCGTCGTGGGCGTGATCCTGAACCCGGCGGCCCGGACCGCGATCTGGGCGCGCCGCGGAGGCGGCGCCTTCCGCGACGGCCGACGCGTTCACGCGTCGCGCGTCGCGAAGCTGGCCGACGCGGTGGTGATCGCGAGCCGGACCGAGATCTCGCGCGGCCAGTTCGAGCCGTACGAGGGCTGGTTCAAGGAGCTGCGCCCGGTCGGCTCGATCGCCTGGAAGCTCGCCTGCATCGCCGCGGCCGAGGGCGATCTCAACGTCTCGGTGGCGCCGAAGAACGAGTGGGACGTGTGCGCCGGCGACGTGCTGGTGCGCGAGGCGGGCGGCCTCTACGTCGGCTTCGACGGCGCGCGCCGCGTCTACAATCAGGCGAAGACCCTGATCGACGCCGGCATGGCCGCCGGCCCCCCGGCGCTGGTCGAAGCGTTCCTCGAGCGGGAGAAGGCGCGGAGCAGATAGCCTCCCGCGCGCGGCTGCAACCGCGAGCCTCGAGCTCAGGCCCCCAGCTTCGCCCTCACCGCCTCGTTCGCGACGCGCCCCTCGTACGTGAGCAGCGCGCCGCGCGTGATCTCGTCCTCGAGGTCGAGCTTCACGGCGCCGTCCTTCACCAGATGCTGCAGGAGCGCGGCCAGGTTGCGGGCGTAGACGCGGCTCGCGTCGTGCGCGGCCTGCGACGCGAGGTTGGTGGGACCGAGCACCGTGACGCCGCCGGCCGCGACGACCTCGTCGGGACGGGTCAGGCCGCAGTTGCCGCCGTTCGCCGCCGCGAGGTCGACGATGACCGAGCCGCGGCGCATCCCCGACACGACGGAGGCGTCGATCAGGAGCGGAGCCCGGGCGCCCGGGACCAGCGCGGTGGTGATGACGGCGTCCGCCGCGCGCACCCGCTCCCCCAGGAGCTCGCGCTGCCTGGCGAGGAACTCGTCGCTCTGCGCCCGGGCGTAGCCGCCTGCGCCCTCGGCGTCGCGCGTATCCAGCGCGAGCTCGATGAAGCGCGCGCCCAGGCTCTCGACCTGCTCCTTCACGGCGGGCCGCGTGTCGTAGGCCTCGACCTGCGCGCCGAGGCGGCGCGCGGTCGCGATCGCCTGCAGCCCCGCCACGCCGGCTCCGATCACCAGCACGCGCGCCGCCGCGATCGTGCCGGCCGCGGTCGTCATCATCGGGAAGATCTTGCCGAGCTCGACCGCGGCGAGCAGGACGGCCCGGTAGCCGGCGAGCGAGGCCTGCGACGAGAGCGCGTCCATCGCCTGCGCGCGCGTGGTGCGCGGCACCAACTCGACCGCGAAGCTCGTCACCCCGGCGGCCGCGAGCTGCGTGGCCAGCGCCGGCTGATCGAGCGGGCGCAGGAAGCCGATCAGCAGCGAGCCGCGGCGCAGCGACGCGATCTCGCGTTCGCTCGGAGCCTGCACCCGGAGCGTGCAGTCGGACTTCGCCGCGAGCTGGGCCGCGTCCGCTTCGAGCCGCGCCCCGGCCGCCTCATAGGCCGCGTCGTCGTAGCCGGCGGCGGTGCCCGCCCCCGCCTCCACGGCGATCTCGAAGCCGGCGCGCGCGAGCACGCGCACCGTGTCCGGCACCAGCGCCACCCGGCGCTCGCCGGGTGCGCTCTCCTTCGGGACGGCGACGAGCATGGAGGGCGCAGGATAGGCGAAGGGCCGCGCCCCGCGCTAACCGCAGAGCGCGTCGCTGCAGTCGCCGGCGTAGTGGTCGGGCACCTCGAGCGCTCCGCCCTCACCCCGCACCAGCACGGCGGCTCCCTTCGAGCCCTCGCGGAAGACGGTCACACCCTTGAGGCCGCGGCGCCACGCCGAGACGAAGATCTCGCGCACGTCGCCCGGTGTCGCCTCGTGGGGCAGGTTGATCGTCTTCGAGACCGCGTTGTCGACGTGTCGCTGGAAGGCCTCCTGCACCTCGAGGTGTTGCGCCGGGGCCACGTCGTAGGCGGTCGGGAAGAGCCGCCGGATCTCCGCGGGCAGCTCGGGAATGCCGCGCGCCGACCCCTCCGTGCGGACCCGCTGCACCAGCGCGTCGCAGAAGGCGCCGCTCCGCTGCAGCGCGGCCTCGAAGCGCGGGTTGACCTCCGCGAGCCGCTCGCCGTCCAGCACGTGGCGAACGAAGGCCAGCGCGAAGAGCGGCTCGATCCCGCCGGCGCAACCGGCCAGGATCGAGATCGTCCCGGTCGGCGCGATCGAGGTGACCGTCGCGTTGCGCAGGCGGAGCCCGCGCGCGGCCGCGCGCGATCCCTCCCAGTTCGGGAAGACGCCCCGCTCGTCCGCCAGCCGGGCAGACGCCGCCTCGGCGCGCGCGCGGATGCGGGCCATGAGCCGATCGCCGAGCGCCACCGCGGCCGCGTCGTCGTACGGGATGCCGAGATCGACGAGCAGGTCCGCGAAGCCCATCACACCGAGCCCGATCTTGCGGTTGCCGCGCACGGTCGCCGCGATCTCCGCGAACGGATAGCGGCTCGCCTCGATCACGTCGTCGAGGAAGCGCACCGCGAGGTCGACGGCGCCGTCGAGCGCGTCCCAGTCGATGGCGCCGTCGCGGGCGAAGGCGTCGAGGCGAAGCGATCCGAGGTTGCACGCCTCGTTCGGGAGCAGCGGCAGCTCGCCGCAGGGATTGGTCGCCGTCAGCGGTCCGAGCTGCGGCGTCGGGTTGGCGCGGTTCACCGCGTCGATGAAGATCAGGCCGGGGTCGCCGGTGGCCCACGCATAGTGCGCGATCTCGTCGAGCAGCCAGCGCGCGTCGAGCGAGCGGACGGCGCGGCCGTCGCGCGGGTTCACCAGATCGAAGCGGCGCCCCGCGAGGGCCGCCTCGAAGAATGCGTCGGACGCGGTCAGCGAGATGTTGAAGTTGGTGAGCCGCTCGCGCTCCGACTTGGCGCGCACGAACTCGACGACGTCGGGGTGGTCGATGCGCAGCACGCCCATGTTCGCGCCCCGCCGGCGACCGCCCTGCTTCACCACGGCCGTCGCCGCATCGAACACGCCCATGAAGGCGACCGGGCCGGAGGCGACGCCGGGCGTACCCTGGACGGTGTCGCCCGCCGGGCGCAGCGAGGAGAAGCAGAAGCCGGTGCCCCCGCCGGACTGGTGGATCACGGCCATGCGCTTCACCGCCTCGAAGACGCCCTCGAGCGTGTCCTCGACGGGCAGCACGAAGCAGGCCGCGAGCTGGCCGATCTCGGTACCGGCGTTCATCAGGGTCGGCGAGTTCGGCAGGAACTCGCGGCGGCGGAGCGCCTGGAACCACGCGTCCCCGAAGCGCTCGGCCTCGCCGCCGAGCTCGCGCTCGGCTTCGGCCACGCCGCGTGCGACCCGGTGACACAGGCCGTCCCAGTCCTCGACGATGCGACCCGCCGCGTCACGCGCCAGGTAGCGGGCCTCGAGCACGCGCTGCGCGTTCGGGGTGAGCGGCTGCATCGAGTGCAGGGTAGCCAGTCCGCTCTGCGGCTGCGCGCGTGGCGGACGACGACGACGCGGGTAGACTCCGCGCCCGATCCGCACCCGAGGAGTCCACGTGTCCGGCCCGCCGCGCGTCCTCCGGAAATCGATCGGCAACTTCCTCGAGGACTTCGTCCCCGGCCACGTGTTCCGGCACAAGGGCGGCAAGACCGTCACCGAGGGGCTCTTCACCACCTTCACCGAGTTCTCGATGACGACCCACCCGCTGGCGAAGAACGCGCGCTACGCGCGCGCCTACGGCTTCGACGGGCTCGTGTGTCCCCCCGGCCTGGTGATGCTGGTGGCGTTCAGCCAGACCGTGGAGGACGTGTCCGAGAACGCGCGCGCCAACCTCGAGTACATCGACATGCGCTTCGGCGCGCCGGTCTACGTCGGCGACACGATCGAGGTCGAGACGCGCGTGCTCGGCGTCACCGGCTCCCGGTCGAACCCGCGGCTCGGCGTGGTGCACGTGCAGTCGACGGCGCGCAAGAACCGCGGCGCGCGCGACGAGGCCGTGGTGCTCACCTGGCAGCGAAAGGTGCAGGTCTGGAAGCGGGACGAGTCCGCCGAGCTGCACGCGGGACAGCTCGAGCCGGAGGCCGTCGACTGCGAGCTCTGGCTGCCGCGGTACGACCGCACCCGCGACTACAAGGCCCTCGCCCACCTGAGCAACGCCGACACGTACTTCGAGGACTTCGAGCCCGGCACGCGCATCGAGCACTCGCGCGGCCGCACCATGACCTCCGAGCACATCCATCTGACCGCGGTGCTCGACAACACGAGCCAGGTGCACTGCAACCAGTTCATGATCGATCTCGACCCGGAGCAGTATGTCGGCGGCGAGCTGATCATCTTCGGCGGCATCCCGTTCGTGCTGTGCCTCGGCCTCTCCTGCCCGAACGTGGGCGACAACGCGCTCGCCGACCTGGTCTACCGCACGGGCCGCCACACCGCGCCGCTCTTCGCCGGCGACACCGTGTTCGCCGCGACCGAGATCCTGGCGCGCCGCGACCACCCGGCCCGCGAGGACGTCGGCATCCTCGACACCCGCCTCCTCGGCCACAAGTTCGTGCGGGCGAAGTCCGGCGAGGCGGCCGATCCCGAGGCGCCGGCGGGCTGGCGGAAGGTCCCCATCTTCGAGCTCGATCGCTCGCTCGTGGTGAAGCGCCGCTCCCACTACGCGTAGGCCTCCCGGCCGGCGGAGAGTCTGGCACAATCCGGCCGGCGCGGAGGGGGATACCGTGCCGTGCGGCGGCGCCCGTCGATGATCGATCTCTACTACTGGCCCACGCCCAACGGCTGGAAGATCTCGATCGCCCTCGAGGAGATGGGGCTCCCCTATCACGTGCTCCCGGTGGACATCGGGCACGGCGAGCAGTTCGAGGCCTCGTTCGTCGCCATCAGTCCGAACGCGCGCATGCCGGCCATCGTGGATCGCGACCCGGAGGGCGGCGGTCCCCCGATCCCGGTCTTCGAGTCCGGCGCGATCCTGCTCTACCTCGCCTCCAAGAGCGGGCGCTTCCTGCCCGCCGATCCGCGCGGCCGCATCGACGTGATCCAGTGGCTGATGTGGCAGGTCGGCGGCCTCGGTCCGATGCTCGGCCAGCACGGACACTTCGCGCTGTATGCGCAGGAGAAGCTCCCCTACGCGATCGAGCGCTACCGCCGCGAGACCGAGCGCCTCTACGGCGTGCTCGACCGCCGCCTCGAGGGCCGCGCGCACGTATGCGGCGAGTACTCGATTGCAGACATGGCCTGCTGGCCGTGGATCGTGACGTGGAAGGCGCAGGGCATCCCGCTCGAGCGCTTCCCGAACCTGCGCCGCTGGTACGATGCGCTGAAGGAGCGGCCGGCGCTGCGGCGCGGCTACGAGCTCGCCAAGGAGCTCCGCGGGCGGCGCTAATTGCGCTCCGCCGCGCGCAGCTCCTTGGGAAGCCGGCGGCGGAAGTGGCGGCGCGGGCGGCAGAGCAGCCGCGGCTCGGGCACGGCGGGCGGTCGCTGGTCGAGCGGACACGGCGCGCCGGTGGCGCAGGCCGCGTTGCCGTACCAGCGGCCGCCGACGAACGCCGAGGCGAGGTCCAGAGCGCGCTCGCAGCGCGCGCACGAGCCGCTCGCGGGCACCCGCTCGACGCCATCCGCGCCGCGGTCGTCGAGGAGGAGTCCGTAGTCGAGCACCCTCTCGCTCACGGGCCGCAGCATGACGAAGCAAGCGCGCCGTTTCAATCGCCCCGCGGGCGCTCGATTCCTGCGAGCTCCGCAGCGGCGTCCTAGACTGGCGGCGTGGTCTGGCACCGAGCTGCGCGAGCGGTGGCGGCCTTCGCGTTGGCGGCGGCCTGGGCCGCGCTCCCGGCGCCGGCCGCGGAGACGCCCGCCGACAGCGGCTGGCTGCACGTCGAGGCGCCCGCCGAGGCGGAGTCGGCGAGCCGGCTCGGCCTGGT
>DATJPY010000092.1:0-56189 GCA_035506135.1 Myxococcota bacterium | reverse complement strand
AGCTTCGCGGCGTCGAAGGCGTGGAGCGGCTGGCCGAGCTCGAGCAGCACCAGATTGGTGACGTCGACCACCACGTTGATGGCGCGCAGGCCCGCGGCCTCGAGCTTGCGGACGAGCCACGCCGGGCTCGGCCCGACCGTGGCCCCGCGCACGAGCCGCCCGACGTAGCGGTGACAGCCCGCCGGATCGGCGATCTCGACCCGCCAGCTCGCGGCGGCCGGCTCTCCCTCCTCTTCGGGATCCGTGGGCGGGACGCGCACGGTGCCGCCGAAGTGTGCGCGCACCTCGCGCGCGATGCCGAGGAGCGAGGCGCAGTCGCCGCGGTTCGGTGTCAGCGCGACCTCGAGCACGGTGTCGCCGGCCTCGAGGAGGGGAGCGACGGGCGCGCCCACGGCCGCGTCGGCGGGGAGCACCAGGATCCCTTCGTGCTCGTCCGAGACGCCGAGCTCGCGCGCCGAGCAGATCATCCCGTTCGACACGACGCCGCGGATCTTGGCCTTCGCCAGCCGCTTGCCGTCGGGTAAGAGCGCGCCGGGGCTCGCGACGGCGACCTTCTGGCCCGCGGCCACGTTCGGCGCGCCGCAGACGATCTCGACCGGGGCACCGTCGCCGAGGTCGACGCGGCACAGCGAGAGGCGGTCGGCGTTCGGATGCGCGGCGCGCTCGAGCACGTGGCCGACCCGAATCCCCGAGAGGTCGGGCCCGATGCGCTCGATCGACTCGACCTCGAGCCCGCCCTGCGTGAGGCGCTCTGCCAGCGCCGCCGCGTCCGGCAGCGGAATCCACTCGGCGAGCCAGCGCAGCGGGACGCGCATCAGAGCTGCTCCAGGAGGCGCACGTCGCCGTCGAAGAGCAGGTGGATGTTCGGGATGCCCCAGCGGAGCATCACCGCGCGGTCGAGCGTCATCCCGAAGGCGAAGCCCTGCCAGCGCTCCGGGTCGATCCGGCAGTTCTCGAGCACCACGGGGTGGATCATCCCGCAGCCGCCGGCCTCGATCCAACCGGACTGCGAGCAGGTCGCGCAGCCCGCGCCGCCGCACAGCAGGCAGCGGTAGTCGAGCTCGGCGGACGGCTCGGTGAACGGGAAGTAGGAGGCGCGGAAGCGCAGCTCCACCTCGGCGCCCATCATGTGCCGCTGGAAGGCATAGAGCACGCCCTTCAGGTCGGCGAAGGACACGCGCTCGTCGACCAGGAAGCCCTCGACCTGGTGGAACATCGGCGAGTGTCGCGGGCTCCGGTCGTGGCGGTAGACGCGGCCGGGGACGATGAAGCGGAACGGCGGCTCGCGCCCGGTCATCGCGCGGATCTGCACCGGTGAGGTGTGCGTGCGCAGCACGTGGCCACCCTCGACGAAGAAGGTGGCCTGCATGTCGCGCGCCGGATGATCGGCCGGGATGTTGAGCGCCTCGAAGTTGTTGTACTCGGTCTCGACCTCGGGGCCCTCCTCGACGGAGAAGCCGAGGCCGTGGAAGAAGTCGACCACCTCGCGCTCGACGCGCGTGATCGGGTGGATGGCGCCGCGCGGCGGCCGGCGCCCGGGCAGCGTGACGTCGAGCGAGCGGCCGAGCTGGCGCTCCTGCGCGGCGCGCTCGAGCTCCCGGCGCCGCGCGCGCACCTGCTCCTCGATGCGCGCCTTCGCGGCGTTGGCGCGCTCGCCCGCGGCCCCGCGCTCGGCCGGCGGCAACGCGCCGATGCCGTGCAGCAGCGCGGCGAGCGCGCTCTTGCGGCCGAGGAAGCGCGCGCGCACCTCGAGCAGCACCGGCAGGCTCGCGGCCTCCGCGATCGCGCGCTCGGCCTCGCCGGCCAGCGCCTCGAGGTTCCGCAGCTCGTCCGCCATGCCGCGCGCGGCCCGGCCTAGGCGAGCTTCGCCTTCGCCTGCGCCACCAGATCGGCGAAGGCCTGCGGATCCGACGCCGCCAGATCGGCCAGGTTCTTGCGGTCGATCTCGATCCCGGCAGCGGCCAGGCCGTGCACGAGCTGGCTGTACGACAGCGCGTGCTCGCGCGCGGCGGCGTTGATGCGCGCGATCCAGAGGCTCCGGAACTCTCGCTTGCGCTGCCTGCGGTCGCGGTAGGCGTAGACCCAGGCGCGCTCGACGGCCTCGCGCGCGACGCGGAACAGCCGGCTGCGCGCGCCGTAGTAGCCCTTGGCCTCGTCCAGGACGCGCTTGTGCCGGCGCTTTCGCGTGACGCCTCGCTTCACTCGGGGCATGCTCGTCTCTCCTCTGCGCCGCGCCCGCTAGGGCAGCAGCTGCTCCATCCGCCTGCGGTCGACGCTCGCCACCAGCACGCGCTTGCGCAGCCGGCGCTTCCGCTTGGCGTCCTTCTTGGTCAGGATGTGGTTCTTCCCTTCCTGCATCCGCGTGATCTTGCCGGTGCCGGTTCGCTTGAAGCGCTTGGCGGCCCCGCGGTGCGTCTTCATCTTCGGCATCTCACGACTCTCCCGCGGCGAGCGCGTCGCCCGCCGCCTTGTCCGGTCCTTCGCCCTCGGCCGCCCCGGCCTCCTGCTTCGCGCGCTCCCGTTCGAGGCGCGCGATCGCCTCGCGGTTCGGGACCAGGATCATCGACATGAAGCGGCCCTCGAGGCGCGGTGAGTTCTCGACGTTGGCGATGTCGGCCAGGATCTCCTTCACCTTGTTCAGCTGCTCGAAGCCCAGGCTGGTGTGCACGATCTCGCGGCCGCGGAACATGAGCGTGATCTTGACCTTGTCGCCCTCGACCAGGAAGCGGCGCGCGTTGCGCAACTTGAAGTCGAGGTCGTGGTCGTCGGTGCGCGGGCGGAGCTTCACCTCCTTCAGCGTCGCAGCGTGTGCCTTGGCCTTGCTGGCTGCCGCCTTCTTCTTCAGCTCGTACTTGTACTTCCCGTAGTCCATGATGCGACAGACGGGCGGGTTGGCTCCCGGCGCCACCTCGACCAGGTCCAGGCCCTGCTCGACGGCGCGCTGGATCGCGTCGTACGGCGTCATCACACCGAGCTGTGCCCCATCGACGTCGACCACGCGGATCTCGCGCGCGCGGATCCGCTCGTTGATGCGGGCCTCGTCCTCGGGTCGCGTATCGCGCTCTCGCTTCGGGTATCGGATGCTCAATCCTCCGCGGGACCGGGTCGTTCGGGCGCCGTCCAGGGGCCTCGCCGCGAGGCCGCCCGGGCGAGCTCCGCAACACAGGCGTCGAGGGCGAGCGGTCCGTCCGCGCCCTCCGGGCTGTGGCGGCGGCGCGGGGTGACGGTCCCGTTCGCCACCTCCTGGTCGCCGATCACCAGCATCACCGGGATCTTCTGCAGCTCCGCCTCCCGGATCTTGTAGTTCAGCTTCTCGTTGCGCTCGTCGAGCGCGGCGCGTAGGCCCCGCTCGACGAGCGCGCGCTGCACCTTGGCGCCGTAGTCGGCGTGGCGCGCCGCGATCGGCAGCACGGCCACCTGCACGGGCGCCAGCCAGAACGGGAAGTCGCCGGCGGTGTGCTCGATGTAGATGGCGAGGAAGCGCTCGAGCGACCCGAGGATCGCGCGGTGCAACATCGCCGGCTGATGCTCGGTCCCGTCGCGCCCGACGTAGCGCAGGCCGAAGCGGCCGGGCATCGCCATGTCGACCTGGAGCGTCGAGAGCGTCCAGCTCCGCCCGAGCACGTCCTCGAAGTCGAACTCGACCTTCGGCGCGTAGAAGGCGGCTTGACCGGCCTTGACGCCGCACTCGAAGCCGGCGCCGCGCACCGCCTCGAGGAGCGCGTGCTCGGCGCGGTCCCAGTCGGCGGGATCGCCGAGGAAGCTCTCCGGGCGGGTCGAGACCGCGACCTTGACGCCGCTGATCCCGAGGTCGCGATAGACCTCGGCCGTCATCGCGAAGAAGCGGTCGATCTCCTCGGGAACCTGCTCGGGCTCGCAGAAGATGTGGGCGTCGTCCTGCGCCATCGAGCGCACGCGCGAGAGCCCCGTGAGCGTGCCGCTGCGCTCGTTGCGATGCAGGCGCGAGAACTCGGCCAAGCGCACCGGCAGATCGCGATAGGAGCGCTTCGCCGACAGGTAGAGCTGGCAGTGGCCGGGGCAGTTCATCGCCTTCACGCCGAGCTCCTCGCCCTCGTCCCCCTCGAACCAGAACATGTCGTCGTGGAACTCCTGGTAGTGGCCCGAGGTCTTGAAGAGATCGGCGCGGAAGAGCTGCGGCGTCATCACCTCCTGGTAGCCGTACTTGGGGTAGAGCGAGCGGATGTATCCGACGAGCCCGTTGTAGAGGACCATGCCCTTCGGGTGGTAGAAGGGGGAGCCCGGCGCGAGCGCGTCGATGTGGAAGAGATCGAGCTCGGCGCCGAGCCGGCGGTGGTCGCGGCGCTTGGCCTCCTCGATGCGCGCGAGATGCTCGTCGAGCTCCTTCTGGGTCGCGAAGGCGGTGCCGTAGATGCGCTGGAGCATCGGGTTGCGCTCGTCGCCCCTCCAGTACGCGCCGGCCACCTCGAGGAGCTTCACCGCGCCGATCTGGTCGGCGCGCTGCACGTGCGGCCCGCGGCAGAGGTCTTCGAAGCGGCCGTGCCGGAAGATCGTGATCGGCTCGCCGGCGGGGATGTCGGCGAGGCGCGACAGCTTGAGCTCCTCGCCGAGCGCGGCGAAGCGGCGCTCGGCCTCCTCGCGGGTCACCTCCTCGCGCTCGAACAGGGTCTTCTCGGCGAGGATGCGGCGCATCTCGTCCTCGATGCGCCCGAGGTCCTCGCTGGTGAAGGGCCGGTCGATCCGGAAGTCGTACTGAAACTTCTCGGAGTGATCGCTGCGCCCGACGTCGATCTGCACCGACGGGAAGAGGCGCTTCACGGCGTCGGCCATCACGTGCTCGGCGGAGTGTCGGATCACCTCGCCGGCCTGCGGATCGCGGGTCGTCACGATCCGCACCTCGGCGTCGCGCTCGAGCGGCTGGCGCAGGTCGACCAGCCGGCCGTCGACCAGCCCCGCCACCGCTGCGCGCGCCAGACCCGGTCCGATCTGCTGCGCCACCGCGAGAACCGTCGAGCGCGACGGCATCGGAAGCTGCCTGCCATCCGGCAGGCGCACCTGGATCTCGCTCATGAACGGGCAGATTGCATGACTTGGGCTCGTCGGCTTGCTAACGCGGGTATGCGGTGGTTGCTGAGCTGCAGCACGTCCTGATGAACTTCGCGCGCCCTTCGGGCGCTTGCGGCTGGTTGGCACGGGCGGGATTGAACCGCCGACCCCTACCGTGTCAAGGTAGTGCTCTCCCACTGAGCTACGTGCCAGAAATCGATCTAACGTGGCGCAGTCGATACCGATTTCGGTCGCGTTCGTCAAATGCGCGGCGCCCCCTCAGGGCGCCTGGGACGGAGGCTCGGGAGTCGCTCCCGGAGGCGGCGGAGCGGTGGGCTGGGGCGAAGAGGCCGGGCTCGCAGGCGGCGCCGGGTGGCTCGCGCTCGACCCGGGCGTGACGTCGATCCGGACCCGCTCGCCCTCGGCGCCGCGAAGCGCGAGCCCCATCGAGTCGCCGACGGAGTGGCGAAGGCGCTCGACCAGCGCGTCGGGTGCCTCGTCCGTATCGACGCGCGCGAGCACGCGGCCGTGCGAGAACTCGACCGGGCGCACCGAGCCGCCGCGCTCGCCGAGCGCGCGCCGGAGCTGCTCCCAGGTGCCGTAGCTCTGGATGCCTTCGAGATCGACCTCGAGCGAGTGGCGCGCGGTGGGCGGCGGCGCGGCCTTCACGAGGCCCGCCTTGGCGAGCCGGCTCCGGATGCTCCCGCGGTCGACCTCGACGTCGACCAGGACCTCGTACTCGCGGTCCACGCCCGGCTCCTGGATCAGCAGCGCCGGGTGCTCGCCGCGATCCTCGACGATGTGGAAGCGCACCGCGTAGCTCTCGAGGTCGGAGCCGAGCGCGTTCTTGAGCGCCGCCGGATCGGGCGGCGGCCCGGTCTCCTGCGCGACCTCGGAGGCCACCTGGAGCACGCCCTCGCGCACGCCCGCCTCGAGCGCAGCCTGGCGCGCGGCGCCTCCGCTCGGCCGCCCCGCCGGCGCCGCACCGACCGACTGGATGCTCTCGAGGTCGGCCGCGCCCGCGCGCCCGGGCACGGCGAGCGCGGCCGCGAGCACGAGCGCCGCGGCCGCCGCGCGGCCCTTCAAAGCACCCGCTCCGCCACCCGTCGGCCGAAGAGCGCGTCGAGCTCCTGCAGCAGCGACTCGTTCGGATCCACCGACCACCCTTCCGAGAGCGCGATCACCGTCTCGCTCTCGCCCGGCACCCGCACGTGCAGGAGGACCGGGCAGTCCCCGCGATGGTCGCCGAGCGCGCGGCGCAGCGCGAGCAGCCGGTCGCGGCTGGCCTCGGCCGCGGTGAGGGCGATGTGGAGCCGGGTCGCGAGGCGCTCGGCGGCCTGCTCGAGCGGGACCGCGTCGCGGACCAGGATCTTCGGCGGGTCGCCCGCCTCGAGCTTGCCCGTCACGAGGAGCGGGAGCGGAGGGCTTCCCGCATCGGGCTCCGCGGCCGATCGCAGGAGCGCCCGCAGGCGCGTGTAGGGCTCCGCAAACACCACCAGGTCGAAGACTCCCTCGAGGTCCTCGAGCGTCCCGAACGCCATCGTCTGGCCGGCGCGCGTGCGCGTCTCGCGGAGCCCGGTCAGCAGCCCGCCGGCGCGCACGTCGCGCCCGTCGCGCTCGGCCGCGGAGCCCGAGCGCACGTCGCAGACGCGCGCCAGATCGGGGGCGATCGCGGCCAGCGGGTGCCCGGTCACGTAGAAGCCGAGCAGCTCCTTCTCGTAGCCGAGCCGCTCGCGCTCGGTCCAGGCGGCGACCTCGGCGAGGCGAGGCGCATCGCCCGCGGCCGGGGACGAGGCGCTGCCGAACAGGCTCGTCTGGCCGATCTCGCGGTCGCGCTGCGCCGCGGCGCCGCGCTCGAGCGCCGCGTCGAGCGAGGCCCAGACCGCGGCGCGGTTCGGATGCAGCGAGTCGAAGGCGCCGCACTTGACGAGGCTCTCCACCACCCGACGGTTCACCCGCCGCGCGTCGACGCGCTGGGAGAAGTCGAAGAGGTCGCGGAAGCGGCCTGCTTGCCGCGCCTCGGCGATCGCCTCGATCGCCCCCTCGCCCACGTTCTTCACGCCGGCGAGGCCGAAGCGGATGCCGCCGCCGGCCACGGCGAAGTCGCGCTGCGACTCGTTCACGTCGGGCGGCAGGATCTCGATCGCCTTGGCCCGCGCGTGCGCGATGTAGCGCGCCAGCTTGTCGTGGTTGCCGGACTCGACGGTGAGCAGCGCGGCCAGGTACTCGCGGGGATGGTTCGCCCGCAGATACGAGGTCTGGTAGGTGATCAGCGCGTACGCGGTCGAGTGCGCCTTCGGGAAGCCGTAGCCGGCGAACTCGGCCATCAGCTCGAAGACCTTCTGCGCCTTGTCGCGCGCGATGCCGTTCGCGAGGCAGCCCGAGACGAAGCGCTCGCGCTGCTTCGCCATCTCCGCGGGCTTCTTCTTGCCCATCGCCCGCCGCAGCAGGTCCGCCTCGCCGAGCGTGTAGCCGCCGAGCTTGTTGGCGATCTGCAGCACCTGATCCTGGTAGACGATCACGCCGAGCGTCTCGGCGGTCAGCTCCTCGAGCTCCGGCAGGAGGTACTCGACCCGGGTCAGGCCGTGCTTGCGGTTGATGAAGTCCTCGACCATGCCGGAGCCGAGGGGGCCCGGGCGGTAGAGGGCGACCAGCGCGATCACGTCCTTGAGGCAGTGCGGCTTGAGCTTGGCGGCCAGGTCGGTCATGCCCGGCGACTCCACCTGGAACACGCCCTCGGTGTCGCCGCTGCACAGGAGCTCGTAGCTGCGCCGGTCGTCGAGCGGGATCGCGTCGATCGAGAAGTCGACCTGGCCGCTCTCGCGGATCAGCCGCTCCGCGTCGGCGATGACCGTCAGCGTCTTGAGCCCGAGGAAGTCGAACTTGATCAGCCCGATCTTCTCGACGCAGCGCATGTCGTACTGCGTCATGATGTCGCCGGAGCGCGGATCGCGGTACAGCGGCACCGACTCGATCAGCGGATCGGTGCTGATCACCACGCCCGCCGCGTGCTTCGAGGCGTGCCGGGTCAGGCCCTCGAGCTTGCGCGCGGTCTCGAAGAGCCGCGCCACCTGCCCGTCGCCCTCGACGCGGGCGCGCAGCTCGGGCGACTGCGCCAGCGCCTCGTCGAGCGAGATGCCGAGCGTGTCGGGCACCGCCTTGGCGATGCGGTCGACGTCGCCGAAGGGCATGCCGAGCGCGCGCCCGACGTCGCGGATCGCCGCCTTCGCCTGCAGCGTCCCGAAGGTCGCGATCTGGGCCACGCGCATCCCGTCGTGGTCGCCCGTTGCGCCGCCGTACTTGTCCGCCACGTAGCGGATCACCTGGTCGCGCCCGCGCATGCAGAAGTCGACGTCGATGTCGGGCATCGAGATGCGCTCGGGGTTCAGGAAGCGCTCGAAGATGATGTCGTACTCGATCGGATCGATGCCGGTGATGCCGAGGCTCCACGCGGCGAGGCTGCCCGCGGCCGAGCCGCGGCCGGGGCCGACCGGGATGGCGTGCCGGCGCGCGTAGTCGATGAAGTCCGCGACGATCAGGAAGTAGCCGGCGAAGCCCATCGACTGGATCACGCCGAGCTCGTGCTTCATGCGCGCCTCGTAGGCGCGATGCCCGCCCGGGATCGGCTCGTCCGCTTCGAGGCCGAGGCGCTGGCGCAGGCCCGCCCACGCCTGCTCCTCGAGCACCTGCTCGCGCGTCTTGCCGGCCGGCACCTGGTACTCGGGCAGGTGGTAGCGGCCCATCTCGATCTCGACCGCGCAGCGCTCGGCGATCTCGAGCGTGGCCGCCACGGCGGACGGGTGGTCGTGGAACAGCTCGGCCATCTCGTCGCCGTCGCGCACGTAGAAGCCTTCGCCGTCGAAGCGGAAGCGTTTGGCGTCGTCGACGTTGGCCGCGGTGCCGATGCAGAGCAGCACGTCGTGGTGCGTGTGGTCGCCCTGCTCGAGGTAGTGCGCGTCGTTGGTGGCCACCAGTGGCAGCCGCAGGTCGGCCGCCATCTTCACCAGCTCCGCGTTGACCTGATCCTGGGCGGGCAGGCCGTGGCGCTGCAGCTCCAGGTAGAAGCGGTCCGGGAAGATGCGCGCGAAGTCCTCGACCAACGTCCAGGCGCGCGCCGCGTTGCCCTCGAGGATCGCGCGCGAGACCATCGACGACAGGCAGCCCGACGTGGCGATCAGCCCGGCGCTGCGCGCGCGCAGCAGGTCGAGGTCGATGCGCGGCCGGTAGTAGAAGCCCTCGAGGTAGCCCTTCGAGACCAGGTACATCAGGTTGCGGTAGCCGGTCTCGTCCATCGCCAGCAGCAGCAGGTGACTGATGGCGTCGAAGCCGCCCTCGTCGCGCTCGCGCCGCTCCTTGTCGAAGCGGGAGCCGGCGGCGACGTAGACCTCGCAGCCGAGGATCGGACGCACCCCGCGCGTCCGCGCCTGCTCGTAGAACTCGATCGCGCCGAACAGGTTCCCGTGGTCGGTCATCGCCACGGCCGGCATGCCCAGCGCGGCGGCGCGATCGAACAGCGGCCCGAGCTTGATGGCGCCGTCGAGCAGCGAGTACTGCGTGTGCAGGTGGAGGTGCGCGAACGGGCGGGGCATCGGCGCGCCCGCCCTATTCCCACTCGATGGTGGCCGGCGGCTTCGAGGAGACGTCGTACACCACGCGGTTCACCCCGCGCACCTCGTTGGTGATGCGGCTGGAGACGCGCGCCAGGAGCTCGTGCGGCAGCCGCGCCCAGTCCGCCGTCATGGCGTCCACCGAGGTCACGCAGCGCAGCGCCACGACGTGGTCGTAGCTCCGCTCGTCCCCCTGCACGCCCACGGTCTGCACCGGCAGGAACACGGCGAAGGCCTGCCAGATCGAGTCGTACAGGCCCGCGCGGCGGATCTCGTCGAGCAGGATCGCGTCCGCGCGGCGCAGGATCGCGAGCCGATCCGGTGTCACCTCGCCGAGCACCCGGATCGCGAGGCCCGGACCCGGGAAGGGGTGGCGCCGGATCATCGGCTCGGGGAGCCCGAGGCGCCGCCCCACCTCGCGCACCTCGTCCTTGAAGAGCTCGCGGAGCGGCTCGACCAGCGCGAGCCGCATGCGCTCGGGCAGCCCGCCCACGTTGTGGTGCGTCTTGATCGTGACCGACGGCCCGCGCACCGAGACGCTCTCGATCACGTCCGGGTAGAGCGTCCCCTGCACCAGGAAGTCCGCGCCGCCGAGCCGCTCCGCCTCGGCCTCGAACACCTCGATGAAGAGATGCCCGATCGTGCGCCGCTTCTGCTCCGGGTCGACGACACCGCGCAGCGCCGCGAGGAAGCGCGGCCCCGCGTCGACGCGTTGCAGCGGGATGCCGAGCCCCTCGCGGAAGGTGCGCTCGACCTCCGCCGCCTCGCCTTCGCGCAAGAGCCCGTGGTCGACGAGGATGCAGTGCAGCCGGTCGCCGATCGCGCGGTGCACCAGCGCCGCCGCCACCGACGAGTCGACCCCGCCCGAGAGGCCGCACACCGCCCGGCCCTCGCCCACCTGGGCGCGGATGCGCGCCACCGCCTCGTCGACGAAGGCGGCCATGCTCCACGAGTTTCCGCAGCCGCAGATCCCGTGCACGAAGTTCGCGAGGAGCTGGCCGCCCCCTTCGGTGTGCACCACCTCCGGGTGGAACTGCACGCCGTAGAGCGGCCGCTCGCGGTGGCGCAGCGCGGCGTACGGCGAGTGGTCGCTCGAAGCCAGCACGTCGAAGCCGGGCGGCAGGCGCAGCACGCGATCGCCGTGGCTCATCCACACCATGCGCTCGGCGCGCTCGTCGAGCCCCGCGAAGAGCGGGTCGGGCCGCTCCAGCTTGAGCTGGGCGCGGCCGTACTCGCGCTCCTCGGCCTTCTCGACGACCCCGCCGAGCACGTGGCAGATCCACTGGAGGCCGTAGCAGATTCCGAGCACGGGTACGCCGAGATCGAGCAGCTCGGCGTGTGCGAAGGGCGCGTCGCGGTCGAGCACGCTCGAGGGACCGCCGGAGAGCACGATGCCGCGGGGCGCCCACGCGCGCATCGCCTCGATCGGCATGCCGGGCGGGTGGATCTCGCAGTAGACGCCGCGCTCGCGGATGCGGCGCGCGATCAGCTGGGTGTACTGACCGCCGAAATCCAAGATCAGGACGCGGTCCCGGTGCGTGTCCTGGCTCATCCCCTCGACTTCGCTCGGCGGCGGCGTCCCGCGGCCTCACTCGATCCGATAGTTGGGCGCCTCGCGCGTGATGATCACGTCGTGCACGTGGCTCTCCTGCAGCGACGCCTGGCTAATGCGGACGAAGCGCGCCTTGTGCCGCAGCTCGCCGAGGTCGGCCGCGCCGCAGTAGCCCATGCCCGAGCGGAGCCCGCCGACGAGCTGGTAGATGATCGTGTTCAAGCTGCCGCGGTAGGGCACGCGCCCCTCGATGCCCTCGGGCACCAGCTTGCCGGCCTCCTCCACGTCGTCCTGGAAGTAGCGGTCGCGGCTGCCGTCGGCGAGCGCGCCGAGCGAGCCCATGCCGCGATAGAGCTTGTAGGTGCGGCCCTGGTAGAGGACCGTCTCGCCGGGCGCCTCGTCGGTGCCCGCGAAGAGCGAGCCGATCATCACCGCGTGCGCGCCGCCCGCGAGCGCCTTCACCGCGTCGCCCGAGAACTTGACGCCGCCGTCCGAGATCACCGGGACGTCGAAGCGCGAGGCGGTGCGCGCCGCGTCGAGAACCGCCGTGAGCTGCGGCACGCCGACGCCGGTCACCACGCGCGTGGTGCAGATCGAGCCGGGCCCGACGCCGACCTTCACGGCCGAGGCGCCGGCCTTGATCAGGGCCTCGGTGCCCTCGGCCGTCGCCACGTTGCCGCCGATCAGGGGCAGCTCGGGGAAGGTGCGCCGCAGCTCGACCAGCGTGTCGAGCACGCCCTGCGCGTGCCCGTGCGCGGTATCGACCACGACCACGTCGACGCCCGCGTCGACGAGCGCCTGGGCGCGCTCGAGCCGATCGGGCCCGACGCCTACGGCGGCGCCGCAGCGCAGGCGCCCGAGGTCGTCCTTCGCGGCGTTCGGGAAGCGCTCGTTCTTCTCGATGTCCTTGATCGTGATGAGCCCGCAGAGCGTCCCCTGCGCATCGACGACGAGGAGCTTCTCGATCCGGTGCGCGTGCAGCAGCTCCTTGGCGCGCTCGAGGTCCGTCCCGGGCGGCACCGTGACGAGCTTCGACTGCGGCGTCATCACGCGCGACACCGGCTGGTCGAGGTCCTTCAGGAAGCGCAGGTCGCGGTTGGTGAGGATGCCGACCGCCTTGCCGTCCTCGGTCACCGGCAGCCCCGAGATGTGGTACTGCGCCATGATGCGCAGCGCCTCGCGCAGGCTCTGCCCGGGCCGCATCGTGATCGGGTCGACGATCATGCCGGCCTCGAAGCGCTTCACGCGCGCCACCTCGGCCGCCTGCCGGCTCGGCGGGAGGTTGCGATGGATCACGCCGAGGCCGCCGTTCTGCGCCATGCAGATCGCCGTCTCGTGCTCCGTGACGGTGTCCATCGCGGCAGAGACGAACGGGATGCTGAGCGCGATCTCGCGGGTCAGGCGCGTGCGCACCGCGACGTCGCGCGGCAGCACGGAGGACGCCGCCGGCACGAGGAGGACGTCGTCGAAGGTCAACGCCTCGCGGAACGACGAATCTTCCATCGCATCGCCTGGTCGGCCGACGGCCGGCTCTCGAGGAGTGGGGGCTCGGGGGGTCCGAGTTGGGCGAGCAGTCTAGTCGGCCGCCTGGGGGCGGTCAACCGACGCGGCGCCGAGCACGTCGAGCGCCAGACGCATCTGCGACGCAGCCTCGGCGGCGATCGCGGTCACGATGCGGCAGGCGGCACGCGGGTTGTCCTCCGAGAGTCGCAGGAAGTCCTCGCGCCGGAGCAGCAGCACCGAGGCGCGCTCGGCGCCGACGGCGCTCGCGAGCCGCGTTCCTACCGCGAGCAGCGCGAGCCCGCCGAGCACGCTGCCTCCGCCGAACATCGCCTTCTCGGGCGTGCGCCGGCTCGAGAGCTCCACGCTCCCGTCGACCACGAGCGCGAGCGCGTCGGCCTCGTCGCCCTCCTGAAACAGCGTCTCACCGGGGGACAGGCGCCGCTCCTCGAGCAGCGCGGCGATCTCGTCGCGCTCGGCGTCCGAGAGGTCCGCGAAGAGCCCGAAGGTCTTGAGCGCCGCCGCCGCCATCAGGGAAGGAGCCTCGAGAACGCGCCGCGAAGCAGCTCGATCGGCTCGCGCCGCGCCTCGAGCGGCATCAGCACGAGCGTCGACTCCTCGGCCAGATCGACGTTGTGGCGGATCTCCTCGGCGAGGTCGCTCTCGCCGGGCCGCGTCAGCAGGAGATGCAGCAGGCGCGCGTGCGGCAGGCCGCGCATCGACTCCGCCAGCGGGCGCACCGCGGCGGCCGCCTCGGCGACCGGACCGCCGAGCAGGAGCAGCACGCCGAGCGCGCCGTACCCCGCGAGCGGCCAGAGCGGGGCGTAGCTCGGCTGCGCGGGGACGTGTACGAACTCGATCCCGACGTCGCCGTCGACGCGAAGCCTCGCGATCGGACCGAGGCCGTCGGCGGGAATCCCCTCGGCCATGCGCGGGTGCGGCTGCAGCCCCGGCACGCCCTGCAGCACGCCGAGGAAGTCGCGCGTCGCGTCGGGGTGGGTCGAGGCGACGAGCACCTTGGCGTCGCGCGGGCGCGCGCTGTCCGCGCGCCCGCCGCCCAGCCACTCGCGCAGCCGGCGCACCTGCGCCGCGCGGAACAGGCCGGCCTCGGGCGAGGGCAGCGGCGCGCCGGCGCGGACCTCGACGATGCCGCGCTGGACCAGCGTCTGCAGCGTGCGCAGCACCTGGTAGTCGGGGAACGACGAGTGGTCGACCAGCTCGCCGACGTTGCTGTAGAGCTCCAGCAGCAGCAGCACCTCCTGCGTCAGCGGGTGCACCACGTTCGGCAGCTCGGCGCTGCGCACGCGCAGCGCGACGTGCGCGTCGAACGAGGGCAGCTCGGCGCGCAGGCGACGCCATTCGTCGAGCTGGCGCATCCCCTCCATCAGGAGCGCGCGCGTGGTCGACGTGATGCGCGGGGCGATCTGGATCGGCTCGGCGCGGAACGCGAAGGCGCCGTCGTTCCAGGTGAGGAGCCGGAACAGCGCCTTCTCGCCCTCGACGGGCCCCGTCGCGGCCTGCACCACGTCGCCCTCGTGCAGGTGGATGCGACCGCGCTCGCTGCGCCCATCCGGGGTGCGCCGGCGCAGCTCGAAGGTGCCCGTGCGGCGGTTCAGGTGGAAGAGCTGCAGCAGGTCGGCGAGCGGGATCTGCGCGAGCTGGCCCTCGACCTCCTCGCGCGCCTCGCCGACCGCGTCGAGCTCGGACCCGCGCACGGCGAGCTCGGCGACGCGCTCGCCCACCTCGTCGGGGTCCGCGTCCAGGGGAAGCTGGAGCGCGCCCCACTCCGCGCCGCCGGCCGGCGCCTCGACGTCGCTCAGGAACACGAAGCGGACGCGCCGCGTGCGCGGATTGGTCCGGAGGATCTCCACGAGCTTCGGTGCCTCGATCAGCGCCAGCGGCCCCGCCGCCAGCAGCACGTCGGGCACCTCGGCGATGCACACCTCGAGGGCGTCGGCGCCGTTCGAGACCGCGCGGGTCGCGTAGCCGCGCACGGCGCACGCCTCGCGCAAGCGGTCGGAGCGTTCGGGATCGGCGGCGGCGACGACGACCAGGCGGCTCACGCGGTTCTCCGACGGCTCAGCGGGAGATCGGGACGCCGAGCGCCCGCTGCAGCTGGAAGGCCAGGTGCTCGACCAGCACCCGGTCCGAGGTCTGGAACAGCCCGCCGCCGGCAGCGCTCGCGTCGCCGACCAGCGCGTACGCGGGACCCTCCGCGTAGTAGAGCAGGAACGGCCGCCGGGTCCCGATCTGCTGCGGCGGCACGCACGTGACCGGGACGCCGGCGAGCGCGTCGGCGCGACCGTCGCTCACGACGACCAGCTCGGTGCGCGTGTGGGCGGGATCCAGCCGCGCGAGGCCCTCGCGCACGACCGGGAGCAGGGCTGAGCCCGGCGAGACGCAGAGGATCCCGCGCTCCACGGCGCGGCGCTCGACCTCGGCGAGCACGAAGCGCAGGACCTGCTCGAATGCGTCGACGCCGAGCGCCTCGCCGCGGCCCGCCAGCGCGTCGAGCAGGATCGGGAACGGCTTGTGCTCGAGGCCCAGCGAGTGCACCAGGCTGTCGCGGTCCTCCGCCAGGCGCCCGCCGAGCACCCGACTCAGCTCTTCGAGCTGCGTGCCGTCGACCGGGAAGCTCGCGGCCGCCAGGTGGAGACGGGGGCCCGGCTTCTCGCCGCGCAGGAGCTCGCCGCGCTCGAGCACCTCGCCGATGCGGCGCTTGAGCACGGCGGCGCCGAGCGCGTCGGTCTCCGGCAGCAGGACGGCGAAGCGGCTGTCGGTCTCGGCGGCCAGGAGATCGGTGGTGCGCAGCACGCGGCCGATCTGGAACGCGAGGCGCTCGAGCCACGCGGCGAACTCGGTGTCGGGGAGCTCGCGCCGCAGCTCGCCCACGCCCGCGAGCTCCACCTTGAGCAGCGAGAACGAGCGGCAGAAGCGGCCGGCCTTGCGGATCTCGTTGCGGACCACGTCCTCGAAGAACGCCCAGGTGTAGGCCTTGGTCACGGGATCGCGGAAGGAGCGGTGCTCGAGCGCGCGGAAGCGCAGGGCGTTTCCGGCCGCGATCGCCGCGGGCACGGCGAAGCGCTCGGACACGGCGCGGTCGCGGGCATCGAAGGAGGCGCCCGACAGCTTGTCGGTGAGCCGCGCGAAGCCGAGCAGGTGGCCCTCGTTCCGGAGCGGCACGATCAGCGCGGAGCCCGCTGCGAACGCCGTCGCCTCGGGGCGCAGCAGCGGCGCGAGCTCCGGCGGCAGCGCGTCGACCGCGATCTCCTCGGCCTCGCGCTCCACCCGCACCAGCCCGCGCGCCGCGGCGAGCCGCAGCCGGTTCGGGTCGTCGGGGCGCGCCAGCCAGGCGATGCCGCCCTGCGCACGAGCCTCCAGACACAGGCCCTCGACGATGCGGTCGGCGAGCGGCTCGACCGCGAGCGTCGAGAAGAGCGCCATGGTCCGCTCGTAGAGCGAGAGGACGCCGAGGTACTCGAGGTTCTCGGCCATCAGCGAGGCGTGCTCCAGCCGCAGCCGCTTGCGCTGCAGGATCGCCTCGAGGGAGCGGGAGAGCAGCGTCGCGTCGAGGGGCTTCAGCAGGTAGTCGCTGGCGCCGGTGCGCATGGCCTCGACGGCGGTGCGCACGTCGCCGACGCTCGTCACCACCACGACGTCGAGCTCCGGCCAGCGGCTCTTCACCCGCTCCACGAGCTCGACGCCGGCGAGACCCGGCATCACGAGGTCGGTCACGACCACGTCGTAGAGCTCGCGCTCCATCAGGTGGAGCGCCTCCTCGCCGCTGCTGGCCGTGTGCACCTCGAAGCCCTGCTGGACGAGCAGGTCCTCGAGGTAGACGCGGAAGTAGCGCTGGTCGTCGACGGCGAGGATCCGCGCCTTCGCCATGTCTCCCCCGGCGCGGGCTCCAGAACGCCGGTCCCGAGGGCCGGCGGGTGGCCCCGCGCCGACGTCCTTCATCGGCCGGAGGCGGCAGATCCTTCAATGAAACCGGCAACCCGCCGGAGGTCCCCGCGGGCTCGAGGCAACCGCCCGCTCAGGCCGGGAGGCCGATCAGGGAGTGAGGGGTGGCATCGGCGATCTGGACGCGGACGAACTCGCCCGGGTGCGCCCCGGTCATCAGGTTCACCACGCGGTGCCAGGGGTCGCGGCCCGACCGCTGCCCGGCGAGGTCCGGGCGGCCGCTGTGCGAGCTCGGCCCCTCGACCAGCACCTCGGTCGTGCCGCCCACCCGGCTCCGGTGGTAGGCGAGGGTCTGGCTGCGTTGGAGAGCCTGGAGAGCCTCGAGCCGCTCCTGAGCCATCGCGTCCGACGGGGCGCCGCCCTGCTCCGCGGCCGCCGTCCCGGGCCGCGGCGAGTACTTGAACGAGAAGCTATCCGCGAAGCCCAGGTCGCGGACCAGCGCGAGGGTGTCTTCGAAGTCGCGGTCGGTCTCGCCCGGGAAGCCGACGATCAGGTCGGTCGTGAGCGCCAGATCCGGGCGTGCGGCCCGCAGGCGCTCGGCCAGGGCCCGAAGATCGTCGGACCGGTAGCGCCGCCGCATGGCGGCGAGCACCGAGTCCGAGCCGCTCTGTGCCGGCAGGTGGACGTGGGGGCAGAGCGCCTCGAGCTCGCCGTGCGCGGCGACGAGATCCTCGTCGAAGAAGATCGGGTGCGGGCTCGTGTAGCGGATGCGCCGGAGGCCGGGGATCGCCGCCAGCCGCCGGAGCAGGGCTGCGAAGCTCGTCGTTCCCGCCGACGGGGTGCGCCCGCGCCGCACGTCGTGCCGGCCGTAGGCGTTCACCGTCTGGCCGAGCAGGGTGATCTCGGCGACGCCGTCCGCGGCCAGCTCCTCCGCCTCGCGGACGATCGCCGCCGCCGGCCGGCTGATCTCGCGGCCCCGGGTGAGCGGAACGATGCAGAACGAGCAGAACATGTCGCAGCCTTCCATCACCGTGAGGAAGGCCCGGCCTGGCGTCGCGCGCCCGAGCGCTGGGTGGCGGCCCGGCAGCTCGAAGCGCTCGAGGTCGCCCCGCTCGGCCGTCTCCGCGCGCCGGCGCCCCTGGGCGGCGGCTCCCACGAGCGCAGGCAGGAGGCGCAGGTTGTGGGTTCCGAAGACGAAGTCGAGCTGCGGGAAGCGCTCCAGCAAAGCGTCACCCTGCTGCTGGGCGACGCAGCCGCCGACACCGATGAGCCGTCCCGGCCGCCGCTCGCGCCAGGCGCGGAGCGCGCCGAGGTCGGCGTAGAGGCGCTGCTCGGCCTTGTCGCGGATCGAGCAGGTGTTCACGACGAGGAGGTCGGCGAGCTCGGGGTCCGGCTCGGGGACGAAGCCCTCGTGCGCCAGCAGGTTCGCGACCTTCTCCGAGTCGTGCACGTTCATCTGGCACCCGAAGGTGCGGAGATGGAAGCGCCGGGCGGACATTTCGGGGCAACCTATCCGAGGCATTCTGGCGCCGCCAAGCTCGACTGGGCCTATCCCCTAGGGGCGGTGTCAGGGGAATTTCGAGACGCGACAAATCCTGTTTGACAGAGTGCGGGGGCAGCGCGCATAATCCGTTTCGATCGACGGCAGGAGGGTCTCCGAGCCAAGTTTCCGACAGGTTTCTGGAGCGGCGGTGGATAAGGCATTTCTAACCGAAATGTCCAACCTCTCACCCCCCATCATCTATCCACCGCCACTCCCCCCTGTAGAACGCCCCGTCCGGCTCGCGCCGGGCGGGGCGTTTCCGTTCGGGGGTCCGCGTTCGGGGATCAGAGCACGAGGCGGTCGACGATGCGCGAGAGCTGCCGCAGGTTTCGACACTCTTCTGCGACGCTCGTGTAGGGCAGGTACTTGTCCATCACCGAGTCGCCGAAGCCCCACGCGCTCGGGCTCTCGGGATTCAGCCACACCACGTTCTTCGCCTTGGCGTGCACGTCGCGTAGGCACCACGCCTTCGGGTCGTTGTAGTTGTTGCGCGCGTCGCCGAGCACCAGCACGGTCGTCTTGGCGTCCACTGCCGACAGGAAGTCGCGCCAGAACATGTGGAACGCCATGCCGAAGTTCGAGCGCGTGTAGACGTTGATCGCTCCGCCGCCCTCGAGCGCCTCCTCGATCGCCTTGCTGACCTCGTGGTCGTGGAAGACCTGGGTCACCTCGCCGAGCTCGGCCACGAAAACGAACGAGCGGATCTTGGTGAAGCACTCCTGCAGGCTGTAGACGAACTGCAGCATGAAGCGCGAGACGTTCGCCACCGACGAGGACACGTCGCACAGGATGACGAGCTTCGGACGATCCTTGCGCCGCTCCTTGAAGACCAGCTCGAAGGGCATGCCGCCGCGCGCCATGTTGCGCCGCAGCATGGTGTGGAGATCGAGCTTGCCGCGCTTCAGCCGGCGTCGGCGGATCGACATCACGTTCTTGATGCGCTGCGCGAGGCGGGTCACCACCTCGCGCATGCGTGCGATCTCCTCCTCGGTCAGGCTGTAGAAGCTCTTCTCGAAGAGCGCCTCGCGCCGGAACTTCTCCATGTAGTCGAAGTTCCGGGTCTGGAGCTCTCGCTCCATGAAGTTGCGCACGCTCTGGCGCAGCGCCTCGAAGAAGCGCTCGGCGAGCCGTCCGATCGCCTCCGCCTGCGCGTCGCCCATGCCCGCGGCGCGCAGGCGCGCCGCCAGGCTCTGGAGCTCGCGCGCGGCGCTCTCCGCCCCGAGCGCCTCCATGGTGCGGCGCCCGAAGAAGCCGATCTGCAGCATGTTCTCGATCCGCGCGGTGCCGGCCTGCGCCGCCGCGGCGCGGATCAGCCGCTCGAGCTCCGAGAGATCCCCGGACAGGAGCGCGCGAGCGAGCTCGGAGAGCTCCATGTCGCCGGCCTCGCCGAGCTCCCCGTTCTCGAGCGCCTCCTGGATGCGCCGCAGCAGCTCCTCGACGTCGATCCCCTCGCCGGAGAGCGACGCACTCGCTGCGTCGAACGCCTGCTTCAGGCTGTCGTGGAATCCGGACCAGTAGAGGTCGAAGAGCTGGTCGTAGGTCGGGACGTCGTCACCGCGCTTCACCAGCGAGGCGCGCAGCGCGTCGCGGAACACCTGCCGGTCGTCGATCGAGAGCTCGTCGAGCGCGCGGAACGCGTCGATCGCCTCGCTCACGGACACCCGCAAGCCGCTCTTGCGGAGCAGGTTCGCGAACTCGACGATCTTCTGCTGCATCCACCCGCCCTCGCAGCTAGTGCAGGGTGCCCTTCTTGCGCGCCGCCGGGTCGGGCGCGGGCGCGCCGGGCGCGGCCGGCTTCGGCTCGGGCCGCGGCAGCGCGCGCGACAGCTCCTGCTGCGCCTTGCGGATGTCGGCCTCGTACTTGAGAATCACGTTCATCGTGTCGCGCGCCAGCGTCTCGTCGAGCGTGGTGGCGTTGAGCGCGAGCAGCGCGCGCGCCCAGTCGAGCGTCTCGGAGATCGAAGGCGCCTTCTTCAGGTCGAGTTGGCGCAGCCGCTGCATCATCGACACCAGCTCCTGCGCGAGCTTCCGGTCGATGCCGGGCACCTTGGCGTCGAGGATGCGGAGCTCCACCTCCTCGTTCGGGTAGTCGATCCACAGGTGCAGGCAGCGGCGCTTCAGGGCGTCGCTCATCTCGCGGGCGTCGTTGGAGGTGAGGAATACCAGCGGCCGCTGGCGCGCCGAGAAGGTGCCGATCTCCGGCACCGTCACCTGGAAGTCCGAGAGCACCTCGAGCAGGAACGCCTCGAACTCCGGGTCCGACTTGTCGACCTCGTCGATCAGGAGCGCACACGGCTCGTCCGCGGTGATCGCGTGGAGCAGCGGCCGCGGCACGATGAACTGGTCGGAGAAGAACACGCTGTCCTGTGCGCCGACCCGCTCGGCGGCCTCGCGCAGCGAGCGCGTCCCCTCCATCACCTCGGCGATCTTCTCCTTCAGGATCTGCGTGTAGAGGAGCTGCTTCGAGTACTCCCACTCGTAGAGCGCCTTGGCCTCGTCGAGCCCCTCGTAGCACTGGAGCCGGATCAGCGTGCGCCCGGTGGCGGCCGCCACCACCTTGGCGAGCTCGGTCTTGCCGACCCCGGCGGGTCCTTCGATCAGCACCGGCTTCTCGAGCTGCTTCGCGAGAAAGACGACGGTCGCGATGCGCCGCTCGCAGATGTAGCCCTGCTTCTCGAGCTGGTTCTGGACGTCCTCGACGGAATCGAACAAAGCTGTGACCTCGCTGGCCGGCCTGATGATCTCGCGCCGCCGACCGAAGCGGTCGGCGCGCCAACACGCGTTTACTGACCTTTTCGCACCCCGGCCACACTAGCTCATCAAGTGGAGTACGTGGCCGAGCTTTTCCTTCTTGGTGCGCAGGTACTCGTAGTTCTTCTCGTTCGGCGCGATCTCGAGCGGAACGCGCTCGACGATCGCGAGCCCGTACCCCTCGATGCCGGCGCGCTTGCCCGGGTTGTTGGTGATGAGCCGCATCCGCCGCACGCCGAGATCGACGAGGATCTGTGCCCCCACGCCGTAGTCGCGCAGGTCGGGAGGGAAGCCGAGCCGCTCGTTGGCCTCGACCGTGTCGAGCCCCTCGTCGTCCTGCAGGGAGTAGGCGCGGATCTTGTTCTTGAGCCCGATCCCGCGGCCCTCCTGGCGCATGTACAGGATCACGCCCGCGCCTTCCGCCTCGATCATCTTCATCGCGGCGTGCAGCTGCTCGCCGCAGTCGCAGCGCAGCGAGCCGAAGGCGTCGCCCGTGAGGCACTCGCTGTGCACGCGCACCAGCACGTCGAGGTCGGGGCGGATCTCGCCCTTGGTGATCGCGATGTGATCGACGTGATCGATGTCGTTCTCGTACACGAAGGAGCGCCACTCGCCCGCGATCGCGGTGGGCAGCTCGGCTTCCGCGACCCGCCGCACCAGCTTCTCGTTGCGCAGCCGGTACTCGATCAGGTCGGCGATCGTCACGATCTTGAGCCCGTGCGTGCGCGCGAACGCGACGAGGTCGGGCATGCGCGCCATGGCGCCGTCGTCCTTCATGATCTCGCAGATCACGGCCGCCGGCTTGCGGCCCGCCAGCCGCGCCAGGTCGACCGAGCCCTCGGTCTGGCCGGCGCGGCGCAGCACGCCGCCGTCGCGCGCGCGCAGCGGGAACACGTGGCCCGGGCGCGCCAGGTCGTTCGGCCGCGTCGCATCGTCGATCGCGACGCGGATGGTGTGCGCGCGATCGGCGGCCGAGATGCCGGTCGTGACGCCGTGGCGCGCCTCGATCGAGATCGTGAAGGCGGTGCCGAAGGCGGTGCTGTTGTCGGCGTCGGGCACCATCATCGGGAGCCGCAGCTCGCGGATCCGCTCCTCCGAGAGCGGGAGGCAGATCAGGCCGCGCCCGTGGCGCGCCATGAAGTTGACCGCCTCGGGCGTGACCGCGTCCGCGGCCATGCAGAGGTCGCCCTCGTTCTCACGGTCTTCGTCGTCGACCAGGATGATCATGCGGCCGGCGCGGATCTCGGCGATGCCGTCCTCGACCGGCGCGATCACGTCCGCCCACTCCGGCGGGACCCGGCGCGGCTTGAGCCGCAGGGTCGGCGTTCTGCTGGGGGCCATCCGCTTCGATCCTCCCGTACGGACCGCTCGGCCTGGGGGACCACCCGGCGGTTCCGTCGGACGCCTTCCCCACGGGAATCGGCAGCCGGAACCTATCAGCGGTTGACTGCTACGTCAAACCGTCGAGGCCTCTGGATCGTCGCCTCCGAGGCAAGGTGACCGCCTGGAGCATCGCCGCAAAGCGCCCGAAGGGCGCGCGCAGCGAGCCGATGCCGAGCGAAGTTCATCAGGACGCGCGCAGCTCAGCTTGCGGCCGCTGTCGTCTCGCTGCGGCTCACGTGGCGGAAGACGCCGTTCAGGAACTCCTCCTCGCCGAGCCCGAAGCTCTGCGCGAGGTGGTGCTTGGCGTCGAGGTGGCGGTGGAGCCGGCGCAGGAGCTCGCGGAAGGTCTCCAGCACGCCCTCGCCCCGCATCGCCACGGCCGGGTGGGTCGGGATGTCGCCCCAGGACTTCCGGATCTCCTGGAGCGGCTTCACGTCGGGAAGATCGCGCTTGTTGAACTGCACCACCTTCGGGATCGCGTCGAAGTCGATTCCGTTGGCGCGCAGGTTCGCCTCCATGTCCCGCCAGGAGTACGCGTTCGCGCTCGCCGACGCGCGCTGCGAGTCGGCCACGAAGGCGATCGCATCGGCGCCGGCCAGCACGACCTTGCGCGTCGACTTGTGCATGACCTGCCCGGGCACCGTGAAGAGCTTGATCTTCACCGAGACACCCTTCCCCGCCCCGAACTGGATCGGCAGGAAGTCGAAGTAGAGCGTGCGGTCGTCGGAGGTGTCGAGCGTGACCATCTTGCCGCGCGAGGCCGGGTCGATCAGCTGGTGGAGCTGCTGGAGGTTCGTGGTCTTGCCGGAGAGCGCAGGCCCGTAGTAGACCACCTTCAGGGTGATCTCTCGGGCGGCCATGTTGATCTGGACCATGCGGGCTCCCGCGCGCGGACCCGCCCGCGCTGCCGGCGCAAGACGGGACGGCATCTAGCATCGGCAGGACCGGGGTCGGGGTGAAGGGGCCTGGCGGCCGCGGACTCCGCCTCACCTAGCGCGCCCGGAAGGCCTCGAGCAGAGCCCGCGCGGCGGCGGCCGGCGTGGCCTTCCGGGACTCGACCTCGGCCTCCAGGCGCGGGATCGCGCGCGCCACGGCGGGATGGCCCCGGAAGGCGCGCTGCAGGCCGTCGTCGACCAGGCTCCAGAGCCACGCCCGCGCCTGGCTCCGACGGCGGGTGTCGAGCTCGCCGGCGGCGTCGAGCGCCGCCCGGTGCCTCAGGACCACCTCCCAGAAGGCGTCGATCCCCTCGCCGCTGCGAGCGCTCGCCAGCAGCACCGGAGGCCGCCAGTGCGACGACGCGGGGCGCAGCAGGTCCAGCGCGTGCTGGTACTCCACGCGAGCACGCCGCGCCGCGGCCCGGAGCTCGCCGTCGGCCTTGTTCACCACCAGCGCGTCGGCCAGCTCGAGCACGCCCTTCTTCATCCCCTGCAGCTCGTCGCCGGCCCCCGGCTGAAGCAGCACGGCGAAGAAGTCGACCATCGACGCGACCGCCGCCTCCGACTGTCCGACGCCGACCGTCTCGACCACCACGACCTCGTAGCCGGCCGCCTCGCACACCAGCATCGTCTCGCGCGTGCGGTGGGCGACACCACCGAGCGATCCGCCCGACGGCGAGGGCCGGATGAAGGCCGCCGTCTGCTGCGCCAGCCGCTCCATGCGCGTCTTGTCGCCGAGGATGCTGCCGCCGGTGCGCGGGCTCGACGGATCCACCGCCAGCACGGCGACCCGCTGGCCGCGCTCGATCAGCGCGAGGCCGAGCGACTCGATGAAGCTGCTCTTTCCGACGCCCGGCGTCCCGGTGATCCCCACGCGCACCGCGCCGCCGGTGTAGGGCACCAGCTCCTCGAGAACGCTCTGGCCGAGCTCGGCGTGGTCGGCGCGGCGGCTCTCGAGCAGGGTGATCGTCTTCGCGATCGCGCGCCGGTCGCCGGCGCGCACTCCGTCGCGGTACTCGCTCGCCGCCGCCAGGCGCACGCTCATGCGTGTCGCGAGCGGATCGCTTGCAACACCTCGCGCGCGGCCTTCGGAACCGCCGTACCCGGACCGAAGACGGCCGCCACTCCGTGCGCGCGGAGCGCGTCGTAGTCCTTGGGCGGGATCACGCCGCCGGCCACCACCACCACGTCGCCCGCGCCCTGGCGGCGCAGCGCGTCGACGAGCTGAGGCACCAGCGTGCCGTGGCCGCCGGCCTGCGTGGAGACCCCGACCACGTGGACGTCGTTCTCCACGGCCTGCCGCGCCGCCTCGTCCGGCATCTGGAAGAGGGGGCCGATGTCGACGTCGAAGCCGAGGTCGGCGAAGGCGGTCGCGATCACCTTCATGCCGCGGTCGTGGCCGTCCTGTCCGAGCTTGCAGACCAGCATCCGGGGTCGGCGTCCCTCCGCCGCCGCGAAGGCCTCGACCTCGGCGCGCACCGCGTCGAACTCCGCGTCGCCCTCCGAGCTCCCGCCGTACACGCCCGAGATGGTGCGCGTCTCCGGCCGATGCCGGCCCCAGACCCGCTCCATCGCCTCCGAGATCTCGCCCACCGTCGCGCGCGCGCGCGCCGCCTCGACCGCGGCGTCGAGCAGGTTGCCCTCGCCCCGGCGCGCGACGCCCTCGAGCGCCTCGAGCGCGCGCCGCACCGCGCCGGCGTCGCGCCGCGCGCGCACCTCGGCGAGCCGGCGGACCTGCGCCTCGCGCACCGCGCTGTTGTCGATCTCGAGCAGCTCGATCTCGCTCTCCGCGCCCGGCGCCGGGTACTTGTTGACGCCCACCACCACGTCCTCGCCGCGGTCGATGCGGGCCTGGCGGCGCGCCGCGCACTCCTCGATGCGGAGCTTGGGCATGCCGGCCTCGATCGCCCGCGCCATGCCGCCCATCTCCTCGACCTCGGCGATCACGCGGCGCGCCTCCGCGGCGAGGCTCGCCGTCAGCGACTCCATGAAGTACGAGCCGCCGAAGGGATCGATCACCGCCGGGATGCCGGTCTCCTCCTGCAGGATCAGCTGCGTGTTGCGGGCGATGCGCGCGCTGGTGTCGGACGGCAGCGCGAGCGCCTCGTCGTAGGCGTTGGTGTGGAGCGACTGTGTGCCGCCGAAGACGGCCGCCATCGCCTCGATCGTGGTGCGCACGGCGTTGTTCAGCGGATCCTGGTAGGTCAGGCTCGCGCCCGAGGTCTGGCAGTGCGTGCGCAGCATCGAGCTCTCGACGCGCTTGGGCGCGAAGGGCGCGAGCCCCTGCGCCCACAGCAGCCGCGCCGCGCGCAGCTTCGCGATCTCCATGTAGAAGTTCATCCCGATCGCGAAGAAGAAGGACAGGCGCGGCGCGAAGTCGTCGATCGCCAGGCCCTTCGACAGCGCCGCCCGCACGTACTCGAGCCCATCGGCGATGGTGAACGCGAGCTCCAGCACCGCGTTCGCACCGGCCTCCTGCATGTGGTAGCCGCTGATCGAGATCGAGTTGAACTTCGGCATGTGCCGCGCCGTGTACTCGATCACGTCGGCCACGATGCACATGCTCGGCGACGGTGGATAGATGAAGGTGTTGCGGACCATGAACTCCTTCAGGATGTCGTTCTGGATGGTGCCGGCGAGCTTCTCGCGCGGGACCCCCTGCTCCTCGCCCGCCACGATGAAGCACGCCATCACCGGCAGGACCGCGCCGTTCATGGTCATCGAGACGGTGACCTGGTCGAGCGGGATCCCGTCGAACAGGCGCTTCATGTCCTCGACCGAGTCGATCGCGACGCCCGCCTTGCCTACGTCGCCGACCACGCGCGGGTGGTCCGAGTCGTAGCCGCGGTGGGTCGCCAGGTCGAAGGCGACCGAGAGACCCTGCTGACCGGCTGCCAGGTTGCGGCGGAAGAAGGCGTTGGTCTCCTCCGCGGTGGAGAAGCCGCCGTACTGGCGGATCGTCCAGGGGCGGTTCGCATACATGGTCGCGCGCGGACCGCGCACGAACGGGGAGACGCCGGGCAGCGTGTCGAGGACCTCGAGCCTCTCGAGATCCGCCGCGGTGTAGAGGGGCTTGATGCGGATCCCCTCCGGCGTCTCCCAGACGAGCTGGGCGGGATCCTTGCCGCGCAGCTCTTCGCGCGCCAACGCGCTCCAGCGCGCGAGGTCGGCCCTCGCGCCGACGGCTTCGTTCGGGTCCCTGGCTGCCATGCTTCACTCCGCGCCCGGCGATCTCGAGAACATAGCGAGCCGCCTACATCGCCCGCCGGTAGCGGCCGCCGACCTCGAAGAGCGCATCGCTGATCTGCCCGAGGCTGGCCGCCGTCACCGCCTGCATCAGCGCCTCGAAGAGGTTCTCGCCGCGCGAGGCGACCTCCTGCAGGCGCCGCAGCGCCTCGGGCGCCTCGCCCGCGTGCCGCGCGTGGAACGCGTGCAGGGCGTCGAGCTGCTGCCGCTTCTCCGTCTCGCTCGAGCGCACCAGCGCATCGCCGCGCACCGGCTCGGCCCCCTCCGGATGCGGATTCTCGAAGGTGTTCACCCCCACCACCGGGAGCTCGCCGCTGTGCTTCAGCGACTCGTAGCGCAGGCTCTCGTCCTGGATGCGGCCGCGCTGGTAGAGGGTCTCCATCGCCCCGAGCACCCCGCCGCGCTCGGCGAGCCGCTCGAACTCGCGCAGCACGGCCTCCTCGACCGCGTCGGTGAGCTGCTCGATCACGTGCGAGCCCTGCAGGGGATTCTCGTTCCGCGCCAGCCCGAACTCGCGCTGGATGATGAGCTGGATCGCGAGCGCGCGCCGCACCGACTCCTCGGTCGGCGTGGTGACCGCTTCGTCGTACGCGTTGGTGTGCAGGCTGTTGCAGTGGTCCTCGATCGCGGTCAGCGCTTGCAGCGTGGTGCGGATGTCGTTGAACGCCATCTCCATCGCGTGCAGCGAGCGGCCCGAGGTCTGCACGTGGTACTTGAGCTTCTGGCTGCGCTCCCCCGCGCCGTACAGCTCGCGCATCGCGACCGCCCAGATGCGCCGCGCCACGCGGCCGATCACCGCGTACTCGGCGTCGAGGCCGTTGCTGAAGAAGAAGGAGAAGTTCGGAGCGAAGTCGTCGACCGCCATGCCGCGCGCCCGGTAGTACTCCACCAGCGTGAAACCGTTGGCGAGCGTGAAGGCGAGCTGGGTGATCGGGTTCGCGCCGGCCTCCGCGATGTGATAGCCGGAGACGGAGACCGAGTAGAAGTTGCGCACCGCGTGGTCGATGAACCACGCCTGCATGTCGCCCATCATGCGCAGCGCGAACTCGGTCGAGAAGATGCAGGTGTTCTGCGCCTGGTCCTCCTTCAGGATGTCGGCCTGCACGGTGCCCCGCACGCGGCGCAGCACGTCGGCGCGGATGCGCTCGTAGGTCTCCGCGTCGACCGCATCGCGACCCGGGATGCCGAGGAGCCCGAGGCCGAGGCCGTCGTGCCCGGGCGGGATCTCGCCCTCGTAGCGGGGCAGCGGCGCGAAGCGGGCGCGCACGGCGTCGAGCCGGCCCTCCTCGCGCAGGTGCCGCTCCACCTGCTGGTCGATCGCCGCGTGCAGGAAGAAGGCGAGCAGCATCGGCGCCGGTCCGTTGATGGTCATCGACACCGAGGTGCGCGGGTCGCAGAGGTCGAAGCCGGAGTAGAGCTTCTTGGCGTCGTCGACCGTGCAGACCGACACGCCCGAGTTTCCGACCTTGCCCCACACGTCCGGGCGCGGGTCCGGCTCGCGGCCGTAGAGCGTCACGCTGTCGAAGGCCGTCGAGAGGCGCGCCAGCCCCTGCCCCGCCGCGAGCAGGTGGAAGCGGCGGTTGGTGCGCTCGGGCGTCCCCTCACCCGCGAACATGCGCGCCGGATCCTCGTCGTCGCGCTTGAACGGGAAGACGCCCGCGGTGAAGGGGAAGGCGCCGGGCAGGTTCTCGCCGCGCAGGTAGCGGACGAGATCTCCCCAGCCCTCGAAGCGCGGCAGCGCCACGCGCGGCAGACGCGTTCCGGAGAGCGTCTCGACGTGGTTGGCGACGCGGATCGCGCGATCCCGCACGCCGTACTCCTGTGCCTCGGCGTCGTAGCGGGCGCGCGTGGCCGGCCACGCCTCGAGCGCGCGGCGAATCGGCTCGGAGAGGGCGGCGAGGCTCGCGTCGCGGCGCTCGCGAAGCGCCGCGGCCGCGGGCCCGTCGTCGCCGATCGCGCCGAGCGCGCGCTCGAGCGCCCAGGCGTCGGCCGCGCGAGCCGCCTCCTCCTCGGTGCGGGTCCGGTAGCCGCGCACCGCCTCCGCGATCTCGGCGAGGTACCGGCGCCGCGCGCCCGGCAGCAAGGGAGCCGCGATCGCCGCCAGGCGCTCGGCGGCCGGGTGCGGCGCGAAGGCGTCGCCGAAGCGGCCGGCGAGGCGCTCGGCGAGCGCGCGATAGAAGCGCTCGACGCCGGGATCCTGGAAGCGGCTCGCCACCGTGGCATACACCGGCGCGGCGTCCTCGGGCCCGGCGCCCGCCGCGCGGTTGCGGCGCCACTGCCGGCGCACGTCGCGCAGCGCGTCCTCGGCACCGGCGCGGTCGGCCTTGTTCAGCACGATCAGATCGGCCAGGTCGAGCATGTCGATCTTCTCGAGCTGCGACGGCGCTCCGTACTCGGGGGTCATCACGTAGACCGAGAGATCCGCGAGGTCGGTGATCTCGGAGTCGCTCTGGCCGATGCCCGCGGTCTCCACCAGCACCAGGTCGTAGCCCGCCGCCTGCAGCACGGCCACGGCGTCGCGCACCGCCTGCGAGAGCGCGAGATGGGCCTGGCGCGTCGCGAGCGAGCGCACGTAGATTCCGGGCGCGCCGATCGCGTTCATGCGGATGCGATCGCCGAGCAGCGCACCGCCGCTGCGCCGCCGCGTCGGATCCACCAGCAGGCAGCCGATCGCGAGCTCGGGATGGTCGCGGCGCACGCGCCGAACCACCTCGTCCACGACGCTCGACTTGCCGGCACCGCCGGTGCCCGTGAAGCCCACGACGGGCGCCGGCGACCTTCCGCGCCGCGCCGCGAGCGCGCTGCGGATCCGCTCCAGGGCCGGGTGACCCCCCGCGCCCTGTGCGTCGTGCCCGTCCTCCTCCAGCCGGCTGATCAGGCGCGCCACGGCACCCGGATCGCCGGGCGCGATGCGCGCGAGGAGCGCCTGGGGGTCGTCGGTTGGGCGCTCGCGCGGGGCGGCCACGATCTCGCGGATCATCCCCTCGAGCCCGAGCCGCCGGCCGTCCTCGGGGAGGTAGATCCGCGCAACCCCGGCGGCGCAGAGCGCCTCGGCCTCGTCGCGGGTGATGGTGCCGCCCCCGCCGCCATACACGCGGACGTGTCCGGCGCCGAGCGCGCGGAGCCGCTCGACGAGGTAGCGGAAGAACTCCATGTGGCCGCCCTGGTACGACGACACGGCCACCGCGTCCGCATCCTCCTGCAGCGCGGCCTGCGCGATCTCCTCGACCGAGCGGTCGTGCCCGAGGTGGATCACCTCGGCGCCCTGCGCCTGCAGGAGCCGGCGCATGATGTTGATGGCGGCGTCGTGGCCGTCGAAGAGCGAGGCCGCGGTCACCACGCGAAGCCGCGCGGGCGGGTCGGGAACCCGGACGAGGCGGGCCGGCGCCGAGCTCATCGCCGCCTCGCCTCGCGACGCGGCTCGTCGCGGAGCGCGCCGCGCCGCTGCGCCACGCGTGCGCGGTACTTCTCGATCAGGTCGCGCAGGCCGGCGAGCTCGGCGATGCGCCCGTCGAGCTCGCCCAGGCGCCGCGCCAGGAGCTCGTCGAGACGCTCGAGCATGGCACCGGTGGAGCCGGCGATCCCGTGGACCGCGTTGAGCTCGCGGACCTCGGCGAGCGAGAGGCCGAGCGCCTTCAGGCGCTGGATGAACCGGAGCCGCTCGAGCTCGTCGCTGCCGTAGACGCGGCGGCCCCCGGCGCGCCGGCGCACGCCGGGCAGGAGACCGAGCTCCTCGTAGTAGCGCACCGTGCGGGGCGACACGCCGCAGCGAGCGCACACGTCGCCGATCGATAGATCACCGCTCGGGACCTCGGTCGCGGGCTCTGTTTGCCAGCTCACGTCAACTGGTTAGCACGACCTCCGCCACGCCCGCCAGCCCGCCCTCGCCCGGGTTCCCAGGGCACCCAGGGCGGCGAGCGCGAGCGCCCCGGCGCCCGGCTCGGGAGCGGGGATGCAGATGCCGCTGGTGCAGGCTCCCGGACCACCCGCCTCCATACAGACCGACCCGTCCGCGAGGGGTGCCTGCGCATCGTCCTGGCACGTGCAGGCATCGGGGCCGAGCGTCCCGCTCGCGGAATACTCACCGCACTCGGCGCTCGTCAGGCATCCCTGCAGCGTCCCGGGCACCACGGCGGGGTCCATCACGTCGCACGGGTCGCTCGTGTCGTGCGACAGGCAGGCCGTGTGGCCGACCTCGTGCGCGACGAGGTGGCCGAGGTAGCCGGCCTCCACGGCCTCCACGCTGATCGTGACGATGAGGGGCAGGAGCTGAGGAACGCCACAGGCCGGCTGGTCGCTGCAGCCGACCGCCTGCGTGCCGCCCCCGCAGCCGGCCAGGGTGATGCTGTCGACGAGGAAGCCGCAGGTCCCCGCGCCGCAGAGCAGCGACATCAGGTCGAAGTCGCTCATCGAGTCGATCGTCGCGAGCCGGCTCTGGTCGATCTCGTCGATTGCGCTGTCGTCGATCGAGACACAGCACGCGACGTCCGTCGGTGCCGGCGCCTGGACGCCCTGGAGCAGCGCGTCGGCCTCCGCCGTGGCCTGCTCGATCGCCTGCGCGTAGTAGGCGAAATCCTTGTCGGGCGCCTCGGCCTGCTGCACCACGAACCAGTGGACCGGATGGTGCGACACCAGGGGCGCCGCGGCGGCGCCGAGAGGGAGGAGCAGGAGCGGCACGGCGAGCTGCCCGAGGCGGCGCTGCATCCGACTACTCCGGGGCCCGCGCACCGAGCACGGTGTCGGCGCCCTCGGCCGCGATGCGGGCGTGCAGGCGAAGCGCCTCGGCCGCGTGCGCGGCCACATCGGTCGGAGCGAGCGAGCGCGTCGCGCTCTCCTCGCCGACGATCGCCTCGAGCACGGCGCGCGCCTCGGGACGTCCCGAGAGGCCGAGGCCCTCGAGCGCGAGGCCGCGCAGGTGCTCGGCGAGCGGCGGGCCTCGCAGCGCGCGGAACGACCAGCCGGGATCCACCGCCGGGTCGCGCGCCCGCGCGATCAGCCAGGACAGCGCGCGCGGGTCGGAGCGCGCGAGGTGGCCCATCGCGAGCGGAATCGCCGTCCGGAGCTTGTAGTCGGTGCGATCGACCTCGCCGCTGCTGCCGGCCTGGTCGGCGGCGACGAGCGCTTCGAAGGCGCCCTCGCGTCCGGCGATGCCAAGCACCAGGGCGGCGTTCGGCCACCAGGCGCGCTCCGCGGGATCGCGCAGCATCGCCGCGAGACGCGCGGCACCCGCAGCGTCGACGGCGCGCGCCGCCGCGAACGGCACGCCCTCGTAGTACACGCGCCGCACCAACGCCTCGGCGTCGATCCCGGGATCGGCGGTGGCGGAGCCGGCCAGCAGCGCGACGAGCACCGCGCAGGCGAGCCGTCCGAGCCGTCCCGCGGCCCGGCGGAGATCGAGTCGTGGGAGCCCGATCCGGGCCGCCTCGTCCAACATCCGCTTCTTCCGCTTCGACTTCTCGCGCGCCCCGCCGGGAGAATACTCCGCCGGGCCTGGAATCACATCGGGGTGACACTCCGGCGCTTCGCCGGCGCCGGGTCGGGCGGCCGCTCGGCGATCGCGCGGAAGCGCGCCGCCAGCTCGCTGCGCAGGTCCTCGGGGGCCACGATCGCGTCGATCACCAGCTCGCTCGCCAGCCGCTCGATGTCGACGTCCTCGCGGTACCCGGCGCGCAAGCGCTCGACCTCCGCGGCGCGCTCGGCCTCGGGGAGCGCCTGCAGCTTGTTGTAGTAGACCGCGTTGACGGCGGCCTCCGGCCCCATCACCGCGATCATCGCCGTGGGCAGCGCCAGGCACGCGTCCGGCGAGAAGCCGGGACCGGACATGGCATAGAGGCCCGCCCCGTAGGCCTTGCGCACCACGACCGAGATGCGCGGCACGCGCGCCTCGGAGACCGCCATCACCATCTTGGCGCCGGCGCGGATGATGCCCTGGCGCTCCACCTGCTTGCCGATCATGAAGCCCGGCACGTCGGCGAGATAGAGCAACGGGATCCCGTACGCGTCGCACAGCCAGATGAAGCGCGCCGCCTTGTCGGCCGAGTCGACGAAGAGGACGCCGCCCTTCACCTTCGACTGGTTCGCCAGCACTCCGATCACCCGCCCCTCGAGCCGCGCGAAGCCGGTCAGAAGCTCGCCCGCGTAGAGCTTCTTGAGCTCGAACCAGGAGCCGGCGTCGATCACGCGGTCGACGACCTCGCGCACGTCGAACGGCTTGTTCTCGTCGCGCGGGATCACCGACTCGAGCTCGGCGGGATCCCGGGCGGGCGCGCACGGCTCGGCGCGCGGCAGCTCGCCGCCGGCGCGCAGCGGCAGGTACGAGAGATACGCGCGCGCCGCCGCGATCGCCTCCTCCTCGCTGGCGGCCAGCAGATCGCCCAGTCCCGACACCGCACAGTGCATGCGCGCCCCGCCCATCTCCTCGAGCGTGGTCTTCTGGCCGATCACCATCTCGGCCATGCGCGGAGAGCCGAGGTACATGCTGGCGTTGCCCTCGACCAGGAAGATGACGTCGCAGAAGGCGGGGATGTAGGCGCCGCCGGCGGCCGAGGGGCCGAAGAGCAGACACACCTGCGGCACCAGACCCGACATGCGGCACTGGTTGGCGAAGATGCGGCCCGCGCCGCGCCGGCCGGGGAACATCTGCACCTGGTCGGTGATCCGCGCGCCGGCCGAGTCGACCAGGTAGACCAGCGGCACCCGCAGGCGCTCGGCGATCTCCTGCACGCGCAGGATCTTCTCCACCGTTCGCGCGCCCCACGAGCCCGCCTTCACGGTCGAGTCGTTGGCCATCACGCAGACCGGCCGCCCGCCGATCCGGCCGCTCCCGATCACCACGCCGTCGGCCGGGAGGTCGCCGGCCAGGCTCGCGGCGAAGGCAGCGTCCTCGACGAAAGAGTCCGGGTCGAGCAGCAGACGCAGCCGCTCGCGGCAGAAGAGCTTCCGCTCCTCGCGCGCCTTCTCGTGGTAGCGCGCGTCGCCGCCCCGCCGGATCCGCTCGAGCCGCTCGCGGACCTCCTTGCCGCTCTTCACGACATTCTCCCACCTCGATGATCCGGCGGGCCAGGCGCTGCCCGGCTGCGTGCGCCCAGGCGGGCGCGGAACACCCGGCCCGGCAGCGCCCGCTTCAACACGTCGCGCTCCATCCACGCCGTGGTGTCGACGAGCGCATCGAGGTCGACGCCGGTCGCGACCCCGGCGCGCTCGAAGAGATCGACGACGTCCTCGGTCGCCACGTTGCCCGACGCCCCCGGCGCGTAGGGACAGCCCCCGAGGCCGCCGAGCGCGGCGTCGAAGCACCGCACGCCCGCCTCGAGGCCGGCCTGCACGTTGGCCAGCGCGCGCCCGTAGGTGTCGTGCAGGTGGAGCGCCACGCGGGCGAGCTCGATCTCGCCGGCGACCGCGCGCACCAGCTCGCGTACCTGCCGCGGATGGCCGACGCCGATCGTGTCGCCCAGCGAGATCTCGTCGGCGCCCAGCGCCGAGAGCCGGCGCACCAGATCGACGACTGCGCGCAGCGGCACCTCGCCCTCGTACGGGCAGCCGCACACGGTCGACACGTAGGCGCGCAGACGGACGCCGTCGGCCCGCGCGCGCACCGCGACGGGCCGGAAGCCTTCCAGGTGGGCCGCGACGCCGCGATTCACGTTCTTCTGGTTGTGGGTCTCGCTGGCGGAGACGAAGAACGCGGCGACGGGGAGGCCGGCCGCGCGGAAGCGCTCGTAGCCGGCCTCGTTGGGGACCAACGCGCTGTACACGGCGTCCCGAGCGCGCGGCACACGGCGCACCAGGTCGTCGGCGTCGGCGAGCTGCGGGATCCACCGCGGCGACACGAACGAGGTGATCTCGATGCGCCGCAGCCCTGCCGCGGCGAGCCGGCGGACCAGCTCGGCCTTGGCGTCGGTCGGGACCGCCTCGGGCTCGTTCTGGAGGCCGTCGCGCGGCCCCACCTCGTAGACGACGACGGCGGGCTCGGCGGGCACTACGCCTCGTAGTGGTAGAACCCGCGGCCGCTCTTGCGGCCGAGCCACCCCGCCTCGACCCGCTTCTTGATCTCGAGGCACGGCCGATAGCGCGGCTCGCCGTACTCCCGATAGAGGCTGTCGAGGATCGCGTACACCACGTCGAGTCCGACCAGATCGGCGAGCGCGAGCGGACCCATCGGGTGGTTGCAGCCGAGCTTCATGCACTCGTCGATGCCCTTGGCGTCGGACACGCCCTCCTGCAGCGCGAAGGCGGCCTCGTTGATCATCGGGAAGAGCACCCGGTTCACCACGAAGCCCGGGGCGTCCTTGACGTCCACCGGCGTCTTGCCCAGGTCCTCGGCCAGCAGGCGAGCGCTCTCGATCGTCGCGTCCGACGTGTTCAAGCCGGCGACGATCTCCACCAGCTTCATCGCGGGCACCGGATTGAAGAAGTGCATGCCCACGACGTGGCCGGGGCGCCGGGTGAACGACGCGAGGCGAGTAATCGAGAGGCTCGAGGTGTTGCTGGCGAGGATCGCGTCCTCGGCAAGGACCTCGTCGAGGCGCTGGAACAGCGCCTTCTTCAGCTCGAGGTCCTCCGGCGCCGACTCGATCACGATGTCGCAGCCCTTCAGCTCCTCGAGCGGCACCACGCCGCGGATGCGCTCGCCGATCGCCTCGACCTGCGCCGCGCTGAGCTTGCCCTTGGCCGCGAGCGCGCCGAGCGACTTCTCGATCTTCGAGAGGCCCTTCTCCACCGACTCCTGGCGGCGGTTCTGGAACACCACCTGGTAGCCGCACTGCGCGGCCACCTGGGCGATGCCACAGCCCATCGTGCCGGTTCCGATCACGCCCAGGATCTGCGTCTTGGTCGACATCGCTAGATCAGCTCCACGCCCATGGCGACCGCCTCGCCGCCGCCGATGCAGAGCGTCGCCACGCCCGTCTTCTGGCCGCGCTGGCGCAGCGCGTGCATCAGGGTCACCAGCACGCGTGCCCCCGAGCAGCCGATCGGGTGGCCGAGCGACACCGCGCCGCCGTGCACGTTCACGCGGTCGTGCGGGATGCCGTGCTCCTTCATCGCGGCGAGCGTCACGCCCGAGAAGGCCTCGTTGATCTCGTAGAGGTCCCAGTCGAGCGGCTTGGTTCCGCTCTTCTGGTAGAGCTTGGCGAGCGCGCCGACCGGCGCGATCGTGAACCACTTCGGCTCGACCGCCGCCGTCGAGTCGGCGACGATGCGCGCCAGCACCGAGTAGCCGCGCTGCTTCGCGACCTCGGCCGAGGTGACGAGCAGCGCCGCCGCGCCGTCGTTGATGGTCGAGGCGTTGGCGGCCGTCACCGTGCCCTCCTTCGAGAAGGCGGGGCGCAGCGAGGCCATCTTGTCGAGCTGCACGCGCTTCGGCTCCTCGTCCTCCTCGACGAGCGTCTCGCCCTTCCGATCCTTGACCGTGACGGGGATGATCTCCTGCTTGAACCGGCCTTCCTTCTGCGCCGCCTGCGCGCGCCGGTAGCTCTCGGTCGCGAAGGCGTCCTGCTCCTGGCGGGTGAACCCGTACTTGGCGGCGACCATGTCGCCGCAGTTGCCCATGTGCATGTTGTCGTACGGATCCCACAGGCCGTCGTGGATCATCGTGTCGACGATCTCGCCGTTGCCCATCCGGTAGCCGCTGCGCGCCTTCGGCAAGCAGTAGGGCGAGTTGGTCATCGACTCCATGCCGCCCGCGACCAGCACCTGGGCGTCGCCGACCAGGATCTCGCGGCGCGCGAACATCAGCGCCTGCAGGCCCGAGCCGCAGACCTTGTTGATCGTGATGGCGCCCACGGAGACCGGGAGCCCCGCCTTGATCACCGCCTGGCGCGCGGGCGCCTGGCCCATCCCGGCGGGCAGCACGTTGCCGAGGATCACCCGCTCGACGTCGCCGCGCTTCGCGCCGGCGCGCTTGACCGCCTCGTCGACCGCGAGGCCACCGAGATCGGACGCCGATAGGGGTGAGAGCGCGCCCTGGAAGCTGCCGATCGGCGTGCGCACGGCGCTACAGATGACGACGTCCTTCTGGCTCACGGGGGTCTCCTATGGGTCGGTCGAACGACCCGCCACCGTACACGACGGCGGGATCTCGCGTCAAACCGGATCCGGCGACTGCCGGTCAGTGATAGCCGAGCGATTTCAGGCGCTTCGGGTGCTTCGCCCAGTCCGGCTCCACCTTCACGCGAAGTCCCAGGTACACCCGGCTCCCGAGCTGCTGCTCGAGCGCTTGCCGCGCCCGCACGCCGATCGCCTTCACCACCTCGCCGCCGCGGCCCACCGCGATGCGCTTCTGCGACTCGCGCCGCACCAGCAGGTTCGCCTGGATCCGCACGAGCCTGGGGTCGGATTCGTCGAAATCCAGGACCTCGGCCGCCACCTCGTAGGGGAGCTCCTGCGCGAGCAGCTCGAAGGCGGCCTCGCGCACCGCCTCGGCTGCGAAGAAGCGCGCCGGGCGATCGCTGAGCTGGTCGCTCGGGTAGTAGGGCGGCGCGAGCGGCAGCCGCTGCACCACCGCCTCGAGGAGCGCCGCGACGCCCTCGCCGGTGTGGGCCGAGACGCGCAGCGCGGCCGACGGATCGACACCCGGGGGCGGCCAGGGCGCCGCCGCGATCTCCGGCCGGTCGATCCGTGTCGCGACCACGAGGGCAGGCTTGCCGCCGGCGAGGAGGCCGGCGAGCCACTCGTCCGCGCCGGGCGCCGGCGGGCGCGCGGGGTCGACCAACACCAGCGCGACGTCGCAATCCCCCGCCGCCTCCTCGGCCGCCGCGCGCATCGCGCGGTCGAGCGGGCGCGAGCCGCCGTGCAGCCCCGGCGTGTCGACCAGCAGGAGCTGGGCGTCCGGCCGCGACAGGATGCCGAGCACGCGGCTCCGCGTCGTCTGCGGCCGGGACGTGACGATGGCGAGCTTCTCGCCGAGCAGGTGGTTGAGCAGCGTCGACTTGCCCACGTTCGGACGCCCGAGCAACGCCACCACGCCCGAGCGATGCCCGCTGCCGGCCTCACCCATGCTGAGCCTGCGCGCGGTCGAGCGCCGCCTCCGCCGCGGCGCGCTCGGCGGCGCGCTTGGTCCGCCCGTTGCCGCGCCCCCAGACCTCGCCTTCGATGCGCACGTCCACCTCGAAGCGATGCGCGTCGTTCTCGACGCCGCTGTCCGACAGCGCGAAATAGCGCGGTGTCGGCCGGCCCCGCGCGTGCGCCCACTCCTGGAAGCGGGTCTTGGGGTCGGCCGCAAACGCGGCGGAATCCGGGGCCAGCGCGTCGGCGAACAGGCGGCGCGCGAGCTCGAGCACGGGCGCGATCCCGGCGTCGAGGTAGACGGCGCCCACCACGGCCTCGAACACGTTGGCGAGGATGCGCTCCTTCTCGGCGCCGCCGTCGCGCTCGCCGCGCCCGAGGAGCACGTGGAGGGGGAGCTCGAGGCGCTGGGCGCAGCGCGCCAGCGATCGCCGGTTGACGAGCGCCGCGCGCGCCCGCGTGAGATGCCCCTCGTCCCACACGGGGTGCGCCTCGAAGAGGAGCTGCGCCGCGACCAGGTCGATCACCGCGTCGCCGAGGAACTCGAGCCGCTCGTTGCCGCAGCTCCCGTCGAGCTCCTGCGTGTACGACGGATGGCGGAGCGCCGCCTCGAGCAGCGTGCGATCCGCGAAGGCGTGCCCGAGCACGCGCTCGAGCGGGTGGCGCTCGCCCGGGACCCCTCCGTTCGCCGCCCCGCTCATGCCGCGAGCGCCTCCGCGATCCAGCCGCCGCCGAGGACGACGTCGCCGTCGTAGAAGACGGCGGCCTGCCCGGGCGTCACCGCGGCGACCGGTGCGTCGAAGCGGACGCGCGCCCCACCCCCCGCCTGCGGCTCGATCGTGGCCTCGGCGCCGGCGTGGCGGTAGCGGACGCGGACGCGCGCGCGGCAGGGCTCGAGCGGGGCCGCGCCCGCGACCCAGGAAACACCGGTGAGCGCGGCGCCGGCCGCGGCGAGCGCCTCGGCCGGCGCGACGCGGATCTGGTTGCGGCCGGCGTCGATGGCCTGCACGTAGAGGCGGCGCCCGCGCGCGATCCCGAGCCCGCGGCGCTGTCCGACGGTGAAGTGGTGCACGCCCGCGTGTCGGCCGATGCGGCGGCCCGACTCGTCGACGACGTCGCCGGGTCCGGGCAGACCCCCCGGCCGCACCTGCTCCACCACCCGCGCGTAGTCACCGTCGGGCACGAAGCAGATCTCCTGGCTCTCCGGCTTGTCGGCGGTGACGAGCCCGAGCGCGCGGGCGCGAGCGCGCACGGCCTCCTTGTCGAGCTCGCCGAGCGGGAAGCGGACGCGGGCGAGCCGCGCGGCGTCGAGGTCGAAGAGGAAGTAGCTCTGGTCCTTGGACGCGTCGGCGCCGCGCCGCAGCGTACGCCCCCCGGTCGCGGGATCGCGGCCGATCCGCGCGTAGTGGCCGGTCGCGACGCGCTCGGCGCCCAGGGCCCGGGCGCGCTCCAGCAGGCGGCCGAACTTGAAGCGCTGGTTGCAGGCGACGCACGGAATCGGGGTGCGACCCGCGAGGTAGGCGTCGGCGAAGGGCTCGATCACCTCGCGCCGGAAGGCGTCGGCGTGGTCGGCCACGTAGAAGCGGATCCCGAGCGCCTCGGCGACGCGGCGCGCGTCCTCGGCGTCCTCGAGCGAGCAGCAGCGCGAGGCGCTCGCCGCGAGCCGCAGCGTCACGCCGATCACCTCGAATCCCTGCTCCACCAGGAGCGCGGCCGCGACCGACGAGTCGACGCCACCCGACATCGCCACCACGATGCGATCGCTCACGAGGGGTCCACCGCCCGCACGCGCGCCACCAGATCGGGGAGGAGCGCGAGCACCCGGTCGATCTGCGCGTCGTCGACGCCGAGACCGACGCTCATGCGGAGCGACGCGCGCGCCTGCGCCGCGCTGCGGCCCATCGCCCGCAGCGTCGGCGACGGCTGCCGTGCGCCCGAGGCGCAGGCCGCGCCGAACGAGACCGAGACGCCCTCGCCGTCGAGCGCCTCGAGCAGGACGTCGGCGTCCGCTCCAGTGAACTCGACGTTCAGGGTGTTCGGCAGCAGCTCGGGCGGTGCGCCGTTTCGCAAAACGTGTGGGACCTTCGCCTCGATCCCATCCCAGAGCCGGTCGCGCAGGGCTGCGTGCCGTGCCGCGCGCTCCGGAAGCTCGCGAGCCGCCAGCTCGGCCGCGACGCCGAGCCCGACGATGCCAGGCACGTTCGGCGTCCCGGCCCGGCGCCCGCGCTCCTGGGCGCCGCCGCGGAGCCACGGCTCGAGCTCGATCTCGCCGGCGAGCGCGAGGAACCCGACGCCCTTCGGCCCGTTGAACTTGTGCGCCGACGCGGTGAGCAGGTCGACCGGGACCGCATCGAGGCGCACCGGGATCTTGCCGACCGCCTGCGTGGCGTCGACGTGCAGCGCGACGTCGAGCGCGCGCGTGCGCTGTGCGACCCGCTCGATCGGCTGGATCGCGCCCGTCTCGTGATTCGCCCACTGAAGCGAGACCATCGCCGTGTCGGCCTCGAGCGCCGCTGCGAGGGCGTCCGGATCGACGCACCCCCCCGGACCCGCCGGCACGCGGGTCACGCGCCAGCCCTCGGCGCGCAGCGCCGCGAGCGGCGCCTCGACCGACGGATGCTCGATCGCGCTCGCGACGAGGTGGCGGCCGCGCGCGCGGCGACCGCGGGCGAGGCCCTGGATCGCCAGGTTGTTCGCCTCGGTCGCGCCCGACGTGAAGACGATCCCGCCCGGGCGCGCCCCGACCAGCGCGGCGACGCGTTCCCGCGCGCGCTCGATCTCGCGGCGCGCGCGTGCGCCGTCCGCGTGGGCGCTGCTGGGATTGCCGAACGCGTCGCGCAACGCGTGCACCATCGCAGCGACGACCTCGTCGCGCAGCGGCGTGGTGGCATTGTGGTCGAGGTAGATGCGCATGCCGGGCCCGGCGCTCGCTCCGGCCCACCCTAACCACTCGCACTGCGTGGGTCAACCGAGCTCGCCGTGCCGGCGAGGTCCGCCAGCGTGCGGCCCTCGACGGCGCCGTGCTCGCCCTGCTCGAGATCCGCCACCAGCACCTTCACCGCCTTGTCGCTCCGCACCACGGCCGCCACGCCGTCGGCGTCACCACGCAGCGCGCGCAGCACGTCCTGCATTCCGATCGACTCGGCCGCGCGCGCGAGCTGGTAGCCATCGAGCCGGGCGTCGCCGCGCGGCGCCACCAGGCCGGCGGCCTCCAGCTCCGTCAGCACGCCGCGCACGGTGCGCACCGGGACGTCGAGCGCGTCCGCCAGATGCTCGGCGGTGACACCGCCGTCGCCCGAGCGGAAGGCGCGCGCCACGTGCGCCGCGATGGCAATGCCCATCGCCTCGCGCGCAGCGGGCCGCGGATCCTCGCCCTCGCGCGTGCGGCGGAACGACGCGAGGTTCTGCTGCGCGAAGGCGAGCTCCGCTCCGAGCAGCACGATCGCCCACGAGAAGTAGATCCAGACCAGCAGGATCGGCAGGGCGGCGAAGCTCCCGAACAGGACGCTCGCCCGCGCGGCGCCGACCTGGAACGTGACGTAGCCCCACTGCACCAGCCCGAAGAGCATGGCGGCCAGCGCCCCGCCGGCCATCGCCGGGCCCATCCGCACCTTGGTGTTCGGCATGAACCAGTAGAGGAACGTGAACGCCGCCCAGAGCAGGAGCGCCGGAGCCTGGTGATAGAGCGCGGCGAGCATCGGCCGCTCCAGCAGGTGCTCGACCTTCGCATCGCTGCCCAGCGTGGTGGCCAGCGAGATCGCGGTCGCCAGCAGGAGCGGCGCCACCACCAGGACCGCGAGGTAGTCGGGGAAACGCCGCACGAGCGGGCGCTGCTTGTCGACGCCCCAGATCTGGTTCAGCGCCTTCTCGACGCTCGAGAGGGCGAGCACCGTGGTGACGAAGAGCGTGGCACCGCCAACCGCGCCCAGGCTGCTGAACTTGATCCCCTGCACCTGCCCGCTGATCCACTTCCCCGCATCTTGATTCACCGTCGCGATCTGCTGCACGACCAGGTCGATGATCGCCTGGCTCGCGCCGAAGGCCTCGACCAGTCCGATCGCCAGGGCGAGCAGCGGGATCAGCGACAGCATCGAGAAGTAGGTGAGCGCGCTGGCGCGCAGGAGCGTCTGGTTGCGCGAGACACCCTGCGCCACCAGCACGCCGAGCTGGAGCAGATGGCGGCCGAGCCGGGTCAGGAGGCCGCTCCGGGTCTGGCGCCGCCAGAGGTCGCGCTCGAGATATCGCTCGACGCGCGCGCGCAGCTCCTCGACGCCGCTCGTCATCGGACGCTCCGTTCGTCGCAGCCGCGCTCGGGTCGCACTTCGATCCAGGGGGCGAGCCGCGCGCGAGTCACGGGTCCCAGGCCCGGGACGCGCGCGAGGTCGTCCACGCCGCAGAACGGCCGCCCGGTGCGCTCGCGCACGATCGCCGCGGCGCGCGCCGGCCCGATGCCCGGGAGCACCTCGAGCGCCTCGCGCTCGGCGCGGTTCACGTCGAGCGGTAGCCCGAAGAGCAGGCGCGCCGCGCCGGCGGGCGGAGGCGCCGGAGCGCCTCCGCATCGGACGGCCGCAAGGCCGCCTCGGGCGCCCGCGAGGCGCGGCGCCGGGCACTCCGCGGGCGCCGGCGCGAAGTCCGGCGCCGAGGCGCCGAGCGCGATCCAGGCCAGCAGCGCCGCCGCGCGCGCGCTCACTCGGGCGCCGGCCCCGCCACACCCGGCTCCACGAAGGCTCCGTGCAACGCGCGCACGGCGAGCTCCGAATACTTCTCGTCGATCACCACCGAGATCTTGATCTCGCTGGTCGAGATCATCTGGATGTTGATGCCCTCGTCGGCGAGCGTCTGGAACATCTTCGAAGCGACGCCGGCATGGTCCTTCATGCCGAGGCCGACGATCGAGACCTTGGCGATGCGGTCGTCGCCCTCGACGCCGCCGGCGCCGATCTCGCGCGCGGCGCGCTGCGCCAGCTCGAGCGCGCGCTTGTAGTCGCCGCGCTGAACCGTGAAGGTGATGTCCGTGGTCCCGTCGCGGCTCAGGTTCTGCACGATCATGTCGACCACGATGCCGGCCGAGGAGAGCGGCGTGAAGAGCCGCGCCGAGACGCCCGGCTGGTCCTTCAGCCCGGAGACGCGGATCTTCGCCTCGTTGCGGTTGTAGGTCACGCCGGAGACGACCAGGCGCTCCATCACGTCCTCCTCGCGCGTCACCCAGGTGCCCTCCGCCTGCTCGAAGCTGGAGCGCACGTGGAGCGGAACGCCGTAGTGCATCGCGAACTTGACCGACCGGATCTGCAGCACCTTGGCACCCAGGCTCGCCATCTCGAGCATCTCGTCGTAGGAGACGCGGGAGAGCTGGCGCGCCGCGGGCACCAGGTTGGGATCCGTCGTGTACACGCCTCGCACGTCGGTGTAGATCTCGCAGGCGTCCGCCTCGAGCGCCGCGGCGATCGCCACCGCCGAGGTGTCCGAGCCGCCGCGGCCCAGCGTGGTGATGCTGCCGTCCTCGTCGACGCCCTGGAAGCCGGCGATCACCGCGACCGTGCCCGCGTCGAGCACCTCGAGGAGGCGCCGCGTGTCGATGCTCTGGATGCGGGCCCTCGTGTGGGCGGCATCGGTGCGCATGCCGATCTGCGCGCCCGTGAACGACCGCGCATTGCGGCCGAGGCCCTGGATCGCCATCGCCAGGAGCGCGATCGTCTTCTGCTCGCCGGTCGATACCAGCGCGTCGTACTCGCGCGGGTCGGGCTGCTCGCCGCCGATCTCGTGCGCCAGCGCGACGAGCGCGTCGGTCTCACCGGCCATCGCCGAGACCACCACCGCGACGCGATGGCCCTGGTCCTGCGTGGCGACCACGCGCTCGGCCACCCTCCGGATGCGCTCCGGCGAGGCCACGCTGGTCCCTCCGTACTTCTGGACGATCAGTGCCACGCTCGTTCCTCGTTCTGCTCGACCCGGCGCTGCCACTCGGCGACCACCCGGCTCGCGAGCGGCCCGGTCGCGCGCGCCGAGAGCTCGCGCGCCTCGGCCGCTCCGCCCCGCTCGATGCGCACCTCGATCCGGTCCCCGGGCAGCGCAGCCGGCATCCGATCCGCCCACTCGACCGCGACCACGCGGCCCGGGGCGAGCAGGTCGAGGAATCCCGCCGACTCCAGCTCCGCCTCGCTCGCCACGCGGAACAGATCCACGTGCGCGAGCGGGCGCCCGCCCGGGTACTCGCTCGCGATCACGAAGCTCGGACTCGCCACCAGCGCCACGTCCACACCGAGTCCCTCCGCGAGACCCTTCACCCACTCCGTCTTGCCCGCGCCGAGCGGTCCGGTGAGGCCGATCACCAGCGCCGACTCGCGCGTCTCGATCACCGCCTCGATCGCCTCGCCGAGACGGCGCGCGGCGGCCCGCGTCGCGACGGGACTACGGGAATGGAACCGCAAGCCTGCCTGCGTCCTCGCCTCCCGCCGTCCGCCGCAGCGCCTCGGCCGCCTCCGGAAGCTCCGCCGCCAGCTCGCCGGCCAGCACGCCCGAGCTTCCGCGCCGCGCCGCCAGCCGATCCGCCGCCGACCCGTGCAGCCACGCCGCGAGCGTTGCGGCCTCGAAGGGAGCGAGCCCCTGACCCATGAGCGCGGCGACGACGCCCGTCAGCACGTCCCCGGTGCCGCCGGTGCCGAGCAACGGACCGCCGGTCGGATTCACCGCGACCCGGCCGCCAGGCGCCGCGATCACCGTCGCCGCGCCCTTCAGCAGCACGACCCCGGCCGAGCGATCGGCGATCCGCCGCGCCGCCGCGACCCGATCCTCGTTGATCGCCGCCGGTGTCGTGGCCAGGAGCCGCGCCGCCTCTCCGGGATGCGGCGTCAAGATAGTGGCGGCCCGTCGCGCCTTCAACGCAGCCAGGTCGCTGGCGAGCGCGAAGAGGCCATCGGCATCGAGGACCAGCGGACGCGCGATGCGAGGCGCGAGGTCGCGCACCAGCTTCTGCGTCTCGGCCTCGCGGCCCAGGCCGGGTCCCAGCGCCACCACGTCGCGCTCGCGCGCGAGCGCGAGGATGGGCTCCAGCGCCGCGCTCGCGAGCCCGCCCTCGGCCGTGTCCGGCACCGGCGCGGTCATCGTCTCGGTGCGCTTGACCTGGAGGATCTCGTTGATGCCGGTCGGACACGCCACGGTGACGAGCCCAGCGCCGGTCCGCGCCGCCCCTTCGGCCGCGAGCGCCGCCGCGCCGGCCTTGCCGCGCGATCCCGCCACCACCAGCACGTGGCCGAAGCTCCCCTTGTGGCCTGCGGCCGGGCGCAGCGGCAGCACGCGCGCAGCCGCGGCGCTCGTCCAGAGCTCCGCCGCGCCATGCACCTCGGTGTCGGGTGCGTCGTGTGCGATGCCGACGCGCGCGACGGTGATGCGGCCGGCCAGGCTGCGTCCCGGCTCGAGCGCGAGCCCGAGCTTCGGCAGCTCGATGGTGACCGTGACGTCCGCCTGCACCGCGACGCCGTGGATGCCGCCGGTGTCCGCGTCGAGGCCCGAGGGCAGATCGACCGCCACGACGCGCGCGTGCGGACGCGCGGCGGAGATGCGGCGGATCGCCGCGGCCGCCTCGCCCTGCACCGCGCGATCGAGCCCGGTCCCGAACAGCGCATCGACGACGACCGACGCGCCCGCGGTGCGGAAGCGCGCGCCCTCGATCGACACGCCGAGGCGCTCGAGCCGCTTCCAGTTGGCAGCCGCGTCGCCGCGGAGCTTCTTCGCGTCGCCCACCAGCGCGACGCGCACCGGAACGCCGAGCGAGGCGAGCTGCCGCGCGGCCACGAAGCCGTCGCCGCCGTTGTTCCCGACTCCGCACACCAGGAGCACGGGCCCGTCGCCCGCGCGCTCGGCCAGCACCGCCTCCGCCACGGCGCGCCCGGCGCTCTCCATCAGGAGCTCCCCGGCGACGCCGAGCGTCTCGATCGTGTGTCGGTCGAGCGCGCGCATCACCGCCGCCCCGACCAGGCGCCAGACGCCCTCGCTCACGGGTCGCGCTCCAGGACGACGTGCGCGACGCACGCGCCGCGATCGTGGCTCAGGCTGACGGCGCTCCGCGCGACGCCGAGCACCGATGCGCGCCGCGCCGCCGCGCCGTGGAGCCGGAGCTCGGGGGCGCCGCTCCGCGCGCTCACGACCTCGATGTCCCGCCAGCCGATCGCACCGCCGCCGAGCGCGCGTCGCGTGGCGCACTTGGCCGCGAAGCGGACGGCCAGGCTCTCGGCGCCGAGCGGCCGCGCCGCCGCGTGGGCGCGCTCGGAGTCCGTGAAGAGACGGCGCGCGAGCCGGTCTCCGAACCGCGCCGCCGCGCGCGCGAAGCGCGGCGCCTCCACGCCCTCGATGCCGAGGCCCACGATCATGGCGTGGACGATAGCCCTAGGACGGCCTCGGAGGAGGCGGAAGGCTCAGCCGAGCTCGTCGCGCAGGTCGCGCACGGCACGATCCATCCCGACCAGAAGCGCGCGACCGATCAGGTGCCGCCCGACCGTCACGCCAGCGATCCCGGGCGCCGCCGCAAGGAGCGCCCGCACGCTCCCCGTGTCGAGCCCTCCGGCGGCCGACACCGGCAGGCTCAGCTTGGCGGCGAGCCGCGCCGCGTCGCCGAGCCGGTCGAGCGCCAGCGCACGCTCGGGCTCCGGCAGGTCCACGCTGCCGAGCGCGGCCAGCTCGACGCCGCCCACCGCGACCGCGCGCACGGCCTTCACCGCCTCGAGCTCCGGGGCGATGCGCAGCCACGCCGGGATGCCGGCCTCGGCCAGCGCGCGCACGGCCGCCGGCGCGCTGCCGCGCAGGGCGGCCGCATCGAGCGGCGCGGGGTCGAAGCGCGCCGCGCCGGGCTCGCTCGCCAGGATCACGCGGTCCGGGCGCACCTCGAGCGCCAGCTTGAGGAGCGAGGGGGTGGGCGCCATGCGCAGCTCGAGCGTGCGCGCCGCGCGCCGCAGGTCGTGCAGGTCGCTCTCGCGGACCGGCCGCAGCGACTCGACCACGCCCACGCGCACCGCATCGGCACCCGCCAGCTCGGCCGCGAGCGCCGCCTGCGCGAGCCGCGGCTCGTCGCGTCCGCCGGCGTCGCGCAGCGCCGCGACGGCATCGAGCGCGACGGTGAGCGCGCGCACTACGCCGGCTCTCCGCCGAGCGCGCGGCGCAGCTCCGCCGCGATCGCCTGCGCGTGCTCGCGGACGCGAGTCTCGTCCTCGCCCTCCACCATCACGCGCGCCATCGGCTCGGTGCCGCTGTAGCGGATCAGCACGCGGCCGCGGCCGTCGAGCGCCTTCTCGACCTTCGCGATCGACGCCTGCACCCCCGCCAGGCTCTCGAGCGGCCGCTTCTCCCCGACCTTCACGTTGATCAGCACCTGCGGGAAGCGCTCGATGTCGCGCACCAGCTCCGAGAGCGGCCGGCCCTTGCGCCGCATGATCGCGAGCGCCTGCAGCGCGGTGATGAGGCCGTCGCCCGTCGTGTTGTGGTCGAGGTAGAGCACGTGGCCCGACTGCTCGCCGCCCAAGTTGTAGCCGCCCGCCCGCATCTCCTCGACGACGTAGCGATCGCCGACTGCCGTGCGCACCAGGCGCACGCCGATGCGGTCGAGCGCGTGTTCGAGGCCGAGGTTGCTCATCACCGTCGCCACCACGGCGCCGCCGCGCAGCGTGCCGCGCTCCGCCATGTCGCGCGCCGAGATCGCGAGCAGCGCATCGCCGTCGATGGCGTTGCCCTTCTCGTCGACCATGACGCAGCGGTCGCCGTCGCCGTCGAGCGCGATGCCGACGTCGGCGCGCAGCTCGCGCACCTTGGCGATCACCGTCTCCGGGCTCGTCGAGCCACAGCCCTCGTTGATGTTGCGGCCGTTCGGATTGGTCCCGATCGCGAACACCTCGGCGTCGAGCTCCGACAGCACCGTCGGCCCGACCTTGTAGGCGGCGCCGTTGGCGCAGTCGAGCACGATGCGGAGCCCCTCGAGCGTCTGCTCCTGCGGGAACGTCTTCTTCAGGAAGACGACGTAGCGCCCCTCGGCGTCGTCGATGCGCCGCGCGCGGCCGACCTCCTCGGCCGGCGCGCGGAGCGACGCCAGCCGGCCGCTGGCGATCAGCTCCTCGATCCGGCGCTCGAACTCGTCGGGAAGCTTGTAGCCGTCGTGCGAGAAGAACTTGATCCCGTTGTCCTGATACAGGTTGTGGCTGGCCGAGATCATGACGCCGGCGTCGCAGCGCATGTCGACCGTGAGGAACGCCATGCCCGGGGTGGGCATCGGGCCGACCTGCAGCACGTCGACGCCCATCGAGCACATGCCGGCCACCAGCGCGTTCTCGAACAGGTACCCGGAGAGGCGAGTGTCCTTGCCGATGATGATCTTGTGGCGCTCGCCGCTGCGGCGCCGGAACAGGCTGCTCACCGCCTGGCCGAGCGCGAGCGCCATCTCCGCCGTCATCGGGTCGACGTTGGCGCGCCCGCGCACCCCGTCGGTCCCGAACAGCCGTCGCTCCGCCATGCGACCTCCCCTTCCCGTCTCAACGCCGCCGCGGCGGCGGCGCCTTGGGCTCGACCACCGCCGGCGGAGGCACCGGCTGGATGTCGACGCGCACCTTCACCGGCCCGGGGTCCTCGACCCACAGGTGGCCGGCCCCCGGCGCCACGTGCACCTCCCGCTCGACGGGCGCCGTGGCCCCTCCTACGTCGACCGTTTCGGTCGCCACCTCGGAAAGCCGTAGCACCTCCGCGCGGGCGCCCGTGATCCTGACGCGGGGCGGATCGGCGTCGATCCCCACCACCCGGAATCCGTCGGCGGGCTTGCCCTCGACGTCGGCGCGCACCTTCACCGGCCGGGTGGCGCGGCTCTCGAGGCCGAGCTCGATCTGCGCGGGCGAGCGGCTCACGATGCGGGCACCGCGCGGCAGGTCGAAGCGGGACAGATCGACCTCGAACTTGGCGACGCCGGGCTTCGCGCCGCTCAGGTCGACGGCGTACTCGAGGCGCTCCGGCTCGAGGTTGCGCAGCGCGGCGCGCGTGCCGGAGACGCGCAGGTTCACCATGTCGGCGCCCTGGTCGACGACGACGAGCTCGCTCGGCAGCCCCTGCAGCACCACGGGGATGTCGAAGCCGCGCTCGACGCTCGACGAGCCGCGCGCCACCACCCAGAGGAACACGGCCAGGGCGACGGCGAGCAGCTTGTAGCCGAGGTTGGCGAACGGCCGGACCGTCATGCCCGGCTGGCGTTCCGCGAGCGGCGCTCGGCAGCCGCGTCCTCGAGGGCCTCGTCCAGCCCGGCGTCGCTCGGCTCCTCGACCTCCTGCACGCCGCGTGCCCCGCCGCTCAGGATCTCCCGCAGGAGCTCGCGCAGCCGCGGACCGTCGAGGTCGCGCACCAGCTCGCCTCCGAACACCACCGAGATCGCGGAGGTCTCCTCGGAGACCACGACGACCACGGCGTCGCTCTCCTCGGTGATCCCGATGGCGGCGCGGTGGCGGGTGCCGAGACCCTCGGGCAGCCCCTCGCGGAGCGTGAGCGGCAGCACGCAGCCGGCCCACGCGATGCGACCGTCCTGGATCACGACCGCCCCATCGTGCAGCGGCGAGGTCGGCATGAAGATCGAGGTCAGCAGGTCCTTGCTGACGGCGGCGTCGACGGCGATTCCGGCCTCCACCAGATCGTTGAGGCGCGTCTCGCGCTCGAGCGCGATCAGCGCGCCGATGCGCCGATCCGCGAGCGTCTGCGCGGAGCGCACCACCTCCTCGAGGATCTGGGTCTCCTCTCGGCGCGAGACGGCAGGGAAGACGCCGCGCCCGACGCGCGCGAGCGCGCGGCGGATGTCGGTCTGGAACAGCACGATGATGATGAGCACCGCGGACGACAGGAAGTTGTCGAGGATCCACTGCAGCGTGGCGAGGTCGAAGGCCTTGGAGGCAAGGCTCGCCCCCGCGAGCAGCATGAGCCCGACCAGGATCTGCACGGCGCGCGTGCCGCGGATCAGCAGCAGCAGCCAGTAGATCCCGAACGCGACGATCACGATGTCGATCGTGTCGCGGATCGGGTCGAAGCCGGTCGCGTAGTCGGCCCAGAGGCCCTGGAGCCCGCTCCACAGGTACTCGATCACGGGCGCGCCTCCGAGCGGCTGCGCTGCGCGTCCCGCAGCGCGCGGCCGACGGCGGCGGCGCGCACGCCCGCGGCCACGTCGTGGACGCGGATCGCGTCGGCCCCGGCGAAGACCGCCACCGCGCACGCCGCAACCGTCGCGACCTCGCGCGCCTCGACCGGATCCCCGGTGAGGCGGCCCAGGAACGACTTGCGCGAGGGACCCACCAGCACCGGCCGTCCCAGACGCTCCGCCAGCCAGCCGACCCCCGCGAGCAGCGCGAGGTTGTCCTCGAGGCGCTTGCCGAAGCCGATCCCCGGATCGAGCGCGATGCGCTCGCGCGCCACCCCGGCGCGCTCGGCGCGCGCGGCGCTCTCGGCGAGCTCCGCGGCCACCTCGCCCAGCGTGTCGTCGAAGCGGGGCGCTGCCTGCATCGTGGCGGGCACGCCGCGCAGGTGGCCGAGCACGAGGGTCGCGCCCGCCTCGGCCGCGGCGTCGAGCAGCCCGGCGTCGAAGCGCCCGCCCGAGACGTCGTTCACCACGCGCGCGCCGGCCCCGAGCGCCGCGCGCGCGACGGCGCCCTTGCGCGTGTCCACGGCGATCGGAAGGCGCGTCGACTTGGCGAGCGCCTCGATCACCGGGACGACGCGCGCGATCTCGAGATCCGCGGGGACCTCCCCGGCCCCGGGACGCGTCGACTCCCCGCCGACATCGAGCACATGCGCGCCCTCGCGCTCGAGGCGCAGGCCGAGGGCGACGGCGGCCTCGGTGTCGATGCGCCCCGCGGCGTCCATCAGGCGGCCGCCATCGGAGAACGAGTCGGGCGTCGCGTTGAGCACGCCGACGATCGTCACGCGCTCGCGCGGGAAGATCGGGGTCTCGGCCACGGAGTCCTCCGCGCGCTCCAGAGCAGGCGGCCGGCCTAGCCGGGCATCGGTTCGGGGTCCGGGAGCTTCTTGCCCGGGAACTTCGGGAGCGGCTCGGGCTTCGCCTCGCGGCGCGGCTCGGCCGCCGTCTCGCCGGCCTTCGGGGTAACGAGCGGCGGCAGCGTCTGCCCCGCCAGCAGCAGGCGCAGGTCGCTGGTGTCGAGCGTCTCGCGCTCGAGAAGCGAGGCCGCGATGCGATCGAGCACGGCGCGGTTCTCCAACAGCAGCGTGCGCGCCTCCAGATAGAGCGCGTTCAGCAGCTGGCTCACCTCCTCGTCGATCTCCTCCGCCTTCTTCTCGCTGAAGTCCTTGCGCGTCATGAAGTCGCGCCCGAGGAACACGTCGTGGTCGTCGTCGCCGTACGAGACCGGGCCGAGCTTCTCGCTCATCCCGTACTTGCAGACCATCTGGCGCGCCAGGCGGGTCGCCTGCTGCAGGTCGTTGGAGGCGCCGGTCGAGAGATGCCCGAATACGATCTGCTCGGCTGCGCGCCCGCCCATGGCGTGCTTGATCATCGCCAGGATCTGCCCGCGCGTCAGGTTGTAGCGGTCCTCGGGCGGCAGCGTCTGGGTCACGCCGAGCGCCATGCCGCGCGGGATGATGGTGACCTTGTGCACCGGGTCCGAGCCCTCGGTGAGCATCGCCACGAGCGCGTGGCCGCCCTCGTGGTACGCGGTGATGCGCTTGTCCTCGTCGGTCATCACCAGCGAGCGGCGCTCGGCGCCGAGCAGCACCTTGTCCTTGGCGCGCTCGAAGTCGACCATCGCCACGCGCGTGGCCTCGCGGCGCGCTGCGAGCAGTGCCGCCTCGTTCACCAGGTTCTGCAGGTCGGCGCCCACGAAGCCGGGCGTCCCGCGCCCGATCACCTCGAGGTCGACGTCGTCGGCGAGCGGCACGCGCCGCGTGTGCACCTTCAGGATCTCGTAGCGCCCGCGGAAGTCCGGCCGCGGCACCACGACGCGGCGGTCGAAGCGGCCCGGCCGCAGCAGCGCGGGGTCGAGCACGTCGGGCCGGTTGGTCGCGGCGACCAGGATCACGCCCTCGTTGCTCTCGAAGCCGTCCATCTCGACCAGGAGCTGGTTCAGCGTCTGCTCGCGCTCGTCGTGTCCGCCGCCGAGGCCGGCGCCGCGGTGGCGACCCACTGCGTCGATCTCGTCGATGAAGATGATGCACGGCGCGTTCTTCTTGCCCTGCAGGAACAGGTCGCGCACGCGCGAGGCGCCCACTCCGACGAACATCTCGACGAAGTCGGAGCCGGAGATCGAGAAGAATGGGACGCCCGCCTCGCCGGCCACCGCCTTGGCGAGCAGCGTCTTGCCGGTGCCGGGGGGGCCGACCAGCAGCACGCCCTTCGGAATGCGGCCGCCGAGCTTGGTGAACTTCTTCGGATCGCGCAGGAAGGCGATGATCTCCTCGAGCTCGGCCTTCGACTCGTCGACGCCGGCCACGTCGGCGAAGGTCACGCGGTTGTGGCTCTCGTTCAGGAGCCGCGCGCGCGACTTGCCGAAGCTCATCGCCTTGCCGCCGCCGGCCTGCATCTGGCGCACGAAGAAGATCCAGAGCCCGATCAGCAGCAGGAACGGGAACCACATGATCAGGATCTGCTGCCAGAGGGACGACTCGCGCGCGGGGCGCGCCGTGATCTCGACGTTCTTGGTCTTGAGCTGGTCGAGCAGGCCCTCGGTGATGGCGGGCGCATAGGTGGCGAAGGGCTCGCCGGAGCTGAGGCGCCCGTCGATGTGGCCGTCCTCGATGGTGACGGCCGCCACCTCGCCGGCCTCGACGCGCTCCATGAACTTGCTGAAGGGGATCTCCGCGGGGGTGCTCTGGCTCTGTCGGAGCATGGTGACCAGCAGCAGGATCATCAGCAGGATCACGACCCAGAGAGCCATGTTCTTGTAGAACTGTTGGGTCACGCACACCTCACGCCGGGCCTGCCCGCAGGCCCCTCGACCCACCGACGGGGTGCCGGCCCGAGCCATTCACGGACCGGGAAACCGCTGGATATGACCCAGCTTAGCATGTAGGTCCTGACGGCAAGCCGGCGCGCGCGAGGCAGAATCCCCTCGCGTCCCGCGACAGCACTAGACCCCCGGGCAGCTCGATCGAGCGGCCGGGTCGGCCCGAGCGCCAGAACGCCACGACGCGGTCGAGGTGCGCCCGGGAAACGTCGCGCGCCCCGCCACAGCGGTGCAGTGCCGCACGCGCGAGCCGCCGCGCGAGCGCATCGGGCATCGCGGCCCGCTCCCAGCCCTTCGACTCGATGCGGAGCGCGCCGCTCCGCTCCAGCGCGAAGCGCCGCTCCGCCTCTTGCGCGACGAGCCCGTCGATCCATTCCGACTCCCTGCGCTGCGTTTCGGCCAGATCCGCGATCGCCCTGAGCAGCCGCGGGTTGAAGGCGTCGCGCAGGCCCGGCAGCCATTGCCGGCGGAGTCGGTTTCGCGCGTAGCGCGGGTCGGCGTTCGACGAGTCCTCGCGCCACGCGAGGCGCCGCGTGCGGGCGAAGCGCTCGATCTCTGCGCGTGAGGTGCGCAGCAGCGGGCGCACCAGGACGCCGTCGCGCGAGCGCTCCGGGATGCCGCCGAGGCCCGCCGGGCCGGCGCCGCGCAGGAGGCGCAGCAGCACCGTCTCGGCCTGGTCGTCGAGGGTATGGCCGGTGGCGACGTGCTGGGCGCCGGCGCGCGCGGCGATGCGGCGGAGCGCGTCGTCGCGCAGCCGCCGCGCCGCCTCCTGCACGGTGGGCCGGGCCCGGCTCGAGTCCGCCGCAGCCACGAGCGCGCGGGGGTCCACCCGCTCGACCGCGCAGGGGATCGCGAGCGAGGAGGCCAGCTCCCGGACGAAGGCCTCGTCGGCGTCCGACTCGGCCCCGCGCAGGCCGTGGTTCACGTGCGCGATGGAGAGCGCGAGCGCGTGCCGCGCCGCCAGGGCGGCCAGCCCGTGCGCGAGCGCGGTCGAATCGATGCCGCCCGACACCGCCACGACCACACGTCGCCCGTCGAGCCCGAGCTCGCGCAGCGCGTGGGCGAGCGCCCGCAGCATCCGTCAGCGCAGCGCGCTCGCGTCGCCGAGCGCGACGCGCGTGCCGTCGTCCTTCTCCACCCACACCTGGCAGTGGACGCGCCGGCTCGGGCCCTCGGGCACCTCTTCCGCGACCCGGCCGCGCACGGTCACGCTCTCGTCGACCCACAGCACGTTGGTGAGCTTCAGCGACATCCGGCCGCCCACCGTCCAGCCAGCCCCGAAGCTGTCGTGCATGAGCTGCTGGACGAAGCACGTGCTCATCATCCCCTGCACCACGATGTTCGGGAAGCCGAGCTTGCGCGCCTCCTCGGCGTCGGTGTGGTAGTTGCGGCCGGGGCCGGAGAACATCCAGCAGCGCCGCGCGTCGACGAGCTTCTTGCGCGGTGCGAGCTCGGGGCCCGTCGCGGTCGGGAACGGCGCCGCCGGCGCCTTCTGCCGCGCGGTCTGCTCGTCGACGACGAAGCCGCTGCGCGCGGGCGCGGCGGCTCCATCCCGCTTCGGCAGGAACGACTGGTGGGTGCGACCGCGCACCAGGAGGCGGCCGTCGGGCTCGCCGACCAGATCCGTCTCGTTCACCACGTAATCGCGCCCCCGCTTGTGGTAGCGCTCGATGATGGTGGAGCGGGTGCGCACGGTGCCGCCGATCGGGATCTCCCCGTAGAGCTCCCAGTCCTGGCGCGCGTGCAGGTTCCCGAACAGGTTGGCCAGGTACCACTCGCCGAGGACCTTGTAGCACTCGGAGTGGAACAGCAGCGGGGGCGCGATCGATTCGTAGCGGGGGCTCGGATCGTCGAGGGCGTCGGCGTAGAAGCGCGCCAGCTCGGGAGTGACGAGGTACCGGTGCGAGCCGCAGTGCCGTCCGACGAAGGCCGGCTCGCCCTTCAGGTTCATCTGCGCCTCCTCCGCGCCGAGGGTAGGACACTCTGGCGCGCCGCAACCGCCTCCGGTATCCGAGCCGGCGCATGGCGCCGAGCGCGCTCGACAATGCCGGGGGCTGGCTGGTGCGCCGTGCGGCGCTCTGCGGAGACCGCGCCGCCTTGATCGAGGCCGAGCGCGTGCTCGACTACGCCGCCCTCGACGCCCGCGCCGCCCGCTTCGCGGGCTGGCTGCGCGCGCAGCAGGTGGGCCGCGGCGACCGGGTCGCGATCGCGCTCGGAAACCGCTCGAGCTTCCTCGAGGCCGTCTTCGGCGCGGCCCGGCTCGGCGCGATCGCGCTCCCGATCAACACGCGCCTCGCGCCGCCGGAGGTGCGGGAGCTGCTCGACGACGCGGAGCCCGCCGTGCTGCTGCACGAGGCCGATCTGGCACCGCAGGTCGAGCGCGCCTGCGCCGCGGCGGCGCGTCGGCCGCGCCTGCTCGCGGTGCCGGATGCCTACGAGGCCGCGCTCGCCGCGAGCGAGCCGGTCTTCACCGTGGCGCCGGTGGCGCCCGAGGATCCGATGATCCTGATGTACACCTCCGGCACCACGGGCATCCCGAAGGGCGCCCTGCTCCCGCACCGCAAGGCACTCTTCAATGCGCTCAACGCGCAGCTCTTCTTCGACCTCGCGGGGCGCGACCGCGTGCTCGTCGTGGTGCCGCTCTTCCACTCCTTCGGGCTCTCCATCCTGTCGCTCCCCGCGCTCTATGCCGGTGCCACGCTGGTGCTGCAGCGCCACTTCGATGCCGCTGCGCTCTGGCGCGCAGTGTCTCAGCACGGCGTCACGTTCTTCGGCGGCGTCCCGACCATGTTCCGTTCCCTGCTCGACGCGCTCGAGACCACGCCGGGCGGCTTCGACCTGGCCTCGCTGCGCTTCGCCTTCACGGCGGGCGCGGCGATCCCCGTCGAGCTGATCCACGCCTTCGAGGCGCACGGGGTGGTGTTGAAGCAGGGCTTCGGCCAGACGGAGACATCCATCCTCTGCTGCCTCGACGCGCGCGACGCGGTCCGCAAGGCGGGCAGCGTCGGCAAGCCCGTGTTCCACGCCGAGCTCCGCGTGGTCGATCCCGAGACGCTCGCGCACCCGCCCGACCGCTGGCGCGATGCGGGCGTGGGCGAGGCCGGCGAGATCGTGGTGCGCGGCCCAATCACTATGAGCGGCTACTGGCGGCGTCCCGAGGCCACCGCCGAGACGCTGCGCGAGGACGGCTGGCTCCGCACCGGCGATCTCGCGACGGTCGACGCCGAGGGCTTCGTGACGTTGGTCGGGCGTGCGCGCGAGCTCTACATCTCGGGGGGCGAGAACGTCTATCCCGCACAGGTCGAGCAGACCTACGCGGCGCACCCGGCGGTCCGCGAGATCGCGGTGGTCGGCGTGCCCGACGCGCGCTGGGGCGAGGTCGGGCGCGCCTTCGTGGTCCTCGAGCCGGGCGCGCCGCTCGACCCCGAGGCGCTGCGGGCGTGGGGCCGCGAGCGGATCGCGAGCTTCAAGGTGCCGCGCTCGTTCGTCGCCGTGGCGGAGCTTCCGAAGACGGTGACGGGGAAGGTGCAGAAGCACCGGTTGAGCGAGGGGGATTGAGGTCTCGATCAGAGGGCGGCGCGGCGCCTTGCTGATGGACTTCGCTCGCCTTCGGCTCGCTGCGCGGCGCCGAACGCATGTCTCGACTTCGATCGAAGGCGGCGCGGCGCCTTGCGCGTGGCGGGTCGCCGGGCTCGTGCTCGCCGCGCCCGTTGCTCGCGCGGGGCTCTGCGCTCGGCGCTCCGAGTCGTCGCCTTCGCGGGCGCCGCGCCGCCGAAGACC